>NZ_JACFTC010000039.1:0-566 GCF_014281985.1 Flavobacterium sp. GP15
TGTGACAGCTATGAAAAAACGAGACGTAATCACAACATTTAAAGGATTTTAGATTGATGATTAACGATTTTGATTTGAGATTTAATTGTAATAGAATTGTTGAAACTCGAAAAGCAGAAACTTAAAAATTTGGATTGGAAATGTGGAAACTTGAAAAGTAGAAACGTGAAAATTGGAATGGAAATGTGGAAACTTGAAAAGCAGAAGCGTGAAAGTTGGAATGGAAATGTGGAAACTTGAAAAGTAGAAACTTGAAAATTGGAATGGAAATGTGGAAACTTGAAAAGCAGAAGCGTGAAAGTTGGAATCGACAAGCAGAAACTTCAAAGTTGGAATGGAAATTTAGAAAATTAAAAAGTAGAAGCGTGAAAATTGGAATCGACAAGCAGAAACTTGAAAGTTAGAAGCGGAAAATTAACCGGAAATAAACACGTAAATAGCCGTCACATAACAGCCGTTTGCCATGATTGCGGGTTTAGTGGAATTAACGTTTTTATTCATATCTTCGTTACGGTAGAAAATACTCTGCTAGAAAGTCCGCAACCACGGCAAGCGCCAATACGTTA
>NZ_JACFTC010000040.1:0-525 GCF_014281985.1 Flavobacterium sp. GP15
AATAGGGTCATTTGGGTATAATACCTTGATTTGTCCAGCCATTAATTCAGGGCTAGTCCCCTTTAATAAACTTCTATAAATGAATATTTTAAGTCTTGGATGTGAGTTTATTTTATCTTGAGTTCTTTTGATTTTATTGTTTTCTAAAGCATACCAATGTGCTAAATCAGCCTTGTAGATGTCGGTTGGCTTTAATAACCAAAGTTTTAATTCTTTGGTAATGGTGGATCTGTTTCGATTTACTTGCTTTGCAATGTAGCTTTTGGTCTTATTTTCCTTGAGTAAAGTCTCAATTATAATACGTTCTTCGAAGGATAATCTTTTATATTTTTTTTTCATAATTCAACAAAGATAAAATTTATCATTTGTTGCGTTAGGTTCTTGAATTCTCCCATTTCGGCACAAATTGCCACTAACGTCTTGGCGCTTGGCGTGGTTGCGAAATTCGTAACCGAGTTCTTTCGGCTAAGATAGAATATCTTGCGAAAGAAAAATATGAATTAACCACTAAATTCGCAATCTCGC
>NZ_JACFTC010000041.1:0-516 GCF_014281985.1 Flavobacterium sp. GP15
CTGGCAAGCTTAAAACGGAATAAACGAAACGTACTGAAAATTAACAGTTTATATATAAAATAAAAGTTAAAATGGGACTTTCAATTGCGGAGCAGTGCAATTAAATTAAGTGATATTTTTATAACAGAACTTTGAAATAGATTTTTGTGGCAGAACTTCGAAATAGATATTTGTAGCAGAACTTTGAAATAGATTTTCGTAACATAACTTGTGAATAGATTTTTATGGCAGAACTTCAAAACAGATATTTGTATCAGAACTTTGAAATAGATATTCGTAACAGAATTTGTGAATAGATTTTTATAGCAAAATTTCAAACTGACTTTGGAACTAACTTTGGAACTAACTTGGATATATTGCAAAAAGCCAGCCAGTAACAGCCGTTTGGCGAGATTGGGGTTTTAGGCTTAATTTGAATATGATTTTGTACTTGGAAAATTTGTGTTTAATGGAAAAATCTCGCATCTTTACTCCCCAACCTCGCCAAGCGCCAAGACGTTAGCGGTAATGCCCGCT
>NZ_JACFTC010000042.1:0-454 GCF_014281985.1 Flavobacterium sp. GP15
TGCGTCAGCTTGGTTGGAGTAAATAAAAACATCTCTTTGTCTTTCTCCTGAAAATATATCAATCATATATAATTGCTCTAAAGTCTCCAAAATAGAAGCCACCCAAATATATTCTTTGTTAAATTTTTCTTCTAAATCTTTCATTGATATTGTCTTTTTTGTTTTTATAAAATCAATAACTTCTGACAATTCTTTTGCAGTGTATGGAACTTTTTTAGTTTCTGTTTTTATTTTTTTTTCTTGAGATTCAATCCAGTTGTCTATCATTTTAATTTGTTTTTATAATTAATAATTGTGGTAAAAAGCCGAACGCATAACAGCAGTTACACAAGACACAAGGTTTTTGTGGAATTAACGTTTCGCAACACGTTTACGCTTAGTGGAAAATACTCATTTCCGTAGCCTTGTGCCTCGTGTAGCTGCGAAACGTTGGCAGAAATTTCAAAACCGAAAG
>NZ_JACFTC010000043.1:0-392 GCF_014281985.1 Flavobacterium sp. GP15
GGAGAATTCAAGAACCTAACGCAACAAATGATAAATTTTATCTTTGTTGAATTATGAAAAAAAAATATAAAAGATTATCCTTCGAAGAACGTATTATAATTGAGACTTTACTCAAGGAAAATAAGTCCAAAAGCTACATTGCAAAGCAAGTAAATCGAAACAGATCCACCATTACCAAAGAATTAAAACTTTGGTTATTAAAGCCAGCCGACATCTACAAGGCTGATTTAGCACATTGGTATGCTTTAGAAAACAATAAAATCAAAAGAACTCAAGATAAAATAAACTCACATCCCAGACTTAAAATATTCATTTATAGAAGTTTATTAAAAGGGACTAGCCCTGAATTAATGGCTGGACAAATCAAGATATTATACCCAAATGACCCTATA
>NZ_JACFTC010000044.1:0-326 GCF_014281985.1 Flavobacterium sp. GP15
CAAACTTAATCAGATTCCAATATTCAAGTTTCCACATTCTATAAACTTAATCAAATTCAATTTTCAGGTTTCTGCTTTCCACAAAGTTGATCAAGTTTCATTTTCAAGTTTTAAAAGCCAAATAAATCGATAAAAAATTCGCTTTTAAAGTTTTGCATTTCAGTTTTCAAGCTTTAATTTCTTCTTTTTCTGTGTGCTCCAACCTGCTGACGCATAACGTTTTGGCGCTACACGAGGTTTGGGAATAAAGATGCGAGTTTTTTCGGATATGCACAAATTTTCCAAATACAAAACCGTATTTAAATTAAGCCAAATACCCAAATCTC
>NZ_JACFTC010000045.1:0-321 GCF_014281985.1 Flavobacterium sp. GP15
TAACGTCTTGGCGCTTGGCAAGGTTGCGAACTTCGTAACCGAGTTCTTTCGGCTAAGATAGAATATCTTGCGAAAGAAAAATATGAATTAACCACTAAATTCGCAATCTCGCCAAACGGCTGTTATGCGTTCGGCAGTATATGTTCTATGTTTGTCTATTCCAATTTATTTCAATTGGCTTTTCCAAATTTAATTATTTTATGCAGTTTTAAACATCTATTTTGAACTTAAAAATCAAAAAAAAATCGCGAAAATTTTACTATTCAAGTTTCTAATTTCCATTTCAATATTCAGCCAATTTTATCAAGTTTCTGCTTTCCA
>NZ_JACFTC010000046.1:0-292 GCF_014281985.1 Flavobacterium sp. GP15
TTTGTAGTAGCTTGATATAATTAGCTTTGAGAAATAAAGTTTATTAGAATCTTTGCTCAATCTCAATAATGGGAGTTAATTAGGTTATAAGTTGTGGATTAAATTTTTAATAAATTCTCTTCCAATTCCAGTTTTTAAATACTTTTCTCTTTTCATTGCTTCGGCTTTGGAAGGGAAAAATTCCACATGAATAACTTTCCAAGGTCTGAATTTTAAGGTATGACCTTTTGTTCCAAGAAAATTATGAGATTTAAATCGTTCTATTAAATTAGAAGTAAAACCAGTATAATTA
>NZ_JACFTC010000047.1:0-291 GCF_014281985.1 Flavobacterium sp. GP15
TAGAATTCGGATATATTCTTTTTCTCTCAAACAAATCGTGAGCGGTCAATTTATTCAACGGAATCAATTTTCCCCAATGCGTTTTAAATTCCGTTTCTTTCCAATTAGCTAATTCAATTATGAATCCACCACTATTTCTATCAAATTGAAACGTCAACAAATTTGTCTTTCCGTTTTCAGTTTTTCTAAAATGCGGAAAACTACCTTTAAAATTTCTATTTCGTAATTCAGGAATAAAAATTTCATTAAGTGACTTAATCATTTTATCTTTTTCTAAACTCATTATTCCAT
>NZ_JACFTC010000048.1:0-264 GCF_014281985.1 Flavobacterium sp. GP15
TCTACTCCACTCTTCTAAATGCAATCTAAAAAAGGATTTTATCCTCTTTTATTGGCTTTGTACATAACATTTGCTCTTTGTAATCTTACTTAAAGCTACCTATTATATAATAGGTAAATCATTTTAAACGCTTCTATCTTCTTTAATTATTGCTATTCTTACCTTATATATAGCTACAACGATACTAGAATTTACATTAACACTGTTTTGATACCTATATATAGGTAGGAGTTTCTTCTTTAGCACAATCAAATGTCAATATAA
>NZ_JACFTC010000004.1:0-364020 GCF_014281985.1 Flavobacterium sp. GP15
TAGGTACAACGATACTAGAATTTACATTAACACTGTTTTTTACACCTATATATAGGTAGGAGTTTCTTTTTTAGCACAATCAAATGTCAATATAATATCGAGTTATGCAATTCTCTTTGAAATCTAAAAACACTTAAGGATTGCTATTGTTGTATTATATATAGGTAAAGCAATACTACCATTTATAAAACCGCTGTTTTTTACACCTATATATAAGTAGTTGTTTTTTTTCTTACCTATATATAGGTGTAGGAATCCTATTGAACAGATTCTGTGGTCTAGAATAGTAAATTTGTTTATTAAGTCTAATCTCTTATAACAGCCTTAGAAAAACAAACCCGCGTTAGGGATGGCAGTGTAAAGCCCACAGTCAAGTGAAGTATAACGGAACTTGACGAGGACTTGAAGCGAATAGCCCGACCCATTCTAAAAAGAGGCTATAACCGAACTCGGATATAGCCTCTTTTTTAGAATGGGAAACGCCAAAAGGAAAATTTTAATTTGCTTTAGCTGCTTTAGTCAACCATGATTCATTGAGATTTCCAATATCAATAGGTGTTGCCGTTTTTTGATTTTGTAACCTACCAGATTCAAAAGCTCCTACTAATATGGTTTCTATTAAATAATCTTCGTTTACCTCATAAGGTGCGTACTTTGATTTTAAGTTGATATCAAACATACTTGCAGCTGTATTAGACCAAAAGGCTTTCCAGCCACTTTTAAGATTCTTAACTAATTCAAAAGTGGTGCTACCAGTCTGACGATGTATTAATTTGACTAGAATTCGTCCTTGTCCTCTGGATAGTTTTTTGAGTTTGGCTTCAAATTCGTCGTTTAGATAATGCTCTACTATACTAAAATATCTTTTTTTCTCCTTACTTGTTTTAAGATTAGCCATTCCTTTATTCAAATTCGTCAAACGCTCTGAGGCTAATTTTGCATAAGGATAGGTTACGTATACTCGGTTTTGAAGGATCAAAAATTGCTTTCTTGCATCAGAACTCATTTTATCCTTGTATATTAATATTTCAGGTAGCTGAATGGTATCGTTAAGTATAGCGTCATCCTCTCGTAACTCATACCCCATTTTTGTAGTATCCTGAGCAATAATTTGAGCATTTACAGCAACAGCACCGAAAAGAAATAAAATAAAGAATTTAACTACCTTCATATAATAAATTTTAATTACCAAAATTATACATTTAATACACAACTGTAATACCAAAATCTTAATTTAGCAAAAAATTATTTTATGAGCACAAAATCGATATTAAAGGAATCCTCTATCACATTTTTAGAACAATATTTAAATAACGCATCTCCAACAGGATTTGAAGCTGAAGGTCAAAAAATATGGATGAATTATTTAAAACCTTATGTAGATACATTTATAACAGATACTTACGGAACTGCAGTTGGAGTCATTAATCCAGATGCACCTTATAAGGTAGTGATTGAAGGACATGCCGACGAAATTTCATGGTATGTAAATTACATTACTGATGACGGACTAATCTATGTGATTCGAAATGGAGGTTCTGATCACCAAATTGCACCATCAAAACGCGTGAACATTCATACTAAAAAAGGAATTGTTAAAGGTGTTTTTGGTTGGCCAGCAATTCATACTCGAAACAGAGGAAAAGAAGAAGTAGCCAAAGTAGACAATTTATTCATTGACATAGGTTGTGAAACTAAAGAAGAAGTAGATAAAATGGGTGTACACGTAGGTTGTGTAATCACTTATCCTGACGAATTTATGATTTTGAATGAAAATAAATTTGTTTGTCGTGCCATTGATAACCGCATGGGCGGATTTATGATTGCTGAAGTAGCGCGTTTGCTACATGAAAACAACATCAAATTACCTTTTGGATTATACATTACTAACTCTGTTCAGGAAGAAGTTGGTCTTCGTGGTGCCGAAATGATTACTAAAACAATAAAACCTAATGTAGCAATTGTTACTGATGTTTGTCACGACTCTACTACGCCAATGATCGATAAGAAAATTGAAGGCGAAACAAAAATAGGTAAAGGTCCAGTAGTTACTTACGCTCCGGCGGTTCAAAATAATTTGAGAGAATTAATTTTAGAAACAGCAATGGCTAAGGAAATTCCGTTTCAGCGACTAGCTTCATCTCGAGTTACGGGAACAGATACGGACGCTTTTGCTTATAGCAATGGCGGCGTTGCATCTGCACTAATCTCCTTACCTTTACGTTATATGCATACTACTGTCGAAATGGTTCACCGCGATGACGTAGAAAATGTAATAAAATTGATCTATGAAACGCTATTGAAATTAGAAAATGAAGAGACTTTTTCTTATTTTAAATAATATTTTAAGGAGCTAATCCCGCTATCCGCTTTATCTTTTGTCCCGAAACCCGGGACAAAAGGATATCGCTCCTATCGGGGCTAAAGAAAGAATAAATACAAATTTAATTTTTTTATGAAAATTCTACTACTCGAAGATGATTTTACTTTATCAAAAGAAATTGCAACATTTTTTACTTCAAAATCTTATGAATGCACCCCATTTTACGATGGTCTATTGCTTGTAAAAAAATACAAAGCTAATGCTTATGATTTGATCATTCTAGACATTAATGTTCCAGGAAAAAACGGAATTGAAGTCTGTAAAGCGATTAGAGAATTGGATAAAAAAACTCCCATTATAATGTTAACGGCTTTTAGTGAAATCGAAGACAAACTTTCTTCATTCGAAAATGGAGCCGATGATTATCTAGTAAAACCTTTTCATTTTGATGAATTATACGCCAGAGTAATTGCTTTATTAAGACGAAAAGACATTCCACAGCAAACAAAAGATAAAATTAGTATTCATAATTTAGATATATTTGAAACGGAAATGAAAGTTTTTCGTTCAGACGAAGAGATTAAATTGACTCCAAAAGAGTTTAAATTGCTATTAACATTAGCCAATGCCAATGGAAATGTACTGTCAAAGCAATTTATTGCAGAAAAATTGTGGGATTATCATATAGAAACCAATCAAAATACAATTGAAGTTTACATCAACTTTTTAAGAAAAAAAATAGATAAAGACCATCCCGTAAAATTGATTCATACCAAAATAGGATATGGTTATTATTTAAAAGAGTCCGAATGACATTAAATAACAGAATATCACTTTTAGTAAGTTTACTCTTCACCGTCTTGTTTGGCTTGGCTTCAACATTGATATTTATATTATATGCTAATTTTAGAAAAGAGGAATTTAGAGATCGATTAGAAGTAAAAGCACTTTCGAATATAAAACTACTCGTAAATGTTAAAAAGGTAGATAAGCAATTATTAAAAATGATTGATCAAAATACCATTAACAAACTTTACAATGAAAAAACATTAATTTTTGATTCTAATTATCGCTTGATTTATAGCAGCATTGATGATGCAAAAATCAATTGGTCCGTTAATGACCTAAAATATCTTAAAACACATAAAACACTTTTTAAACAACAAGGTAATTATGAAGTATATGGTATCTTTTATGATACTAATTACGAAGATTATTACGCGTTAATCTCTGCAACGGATGATTACGGCAAGCGAAAATTACTTTATTTGCGTTTTATTCTGATTATTTCTTATATCGTTTTTACTGCAATTTGTTGGGTATTGACTTCATTTACTGTCAAAAAAATCATGCATCCTTTGGGTATTTTTCATCAAAAAATAAGAGATATAAATGCAAACAACCTTGATAGTAGAGTTGAAGTTCGAAGTAAAAAAAATGAAATCGACTTGATTGCTAGCGAGTTTAATTTTATGATGGACCGAATTGAAATTTCGTATCAAAAACAAAAAGAATTTACGGCTCACGCTTCTCATGAACTACGTACTCCTTTGTCTAGAATAACCTCTCAAATAGAAAACAATATTGCTCTCAAAGAAACAGATCAAAACGCTAAAAATTTCTTAAACACCATTCTTGGTGACGTCAATCAATTAACAGAACTTATAAATTCTTTGTTGATTCTGTCCAAATTGGAGAATAAAAAATACGAAAACAAAGAAATTTATCGACTAGACGAAATTCTATTTACTGCGATTGAGAAGTTGAACAAAATATTTCCTGATTTTGTTATCCTTTTTGAAATGGAAGAAAGTGACAATTTAGATTCGCTTTTAGAAATTACTGGAAATAAAAAGTTACTAGAAATTGCGATTAGTAATATTCTAAAAAATGCTTTTACTTATTCGGATAATCAACAAGCGATAGTAAAAATTAAAGTTGATGGAGAGCAACTAATTATCTCCGTTTCAAACACTGGAAGAACATTAACTGCTAAGGAACAAAAAAATCTTTTTCAACCTTTTATGCGTGGTGAAAACGCTAATGGAACCACTGGTTTTGGTCTTGGTTTACGTATTGTACAGCGAATCCTTACGCTTCATAATGCTAAAATTTTATATAAAAATCCTGAAGAAAATACTAATTTATTCCTACTGATTTTTCATACTTAAGGTCTTTTTAAGGTTGAAATTAAGGCTTCTTAAAGATAGCCAGAACATCTTTGTATCCAACAAAAAAGGATATAATGAAAAAATTAATTGGATTAGTACTACTCTTATTTCTAAATCAAGTTGTTTTCGGTCAAAAAATAGTTACAGTTAAAGACTGCGAAAACATTTTTTTAGAGAACAATCTTGTATTGTTAGCCTCACATTACAATATTGATGCTTCAAAAGCACTCATTATTCAGGCACGTATTTGGGATAATCCCACATTTACGGCTGATTTGAATGCGTATAATCCAGAAAAAGAAAAGTATTTCTACAATGGATCACAAGGAGCTAAATCTTTTGGGATTGAACAACTCATCTACTTAGGAGGAAAAAAACGCAATGAAGTAAAATTAGCGCAAGCTACTGCAAAGCAAACCGAATTGGAATTTGATGAATTGCTTCGAACCTTAAAATTTCAATTGCGTAAAAGTTTCTACACAGTTTACTTCAATTCAAAAAATCTTGAAACCATAGACAGACAGCTGTCACATATTGAAGATTTAATAAGCTCTTATTCAGTACAAACTCAAAAAGGGAATTTGCCTTTGAAAGATTTGGTGCGTTTACAATCTTTGTTTTTAAATTTTAAAAATGACAGAATTGAAGTCGTAAACAGTACGATAGAGGAACAAGCAAACTTAAAATTACTGCTGAACGAAAGTGAAAATGTTGTTCCAACACTGACTGACATTGATTTTGAAAAATATACTAAAGAAATCAGCCTTGATGCCAAAGTATTAGAAAACATAGCCATAGAAAGTCGCCCTGATTATCTGCAACAGCAAAAAAACATTGAAATCAATGAGTTGAATATAAAATATCAAAAATCACTTGCAATTCCGGACTTAACTTTAGGATTAGCTTACGCACAACGTGGAGGCGCCTTTCATAATCAAAAAAATGTAACACTTGGAATACCATTGCCACTATGGAACAAAAATAAAGGAAACATACAAGTTGCTAAAGCTTTATTAGAACAATCAAAATTAGAAAAACAAGCCTTTGATTTACAGCTTCAAACTGAAATTGCTTCTAATTGGAACAAATGGAATGAGTCTCGAAAAAACTATCAGTTATTAAATCCTAAAATAAATGCTGATTTTGAAATGGTGTACAAAGGTATTTTAGAAAATTTTCAGAAAAGAAATATCAGCTTACTTGAGTTTACTGATTTCATGGAAAGTTACAATCAAGCAGCGATTCAAATGAATGAGTTAAAGAAAAAATTAGTCCTTTCTGGAGAAGAATTTAACAGTACCATCAATAAGGATCTATTTTAAAATACCATTCATAAAATCCTCATAACGAATAGCAAACATTCAATTGTAAATAAAAATAAATTAGGCAAATTACACTTGCCTCGCAGCAGTATGCGACAGATACATAACCAAATAAAAGAAACAAAATGAATTATAAAACACTTATAGGAATTGGCTTAGTTGTATTAGCCATGACAAGTTGTAAGCAAGAAGAAGAAAAGCAAGAAACAGCAACCACATTTGTGCTAAGCGACAAAATGCTAAAAACAACCACAACAGCTGTAGCAACAAAAGAAGCGGTACGAAATGAATTAAGTTTTTATGGAAAAATTACTACGGACGACAATAATGCAATTGATGTCTATCCACTTGTTGGCGGAAACGTGGTTAAAGTAAATGTTGAACTTGGAGATTATGTAAAAAAAGGTCAAGTATTAGCAGTGATAAAAAGTACTGATATTGCTGATTTTGAAAAGCAAATGGTAGATGCTAAAAGTGATTTATTGGTAGCCAAAAATAACTTAAAGGTTTCTCAAGAATTATTTGAAGGAAAATTAAATTCGGAGAGAGAAGTACTTCAAGCAAAAGGAGAAGTCGATAAAGCGGCTTCACAATTGAATAAAATTCAGCAAACCTATAAAATTTATAATATAAAAAGTGGCTCTTTATATGAAGTAACAGCACCAATAAGCGGTTTTATAATTCAAAAAAGCATTAATCAAAACATGCTTTTGAGAAATGATCGCTCTGAAAATATTTTTGATATTGCCGAAATCAGCGAAGTTTGGGCTATGGCTAATGTCAACGAAAGTGATATTGAAAAAGTAAAATTAGGAGAAGATGCAGCCATTACCACTTTGAGTTATCCGGATAAAGTTTTTAATGGAAAAGTAGATAAAATTTTTAACGTGATTGATCCTAATACGAAAGCCATGAACGCTAGAATAAAACTGCAAAACAAGGATTTTCTCTTAAAACCGGATATGAACGCCACAATTAAATTATCATTTGAAGAAGATAAATCTATGATTGCGGTTCCAAGTACTGCCATCATTTTTGACAAAAGTAAAAACTATGTTTTGATCTATAAAGATCGTAATAACATTAAAACCAGACAAGTTGAAGTGTACAGACAAGTAAGCGGTACGACCTATATTTCTAGTGGACTAGAAGAAAACGAAAAGGTAATTACCACCAATCAATTGTTTATTTATGATGCTTTAAACGAATAAAACATGAACAAATTTATCAAAAATATTATTGCTTTTTCTATTAAGAACAAGGCATTTACTTTCTTTTGGGTAGGCGTTTTGGCCGTTGCAGGCTTTATCGCTTTCAAAAATATGCCTATTGAAGCATTTCCTGATGTAACTAATACTCAAATTACGATTATCAGTCAATGGAATGGCCGAAGTGCTGAAGAAATTGAGCGCTTTGTGACTTCTCCCATTGAAATTGCATTAAATCCAGTACAGAAAAAAACCAGTGTTCGTAGTGTCACTATGTTTGGTTTATCGGTAATCAAAATTATATTTGACGACGGTGTCGATGATGTTTTCGCTCGCCAACAAGTCAATAATTTATTAAAAAATGCCTCTTTGCCGGATGGTGTAGATGCCGATGTACAGCCGCCATATGGTCCAACTGGCGAAATCTTCAGGTATACGCTTCAAAGTAAAAATAGAGATACTAGAGATTTATTAACCATACAAAACTGGACAATTGACAAGCAGTTGCGTGCCGTTCCCGGAATTGCTGATATTGCTGTTTTTGGCGGTCAAGAAAAAACATACGAAGTAGGTGTTGATCCTGTCAAACTGGCTCGCTATAATATTACACCCTTGCAAGTTTTTGAAGCTGTAAATGGGAGTAATCTAAATGTTGGTGGTGATGTAATAGAAAAAAATGGACAAGCGTATGTAGTTCGAGGAGTTGGTTTATTAAGTTCTATTGCAGATATCGAAAATATAATTGTTGACGATGCAAACGGAAACCCTGTTTTGGTAAAAAACGTAGCTTCTGTTTATGAAAGTTCCTTACCGCGAGTAGGCCAAGTGGGTCTTAACGACAAAGATGATGTGGTAGAAGGAATTGTAGTAATGCGAAAAGGGGAGAATGCAAAGGAAGTTTTGGCTTTGGTAAAAGCAAAAATAGATGAACTGAATAACTCAATTCTTCCAAAAGACGTAAAAATGGTTACTTTTTACGACCGTGATAATTTGATGAATTTCACCACCGAAACTGTAATGCACAATTTACTGGAAGGAATTATTCTGGTTACCTGCATCGTATTTTTATTCATGGCCGATTGGCGCACCACTTTTACGGTTTCAATTGTAATTCCACTATCGTTACTTTTTGCCTTTTTATGTCTGAAATTAATGGGAATGAGTGCCAATTTATTGAGCCTTGGTGCAGTCGATTTTGGTATTATCATTGATGGCGCCGTCGTGATGGTCGAAGGTTTATTTGTAGTTCTCGATCGTAAAGCTAAAGATGTTGGAATGGAAAAATTTAACAAATTAGCCAAAGGCAGCTTAATAAAAAATACAGGAACTGAAATGGGTAAATCTATTTTCTTTTCAAAATTGATTATTATAACGGCTTTGCTCCCAATATTTTCTTTCCAGAAAGTAGAAGGAAAAATGTTCTCTCCCCTAGCCTTTACACTAGGTTTTGCTTTAATTGGAGCGTTACTTTTTACCTTAACCTTAGTTCCCGTTTTGTCGCATTTACTACTGAATAAAAATGTTCGCGAAAAACACAATCCATTTGTTGATTTTTGGGATCGAATTGTAGAAAAAGGTTTTAGATGGAGTTTTAAACATAAGGTTAAATCATTGACTGCTTCAATAGTTTTATTAGTGGTTGTTGTTATTTCTGGTACTTTTTTAGGGACAGAATTTTTACCACAACTCAACGAAGGTTCACTTTGGATCACTGCAGAAATGCCAATGAGTAGTTCTTTACAAGGATCGATGAAAGTCACCAATGAATTGAAAGCGGTCTTATTATCCTTTGAAGAAGTAGATGGCGTTATTTCTCAAACGGGTAGAAGTAATGACGGAACAGATCCAAATGGTTTTGGTTTCGTACAGTTTCAAGTGAATTTAAAACCCAAAAAAGAATGGAAAAGAAAAATTTCCCAAGATGCATTAGTCGATCAAATGGACAAAAAGTTGAAGCAATTTCAAGGAATAACCTATAATTATTCTCAGCCGATTTCTGATAATGTCTCGGAGGCCGTTGCAGGTTTTAAAGCAGCAAATGGAGTCAAAATTTATGGAGATGATTTGGTAAAAATTGATAGTATTGCTAATATTGTCTTGAAAGAGATCAAAAATATCCCCGGAATTAAAGATGCAGGTTTAATTCGCAATCTTGGTCAACCAGAAATTAGCGTAGTATTAAATCGTGAAAAAATGGCTGCTTACGGAGTTATGCTAAATGATGCTCAAGCTGTTCTAGAACTCGCTTTTGGTGGAAAAACAGCAACTCAAAAATATGAAGATTCAAAGAAATTTGATGTTCGTATTCGTTATGCTAAAGAATATCGTAAAGATGAAATTGATATACGTGATCTAAAAGTGCCAACAAAAAGTGGTGCTAAAATTCCATTAAAAGAAATATCTGATGTTAAAAAAATTACGGGTCCAGCCTTTATTTATAGAGACAACACGAAGCGATTTATTGGTGTAAAATTTTCTGTACGAGATCGAGATTTAGGAGGTACTATTGCGGAAGCGCAAGAAAAAGTAGCTAAAATCGAACTTCCAACTGGTTATTCTATAGGATGGACCGGAGAATTTGAAAACCAAGTGCGTGCAAGTGAAAGATTAGCACAAGTGGTTCCTATCAGTTTAATTGGGATATTTATTTTATTGTTCCTCTTATTCGGAAATATCAAGGATTCGCTGTTAGTTTTAGCCAATGTTCCTTTTGCCATTATTGGCGGAATTATAGCATTGCATGTTACCGGAATGAATTTCGGAATTTCTGCAGGTGTTGGTTTTATCGCCCTTTTAGGGATTTGTATTCAAAATGGTGTCATCTTAATTTCAGAATTCCATCATAATCTAAAAGCCAAACTGTCGCTGGAAGAATCGATATTCGTAGGAGTAAAAGCAAGAACCAGAGCAGTTGTAATGACAGCGCTTATGGCTTCAATAGGATTATTACCAGCAGCAATTTCTACAGGAATTGGTTCTGAATCGCAAAAACCACTAGCTGTTGTAATTATTGGCGGATTGATTACCGCCACTATTTTGACTTTATTGATATTCCCAATTATATTTTGGATTTTCAACAGAAAAAAACATGCTCCAATAGAATAAAAAATTATTAGTTGTTTGGTTAGAAAGGCATCATTATTCATTTATAATGGTGTCTTTTTTTTGAAATCAATTTGCAATACGAATTCACGGACTATTCCTTATTACTACTATTTACTCTCTTTGATTTACCTTATTTCTTTTTTAAGTTTTTTTTAAGGTCAATTTTAAGGTCTCTTAAAGCCCATCGATAGCATCTTTGTTCTATCAAAAAAGATCAAATGAAACAAATATTGATATTATCAGCTTTATTATTTGAAAATCAATACAGTAATCCACCAAACTAGTTTCTCTACCACTATCTTTTTGATTCGATTTAGAATTTATTATTCTAAACATACCTTCCACAGATTATTTTCTTAAAGTTTCCAAACCTTAATAATCTACTAAAAATATTGATAAAATGAATAAAATTGTAACTCTTATAGGCATCTGCGCCATAATGAATTTAACAAGCTGCAAATCTGATGTAAAAAAAGAGGCAGAAATAGCTGAAATTACTGTTACTTCTCCAGTAATAAAAGATACCACATTTACAAAGGAATATATTGCTCAAATACAGTCCATACAAAATGTAGAACTTAGAGCACAAGAAAAAGGTTACCTAGAAAACATCTACGTAGATGAAGGTAGAACCGTAAAGGCAGGACAATTATTGTTTAGCATTATGCCTAAATTATATGAAGCTGAATACTTGAAAGCTAAAGCCGATTATAGAATGGTTCAAATTGAATTTCAAAATACTAAAGTTTTAGCTGATAAAAATATTGTTTCTAAATCAGAACTAGCGATGTCTAAAGCAAAATTAGAGGAAGCTAATGCAGATTTATCATTAGCAGAGACCCATTTGTCATTCACTAAAATTAAAGCCCCTTTTGAAGGAACTATTGACAGAATTTTATTCAAAAAAGGAAGTTCTATAGATGAAGGTACTGTATTAACCAAAATTTCAAATAATAAAGAAGTCTATGCTTATTTTAATATGTCAGAAGTAGAGTATTTAAATTATAAATCTCGTGCAACTAAAGACATAAATAACAAAGCTACTTTACTATTATCTAATGGAGAACAACATAAATATCCCGGTCAAATTGAAACTATTGAAAGTGAATTTGATAACAATACGGGAAACATTGCCTTTAGAGCAAAATTTCCAAATCCTGAATTACTTCTAAAAAACGGAGAAACTGGAAAAGTAAGATTGACTGTTCCTATTACAAATGCACTACTTATTCCGCAGAAAGCAACCTTCGAAATTCAGGACAAAATATATGTTTTTGTTATGGATAAAAACAATGTAGTTCACTCTCGAAATATTGAAGTAAAACAACGATTATCTAATGTTTACATCATAGAATCAGGATTATCTCCAGATGATAAAATACTTATAGATGGACTTCAAACGGTAAAAGAAGATGAGAAAATCAAACCTAAAATGGTTTCTGCAACATCGATTTTCAATAGTTTAGAATTAATCAAACAATAGATAAATTTAATCCTATAAAGTAACTATTATGTTTAATAAATTTATTCAAAGACCTGTTCTTTCTATTGTTATCTCCCTTATCATTGTTTTTTTAGGAGGATTAGCATTAATTCAATTACCAATTACTCAATTCCCATCTATTTCTCCGCCAAAAGTTAATATCGTAGCTGAATATCCAGGTGCTAATGGCGAATTGATGGTCAAATCAGTAGTAATTCCATTAGAAAGAGCCTTAAACGGTATTCCTGGAATGAAATACATTGCTTCGGATGCTGGTAATGATGGTGAAGCTTCTATTCAAGCCGTATTTGAATTAGGAACTGATCCCAATATTGCGGCAGTAAATGTTCAAAATCGTGTCGCTGCTGTTGTAAATAAACTTCCTCCAATCGTTGTTAGAGAAGGGGTAAAAATCACACGTGAAGAATCTAACATGCTGCTTTACATCAATTTGTACAGTAAAGATCCTAAACTAGATGTAAATTTCCTTTACAATTATGCCGATATTAATATGCTTTCAGAGTTGAAGCGTGTGGATGGTGTAGGATTTGCAGATGTTCTAGGAGACAGAGAATATTCGATGCGTGTTTGGTTAAAACCGGACAGAATGTTGGCTTACAAAGTATCTTCAGAAGAAGTTATGAAATCGCTTGACGATCAAAGTTTTGAAGCATCTCCTGGAAGATTAGGAGAAAGTTCTGGAAAAAAATCACAAGCATTTGAATATGTTTTAAAATATCCAGGACGTTATACAACTAAAGAACAATATGAAAATATTGTAATTCGTTCTAATGCCAACGGAGAATTACTCAGATTAAAAGATATAGCTGAAGTTGAATTTGGAAATGCGTATTACAATTTATATTCCAAATTAAACGGAAAACCTTCGGCAGCCATTGTAATCAAACAATCTTACGGAAGTAATGCCAGCGATGTAATTAAGAATGTAAAAAAGAAATTAGAAGAAATAAAAGGCGAATCCTTTCCAAAAGGAATGGATTATGAAATTGGATATGATGTTTCTAAATTTCTAGACGCTTCGATCGAAAAAGTAATTCACACTTTAGTAGAGGCATTTTTACTAGTTTCACTAGTGGTTTTTGTATTCTTAGGAGATTGGCGTTCAACATTAATTCCTGCTATTGCAGTTCCTGTTTCGTTAATCGGAACGTTCTTTTTCATGCAACTGTTTGGAATTACAGTCAACTTAATTACTTTATTCGCATTAGTTTTAGCAATTGGTATTGTGGTCGATGATGCCATAGTCGTCGTCGAGGCCGTCCATGCAAAAATGGAAGAATTTCATGTCAATGCATTGGAAGCTACAAAAATGGCCATGAAAGATATTGGAGGTGCCATTATCGCTATTACCTTAGTTATGGCAGCTGTATTTATTCCAGTTTCATTCATGTCGGGTCCTGTTGGAATTTTTTACAGACAGTTTTCGGTTACCATGGCTACGGCAATTATTTTGTCCGGTATTGTAGCGCTAACATTTACGCCTGCATTATGTGCTATGATGTTGAAAAACGTACATGGAGTACCTAAAAAAGACACGGTTTTAAATAGATTATTAGCCAAATTCAATAACTGGTTTAATGGCTTGCAAGGAAAATACCAAAAACTGGTTACTCTTATTGTGAACAGAAGAGTGATTACTGTATTAGTATTATTAGTATTTTGTTTGGGAACTTATTTCTTAAGTTCAACTGTACCATCGGGATTTATACCTAATGAAGATCAAGGTTTATTCTATGCGGTGATACAAACTCCACCAGGATCTACTTTAGAAAGAACCGATGAAATTGCAGATCAATTGCAAAAAATTGCTTCTGGAATGGACGAAGTAAAATCAGTTTCAACGATGTCAGGTTATGAAATATTATCTGAAGGTACTGGATCTAATACAGGAAGTGTATTGGTAAATCTAAAAGGTTGGGACGAAAGAAAACATACGTCTCAACAAGTAATGGATGAATTAGAAGAAAAATCTAAAAACATCAAAGGAGCAACTATTGAGTTTTTCCCTCCTCCTGCTGTTCCTGGTTATGGTGCTGCTGGTGGATTTGAACTTCGTGTAGTGGATAAAATTGGTACTGGTGATTTCAAAAAAATGGAAAAAGTCACTAAAGATTTTGTCAAAGAATTAGGCAAAAGACCCGAACTTTCTTCTGTGTTTACTTTTTATAGTGCCAGTTTCCCTCAATATATGTTGAAAGTAGATAATGATAAAGCACAACAAAAAGGAGTTTCAATATCCGATGCTATGGATAATTTATCCACACTTATCGGAAGTAATTATGAAACCAGTTTTATAAAATACGACCGACAATACAAAGTAATGGTTCAAGCTTTGCCACAATACAGAGCAATGCCAGAAGATGTTTTGAAATTATACACCAAAAATGATGCAGGAGAAATGGTACCATACGGCGCCTTTATGACAGTTGAAAAAGTATTTGGTCTTTCTGAAATTACGAGACACAATCTGTACAATGCTTCTGAAATAAGTGGTGGTCCTGCTGCAGGTTATAGTAGTGGAACAGCCTTAAAAGTAGTTGCGGAAGTAGCCAAACAAACCTTACCAAAAGGATTTGGAATCGAATGGGCGGGAATTTCTATCGATGAATCCAGACAAGGAAATCAAGCTGTTTATATTTTCCTGATCTCTTTAATATTTGTTTATCTGGTACTTTCGGCACAATATGAAAGTTTTATGTTGCCTTTGCCAATTATTTTATCGTTACCTGTTGGAATATTTGGAGCTTTCTTTTTACTGAAAGTATTGGGATTAGAAAATAACATTTACGCTCAAATTGCCATGGTCATGCTTATTGGTATCTTAGGTAAAAATGCGGTTTTGATAGTCGAGTTTGCCGTACAAAGGCACGCTGCAGGACTCACCGCCATGCAAGCCGCCATCGAAGGAGCTACGGCGCGTCTTCGTCCTATTTTGATGACTTCTTTTGCTTTTATTGCTGGATTAATTCCGTTGGTTTTTGCCTCTGGTCCTGGAGCTGTTGGTAACAGAACTATTGGAGCTGCTGCTGCTGGAGGAATGTTATTCGGAACTATTTTCGGTGTAATTATCATCCCTGGATTGTATTACATCTTTGCAAAAATTTCAGAAAAACACATTCTAATTGAAGGAGAAGAAGAAGGAACACTGACAGAAGGTTTAAGAGATTATCTAAAAGGAATCTTCAAGATTACAAAAAGAAAAAAGAATAAAAAGAATGATCTTTAATCTTAGAAATTTAAGAAAATGAACGTACAAAAAAATTATTATAAAATAGGAATTATAGCTCTTTTTGCAACTTTTACGAGTTGCAAAATGCTTGCTCCTGTTGAAAGTATAGAAAAACCAGAATTACCCGTATCTTTTGCAGATTCAAAAGACACGATTAATTCTGCTACTATAAAATGGAAAAGCTTTTTTTCTGATAAGAATCTCCAAAGCCTTATTGATACTGCTCTTACCAATAACATTGACTTGCAAATGACCTTGCAAGATATTGAAATAGCAAGAAATGATGTTAGAATTAAAAAAGGCTTGTTTCTACCAACTGTTTCTGGTGGTTTAGCTGTTGGAACTGAAAAAGTAGGTCGTTATACAAGCACTGGTGCGGGTGATGCATCAACTGATATCACTCCGGGACATACCGTTCCTGAAACACTAAATGATTTTTCTCTAGGCATTCGTGCCAGTTGGGAAGTTGATATTTGGAAAAAATTGCGAAATTCTAAAAAAGCAGCAGCAACACGCTATCTTGCTACTATTGAAGGCAAAAATTTTGTTGTAACTAATTTGGTTGCCGAAATTGCCAATTCGTATTATGAATTACTTTCATTAGACAATCAAATGGATGTGATTAAAGAAACCATTCAGCTACAGAAAAATGCTTTAGAAATTGTAAAAGTTCAAAAAGATGCGGCAAGAGTAACTTTATTAGCCGTAAGAAAATACGAAGCCGAAGTTTTAAATTCTGAAAGTCTAGAGTTTGATATTAAACAACAAATTAAAGAAAACGAGAACAAAATTAATTTTCTTTTAGGAAGATATCCACAAACAATTGTCAGAGATAAAACAGTTTTTGAAAGTCAAATTCCAATACAAATTAATTCAGGAATTCCATCTCAATTATTGGCCAATCGTCCTGACATAAAACAAGCAGAATTAGAGTTGTTCGCTACTAGATGTGATGTCAAAGCTGCTCAAGCTGAATTTTATCCATCATTTTCCATTTCAGGAGGATTAGGTTTTCAAGCGTTTAAACCGTCATTACTTTTCACAACACCAGAATCTTTAGCGTATTCATTACTTGGAGAATTAACGGCTCCTTTAATTAATAGAAATGCAATAAAAGCCGAATTTAATAAGGCGAAAGCATATCAAGTTCAAGCAATGTACAATTATCAAAAAACAATTTTGAATGGTTATGTTGAAGTGTCAAATGAACTATCGAATATTAAAAACTTAGAACAATTGTACGCTTTAAAAAGTAAAGAAGTAGAAGCTTTAAATAGTTCAATATCTATTTCAAACGATTTATTCAGATCTTCTAAAGTAGATTATTTTGAAGTTTTAATGACGCAAAGAGATGCTCTTTCTTCAAAACTAGAATTAATTGAAGCAAAGAAAAGAGAATTTAATGCCGTTGTGAATGTGTACAAAGCATTAGGAGGAGGATGGAATTAATTTAATTCCTTTAAATTTTATAACAATAATAGTTTTCTTGTAGGTTGATAAAAGGCATCATTATTAATTTAATGATGCCTTTTTGAATTTAGACTTCACTTAAAATTGGTTTACTCGTGAACAATATCTTTTAATAAAATTTGTATTTTTATTACATTTACTTCAAATAATTGTGTAGTAATATAACACCAATCAAAAACTCTAAACAAAGCTAGAAAAAAGTGTGAAAAATGTTTTATTAGAGAATATCCTAAATTTAATTCTACAAAAGAATTTGAAGTGTTTCTAGCAGAATTTGATAAAAAAATAGCAAAGTCAATAATTTTCATTAATCAAGGGGAATACAAAGCAGATAATCATACAATATATCTATGCAATAATTGTTAAACAATATGGTGGCTTTCTGATCCTGATAATCATTGGTGTGGATATTTTATGATAGATACAAATGCTAAAAAGCTTATTGACAAAGATGACCGAAATGGGAAAATCCATAAATATGGATGTTTGTCAATATTTATAATTCTGATCACTTTCACTTTGTTTAGATTAATTTCATAAAAAAGTGGCATCATATAACAGCTAATGCTTTACTGCTTTTTTGGCTAAATTTAAAAATGATTTAATACTTGCAAAATGTGTTTTTAATGGAAAAATAAATCTTACACTAAAAAGCAAAAAACCGCAATTCAAATTTAAACTGCGGTTTTTCTATTATTTATATTCTTTATTAGAAATTATCTATTTGCCAAATAAGCTACAACATTTTTCTCGATCCTTTCATTGATATTTGAGATATCTGCTTTTACAAATTTCTCTCCAAGGATATTCTCGTATAATTCGATATATCTTTCAGAAACCGTTTCAATATATTCGTCAGTCATATTCGGGATTTGTTGCCCTTCTAAACCTTGAAAACCATTTTCAATTAACCAGCGACGAACAAACTCTTTTGACAATTGTTTTTGTTCTTCTCCTTTATCTTGTCTTTCTTGATATCCTTCAGCATAGAAATAACGAGAAGAATCTGGTGTGTGAATTTCGTCAATTAAAACAATAACTCCGTCTCTAGTTTTCCCAAATTCGTATTTAGTATCTACTAAAATTAATCCACGACTTGCAGCAATCTCAGTTCCTCTTTGAAACAAAGCTCTAGTATATTTTTCTAAAACTAAATAATCTTCTTCGGTAACAATTACTTTTGATAAAATAGCTTCTCTAGAAATATCTGCATCGTGTTCGCCATTATCTGCTTTTGTAGTTGGCGTTATGATTGGTTCTGGAAATTTATCATTTTCTTTCAACCCTTCTACCATTTTAACTCCACAAATTTCTCTTTTTCCAAGAGCGTATTCGCGTGAAGCATGACCTGATAAATAACCACGAATTACCATTTCTACCTTAAAAGGTGTACATAAATGACCTACAGCAACACTTGGATCTGGAGTAGCAATCAACCAGTTTGGTACAATATCCTGAGTCAACTCCATGAATTTTGTAGCAATTTGATTCAGAATTTGCCCTTTATACGGAATTCCTTTAGGTAAAACTACATCAAAAGCCGAAAGCCTGTCTGTAGCCACCATCACTAAAAGGTCATCATTTATATTATAAACTTCTCTTACTTTACCTCGGTAAACCGATTTTTGATTAGGAAAATTAAAGTCGGTTGTCGTAATTGTATTACTCATCTTTGTTAAGTGTTGTGTTGTTGTTTTTGCAAAAATAGGTTGTTTGAAAGAGATACACAAAATTGTTGAAACATTATTCAGAACAAACGCATTGGTTTAAATAAAATAAAATTTAGCCACGAATTACACGAAAATCACAAATTTTGTGGATTTAATATTACACCAATTCTTTACTTTTTAAAAATTAGTGCAATTAGTTTTTCAGAATCACTAAAATTTGTGTCAATTTGTGTCAACAAATTTAGCCACGAATTACACGAAAATCACGAATTGCAATTACCTCAATATCATACGAATTATTTACTGCCTAAAAATTCGTGTAATTGATTTTTTATAATCACTTCCATTTGTGCAAATTCGTGTAATTCGTGGCAGAAATGACTAAAATTTTAATCTAGCATTACTTCTACTAAACGATCTATTTTTTAAGCAACGTGCTATTGAATAAATCTAAAATTCGGCTGTATTCATCTACCCAAGAATAAGTTTCCTTAAAACCATGCGCTTCTACAGGGAAAGAAGAAAGGCTCCAATTTTTCTTGCCAAGTTCTATAAAACGTTGCGATAAACGAACAATATCTTTGTATTCCACATTATCATCAACCATTCCGTGAAGCATCAATAATTTTCCTTGCAGATTATCAGCAAAATAAATAGGAGAACTTTTTTTGTAAGCTTCTGGATCCGTTTCTGGAAAATTCAGAATGTTTCCAGTATACCCATGATTGTAATGTGCCCAATCTGTTACAGATCGCAATGCAGCACCCGAAGCGAATTCGTTTGGAGTAGTCAACATTCCCATCAACGTAATAAAACCGCCGTAAGAACCTCCGTAAATCCCTACTCTACTCGCATCAATTCCTAAATTTTTAACTAAATAATTTTTACCATCAATTTGATCTGATAAATCTTTTCCGCCCATAAAACGGTAGATTCCAGTTCTAAAATCACGTCCGTAGCCATCACTTGCTCTGTAATCAATATCCAAAACAGTATAACCTAAATCAGTCAATAAGTTATGAAACATGTATTCTCTATGGTAACTACTCCAATAATTATGTGCATTTTGCAAATATCCTGCGCCATGTACAAAAAGAATAGCTGCTTTATTCGCATTGCTTGTTTCTGGTTTGTACAAACGGGCATAAACATCAGTTCCATCTTGAGCTTTAAAAGTAATCACTTCTGGTTCACGCCATTTATAAGACTTAAAAGCTTCAGTGGTAGAATTCGTTATTTGGCTAAGGGTAGTATTTTTTTTGTTGGCTGCCACGTACAATTCCCAAGGTTTATTTTTATACGAATAGCGAACTAAAAGCGTATTTTCATCTGGAGACAAACTCACTTCATGAGCTCCATCTTTCGTTAAAATAGGTTGCAAAATAGCATTTGAAACTTCTAATTTGTAGAAATTTCTATTTCCAGGATGCGTAGTATTAGTCGTTAAATAAAAAGATTTTTTATCCTTTGCCAAAGTGACATCGCGAACTTCCCAATTTCCTTTTGTCAATTGTACTTTCTTTTTTGACTTTAAATTATAAGTGTATAAATGAGAAAAACCGGTTACTTCTGATTGAAAATAAATTGTTTCATTATCTCCTAGAAATCCAAGTGTTCCACCGGAATAAGAATAAGAAGGAATTCCAGGTCCACCAATCCAAGCTTCATCATGTTGATGCTCTAATTCTTGAAAAGTACCGTTCTCCAAATTTAAACTTACAATCCAACGGTCTTTATTATCCTGACTTCTAATTTCAGAAATGGCATAAGATCCATCTTCATTATAAATGGGCTCTTGAACTACTATTAATTTATCTTTTTTCTCAGTAGTTTTTGATTTTTCATAAGATTCTAAATATTTTGGAACATCCTGAATATGGCTCAAAGATGAAAAATTAACAAAATAAACAGAATCTTTAGCCACACTATAAATTCCAAATTTCGTTGTGAGTAATTTGTCTACTGAAACTTTTTCTTTAGTCTCTTCAGTTTGGTTATAACCATCTGCAGTAATAAAAAGTTCCATTTTTTCATTCTTACGCTCTACCTCTTCTATGAGTCTGAAAGTAGCAAAATTTCCTTTTGGAGAAGCCTTTAGACTTCCAAAATTATATTTTCCATAATAATAAGGTTTTGGAAAATCAGACTTAGTCAATTTCGATTTCGCCAAATTCCAATTTTTTAAGGCCTCTTGATCTCTAACAAATTGAAATAATTCCTGTTGTTGACTTTTCAAAAAAGAGTCTTTTTCGGTTGATTTATCTTCTCCTTTTCCTCGTTTAAAATTAGTAATCTGAATAATTGAACCTTGATTCGTATTAAACTGAAATAAATTTTCGTTTTGTTTGAAGTACAAAACTCCTGCATCGGAACCCATTTGCAAACCAGAAATGGGATTGTTTTGTTGGTATAACTTTTTGCTAGTCTTCGTTTTTAAAGAATATGAAAACAAACGTCCTTTATCAATATAGTAATACAAATCGGGATTGGATGACTTTTTAAAATCAATTTTAGAAAAAGCTGCCTCACTTGCAGTTGCTAATTCTGGCTTTGACATTCCATTTTTCCAGAAATAAGTACTACTTCCTAATTCATTAGTTGGATTCCAATCAAAATATATTTTTTGTCCCTCTAAAGACCATCTTTCATTTTCTGGCTGTGCACCAATGAAAGTGTTTCCTTTCATGATTTCTTCCATTTTTAAAGCTTGACTTTGCGCTACAACGGAGAACAAAATGAAAAAGGATAAAATTGTTTTATTATTCATACTATGGTTATTTATTGTGGTTTTTGGTTTTAAATTATAGTTTATTATAAAAATTGTTCCGACAAATAAGTAGCAACACCATCTTGATCATTTGACAAAATGGTTTCAAGATGCGGAAGTGTATCCATCAAACTTTGAGGTGCATTTCCCATTATTAAAGCTTTTCCAGTCGATTTCAACATTTTTTCATCATTAAAACCATCTCCAAAGGAAATAGTTTCTTCAAAAATAAAATTCTCCAATTCTAAAATTTTACCAATAGCAATACTTTTATCAACGGATTTGTCCATAAATTCTAAACAAAAGGGAAGACTAAAAGCATGATTAAACGTATCAGCATAATTTGATAAAATTTGATCCTTCAAATCAACTAATTTTTGGTGATTATGGTGTGTAAAAAATAGTTTTATCGATTTAAAATCTTCCAATTTATTAAAATCAACGATTTCAGGTATGTATTTTGACTCTTCCGAAAAGCTATTCAGTTTATCATTATTATGATTGGTTTGCCAATTGTTTTCTTTGAAAAGTACGGAAGTAATCTCCGAATCAATGTCAAGCTCAAAAATACTTTTTACAACATCACTTTCCATATCTATTGAATACAAAAGCTCATTATCTGGTGAGTGAATTCGAGCACCATTTGAAGTGACTAAATAAACGGGGCAATCTAAACCCGACACAATACTTTGTGCATCCAGATGATGCCGTCCGGTTGCCACAATTAGTAAATAATTTTGCTGGTGTAATTCTTGAAAGATAGCTTTAGTATATGCAGAAATCTTATGGTCTGAATTGAGTAAAGTTCCGTCTAAATCCGTAATAATTACTTTAATTTTATCTTTTAATATCATTTAATTTTTGACTATCCTATTTATTAATTCCAAATTTATTCAATTTTAAAGAGAATCACAACCTTTAGTTCTAGTTTAGAAATAGAGCATACAATTTAACTTTTCGTAATTAATTTATATTAAAACAAAGCAGTATTACTCCTATTTTGTATTCATAATTCATAAATAAATAACATTATGACAAAAATAGCTCAATTGTTGCATTTAAAATATAACAATTAAATTTAGTCGTTACCTTTGTAAAAACATATAAACACAACCCCATGAATACAAGTCAAAAAGAATTAGTAAAAGCTACAGTTCCTGTATTAAAAGCCAGCGGAAATGATTTGATCACCTACTTTTATGAAAGAATGCTAACTAATAATCCTGAGTTAAAAGATATTTTCAATATGGCCAATCAAGCCAGCGGAAAACAACAAAATGCTTTGACAGGAGCAGTTCTGGCTTATGCAGAGAATATTGATGATCCAACTGTTTTAATTAATACTTTAAAAGCCATTGGAAATAAACACGTGAGTTTAAATATTGCTGCCGAGCAATATGATATAGTAGGGAATCATTTAATTAATTCTATAATCGAAGTGTTAGGAGCAGCAGCAACTCCAGAATTAATTGAAGCGTGGACCTGTGCTTATACCGAATTAGCACAAATTATGATCAGTATTGAAGCAGATATGTATCAAAAAAACAGCCTAAAAAAAGGCGGTTGGAAAGGCTGGAGATCGTTTGTAATTTATAAAATTGTTGCAGAAAGTGACGAAATAAACTCCTTTTATCTTAAACCAGAAGACAATCAAGAAATACCCGATTATTTCCCTGGGCAATACATATCAGTAAGCACTTTTATTCCAGAATTAGGCCATAAACAACCGAGACAATACAGTTTATCTTCTAATTCCAACAACGAATATTACAGAATATCTGTTAAAAAAGAAATGGGACAAAAAACACCAGATGGAATCGTTTCTAACGCTTTACACGACAAAAAGGAAGGAGATTTACTAGATGTAAGTGCTCCTGCTGGATTATTTTATGCAGATCCAGAAGCTAAAAATCCGTTGGTTTTAGTAAGTGGTGGAGTTGGTCTAACGCCAATGATGAGTATGGTAGAAACTAATAAAAATGCATTACAAAGAAACCAAACAGTATGGATTCACAGTTGTCGCAATGAAAATGTTCATGCTTTTAAAGATACCATTGAAGAGTTGAATAACGAAAAAACCTGGTTGACTTCCTTTGTTTTCTATGAAACTTTACCCGAAACAGAAACCAACGCGATTGAAGGTAGAATAGACTTGCAACAAATAAAAGAAGAAATTCTGATTAAAGATGCAAAATATTATATTTGCGGACCTGCTGTTTTTATTAAAGTGCAGTATCAATCTCTAGTTAGTCTTGGTGTAAGCAGAGAAAATATACTTTATGAAGAATTTGGCCCACAGTTATTAAGCCTTAATTAATATTATTTTATGAAATTGAATCACTTTACTGATTTTAGTATGCGCGTTTTGATGTATTTAGATCAAAAAAAAGACAATCAGCAAAGTTCGTTAGATGTACTAGCAGCTGATTTTAAAATATCACGCAATCATCTCATTAAAGTGGTTCAATTCTTAGCTGTAAATGAATTGGTTCATACTAAAAGAGGAAAAAATGGTGGTATTTTAATTGCAGCAAGAGCCCGAGAAATCCTCTTAGGTGATTTAATTCATCTTTTAGAACAAGACGATACGCCGGTTGTCAATTGTGATTCAAAACCCTGTGTTTTCAAATCGCATAATTGTAAATTAAAATCAGTTTTTAATACCGCTTATCTCGCTTTTATAGAAAGCTTAAACCAATACAAACTCTCTGATTTAGAATTTACCAATTGGAGTTCTATATTTTAAACAAAAAAGACTTCGTGAGAAGTCCTTTTTGTTTAATCATTATTTTCAATCATTTTGTAGGCATCAATCACTTTTTTGACCAATCGGTGGCGTACAATATCTTTATCATCCAGATAAATAATTCCAATTCCGTCAATATCTTTCAAAACCAACAATGCTTCTTTTAATCCAGAAATGGTTCGTCTTGGCAAATCGACTTGTCCCGGATCACCGGTAATCATAAACTTGGCACTTTTTCCCATACGTGTCAAAAACATTTTCATTTGAGAATGGGTCGTATTTTGAGCTTCATCTAAAATTACAAAAGCATTATCAAGGGTTCTACCACGCATAAATGCCAAAGGAGCAATTTGAATAACGCCTTTCAAAATATAATCTTCTAATTTTTCATTAGGCAACATATCCCGTAAAGCGTCATATAAAGGTTGCATGTAAGGATCTAATTTTTCCTTCATGTCACCGGGCAGAAAGCCGAGATTCTCCCCTGCTTCTACTGCTGGCCTTGTTAGAATAATTCGTTTTACTTGTTTCTCTTTAAGTGCTTTTATTGCCATTGCAACTCCGGTATAGGTTTTTCCTGTACCAGCTGGTCCCACAGCAAAAACCATATCATTTTTTTCCATCGTATCAACCAGCAATTGCTGATTGGGTGTCATGGCTTTTATAATTTTACCACCAACACCATGCACTAAAATTTTATCTTGACCTTGAAATTTTCGGTCTTCCTGAATATCGCCAAGAATGACACGTTCGATTACATTATTGTCAATATTATTATACCTCGTAAAATGAAGCATTAAGCGTTGAAATCTTTTTTCGAACTCGTCTAAGACTTCCTTTTCTCCAAAAGCTTTTAATGTTGTTCCGCGCGCTACAATTTTAAGTTTGGGATAATATTTTTTTATTGTTTCAAGATGAGTGTCTTGAGCACCCCAAAATTCTTTTGGAGCGATGTCTATGAGCTCAATTATTCTTTCGTTCAAACTATCACGTTTTTTAAGTTAATTTAAAGTCAATCGAAATCCAATTCCTCTTGAATTGGTAATAAAATCTAATTTCTGTTTGTCAAATTGGTAATTACCAGTAGCTTTTGAATTATTATAATCAGCAACCACATTTTTTATTTTTTTAGAGAAACCAATCTTAATTGGAATAGCAACTAGAACTGCCGCAAGTCCTACATAGGTTATAAATGAAGGGTAATTGTTTCCTTCATCTTGTAGAACATATTGTCCATTTCCTATAGGTTTTCCAGTTATTCCAGAATCTGTTACACCTCGAGCAAGATCAGCAATCAACAAACTAATTCCTCCAATCAACAATATATTTCCAGCAGTTTTTTTAGACCTGCCCGCATTGTAATTTGCTAGTAAATTTTCATTATTAGTTAATAATTCTCTTACTTGGTTTGGCGAAATTTTCTGGTTTTCAGAATTTAATATATTCCCGTTGGATTTATAAATTAGCTTTTGTGAAAACGATTGTAGCGCACTAATTAAAAGTAAGAACGTAACTATTTTTTTTATCATATATTGTGGTTTAAATTCAATTAAAAATTATCTATTAAAAAACTTTAAATTCTTTAGCTTTGCACTTCTCAAATTTAACAAAATTTAGGTTTAGATAAACTAATAAATTATAAAAAAATTTATGTCAATAATTACCCTAACTACGGATTACGGCTTGAAAGACCACTTTGTAGGTGCATTGAAAGGGAAGATTTTATCCGAGTACTCCGAGGCGAAAATCATTGACATCTCTCATGACATAGACCCATTTAACACAGTAGAAGCGAGTTACATTATCAATGCCTCGTATTCTAGTTTCCCAAAAGGAACGGTTCATCTTATTGGCGTTGATATGGAATTGAATAAAGAGAACAAACATATTGTCATGCAATGGAATGATCATTATTTTATTGCTGCAGACAATGGTATTTTGAGCATGGTTTCCCAAAAAATAGTACCTCAAAAAATAGTTGCTATAAACATACACGATCGTTTACCAACGGATTCTGCTGATTTAGATGTTTTTGTAAAAGTTGCTTGTCATTTGGCTAAGGGAGGTTTGATGAATATTATTGGAAAAGAAATTAATAGTATCAAACAAGTTACCGATTTGCAAGCTATAGCAGCAGCAGATGGTAATTCGATAAATGGACACGTAATATATATTGATCATTTTGGCAATATTGTTACCAATATTTCTAAGAAGTATTTTATAGAAATAGCCAGAGGAAGGCCTTATGAAATTGAATTAAAAACTAAAAATATTAAAACCATTTTACCTAATTATTCTGATATTGCAAGTTCTGACAAATATCCTATAAAATCCTACGAGGGTCAAAAATTAGCTTTGTTTAATGAAGCAGGATTTTTAGAAATTGCTATTTTTAGAAGCAATCCTTCGACTGTTGGCTCTGCCTCCAGCCTATTGGGATTAAATCATAGATCAATTATTAAAATAGTTTTTCGTTAACATTATAAGCTGTTCTAAATTAAAGTATAGTAAAAAGTATAAAATCCTAAATATAAAGTAATAAAATGTTTGTACGAATTGTAAAATTAAGTTTTCACTTGGAAAACATTCCTGCATTTTTAGAAAATTTTGAATTGAATAAACAAAAAATAAGAAATGCACCAGGAAATCGTTTTTTAGAATTGTATCAGGATAAAAATAATAAATCTATTTTTTTTACCTACAGTTATTGGGAAACGGAACTTGATTTAGAAAATTATAGAAATTCGGAACTTTTTAAAGAAGTTTGGACATTTACCAAGAAATTATTTAATGACAAACCAGAAGCTTGGAGTGTTGATAAACTTGCTTCTTTGCTTTAAGTTTTTTCTTGAAAGAAAATCTGGAATTTTAAAATTAAAACAACAATAATATAAAGAGGATTTTGTTATTTCAATCCTTAACATAAAAATATGAAATCAATAATATTACGAGAGGTAAAATCCTTTTTTGGCTCTCCCATTGGCTACTTAGTCATCGCTATTTTTTTAATCATAAATGGGCTTTTTTTATGGGTATTTGAGGGCGAATACAATATTCTAAAAACAGGTTTCGCTGATATGACCCCTTTTTTCACATTAGCACCATGGATCTTGATCTTTTTGATTCCTGCTGTAACCATGCGCAGTTTTTCAGATGAAAAAAAACAAGGAACATTAGAACTTTTATTAACAAAGCCTTTGAGCATTTGGGAAATTGTAAACGGCAAATTTATTGGTGCTTTACTATTAATTGTAATGGCAATTATTCCAACATTTATTTATGTTTGGGTGATCTACGGTCTAGGAATGCCGGAGGGAAATATTGATATGGGAAGTACTATTGGTTCTTATTTTGGACTCTTATTTTTAATTTCGGGCTACTCTGCTATCGGAATTTTTACTTCTACCTTGTCTGAAAACCAAATTGTAGCCTTTATTATTGCAGTTTTTTTATGCTTTTTTATATATTTTGGATTTGAAGGTTTGGCTACAGTTGTACCAAGTGTTTCCAATTTCATTGCTGCATTAGGAATGCAAGATCATTATAAAAGTATGAGTCGAGGTGTTATAGACACCCGAGATATACTCTATTTTGCCAGTATTACAATTGCTTTTCTTTCGTTTACTGTTTATAATCTAAAATCTTTTAAATCGTAATGAAAACAGCTAAAAAAAATAATTTAAAATCAGTTGCCTTTCTTCTAGTTGGTTTGTTTCTTTTAAACGCAATAGGTAGTTTATTCTTTCATCGTTTTGATTTAACCAAAGACAAAAGATATACACTTTCAACCACTTCTTTGAATATCATTAAGCAAGTTGAAAATCCTTTGTATATAAAAGTTTATATGCAAGGCAATTTGCCTTCAGAATTCAAACGCTTACAACAAGAAACAAAGCAATTATTAGAAGAATTTCAAGCCTATAATAAAAATATAATTTTCGAATTTGTAGATCCTTTGGAGAACAAAGACGAAAGTATGGACCAAATCAAGCAGCTGTATCGCAAAGGATTGACGCCAATAAACATTACTGTTGATGATAAAGGAAAGCAATCCCAAGAAATGGTTTTCCCGTGGGCAATTGCAGTGTATAATAATAAGGAAGTAAATATTCCATTATTAAAAAACCTTATGGGTGCTACTACGGCTCAGAAAGTAATTGGTTCGGTTCAGCATTTAGAATATTCTATCGCTGAAGGTTTGAATAAAATTACCAAAGCCAAACAAAAGAAAATAGCAGTTATCAAAGGAAATGGAGAATTACAAGATATTTTAATGGCTAAATTTCTTATGCAAGTGCGAGAAAGCTATTTTATTGGTCCGTTTACCTTAGATTCCGTTGCAAAAAATCCTATTGGAAGTTTAGAAGCTTTACAAAAATACGATTTGGCAGTAATTGCAAAACCTACTGAAGCTTTTTCAGATGGAGAAAAGCAACTCTTAGATCAATATATTATCAATGGTGGAAAAACATTATGGTTAGTTGATCAAGTTTCGGCAGAAATGGATAGTTTGTACAATGCCTCAGGAAGTACGTTGGCCTATCCTAGAGATTTGAACTTGAATGATATGTTTTTTAAATATGGAATTCGTATTAATCCTGATGTTGTAAAAGATGAGCAAGGAAGTCCTATAAAATTAGCTACTGGAGAACCCGGAAGCGCCACACAATACCAACAATTCAATTGGAAATTTGCACCACAAGTCTATCCAAGTAGTTCTCATCCGATTGTTAAAAATTTAGGTGGAATCAAATTTGATTTTGCTAATCCTATCGATACATTGAAAAACGGAATTAAAAAAACCATTCTGCTGCAATCATCTCCTTATTCAAAGAAAATAGGAACTCCAACCGAAATTAATCTTAATAGTGTTTCCGAGCAAACAACACCTGATGATTATTTGAATAAAGGTAATATTCCGCTTTCTGTACTTTTAGAAGGCAAATTTCACTCGATGTATGAAAATAGAGTTTTGCCTTTTGATCAAAAAAACTTTCAAACAACAGGAAAAGAGAATAAAATGATTGTTGTTGCCGATGGAGATTTGATAAAAAATCAGTTGGATAAAAACTTCCAACCAGTAGAATTAGGCTATGATCAACGTTCTGGAAATTTATATGACAATAAGGATTTTTTGATAAATTGTGTCAACTATCTACTAGATGATAACGGACTTATTAACATTCGAAGTAAAGATCTTGATTTACCATTGTTAGATAAAGAAAAAGTCTATGAAAATTATAGCAAGACACAATTCATAACTATCGGTTTACCAATAGTGATATTGCTGATTTTTGGATTCATTTTCACTTTTTTACGCAAAAGAAAATATAGTAAATAGATGTTGATAAAAAAGTTTCCAAACTAGAATAGTTTACGATATATTTGTAAAATGTATCGTATTTAGAATTTAAATAAATGCGTTAAAAAATAAAACAAAACAGATGAAATTTATAATATCGAGTTCGTACTTATTAAAGCAATTACAAGTATTAGGTAACGTGATCAACAGTAGTAACACCTTACCTATTTTAGATAACTTTTTATTTGAATTAGATCATAGTGTATTGACGGTTTCTGCTTCAGATTTAGAGACTACTATGTCTGCAACTTTAGGAATTGATTCTGAAAGTAAAGGTAGTGTTGCAGTTCCTGCAAAATTACTTTTGGAAATCCTTAAGACTTTCCCTGAGCAACCCTTAACATTCACTGTTGAAGAAAATAGTACTATAGAGATTAGTTCTAATTCTGGAAAATATGCATTAGCTTATGCTCCAGGTGATGAATTTCCGAAATCTGTTAGTTTAGACGATCCTTCAGTAACGCTTGTTCCTGCCGATGTTTTGGCAACAGCCATCAGTAAAACTATTTTTGCAGCCGGAAATGATGATTTACGTCCGGTGATGTCTGGAGTTTTCTTCCAGTTTTCACCACAAGGATTAATTTTCGTTGCAACAGATGCACATAAATTAGTAAAATACGCAAGAACAGATGTAACTGCCTCTCAAGTAGCTGATTTTATTATGCCAAAGAAACCTTTAAATATTTTAAAGAACATACTTGGAACTTCTGATGCGGAAGTAAAAATTGAATATAATGATTCAAATGCTACTTTTTCTTTTGACAACTACGTTTTAATGTGTCGTTTGATTGACGGTAAATATCCAAATTACGAAGCGGTTATTCCAAAGGAAAACCCAAATAAATTAATGATAGACCGTTCTCAATTTTTGAGTTCAGTACGTCGTGTAGCTATCTTCTCAAACAAAACCACACACCAAATTCGATTGAAAATTGCTGGTGCTGAACTAAATGTTTCTGCGGAAGATATTGATTATTCTAATAAAGCTGAAGAAAGATTGACTTGTGATTATCAAGGAGACGATATGCAAATAGGTTACAATTCTCGTTTTCTTACAGAAATGTTAACTAACTTGCAGTCTGATATGATCATGTTAGAAATGTCTTTACCAAATAGAGCTGGAATTCTAACACCTGTTGATGGTTTAGAAGAAGGCGAAACAGTAACTATGCTGGTAATGCCAGTAATGTTAAATAGCTAATAAAATATTTTAGCTATCAAAATACGCTATTAACCAAACCAATTTTTATATTTGAAAAAGCCGTTTCGATTTCTCGAAACGGCTTTTTTATTGCTATAAATAACCATTTGCTTGATAAATAACTTCTTTAATAATTACTAATAGTTAGAAATTATTTTTTTAGAGGCAAATAAATTTCGATTACTGATTTGGGATTGTTCCATTGAAAACGGTAATCATATTTTTCAAAGTGCAAAAAACCTTTTTTTTCATGATCTTCAATCTTTAAATTCAAATCAGGAATAATCGTTTTATAAATATGATTTAGTGTTTGTTTAATATCTTGCATCGCACCTTGATGCACGAAAATTTCATAATTGCCTTTTGAAATTTCGAAATTAATAAAATGGTCTGGAAAAATTTGTTTGTTACTAGGAATAGCGGTTAGATAAAAATACTCGTTTTCAACTTTAAAAGTAATTCCATATTTAACCCAATTTCCAGAATGCTGATTTAGATTGTGCTTTTTTAATTCTGCATTAAAGGCGATCCAATGTTTGCTAATAATTATAAAATTCTCTTTTTGAGATTTGGTTAATTGAGTTACCAATCCAGCTGTTTTTATGTTTAGTTCAATTGTCACCATTCATAATATAGTAAATTCTAAATTCTATTAATTACTTCACTATTTTAATGCTAAATGACTCCCATTTTTTTCATTAAAAAAGTAGCACTTCTATTTTTGCAAATACCATCTCTAAGTTTATAGTCAAAATGCAGATCGTTATTGATAATTTCTACTTCAAAACATTTATTAGTTAATAAATCTGGATAATCATTAGTAGTCAAGCAAACTTCAATATCGTGCGTAGCAATCGCTCCTATGGCTTTTTGAGCAATTACCTTTTTAACCACTTCAATTGTCCCATTTCGCTTGTCATCAGAATTCGTTCCTCGTAGTATTTCATCTAATAAAACAAACGCGGGTTGCTTTTCTAACTGATCCATAATTTGTTTTAAACGCTTGATTTCAGCAAAAAAATACGATTCGCTATCTGACAAAGAATCGGATAAACGCATCGAAACTAAAACCGGTAAAGGATGCACATTGGCTTGCTTAGCACAAACTACTGAACCCATTCCTGTGAGAACCATATTAATCCCTAGACTGCGTAAAAATGTACTTTTTCCAGACATATTAGAACCCGTTAAAATCATAAAAGATTGAGGATAAAAACGAACATCATTTCCTATTCTAGTCGTTTGGTTCAATAAAGGATGACTTAAATCAGTAAAATCAATCTCAAAGTTGGTGTTTAAAGTAGGATAAACAAAGTCAGGATTGTTATAGGATAAGTTCGCTAAACTATTTATCAATTCAAATTCTCCTATAATTTCTAACCAATCCTCTAGCGCTTCGGCATGATCAGTTTTCCATTGCACTAATGATTTAAAAACATGCAAGTTAAAAAGAAAAGTTCCGTTAAAAAGAATTGCGGTTATCAAATTACCAATGGTATCCATATTAGAAAACAAACTGGATAATTGTTTAAAATGTACACTAGCATTTTCTTTTTTAAAGGTTAGTTTTTGCTGTAAACTGATGAGCTTTTGAGACGTAAATACCTCCTCTTCAATTTTTTTCAACAGCAAACTATATTGTCCAATGGTTTTGTCAATATTAGAGGAATTAGCAACTTCAAGCTGAATTCTTTTCGTAAATACACCTAAAACGACAAGATTTATAACAAATAAATAAGACAAAATCGAAGCAAAAGTAACATTTGATGTCACGATATAACCAATAATATTGAGCAGAAAAATAACGGGCAAAAAGTATGAAATAAAAACGGTGAACTTAGATAACGGTGCACTATTAAACAAACTCCATTTTAGTAAAGTTTGGTAATTGGATTGACTGTCATTGCTTACTTTGGCAAAAGCCAAAAATTCCTGACGCCAATCTAACTTTTCTGTAAGTTCTTTTATGGCTTCGTGATTCTGGATAATTTCTTCATTAGAAGATATTTTAAGCAATTTAGTAGCTAATGTTTTTTTTCCGATGAAGGTAGCCGTACGATTTACATTTTGAAATAAAGAATGTTCTCCAAAAATATCTAAATCATAAGCGTATGGATGCTGAAAATCATTAAACTCAATTCCGTTTTCAAAAGGAATTTTTTCTCTCTCTAAATAGGTGATTTCATCTTTATTTATTGCAAATAAAGCTTGTGTCACTTGTTTCTTGAATTGTAATTTAGAATGTATTCGCATTAAAACTATAAAAGAAACAAAAAAAAATATTGCAGAAGCAACATAAATTGTTGCACTCGTTTTGAGATAATAATAAATAGAAACTAAAAAAAGTACAATAGCAATTAGTCTAAAAAAACTAATAGTGTTGTACTTTTTGTTAATTGTATTTAATTGAACTGAATATTCTTCCTTTTTAATTTTGTATATGTCCATTGCTACTTTTAGTGAATTACAAATATAATCAATTTCAAAAATGAATAGCAATGACAAACACAAAAACCAAGAGCAATTGCGAAAATGAATTACAAAACTAAATGTCCTTTTTATTTAATTTTATAAATCCATTTTAGATAATGTCCATTTAATAAAATATGCTAATTACTTAATCAATTGGAATTGCTAGAATTGGAATTTCATTATTAACAGCAATTTTTTTAGTCAAACTTGGTTTAAAAAGTCCTTCAAAAAATCCTCTTTTGTAGGTAAGCATCGTCAAAATATCGAGCTCTTTATACATTATAAAATCTAAAATTATTTCTTGTACATCATCACTATGAATCACATAAAAATCTATTGGATCTGCAATAAACTCTTTTTCCCAGCTTTTAATAGTTTCTTTGGTAACATCAGAATTACTGGTTTTTACGTACAAGCATTTTACTTTAGCTTTGGTTTTTTTAGCAATCTCTAGCACCATTTTAAGTGCTTTTTTATCTTTAGGTCTAAAGCGAGTAGTAAAACCGATGATCTCAATTTTCTTAAACTTGGCTTCTACTGGAACGCATAACATTGGCACATCAATACCTGTAATTACTGATCCAGTATTGGTTCCTATAAAAAAAGATTCCCATCCAGTGGCGCCAGCCGTTCCCATTACTACAAAATCAATAGCATCATCTTTAATTGATTTTTTTATATTATGCAATAAATCACCATCCATAAGTCGATGTGATAGTTTAACTTTATCCAAATGGCGTTCTTCGGCAATGGCGCGAAGTTTTGGAATTTCGTTTTTAAACATTTCAAACTGGGACAACTCTAAAGAATTGTAAATCACAGCATAGTTTTCAGGAAAAAACTGATTGTCATAAACAGGTAGATCAAAAGTGTGTAAAAGAATGATTTCAGCATTTACCTTTTTTGCAAATTCTAAAGCGTGCACAAAAGCATTAGTTGCTGTTTCGGAAAAATCGGTTGGAAATAAAATTTTCTTCATTTTGTATAGTTTAAAATATATTTAATCAAATATTATTGAGTTTAAAAATTCTTCTCTTAAAAATCAATTCCTTATTCAGGAATAGCTACTACTGGAATGTTAATATGAAAAGCTAATTTTTTTGAAAGACTCGTTTCAAATAATTTTTCAAAGAAGGTTTTATGATACACATGCATCGCAATCATATCAATTGTATGTGATTCTATAAAACTTAATATTAAACCTTCCGTATCCTCACCTTCGATTGTTAAAAAAGCAACTTCTTTGCCTTTTGTCATTTCCTTCCATTCCTCCATACAATTCGCTTTATTTTGCTTTTCTTTTGAAACAATTTGAAGACAATCTACCGCAGCATTGAATGTTTCGGCAAGAGAGAGCATTATTTGAAAAGAAAGTGTATCCTCATTTTTATATTGAGTAAGGAAAAGCATTTTTTGAATGGGTTTGTATTGGCAATCTTTTGGAATAACAAGTACTACCGCATTTACGTCACTCATAACTTTAGTAGCATTAGTGCCAAAAAAAGTTTCTTCAAGACTAGATCCGCCTTTAGTTCCCATCACTACAAAATCAAATTTTTCATTAGTTGTTATTTTTTTAATCTCTTGAACTAAATTGCCCGAAAGCAATACATGACTTATTTTGATGTGACTTAAATTATTTGCTGCGGCTATATCGCGCAATGCAGGTACTTGATCTTTGTAATTCTCAAAATTACTAAGTTCAGTTACGTCATATATTTCGTGTAAATATTCCGCTGCATTTACAAAATTAGCTTGTGGCACTTGATACACATGTAAGGTAATTACCTCAGCATGAATAGAGTCAGCTAATTGTAAAGCATAAATAAATGCATTTTTTGAAGCTTGTGAAAAGTCAGTTGGAAAAAGGATTTTTTTAGACATACTATTTAATTTATTGCAAATCAATTATTTATATAAATTTACAAAACAAAAACCAAAATAGAATGATAATTATCAGTTTGAAGAATATTTAACAAAGAAATAATGCCGCGGGATTCTTTAGTCTGTCCTTGTTGCCATGGCATTTTTCCTTACTTTTGCATAAATTGATATATATGATTCCTAATGATTCCATAGTAGCGCTTGCAACTCCTTCAGGAGCTGGGGCTATAGCCATAATTCGAATTTCCGGACAAGATGCCATTACTATTGGAAATTCTGTTTTTAAATCCATAAAAAATAAAGAACTAACCACTCAAAAAACACATACTTTACATTTAGGTCATATTATGGACGGTAACAAAACTTTAGACGAAGTTTTGATATCGCTATTTAAAGGCCCTAATTCCTATACGGGTGAAAATACAATTGAGATTTCTTGTCATGGTTCAACCTATATTCAGCAACAAATTATTCAGTTATTGTTAAGAAAAGGCTGTCGTATGGCGGATCCAGGAGAATTTACTTTAAGAGCTTTTCTAAACGGTAAACTCGATTTATCTCAAGCAGAAGCGGTAGCCGATTTAATTTCGTCCGACAATGAAGCATCGCACCAAATCGCTATGCAGCAAATGCGCGGTGGTTTCTCTAACGAAATAGCCAAATTAAGAGAGGAATTATTAAATTTTGCTTCGCTTATTGAACTCGAATTGGACTTTGCCGAAGAAGATGTTGAATTTGCGGATAGAGCACAATTTCATGAATTACTAAACCGAATCGAATTTGTACTAAAAAGACTGATTGATTCCTTTGCTGTTGGAAACGTAATCAAAAACGGAATTCCAGTTGCGATTGTTGGTGAACCAAACGTTGGGAAATCTACTCTTTTGAATGCTTTATTAAATGAAGAACGCGCGATTGTATCTGAAATTGCTGGAACTACACGTGACACTATCGAAGATGAATTGGTCATTGGAGGCATCGGATTTAGATTTATAGATACGGCAGGAATTCGCGAAACGCAAGATGTAGTTGAAAGTATTGGAATCCGCAAAACTTTTGAAAAAATCGAACAAGCTCAAGTGGTGATCTATTTGAGTCCGCTTACACCAAAAGGAGGAACATTAGATACTGAAAACATAAAACAAGTACAGCTGGAAATTGAAAAAATAAAAAATCAGTTCCCATTGAAACCTTTAATTATTATAGGGAACAAAAAGGATTTATATTCTGACGAACAAATCCTAAATCTGCAAACTCAAATCCCAAACATCTTACTAATTTCTGCTAAACAAAATATTGGAGTCGATGATTTAAAAAATCAATTACTATCCTTTGTTAATACAGGAGCTCTACGAAATAATGAAACAATTGTAACCAATACAAGACATTACGACTCCTTACTAAAAGCATTAGATGAAATTCAGAAAGTAAAATATGGTTTAGAAAATAACCTTTCTAGCGACTTAATGGCACTTGATATTAAGGAAGCTTTGTATCAATTTGGGACCATTACTGGTCAGGTTTCTAACGATGAGTTGTTGGGTAATATTTTTGCTAATTTTTGTATTGGGAAATAAAAAAGGATTTTTTAAACCATTAAGAAAAGTTAAGTTTTAGCTCGATTTTAATCTTGAAACATTTTTTTCAGGCTACCAGTTCGACCTATTCACTGAAAATAAGTTCTCATTTCCTTAAAAAGATAAACCCAAAACCAGATTTCCCTAAGGATCGGGATTTGTGGTTTTGGGTTTTGATTTGTATGGGATTTTCATTAACTGACTTATCTTCTGAAACTTAGAAATTATTATAGATAAAATAATAAATATCTGGTTAAAAATAACTGAATCTTAATATTTATGAATAAATACAACTCTAAAACCTTAATAAGTTATGTACAACTTTAAATTTATAATTTCTTTTGTAGGTCAATTTATAATAATTTTGTAAAAAAAATAAACTTTTCATTTAATGACTACCATAAAAAAGTAGAAGGTATAATTGCAGAGATAATCGACCAATATGCCTTTGCTGACCAGTCTGATAGACCTTGGATAATAGGTTTTAGTGGTGGTAAAGACTCAACCGTTTTATTAATGCTGGTTTGGATTGCACTTCAACGAATTAGAAAAGAAATGCCATTTCCATTTCAACTGAAAAGAAAGGTATATGTTGTGTGTAATGATACGATGGTGGAAAATCCAATTATTGCTAATTATGTTGACGATGTTTTAGCAAAGATAACTGAGGCAGCAAGAGATCAAGATCTACCTATATTTGTTCAAAAAACAACACCTAAATTAGAAGAAACTTTTTGGATAAACGTAATAGGAAAAGGTTATCCTGTTCCAAATAATGCTTTTAGATGGTGTACTGATAAGTTGAAAATCAGACCTACTTCCAGCTTTCTTTTAGAACAAATTGACGATAAAGGAGAAGCTATTGTTTTACTTGGAACCCGATATGAAGAAAGTGTAACAAGAGAGCGTTCTATGAGAAAACACGAAGTTACGGGTAGTAGATTATCTAAACATCAAACTACAGTTAACACCTATGTGTATGCTCCTATCAAAGACATGATTATTGATGAAATCTGGTATATAATTAATGCAGTAAAATCACCTTGGGGTTTTGATAACTCTATTCTTTTTAAAATATATGCTGATGCTAGTGCCAATGATTATGAATGTCCAACAGTAGTAGTTAACAAAGAGCACAATTCATGTGGTCAAAGCCGTTTTGGATGTTGGACCTGTACTGTTGTTAAAAATGATAAATCAATGTCATCTTTAGTAAACAATGGCCAAAATTGGATGGAACCATTACTAGCTTTTAGAAATAGATTGGTTGAAAATAGAAACCTAACTGAAAACCGTTCAGATACTAGAAGAAATGGTCAAGAAGCCGTTAGAGATGATGGAACATTTAATGGAAATTATACTGCTGAATACAGATACCAGATATTAAAAGATTTGTTATTTGTTCAAAAGGAAGTACAAATAGAACGACCACATATCACACTAATAAATAATCAAGAGTTAATTGCAATTCAGGTTACTTGGAATAGAGATGGATATTTTGACCATACAGTGGGCGACTAATACAAAGAAATTTACAATAAAGAAATAAGTACTAACAATATCAAATCTCTTGATGATACGGAACGAAGAATATTAAGAGATGTTTGTATTGATGAGCCAAATTATTATCATTTGATTGATAATTTAATTGCTTTACAAGAAACCAAAACATTAATGATTTCAAAATATGGTCTTCACAATGATGTAGAAAAAAGAATTGAAAGTTTTATAAATGAGAATGGGCTATGAAAATAAATAAAATAAAATTTCAAAACTTTAGAATTTATAAAGGAGAAAACGAAATTCTTTTTACTCCAAATACATCCAAAAACATTAGTATCGTTGCCGGTAAAAATGGTTTTGGTAAAACTACTTTTCTAACTTCTATTATATGAATTTTTTATACTTAAATAGAAAATTAAAGGATATAACTTTATGTTACAATGGCTAAAAAAACAAAATTTTATGTAGTTTGGAAAGGAAGAGAAACAGGTATATTTTCCTCTTGGGATGATTGTAAAACACAAACAAATGGTTTTGACGGTGCAGTTTTTAAATCGTTTGAATCAAAAGTATTAGCTGAGGAAGCTTTTCATAATTCAAGTTCACAATATGTTGGGAAAAATAAAAAAGTAATTAGCACATTATCCAAAGAAGAATTAGCTTTAATTGGAGAACCTATTGACGATGCCATAGCTGTTGATGGTGCTTGGGATAACACAACAGGTTTAGTAGAATATCAAGGTGTTAACTTAAAAACTTATGAGGTATTATTCCACATCGGGCCATTAGAAGATGGTACCATAAACATTGTTGAGTTTTTAGCGATAGTCCATGCATTGGCATTGTCTAAACAATGGCATTGGGAAATTCCAATTTATTCAGATAGTAAAATAGCTTTATGTTGGATAAATGATAAAAAAGCAAGAACAAATCATCCACCAAGTGAAAAGAATAAAAAATTATTTGAAATGTTGTCAAGAGCAGAAAAATGGTTAGAAAATAATACATTTGAAAATGAATTATTAAAATGGGAAACAAAAGCGTGGGGTGAAAATCCTGCTGATTTTGGAAGAAAATAAATTTTTATGTCAGAAAATAATAATAACTTACTCGATGGTTTAAATCCAAAACAAAAAGCTTCAATTCTTACTGAAGCAAAAAGAGTATTAGTTCTTGCAGGTGCTGGTTCAGGAAAAACCAAAACAGTAATTTCGAAACTTCTTTATTTGGTCGCAGAAAAAAGTGTTAAGCCTTCTTCTATTTTAGCAATTACATTTACTAAAAATGCGGCTAATGAAATGATTGATAGATTAATTATTTCAAGTGATTCAACAAATACTTACGGATCATATATTCAAGATAAATCAACTACAATCATACAAAAAGAGACTGAAAGAAGAAAAAGAGTTCTAGAACAACCATGGATTTCAAATTTAACAATTAGAACTTTTCACTCTTTGTGCTACAAAATTCTTCGTGATAATGGTAATCCAGTTTTCGATAATAAATTTAAATTAATTACTGATAATTCTGCCGATGAAGTAGATTTAAAAGCAAAAGACATTCTTGCTAACGAGAAACCTAAAGATATAATTAGTAAAATTTTGATTCTTGCTTGTAAAGATCGAAATTATATTTTAAAATTAAAGCGTTACATATTAGATTATTATGTTGAAAAAGTTTCTATTGATAATGAAATAAAAGCCTATGCTAACGAAGGACAAAGAACCTATACAACACTAAAAGGAGAAACTGTAAAATCAAAGTCAGAACGTGATATTGCTGATTGGTTGTACAGACATAACATAAAATATGTTTATGAAAAAGTAACCAGTTTTAAAGATTTTAATTTTAAACCAGATTTTTTTATTCCTCAAGCTAATCTTTATCTCGAACATGTTACAGATAAAAGCTACAAAATGCAAGATAAAGAAAAGCAATTTATTGAAGGTGGTAAAAATTGTGTTGTTACCTATGAATCGATAATGAATAATTCAATACTCTTCAATTTGGTAATGGAGAGAATTATTAAGGGAAAAATTTCTGAAACAATAACTGAAGATGTTTCTTTAAATTATGAAGAAGAATTCAATCGATACCATAACAAAATCGATGAGTTTTTAAAAACCGTTATGCGTTTACAATCTATGATGAAAGCTGAAGATATTGAACCTTCAAGTTTGTTAGAGAAATCATTAAAAAGTGAACATGAAAGAATACGAGTTTTTTATGAACTTGCAATTCCAATTATTGACGAATACAAAAAATATTGTATAAATAAATCTTATGTTGATTTTGATGATTTAATAATTTTAACTGTAAAGCTTTTAAAAGATAATGAAGATATTAGAGAATTATACAGCAGTAAGTATAAATATTTAATGGTAGATGAATTCCAAGATGTAAATGGTTTACAAGTGAAATTTTTAGATTTATTAATGAAGCCTGATAATCAATTATTTTGTGTTGGTGATGATTGGCAAAGCATATATGGTTTCAGAGGTTCTAATGTAGATTACATTGTGAACTTTGAAACACATTATAAAGATTGTGAAATTCATAAATTAGATGTGAATTACAGAAGCACACCAACAATTGTTGGAGCAAGTAACGAAGTTATAAAGCACAACAAAAACCAAATAAGCAAAGATGTTAGAGCATTTAATGAAATGCCTAGTAAAATTCAAATTTACAGAGCTAAAAGTAAAGATGAAGATGGCGTTGCATTTTTTATAGACAAAGTAAGACAACTTTACGATGCAGGTTTAGGTAAAGATGATATTCTTGTTTTATATAGAAGATCTAAAATGTTTAGTCCATATTTTGAAGCTTTAAAAGAAAATAGACTTTTTGTTTCATCTAAAACCATTCATGCTTCAAAAGGATTAGAAGCAAAAGCCGTTTTTATAATAGGATTAACTGAAGGTAATGGTGGTTTTCCTGATATTTGGTTAGATGATGCCATATTTAGAGTTGTTAAAGACATTAAATATGATATCTTACTTGAAGAAGAGAGACGATTATTTTACGTTGCTATAACGAGAGCAAAAGATGAGTTGTTTTTAATTACTGAACTAGGAAATGAGTCTTCATTTATGGATGAAATTCCAGAACATTTCTACAATGTTAATAAGCCGTTTTTTAAAAATTTTGTTGAAACAACTATTATTTGTGATAAATGTAAAGTAAGGGTTAATGAAACAGACAAATTTTGTAGAAGTTGTGGCAACAAACTAACTACAGTTAATTTGAATTAATAGATTAAATATAACATTAATGAATTTGAATTTACCTTTTTCAGATAATTTACCAACTAATAAACTTTCAGCATCATTTGCTAATACTTCTGCAACTTATAAGTTTTATTGGTTAATTGCGATTATTGAAATAGTTGAAAAGGGACAAGTAAATATTAAAAAAAGAGAAATTTTTTCAAGAATGATTAGTAATTCTTGGTACACAGTAAATTATTTTCACGTTTCTTTTGGAAAACAAGATTTAATTCAAAATGCAGTAGAAGATATTTTGAAATTTGAAAGTTTAACAAAGGATATTAAAAAAGAGAATTTACTTTCAATTTTAGAAAATTCAAAAAAAATTGAAACAAAAAAATTACTCGAACATTTTAATCTAAATGTTCCGCATTGGTTCTTATCGCCTTGGTTTCCAAAACTAAAAGACGAAAATAATTCAAATTATAAAAAACGAATTTATTCATATTCTCAAAATTTTGAAAATTGTTGTCTTTATGGATTATACGATGAAAACATAATTGTAAATCCAATTTGGATTCCTTATTTAAAGTCAAATTCTAAAATATTGAAAGATTTTTGCTATTGGAATTTATCACTATTTCTACAATCAAGAAATCCAAATGTTCCTGATATTCCTAACAAATTAATTAAACCTGCTATTAGAAATGGTTTGACGAAACAGACAAATGAATATTGGAAAAATGTTTTTAAAGAATTAGGTTATGTTGAATGCATTTTTACAGGAACTAAATTACTTTTTGAAGAAAAGAATTTTGCTATTGACCATTTTATCCCACATGCATTTGTTTCCCACGATTTAATTTGGAATTTAATTCCAATTGAAAGAAGCAAAAACTTCTCTAAAAGCGATAATTTACCAATATTTGAAAAGCATTTTGAAAAATTTTATGATTTACAAAAAGTAGCTTTTGAAATAAACAAACATCATAATTCTAAAAGTAGATATATGGATGAATACCTATCTATTTTTCCAAATATTGATAGTTTTGAAAAAGAAAAATTTTCAAATACGATTCAACCTTTAATCACAATTGCAAGTAATAACGGTTTTTTGTATATGAATGAGTAATCAAAACCAAAATAGTCATTTAACAGCTATCGAAAGAACTTCACTTTCCTATCCAGCAAGAATTTTATTGAACCAAAAGAAAATCAATGGTAAAGTTCTAGATTTCGGTTGTGGAATTGGAAAAGATGTTGAACTTTTAAAAGTAAAAGGAATTGATATTGTCGGATATGATCCGTTTTATTTTCCAGAATTTCCAAAGGAAAAATTTGATACAATTTTATGTTTCTATGTTTTAAATGTTTTACTTCCAGAGGAACAAGCAGAAGTGTTAATGAATGTTTCTAATCTTTTAAAACCAAACGGAAAAGCATATTTCGCTGTTCGTCGAGATATTCAATACGAAGGTTTTAGAATTCATAAAGTTCATAAGAAAGAAACTTATCAATGTTTGATTAAATTAGCTTATTTGTCCGTTTTTAAGAACGAAAACTGCGAGTTGTACGAATATCAGCATTACACAACGTTAAACAAAGGAAAAACAGATTTAAGTCCATTTTTAAGTGGTGTCGAAACTAGAGAACTAATTGTTGAAACTGCAACAGTATTTTCATTCTATGATAAATTCCCAGTTTCAAAAGGTCATTCTTTAATTGTTCCAAAAAGATTAGTTTCTAATTATTTTGATTTGACTTTAAAAGAACAAACCGCTTGTTGGATTATTGCAAACAAAGTAAAAAAGATACTTCAAGAAAAATACAATCCAGATGGTTTTAACATCGGAATTAATGTAAATAAGGAAGCTGGACAAACAATCTGGCATTCACATATTCACATAATTCCTAGATATTACGGCGATATTGAAAATCCAAGAGGCGGAATACGTGGTGTTATTCCAAATAAAAAAGAGTACTAAATTCGTTCGGATTGTTATTCAAATAATTGGTCTATTTCAATTTCAAATGCCTTTGCAAGTTTATTCATAATTTCAAGGGAAACTTTTGTTTTTCCATTTTCGATTTTAGAAATGTATGATTTATTAATCGATGCTAAATTTGCTAATTGTTCTTGAGAATATTTTTTTTGTTTCCTCAACTCTTTAATTTTTAATCCAAATGTTATTTCAATACTTTTCATATTTTATAAATTAAAATGTAGTACATAAATGTTAAACTTTAATATTCCTATTTTTTCAAACAATTTGGTAATTTCTAATTTTGAGGTTTCATCAAATACAATTCCTCTCTCTCTGAGTTTATCCCATAAAGTTTTTAATCTGATTTTATCTTCAGCTCCAATACAAATCTTTGTCAAAAAGAGCAAAAGTTCTTGAGACAAAATGGTCGTATTACCTAATCGGCCTCTATTCTTAGTATAATTTACTTTGCCAAATTGCGAATACCATTTTGAATAATCGCTGTAAGGTTTGCTTCTAGAAGAATTCTCAAATTGATATTTGATTTTAAACCATAGAGTATAAATGGAGAGATTAATAGTATCTTCAAAGTTTTCTTTAGCCAATGCTAATTCTAATAGTCTATCACAATCATCCCAATTTTTTCCAGTTTCAAAAACGGTAATATTCTCAGTATAGAAGGTGGTTAATTCGTCTATACATTCTTGAAATTTTTCTTTTTCTTCTGGACTAAAACTTTTAAAAAGAGTTACAATGTTTTTATAATCTTCAATAGGTTTATCATCAACCATAATATAGTTCAACAATTCTAAAGTATTAACATGAGCAAATAATGATTCTGAATACCTATTCAATTGTTTCCATCCAACACTATGACTTGACAATCTAGTTTCTGAAAGTGTTTCCCAATCCATTGTGTAATAAATTGGTTTTATTTTTGAAGTTCCTGTTCCAAAATCCTTTAATTCAAGTAGCAACTGATTCAAATAATGAAAATAATAATACTTAAAAAAATCTTCTATATGTTTTAACAGGAACGAATTATTACTAGTTAAATGAGTAAAGTCTTCAATAAATTTTTCTTTTATTTCAGGGAACAAATTTGTATAATTTGTAACTTTTGATTTTGAAGTTATTTCAGATAATTCAGGTAAACACTGAATTATTAACTGATGTAACAAATTTTCATCAACTGCATCTTCATTGAAGGAAGCTTTAGAACTAAAATCTATTAAAAACACATCAAATATAAACTTAGAAATCTCTTTTACAGCATTATTAGAATTAATGAAATTCATATAAGAAAGAGTCCTAATATTAAATTTTATTAAACCATGGTCTTCATCAAAAAAGAGTTTTGTAAGCATATTTTTAAACTCTTCTTTATGTTCCGTATCAACTTTATCTATAGCTGCTTTTAAAATGCTTTCTTTAAGTTCCAATTTAAAGGAGCCACTAATTTTACCTAGTTCAACTTGAGTTTTAGAATTTAAAATCCGAAATAATTCACCAATAACGCCTTGAAATGATTTAAAATCCTCGCTAAATGTATCACCACTTGGATTCGTTTTAAAAGGCAATAGTTTTATTTGATTTCCAGTAACATGACTAAAAGTTTTATTTTTAAAATATCTTTTTTCAAGTCCATTAATTCCTTCTCTATTTAATTCTATTTTCATCATATGACTTGAAATTTATAACCACTAAAAGTGTCTTTCGAAAACTTATAATCAACTGCTTTTCCAATATTAACTTCATCGATATACAATGCTGCTTTATTATTGTTTTGATTAATTAAAATATTTATAGAATTAACAAAGTACACATAATTATTGTTGTCTTTTTTATTGGGTCTATAGCCACTAGAAATCATTTTTAAAATTTTAAACAAACTAAAATCAACATGAATTTTTACAGAATCCGTCCCATTATTTATTTTAAAAGACAAACTAAACTCTTGTGTGAATTTATTGATTTGGCTCTCAAACTTCTCTTTTGATAAATCTACATCTGGTACTACTTCAAAATCCTTGAACACTCTAAATTGAGTTTGTCTTTTTCCAACATTTATAATAACTTTATCATCTGTTTTTGGGTCACCATTCCAATTTCTTGCGGCATTTTCAACTAATCCATATATTTTTTGTATGAATGTTTTATTGTTATTGTTGTAGTGAAATAACCAAATTAAATATTCATTATAATCAACATCGTTTAAATATTTTTCTTCAAAATAATTACTAAAATAATTGAGTCTAATAAACAATCTAGAGAGTTCAGATTTATGAATATTCGTTTTATTTATCTTAGATTCTATTTTATCCAAGTAGATTTTGTCAATATGTTTTGAAAAAATAGTAAAAGATTCTTCCGCATTTATTATAGTTAATAAAATGTCATCAATATGAGAATTTCTATTATTACAAGGATCTAAACTCTCAATCTTTTCGAACAAACTAGATAATTCAGGATGTTCAAATAAATAATTAGGAATTAAATTTGAAATATATTGAGCACCATTCATTTTTTCAATTATCCTAAAATAATCTGCTTCATTTATAGTAGCAAGATCAACTGGAACTAAAATATCATGTACAAAATTTAATAAGGTTCGGAGTGATACAATTTCTTTGCTTTTGATTATTGATTTAATTATGAGTTGTGAAACGATTATTCTATTGTTTTTATTAAAAAGAAATTCATAATTAAATATAATTGGACAATATATTTTATCACTAACAATTATCTTGTAATCTTGATATGCTTTGTAAATAGTATTCGCTTCATTTTCAGACACTATTTTTTCAAGTAGAGTAGAGATTACATCGGATATAGGACCATTTTCAGTTAACGAATAGATATGATAATCAGTAAAATTCACATGGTGAAAGTTACTAGCGGTATCAAATTCGTCACTATGAATTAAATCAGTATCTAATATCTTGCTCGTAATGATATAATCTTTGAGTACTTTAAATTCTTCTCCATATTCTTCTATGAATTTGCTTAAAGTCCCTAGATTAATTGCAAGTATAATTTTGTCTTTGGAATCATTTATGTTAATATCTTTAAATCCTTCTAATAATTTATACAAGGTTTCGTTAGATGATTCATTAGGATTATGTGATTCAGTGGCATCATTATGAATGACAAATTGAGATATAATATTTTTTAATTCATCATGTAAATGGGAGAGTATATGTGATTTTCCATCACCAACATTACCACAAACTAATAACAATTGTGATTTATCTATATTAGAAGCATTCGTAATAATTGTTTTTAATTTTTTTTCAACTTCACGCTCAATATGTAAATATTTTTTAAATTGATTTAAATTGGAATGAGTTCCTTGAGCAACAGCATATTTTGATGATTCTCTTAGTTTTTTTAACTCTTCAAGTAATGGATTTGTTATCATTAAATAAATTTATTTTTAGAGTTTTTTTAAAAGTTCAGAAAGAGTTATTCCAAATGCTTTAGCTATTTTTTCAACAACCACAATAGAAACATTTCTTCTTCCACTCTCTATGCCAGGAATATAAGTTCTATCCAAATCAGATAGTTCTGCTAATTTTTCTTGTGAATACCCGTTTGAGATTCTTAATTCTCTAACGCGTAAACCTAGTTTTATTTTAATATCTTCCATTTAGCCAAATTCGCACAATGTAGACAATTGTACAATAGACGATTGTCTACCATTCATTTGTTTCCTCAATAAAACATCCTTTAAATCTGCAGAAGAAAAAACGTTTAATTTTCATACTTTTATTTTGAAGGAATTTAATAATCGTTAGTTTTTGGTAGGGAAAAGAAAGGGAAGTCAACCCATTACCAATTTAGCATTAGACAGAATTATTTCGATTGACTACGATTTGAATATACCTTATTTGGAAGAAAAATTCAATCCTGATTTATTTTATAAAAATGTAGTTGGCGTGACCGTAAATACTGGTTTACAACCCAGACGCATCGAACTTTGGATTGATGCCAAAAACGCTCCTTATGTTACTACAAAACCTTTACACAATTCGCAAAGGCTCATTAAACAAAATGAAGATGGAAGTATCATTATTCATTTATATGTCATTCAAAATTACGAATTAGATCGCATTTTATTAGGTTTTGGAGATAGTTTGGAAGTGCTTCGTCCTGAATATTTACGTGAACGAGTTAAATCTATTTTCTTAAATGGATTATCTCGTTATCAAGTTTGATACTAGAATAATAATTTTTGACAGGAAAACACATTGCTTTTTAAACTTTTAGTCAATCTTGTACTTAATTTTTGAGTTAGTAACTCGGTCTAGCTTTGATTTTTCCAATTAATTCAAGTATTCTCTAACTATTTTGACTTATCCCCTATCTGCGCCATCGCTCTTTCCGCTATTGCAGTAATCGACAATGAAGGATTTACTCCAGGATTTGCTGATATCATTGCTCCATCTATTACGTACATATTTTTATAACCAAAAACTTCGTTGTTTTTATTAATTACGCCTTGAGAACTATCTTTTCCCATTACCGCTCCTCCTAAAACATGGGCTGTAGATGGAATTCCTGCAAAAGATTCTAATACAAATGAAGTAGGAACACCGTTTACAATTTTACCATATTTTTTAGTCAATTCGATAGATTCTGGAATGTAAGCACTTGGCTTTACTCCTTTTCCAACGGAAGAAGCCATTCCGCCAAAAAAATTAGTTTTAAATTTCAAAGTGCTATCAATAGATTGCATGAATAACAAAACGACAGTACTTTTGGACCAACTGTTTGTAAAATAGATTTTGAAATAACGCACCGGAAATTTCAATAATTGCTGTAACATATTAAATAAACGAGCTGGTGTATTTTTCCCAATAGCGAGCGGTAAATGCAATAGTTTCCAGAATCCAGAACCTTCTGAATAACGAACAATTTCAAGATGGCTATTATCATCCGTATGAAGTAAACTTCCTATAGCAACACCTTTAGACATATTTTTACTATGGTCTAAACTAGAAACGCTTATTAGTGTTTCGTTATTCGTTCTTATATCTTCCCCCAGCTTATCAGACAGCAAAGGCAGTGATTTTGGTTTTAGTTTAAGCAGTAATTTTACTGTTCCCAAAACACCTCCTGAGAAAATAACGCTTGTTGCAGTTAACTCTTTTTTAGATTTAAAATAATGCGTGCTCGATTTTAAAAATACTTTATAACCTGTAGCGCCTTCATTCCCATCAATAGGTAAAACATCATAAACTTCATGTTCCGCTAGAATTTTGGCGCCTAAATTTTGTGCTAAATAAAGGTAATTTTTATCTAGTGTGTTTTTGGCATCATAACGGCAACCCGTCATACATCCTCCGCAAAAATTACAACCAGCTCTTTCTGGGCCTTTACCATCAAAATAAGGATCAATCACTTTTTCTCCTGCTTTACCAAAAAAAACGGCTACTTCAGGATTTTCAAACTGATCTTCTCTTCCCAATTCTATTGCTAATTCTTTAAGTCCTTTATCGCCATCAAATAATTTTGGATTTCTAGCTGCACCAAGCATGGTAAGTGCCGTTTTATAAAAGGGTTTAAGTTCATTTTCCCAATCTGCTAATTCGCTCCAACTGCCCGATTTATAAAAAGAGGTTTTAGGAACAGGCAAAGTATTGGCATATACCAAAGATCCGCCTCCTACTCCAGTTCCAGAAATAATGACAATGTGTCTAAAAACACTCATTTTCATGATTCCAAAAAAATTAAGCGCTGGCATCCACAACCATTTACGGAGGTTCCAATTGGTTTTAGCAAAATCATTGGCTTTATACCATTTCCCTTTTTCGATCACTAAAACTTTATATCCTTTTTCAGAAAGTCGTAAAGCACTAACAGAACCTCCAAAGCCACTTCCAATTATAATATAGTCGTAATCTTTTTGCATTTTTATTTAATTATATGCGAAAAATAAGGAATTAATTTGAATAATATGCACGCATAACAAAAATGATTTTCTAAATATTACCTTTAAAATAAAACAGAGTAAACCTAAAGTCTAGTTCTTATAATTTATTTTAGGAAAATAGTCTTAACGCTAAATTTCATAGCAATATTTAACACTATTTATTTATTGAAAAAATGGTATTGGATAAATCGTCTTGGCGTTTGGCGAGGTTGGGGACTTTAAAGCAGAGTATTTTCTGCCGAAACGATGATATGATAAAAAAAGCTAATTCCACTAAAACCCCAATCTCGCTAAACGGCTGTTGTAGGCGGGTTTTTATTCCATTAAATCAATTTTGTAACCAATTCCAATTTCAAAAATTGGATATTCTTTATTTTTGTCATAGTTATTTGGTTTTTCAATTTGTTTCCAATTTGATTGCGTTTCATAATCAAATCTGAAAAATGTTTTATTATCGTTTTGTCTTGTACTAATTGGAATGTTTGGTAGAATCCATTTTATAAATTTTCCATCAGGATATTTTTTTTTGATGTCATAAGGCATTTCAGTAATTAATAAGTTATTTTCATCAACTTTTCCAATGAATGTTACTACAATAAACAAACCATTTTCGGGAATTTTAATACTTTTTTCAAACGATGAGATAAAAGAATCATTTAAAAGTTCTGAATTAATTATTTCATACTTAATGTAATCATATAAATTTTCTCGTGGTTTATCATCTATAGATTCTAATATTTCTATTTTTATCAAAGTTTTATATGGATATTGTTTTTCTGGATAAAAGTTTTTTGTGGCATCATTTGTCTTTTTAAATAAAGGAATTTCAATACTTTTTAAGATGCTAATTTTATTATCAGAAGGATTTATTTTAAAAGCTAACTTTAAGCCGATTGCACTAAAAAACATTTCTTTATAATTACTATGAATTTTAGGCTTTAAACTTATCGTTTTCAGTAATTTTAATTTTTCCTTTTTAATAACGATTTCATCTAATTTTATGATTTTTGGTTTTAAATGTACAATTGAGTTATTTATTTTGTTCAAATCTATTTTTTTAGATTCATAAGATACGTGAGATATTTCAATTGAATTAACATTTAAATCAGAAATCATAATGTTACCCTTTTCATTTGAAAAAACACCAAAACCATTTAGAAAATTTACATTAGCATACTTTACTGGCAAGTTTGATATGCTATCCAAAACTATTATTTTTGTATTTTGTGAGTAAGAAAAATAAATAGTTAATATTGCTGATAATGTAAATAAAAATTGTTTTTTCATTTTAAAATTTCTTTGTTAGTTTCAATTTTACTCCTTTCTGCGGTAAACTTGCCTACTACTATCTATTAAAGCAATTATAAATTAGATAATTTATCAAAAACCATTTGATAGGTTGGTGTTTCAATTTCGTATTTTAATGATTCGGTAACGACAAAACCAGTCAATGAATCTAATTCTGTTTTATTACCCGCTAAAAAATCTCTGTGCATTGAAGAGGTGGCACTATGAGGTGATTTTTCAAGTTTAAGAATACTTTGCATTACACTATCTTCAGGCAAATTCAACCCTTTTACAGCAGCAAGCATCGTAATTTCATTTAATAGAGAAACATAAAGTGCTCTACTAGTTTGATTTGCTAAAATTTCTCCAATATTCTGATTTAGATAAGAGGTTGCTGAAGCTAAAGCGGAAATGAAAATAAATTTTTCCCACACTGTTTCCTCGATATTATCTACTAGATAACTCTCGATACCCGCACTTTTAAAAATAGCTTGTAATTTATGTAAGGTTGCAATTGAAGCCATAGTAGAACCAAAAAATAACTTTTCATAAGTTCCTATTTTCTTTATAATTCCAGGCGAAACAATCATCGAAACAATGTAAACACAGCCTTGCAACACTTCATTATCAGGAAATAAAGTACTAATGCGTTCTGGAGCATCAACTCCATTATACAAAGGAAGAATAACCGTTTTTTTAGTAATACATTTACTGATAGATACAAGACTTTCCTCTATATCATAGGTTTTTGTAGCACAAATAAGAAAATCAAGTTTCCCTATAACCTGAGGGTCATTTGATACTAAAAATGGAAAAACAATAAATTCATCCGTATCCGTTATAATTTTTAATCCATTATTAGCGATTTCTTTTTGAGTTTCTCCCCTTGCGATAAACATTATTTCAACAGAATCTGACTGGTAAAATTCTTTGGCTAACAATCCTCCAAAATAACCGCCTACTCCACCCATTCCTAAAATTCCGATTCTTGTTTTCATAATTGTATACTGCTTCTCTTTCTAAAAAATGATTATTAATCTGTTTTTCAAAAGTACACAATCTTTAACATAAACTTCTAAAGTGTTCTATTGAAAGAATAAATCAAAATGGTAACTTTGCTACCGACCATTCGGAATTTACAAAAAAATATGTTAGACAAAGACAATACCATTGAAGTTCAAGGCGCTCGCGTTCACAATCTCAAAAATATAGATGTTTCCATTCCCCGTGAAAAACTAGTAGTAATCACTGGACTTTCTGGCTCTGGAAAATCCTCACTTGCTTTCGACACCATATATGCCGAAGGGCAGCGTCGTTATGTAGAAACTTTTTCTGCCTATGCAAGGCAATTTCTAGGCGGGTTAGAACGTCCTGATGTAGATAAAATTGATGGACTTTCTCCGGTAATTGCTATCGAACAAAAAACGACTAGTAAAAGTCCTCGATCTACTGTGGGAACCATTACTGAAATATATGATTTCTTGCGTTTGCTTTATGCTCGTGGCGCTGATGCTTATAGTTATAACACTGGAGAAAAAATGGTTTCCTATTCTGATGAACAAATTAAAGATTTGATTATTCAGGACTTTGCTGGAAAACGAATCAATATTTTGGCGCCTGTTATTCGTGCTAGAAAAGGACATTACGCTGAACTTTTTCAACAAATAGCCAAACAAGGTTTCCTTAAAGTACGTGTCAATAATGATATTCTTGATATTACTTTAGGAATGAAATTAGACCGTTACAAAACACATGATATCGAAATTGTAGTAGATAGAATGGTTATTGATGAAAGCCTTGAGAATGAAAAAAGATTATCAGAAAGTATTAATACTGCCATGCATCATGGTGAAAATGTATTAATGGTTTTAGATCAAGATTCTAATGAAGTGCGCTATTTTAGTAGAAATTTAATGTGTCCTACTACTGGAATTTCGTACCAGAATCCAGAACCTAATTTATTTTCTTTCAACTCACCAAAAGGCGCTTGCGATCATTGCAACGGTTTGGGAACAGTTAATGAAATTAATAGTAAAAAAATTGTTCCAAATCCAAAATTGACTATTAAAGCCGGTGGATTTGCTCCTTTGGGAGAATATAAAAGTTCTTGGATTTTTAAGCAATTAGAAATCATTGGAGAAAAATATGGTTTTAAATTAACGGATGCCATCGAAAAAATCCCAGCGGAAGCAATGGAAATGATTTTGAATGGTGGAAAAGAAAAATTCACAGTTAATTCTAAAGATTTAGGAGTGGCTCGTGACTATAAAATTGATTTTGAAGGAATATCTAATTTCATTAAAAATCAATACGAAGAAAGTGGATCCACTACTATTAAAAGATGGGCTAAGGAATTTATGGACGAAGTTAACTGTCCTGTTTGTGATGGTTCTCGTTTGAAAAAAGAGGCATTATTCTTTAAAATAAACGAAAAAAACATAGCCGAATTGTGCGATATGGACATTTCGGATTTAACGGCTTGGTTTCATGATTTAAATACTCATTTATCTGATAAACAAAAGCGTATCGCTACTGAAGTAATTAAAGAGATTAAGGACCGACTAAACTTCTTGATGAATGTAGGCTTGGATTATTTGGCTTTAAGCCGAAGTTCAAAATCACTTTCGGGTGGGGAAGCGCAACGCATTCGATTGGCAACTCAAATTGGTTCGCAGTTGGTTGGTGTTTTGTATATTCTTGATGAGCCTAGCATTGGTTTGCACCAAAGAGATAACGAAAAACTAATTCATTCTCTAGAACAATTGAGAGATATTGGCAACTCAGTTATTGTGGTAGAACACGATAAAGACATGATTGAACGTGCTGATTATGTCATAGATATTGGACCAAAAGCAGGGAAGTATGGTGGTGAAATCATCAGCAAAGGAACACCTGCAGAAATCTTGAAACACCATACTATTACAGCAATGTACATGAATGGTGAAATGAAAATTGAGGTTCCTAAAAAGCGTCGGGAAGGAAACGGAAAGTTCCTAAAATTAACGGGGGCAACAGGAAATAACTTAAAAAATGTTTCGATAGAGTTGCCTTTAGGAAAAATGATTTGTGTTACAGGAGTTTCTGGAAGTGGAAAATCTACTTTGATTAATGAGACGCTTTACCCTATTTTGAATGCCTATTATTTTAATGGTGTCAAAAAACCAAAACCGTACAAAAAAATTGAAGGATTAGAACATATCGATAAAGTAATTGATATTGATCAAAGCCCAATTGGTAGAACTCCACGCTCGAATCCTGCGACATATACCGAAGTTTTTACAGAAATTAGAAATCTGTTTACTATGACTTCAGAAAGTATGATTCGGGGTTATAAAGCAGGTCGTTTTAGTTTTAATGTAAAAGGAGGACGTTGCGAAACCTGTGAAGGTTCTGGAGTTCGAACAATAGAAATGAACTTTTTACCTGATGTGTATGTTGAATGTGAAACTTGTCAAGGAAAACGTTTTAATAGAGAAACATTGGAGATTCGATACAAAGGAAAATCCATTTCTGATGTGTTGAATATGACGGTAGATGAAGCGGTTCCGTTTTTTGAATTGATCCCGAAGATTTATAGAAAAGTAAAAACGATTCAGGATGTTGGTTTAGGCTACATTACATTGGGACAACAAAGCACAACACTTTCTGGTGGAGAAGCGCAACGCATAAAACTAGCGGGAGAATTATCTAAAAAAGATACTGGAAATACATTTTATATTCTCGATGAACCCACAACAGGCTTGCATTTTGAAGATATTAGAGTATTAATGGAAGTGATTAATAAACTAGTCGATAAAGGAAATACCATTCTAATTATCGAACACAATATGGATGTGATAAAACTAGCAGATTACATCATCGACATTGGTCCTGAAGGTGGGAAAGGCGGAGGCCAACTTATCGCCAAAGGAACTCCAGAAGAAGTCGCAAAAAATAAAAAGAGTTATACAGCACAATTCTTAAAAAAGGAATTGGCTTAAATTTCCTCAACAATTTCTTTTAATATACATTATCAAATAAATTAAACAAAATAAAAATAATCCATAAGTACCAAATCGGTTTTAATTCCCCTCCATTGGAGGGGTGACCGTAGGGCGGGGTGGTTTTTTATTGATTACAATATCACCAATAACATTCTACCCTCAAACTTTTAATCACTACCAGAGATAAAAAAAACTACTGCATCATACAGTAGTTTTCATTTTTATAATCTTATAAATCAAAAAAAAGCCCTTATACTTTTTTACAACAATCATCTAATTGTTCATAAGCTACAACGTCTGCTTTTACATCATCAGCATCATAACCCATTTTTGAAATACCTGATTTTATAGTTTCTAGATTTGTTTTTTCACTATTGTAAAAAACGGTAATTGTGCTGTTTTTTTCATCTAGTTCATACATTTTCACTCCTTTTATTTTCAACATATTGGATTGGAAATTTCCTCCACAAGTTTCACACTGTTTACAATGATCGCAAAAAAGAGTTGTTTTTATTACTGCTTTCTGGTTTTTCTTACCGTCTTGAGCGGAAATGGTAGCCGTAAAAAGCGTAAAGAAGAGAATCAAAAAAGTGTTTTTCATACTATTATTTTTATTCAAATATATCAATTATTAATTAACATTGAGTAGTATTTTATCGAACGAATCAATTGAAGCTTAAAGCAATTCTATTTTAAAAACAGCAAATTTTAAATTGTAACTTTTAAAATCTCAATATTCGAAATTATTTTTTTTTATTGTTCCAAAAGGTATTTTTAAAAAGCAATAGGAAGTTAGTTTCAATACTATATTATCAAATTTGAGTTTGATTATTTTTTTAATAATATCAATCCATTGTCAATAGAATTTTACCAATATGATCACTACTTTCCATAAGTCTATGCGCTTCTGCAGCTTGTTCTAAAGGAAAAGTTTTATAAATTATAGGATGAATTTGTTTAGAATGAAATAGTGGCCAAATGTTGGCTTCTACCTCTTTTGCAATCTGAGTTTTTACTTCATCAGATTGAGGTTTAAGAAAGCTCCCGGTCAAGGTTAGATTCTTACTCATAATAGTGCGCAAATTAATATTTACCTCCGAACTTTTCATTCCGTTGATATAAATTAAGCGGCCTTTCTCGTTTAATATTTCAAGATTCTTTTGCGTATAATCTCCTCCAACCATATCTAGAATAACATCAATTTTTTCCTCTTTTAGCACTTCTTCAAAAGCCTCTTTTTTATAATTGATTGCCATTCCCAAGTTCATTTTATTTAAAAAATCAATCTTTTTGTCACTTCCTGCAGTGGTGTAAACTTTACAACCATAACCTTTTGCCATTTGTAAACCCATAGTGCCAATACCACTTGTTCCGCCGTGAATTAATAACTTTTCGTTAGGTTGCAGTTTTCCCAAATGAAAAACGTTAAACCAAACCGTAAAAACAGTCTCTGGAATGGCTGCTGCATCTATTAGACTGATTCCATCTGGAATGAAAAGACAATGCGAAGTGTTTACCACAACATATTCGGCATATCCTCCGCTTGCGATAAGTGCACATACTTTATCTCCAATTTTTTTGTCGGTTACATTTTCGCCAATTGCTGTTATTTCTCCTGAAACTTCTAAACCAGGAATTAAAGTTCCTGTAAATCCTTTGCCGTAGGCATCCCTATTTTGACGCGTAATTACATCACTGCGATTCACACCAGCTGCTTTGACTTTGATTAATACTTGATTTTTCTCTGGTTTGGGTTTTGGAGTTTCTTGTAACTGCAATACTTCTGGTCCGCCAGATTTTGTAATATGAATAGCTTTCATGATCTCATTATTTTGATATCCTTAAAGATAAGTTTTTTTGACCTTAACCACTTATTTCTTTTTTCTTTTAAATCAGTAAATAAATTTAATTTTAGAAGCTTTGTAAGGTAGAAAACAACAATATAATCTTAAAATTAAAGATTGATTTCACTTTATTGATAAAAAAGAATTACTTTAGTAAATTGGAGTCCTAGCCCAGATAGAAGTGGAAATCCTTTTTGTTTTTTTTGAAAAAAAATAAAAAGATTGGAACAAATAGCTGGAAAAAGCTCCTAAAGAAATGAGTAATAAATTAGATATTAAAAAATGAGATTAGAAGATTTTGACAATGATGAGGATAAAGTAATCCAAGATCGATTAAAGCAAAAAAGTTGGAACGAAATTAGAACAAATGATAGTTGGGCCATTTTTAAAATCATGGCAGAATTTGTAAACGGTTATGAAACAATGGGTCGCATAGGACCTTGTGTTTCTATTTTTGGATCGGCGCGAACAAAAGCTGATTCGCCTCATTATATACTAGCAGAAAAAATAGCATACAAAATTAGTAAAGCTGGTTATGGTGTAATTACGGGCGGTGGTCCAGGTATTATGGAAGCTGGTAATAAAGGCGCACATCTTGGTGGCGGAACTTCTGTGGGACTGAATATTGAATTGCCTTTTGAGCAACATTTTAATCCCTATATCGACGGTGATAAAAACTTGAATTTCGATTATTTCTTTGTTCGTAAAGTGATGTTTGTAAAGTATTCTCAAGGTTTTGTTGTGATGCCAGGAGGTTTTGGAACGATGGATGAATTGTTTGAAGCTATCACCTTGATTCAGACTAAAAAAGTGGCTAAGTTTCCTATAATATTAGTGGGAACAAGCTTCTGGTCTGGATTGCTCGATTGGATTAAAACAGTTTTAGTAGAAAATGAACTTACTGTAAGTCCAGAGGATTTAAATTTATTTAAAATCGTTGATACTGCAGAGGAGGTCGTTGAAATACTTGATAAATTTTATAAAAAATATGATTTATCACCCAATTTTTAATTAAAAAGCTGTCTTAACCGACAGCTTTTTTTATTTTAAAGGAGAATTATACAATTTGTGTCTAATATTAATTATATTTATTTTTTACAAATCTTAATTCTCATTGCTTGAAATCAAATTATAAAATTGGCTTTTTAATTCTTATCGTATTAGTTTCTGCCAAATTATCTGCGCAACATCAGTCGAAGATGGTTGTAGCGTTGAATGCTGAGAAAAAGATTTTAGACATACAGCAACAAATTACTTTTTTTAATCAAACCAATGATACGCTAACTACTATCGTTCTGAATGATTGGAACAATGCCTTTTCTAATAAAAATACGCCTTTAGCAAAACGATTTTCAGATGAATTTTATAGAGGTTTTCATCTGGCTAAAGAAGAAGAGCGCGGAAGCACCAACAATCTATTAATCACCACTAATACTGAAGAGCCAATAATCTGGGAGCGAACAAAAAAAAATCCTGATTACATCGTATTACAATTAAATAAAAAATTATTACCCAACGAGAAAATTACGTTAATGCTTTCCTATGCTAGTAAAATACCTAATGATAAGTTTACAAAATTTGGTTACAATGACAATGGAATTTTAAATCTTAAAAATTGGTATCTAACTCCAGCTCGATACGAAAATCATAATTTTGTAAAAAATAGCAATAATAACTTAGACGATATTGCAAATGCAATTTCAAATTTTGAGATTGATTTTGTATTGCCTAATACATTAGAAATCACATCGGATTTAAACAGTCAAAAAACAGTCGCAAAAGATGGTTTTGTAAACTTTACATTATCAGGCGACAATAGAACAGATTTTAATTTAATTGTTGAACCCAAAAAGAGTTTTTTAAGTTATAAAAATAATGCAATAGAGGTAATTACCAATCTAAAAGACAGCAAACTGAATGAAATACAGAAAGCTATCTTAATTGATCGTATTACAGACTTTACTACCAACTTAATTGGAAACTATCCTCACCAAAAAATTATAGTTTCGCAAACCGCTTATGAGAGAAATCCGTTCTACGGTCTTAATCAGTTACCATCGTTTTTAAGTCCTTTTCCGGATGAATTTATTTATGAAATTAAGTTTTTAAAAACCTATCTAAACGAATTTTTAAAAACAAGTCTGCATTTAGATCCAAGAAAAGACAGCTGGATTTATGATGGTATTCAGGTTTATGTAATGATGAAATACATTGACGAACATTATCCTGAGGCAAAAATGATGGGTAGTATCTCTAAAATTAAATTGCTAAAAAGTTTTAATCTTACCAAAATTGACTTTAACGGACAATACAGTTATTTCTATATGCTGATGGCTCGTAGAAACCTAGATCAACCATTAGGAAGTCCAAAAAATACATTAATAAAATTTAATGAGCAAATAGCTAGTAAATACCGCGCGGGATTAAGCATTCGGTTCTTAGATGATTATTTGCAAAATAATAGTGTTGCCAATAGTATTGCTACATTTTACAAACAAAACAATTCGAAACAAGTAAGTAGAATTGATTTTGAAACAATATTAAAAGGAAATACAACCAAAAATATTAATTGGTACTTTAATACCATTATCGATTCAAGAGCTATTATAGATTATAAATTTACGGACGTTTTAAAAACCAAAGATAGCATCACCTTTTCCGTTAGAAATAGAACAGGAACTCCTATTCCAATTCCTGTTTATGGTACAAAAAACGGTGAAATTGTATTCAAACAATGGCTAGATATCGAAGCTTGTGATAGTACTTTTACCATTCCTAGATCAAATATTGATAAAATCGTTTTAAACCTAAAAAATGAAGTTCCCGAATATAATTTGAGAAACAATTGGTACAAACTCGATGGATTTTTCCCTAACAATAGACCCATTAAATTTGCATTTATGAAGGATTTAGAAGATCCTTATTACAATCAAATTTTATATGTTCCCTCTATTAGCTACAATCTATATGATGGTTTGATTCCTGGATTGCGTTTGCATAACAAAACCATTTTAGAAAAACCATTTGTTTTTGATGTAAATCCCTCCTACTCTACTAAATCGAACAATTTATCGGGTTCTGCGTCATTTGCTATTAATCATAATTATAGAAATAGCACCCTTTATAATGCACGATATTCTATGAGTATTTCTTATTTTCATTATGCTGAAGATGCTACGTATTTAAGATTGAATCCAACAATTCAGTTGCGCATTCGTGAACCTAATTTTAGAGACAATAGAAAACAACTCTTTATGTTTAGACAAGTTCTTGTAAATAAAGAGAAAAGTGCTATTTTGACGGATAATTCACCTGAAAATTATTCCGTTTTTGAAGCCAGATATATTAATACGAAAACAGAAGTTACCAATCATTTTGGCCTGTCTAGTAATGTGCAAATAGCTGGTAATTTTGGTAAATTGACCAGTGAGATTGGATATGGAAAATTATTTGAAAACAACCGTCAAATAAATATGCGCTTTTATGCTGGAGTCTTTCTTTACAACAAAACTCAATCTGATTTCTTTAGTTTTGCCTTAGACCGACCAACGGATTATATGTTTGATTACAACTATTTAGGACGCTCTGAAAGTACCGGAATTTATAGCCAACAATACATCATTGCAGAGGGTGGTTTTAAATCAAAAATAGCCACACCTTATGCCAATCGTTGGATTACTAGTTTTAATGCGAGTTACAGTATTTGGAACTGGATTGAAGTTTATGGCGATGTAGGATTAATCAAAAATAATTCCACTCCAGCTCAATTTGTTTATGATAGTGGCATACGTTTAAACTTGGTTACAGATTACTTTGAACTCTACTTTCCAGTATATTCTAACAATGGATGGGAGATTGCTGAAAATAATTATAATGAAAAAGTACGATTTATTGTTACTTTTTCGCCTAAAACATTACTCAATCTTTTTAATCGAAAATGGTTTTAATCGAATATATTTATCACTATTACTTACATTATTGTTACAAAAACTAAATTTAAATTACATATAGTGAAAAAATACACTTCTTTTTACTAGAATAAAATAGAATAATTAAATTCAATTTTATGCAGTGTACTATGAAAATAGATAGTTTTTAGTTAAATTTGCATCATAAAGTTATACTTTCTAATTATGATAAAAGAAAAAACCAATTCTACATTGACATTTGCTGATTTCAAAATCGAAGTTTTGAAAGATTATACAACTGCTATTATAAGCCGAGAATGTAGTCTTTTAGGCCGTAAAGAAGTATTAACAGGAAAAGCCAAGTTTGGAATTTTTGGTGACGGAAAAGAAGTACCACAATTGGCAATGGCCAAAGCTTTTAAAAATGGCGATTTCCGCTCTGGATACTATCGTGATCAAACCTTTATGATGGCAATAGGACAATTAACTGTTCAACAATTTTTTGCTGGATTATACGGACATACTGATATAGAACAAGAACCAATGTCGGCAGGAAGACAAATGGGAGGCCATTTTGCCACTCATAGTTTAAACGAAGACGGATCTTGGAAAGACTTAACAAAACAAAAAAACTCAAGTTCCGATATTTCTCCTACTGCAGGACAAATGCCTAGATTATTAGGAATAGCACAAGCTTCTAAAATCTATAGACAGGTTAAAGGAATGCCAAATGCAGCCAATTTTTCGAATGAAGGAAATGAAGTTGCTTGGGGAACAATAGGAAACGCAAGTACATCCGAAGGATTATTTTTCGAAACCATCAATGCTGCCGGTGTATTACAAGTACCAATGGTGATGAGCGTTTGGGATGATGAATACGGTATTTCAGTACACGCCAGACATCAAACAACCAAGGAAAATATATCTGAAATTTTAAAAGGATATCAGAAAGAAGAAGATACTAATGGTTTCGAAATTCTGAGAGTCAAAGGTTGGGATTATGCAGAACTTGTAGCTACTTATGAAAAAGCAGCGATAATTGCTAGAGAAAACCATGTGCCTGTTTTAATTCATGTGAATGAATTGACTCAACCACAAGGACATTCTAGTTCTGGATCTCATGAACGTTATAAAGATGCCAATAGGCTAGCTTGGGAAAGAGATTTTGATTGTATTAGACAAATGAAATTGTGGATGATTGCAATTAATATTGCTTCACCGGAAGAAATTGATGCAATTGATGCTGCAGCAAAAAAAGAAGTTTTAGAAGGTAAAAAAGCAGCCTGGAATGCTTTCTTACAGCCTATTATTGAAGAACAAAAGGAGTTAGTAACTTTACTTGAAAAAATAGCAACAACTAGTAAAAAACAAGAAGAAGTTTTAAAATATGCTTCTGAATTAAGTGCCATTAAATCTCCTATCAAAAAAGAAATTCTGGTTACCGCTCGTAAAGTATTGCGTTTGATTATTACCGAGAACCAGAGAGAAGAACTTTCTCAATGGATCACAAGATATACTGCTAAAACACAAAAGAATTTTAGCAGCAACTTATATTCAGAAACTGATTTAAATGTTTTTTCTGTAGACAAAGTGCTTCCTACATACGCTGATGATGCTGCCGAAGATACTGATGGACGCATGATTTTAAGAGATAATTTTGATGCTATTTTTACTAAATATCCTGAAACATTAATCTTTGGTGAAGATGCCGGAACGATTGGTGACGTGAATCAAGGTTTAGAAGGAATGCAAGAGAAATACGGAGAATTGCGTGTTGCCGATGTCGGAATTCGTGAGGCTACTATTTTAGGACAAGGAATTGGAATGGCATTAAGAGGTCTGCGTCCGATTGCTGAGATTCAATATTTAGATTATTTATTATATGCTATTCAAATCATGAGTGATGATTTGGCTACATTAAGATACCGAACCGTAGGAAAACAAAAAGCGCCTCTTATTATTCGTACACGAGGACATCGTTTAGAAGGAATTTGGCATTCAGGATCTCCTATGGGAATGATTATCAATGCTATTAGAGGAATTCATGTTTTAGTACCAAGAAATATGACTCAAGCTGCTGGTTTTTACAACAGCTTGTTAGAATGTGATGAACCTGCATTGGTTATCGAATGTTTAAATGGTTACCGTTTAAAAGAAAAAATGCCAACAAACTATGGAGAATTCAAAACACCAATTGGTGTAGTAGAAACCATGAAAGAAGGATCAGATATTACATTAGTATCGTATGGTTCTACATTACGCTTAGTGCAACAAGCTGCAAAAGAACTGCTTGAAGTTGGTATTGATTGCGAAGTTATCGACTTGCAATCGCTGTTACCTTTTGACATCAAGCATGATTTGGTTAAAAGTATTATGAAAACGAATCGTTTATTAGTTATTGACGAAGATGTTCCAGGAGGTGCTTCTGCTTATATCTTGCAACAAATTATCGAACAGCAAAATGGATATAATTATTTAGACAGTAAACCTCAAACACTAACTGCTAAAGAACATAGACCTGCTTACGGAACAGATGGTGATTATTTTTCAAAACCTTCTACGGAAGATATTTATGAAAAAGTATATGAAATGATGAATGAAGTAAATCCGTCAAAATATCCAAGTATGTTTTAAACTTAAAAATAGTGATTATTATTGTTTTCAATTAAATAGTAAGTGAATATCTAAGACTGATTCAATTCTTTTTTATGCTCTATATTATTTTTTTTGAAATTAAATTCAAAAATAAAAGTTATAATGCCAATGTAAATTTTTTACGTTGGCATTTTTTATTTAAATTTAAGGTTTTATAAAAATCAAACAAAATGAAATCTTTAGAATCAATTTTAAAAGAAATACAAAATACTAAAGTAATCGATGGACAAATTGGCTACAAAGACTATATTGGTTTGGATTTATCTGTAGAAAATGAAAATTTAAAAAAACTACCAATTGATAATGCCATACAATTTGAAGAATATATCGAAAACTATTTAAGTATGCATAATGCTAAAGTAGCTTTTGGAGGTTATAATGAAGTTCGAAATTTATATAAAAGAAGTGAAATCTTTAATGATACTGCTATAGAAGAAAGGAACATTCACATTGGTCTAGATTTATGGATTAAAGCAGGAACTCCAGTATTAGCAGCAGTTGACGGTCGAGTACATAGTTTTAATAACAATACCGGAATTGGCGATTATGGTCCCACAATAATCTTAGAACATCAAATAGAAGAACAAAAATTTTATACTTTATACGGACATTTATCGTTAGAAAGCATTGTAAACCTTAAAGAAGATTCCATTTTTAAAAAAGGAGAACAAATAGCAACTTTAGGAGAAGCTTCCGTCAATGGAGATTACGCTCCACATTTACACTTTCAAATTATAAAAGATATTTCTAATTATAAAGGGGATTATCCCGGAGTATGTAGCAAAAACAATCAAAAATTTTATTTAGAAAATTGTCCAAATCCTAATATCTTATTAAAAATAGACTAAATCATGAGAAATTTTATTATAGTTCTAAGTATCTTAATACTTACTGGATGTAAATCCAAAAACGCCATTACTGCAGCAGAAGCGGAAGCAAATAAAACTGTAAAAATCAACACCTCTGAAATTTCAGAAAGCCAAAAAAGTAAAGCTTATGAATTGGGAACTAGAGTATTAATGACCTGCAATACTTCTAAATTTAAACCTTTTACAACAAGCGAAGCCACTGCATCTGTAATAAAAAATACAACTGAAGAAAGATTAACGAAAACCTGCACTCGTTTCCGACAATATTATGGCAGTTTTATTGATCTTGAATTAATTGAAGCTTACAAGAACAACTTTGACCAATCTATTGTTTTTCGTTATAAAGCTTCTTACACAAAAAAGGTTGCCAATAAAGAATTACGATTGATTATGAATTCAGAAAACAAAGTCTCCTCTATAAAATCTATGGATTGGGTTGATGGCTTTTCACTGAATTAATAATTAAACAAAATACTCCTCTTTTTAAAGGTTTTTTCAATTTTATTGTTTTTAAATCAAAAAAACATAAACAATTACGTCACTGATTTTAATCAATCTGCTGGTTGTTTTTATTATGGCGTTTCACCATTATAAATAAAAACGTAAAAAATTACTTTTTTATTTTTTATTTGAAATCTTTTTCTTATATATTTAAAATAATTAAAAATAATTAATTTTAATTATTGCATAATATAAACCCTATTTCTAAACTTCATTTATAAATCTATTACAAATTATAATAAATCAAAAAAGGAGATCAATAAAATAATTTTGTTGAGCCAAATCATTTTAATGATAAAACAAATGATAAAATTTTAGATACATATTTAACTATTTATATTAAAATATTGGTGTGTTTTAAAACTTTAAAAGCCTTTAAATGATTGTTTTTATTCATATTATATACCCAGAAATTATTTAAACTCAAGTTGAAAATTTTTAAAACAACTTATACTTCTCACTTTATATCAACAAAATTTTTATAACAATAGAGCTATTATTAAGAAAAAAAATGTTGAAATTAAAATCAATAAAGACGCAGTAAAGTCAAAATAAAAAAAATATTTATCGAGGATTATAATTTAATCCTTGCCAATTTATTCCTGTAAAACTCCAAAACAATTAAAGAGCAATTAATCAACATAACCTTAAAACTGTTTTATGATGTACATTTAATCCAAAATTCACTTTTCTACAATATCAAATTCATAATATTTGAAACTATACATAAAATACATGGTCAGTAATCGCTGCAAAATGGCGGTAAAAGAAGAGTTGAAAAAACTCAAACTTCACTTTATGGTAGTTGATTTAGGAGAAGTAGAAATTATGGAAACGATTTCACTAGAGCAAAGACAATTGTTAAAAGTAGCACTTTTAAACTCAGGACTTGAATTGATGGACGATAAAAAATCCATGATGATTGAGAAAATAAAAAACGTTATCATCGAAATGGTTCACCATGCTACTGAACCACTAAAGATTAATTTTTCGGAACATTTAAGTCAAAAATTAGATCATGATTACACGTATCTTTCTAATTTATTTTCAGAAGTTCAAGGAACTACCATTGAGCAGTTTATAATATCACACAAAACCGAAAGAATTAAGGAATTAATTATATATGGAGAATTAAACATTACAGAAATCGCCTGGAAAATGAATTACAGCAGTGTAGCACATTTATCGAGTCAATTTAAAAAAGTAACTGGCCTCTCCCCTTCGCATTTTAAAAAATTAAAAGACAAACGACGTAATCCGATTGAAGAGATTGGAAATACAACCGAATAAATGAAAAAAAATAAAATTCCACAACCTCTTAATCTAATTGATGAAAACGTGGGTTCCTTTGTAACTATTAGTGCGGAAGGGAAAATAACAGATGTTAACGAAGCTTCAATTAAGAGTATTGGAGTACCAAAAGAGGCATTATTAGGAACCAATTTTTCTGATCATTTTACAGAACATCAACAGATACAAAAAAAGTGGCAACACGTTTTTGAAAAAGGAACGATTGAGAATTATTCTTTATCAATAAAGCACAAAGATGGACAACTAACTGATGTGTTGTATAATGCTTCTACATATGTAGATAGTGAAGGAATTACTCATGGTTTTTTTAATGAAACAACTGATAGTGAAACCCAAAAATTAGCCGCACAATATTCTCATAGTTTAATAGAAGCGAGTCTGGATCCTCTAATCACTATAAATAGTGATGGTAAGATTACAGATATGAATGAAGCATTAGTCAACATTACTGGTGTTACCCGAAAAAAGCTAACAGATTCTAATTTCTTCGATTATTTTACAGATAAAACTAAAGCAAAAGAAGTTTACAAAAAAGTATTTGAAAACAATGCTATAGAGGATTATCCGCTTACAATTATGCATACAAGCGGAAAATTGACTGATGTACTTTTTAACGGATCCGTTTACAGAGACAATCTAGGAAATATCAAAGGAGTAGTAATTGTTGCTAGAAATATTGGTAGACAAAAATGGGCGTTAGATCTTCAATTTGCTAATAATGAACTGGCTTATCAAAATGATGAGAAAGAAAAACGAGCTGCAGAATTAGTAATTGCAAATAAAGAGTTAGCTTTTCAAAATGATGAAAAAGAGAAAAGAGCTAATGAATTAATTATTGCAAATAAAGAACTACTTTATCAAAACAAAGAAAAAGAAAAAAGAGCTGCAGAATTAGTGATTGCGAATAAAGAACTGGCTTTTCAAAATGATGAAAAAGAGAAAAGAGCGAACGAATTAATAATAGCAAATAAAGAACTCGTTTTTCAAAATAAAGAAAAAGAAAAAAGAGCCGCAGAATTGGTGATAGCCAACAAAGAATTAGCTTTTCAGAATGATGAAAAAGAGAAAAGAGCTAATGAATTAATTATTGCAAATAAAGAACTCGTTTTTCAAAATAAAGAAAAAGAAAAAAGAGCTGCCGAATTAGTGATCGCTAATGAGGAGTTAGCTTTTCAAAACGATGAGAAAGAAAAAAGAGGCACAGAATTAATAGTTGCCAATAAAGAACTTATTTTTCAAAATAAAGAAAAAGAGAGATGGAAGAGTGTCAATAGAAAACTTAAAGACCTTAATCATACAGCCAATTTAGATTCTCAATATACGCTTAGCTTAATAGAAGCCAGTAGAGATCCTTTAGTTACTATAAATACAAAAGGAAAAATTACGGATATGAATGAAGCTTTTGTTAATAATACAGGAATTACAAGGGAAGAACTGACTTGTTCTGATTTCTTTAATTATTTTACAGAGCAACAAAAAGCACGTGAAGTTTATCTAGAAGTATTTGAAAAAGGATCCGTTAACGATTCGCCACTTACGCTACGCCACAAAAACGGAAAATTAACTGATGTCTTATTTAACGGATCTGTTTATAGAAATGAAGAAGGCAAAGTAGCAGGTGTTGTCGTTGTTGCCAGAGATATAACAGATCAAAAGAAGATTGCTAATGAATTAATTAATGCAAAAGTTTTTGCAGAATTAGCGACCAAGATTGCTGAGGAAGCTAAGAAAAATGCTGAAAATGCTACAATTATTGCCGAAAATGCTGTAAAAGCAAAACAGCAATTCTTGTCGAATATGAGTCATGAAATTAGGACTCCTATGAATGCAATAATAGGATTTACAAAAGTGGTTTTAAAAACAGAACTAACTCCTAAACAAAAAGAATACCTTGATGCCATAAAAATGAGTGGTGATGCATTGATTGTTCTTATTAATGATATATTAGATTTAGCAAAAGTAGATTCAGGTCAGATGAAATTTGAGAAGACTCCTTTTAAAATGAAATCTTCCGTTTCGGCTATGCTTCATCTTTTTGAACCTAAAATTCATGAGAAAAATCTAAAATTAATTAAAGAGTACGATCGTAAAATACCAGAAATTCTAGTTGGTGATCCTGTTCGTTTGCACCAGATCATTTTAAACTTGGTTAGTAATGCTGTAAAATTTACTGCCAAAGGAAAAATTATTGTAAGTGTAAATTTAATATATGAAGATTTAGAAAAAGTAATCATTGAATTTTCTGTAGCTGACACTGGAATTGGAATTCCAGAAGATAGATTGGATACCATATTTGAAAATTTTCAACAAGCATCGAGTCATACTTCTAGACTCTATGGTGGTACGGGATTAGGATTGGCTATTGTAAAACAACTTATTGAACCTCAAGGCGGCACAATACGCGTAAAAAGCGAGATGGGCCAAGGTTCTACTTTTAGCTTTACCTTAAGTTTTCAGAAAACAACCGTAGAGGCAGATGAAGAAAATGAGATTCTGGAGTTAGATTCAAAAATAAAAAATATAAAAGTTTTAGTAGTTGAGGATATTCCATTAAATCAATTACTTATGAAAACTCTTTTGGATGATTTTGGTTTTGAAAGAGACATTGCAGAAAACGGCAAAGTTGCAATCGAAAAATTAGAAAAAAACGAATACGATGTCATTTTAATGGACTTGCAAATGCCCATAATGAATGGTTTTGAAACAACAGAATACATACGTAAAACGATGAATTCTAAAATACCAATTATTGCTCTAACAGCTGATGTTACGACAGTTGATCTAGCCAAATGTAAAGCAGTAGGAATGAATGATTATCTTGCTAAACCAGTAGATGAACGCCTTTTGTACAGTAAAATTATTGCGATTTTAAAAAAAAATAAAGTAAATGCAAAAACTAATACAATAGTAGAAGAAAAAAACATTGAAGTTAAAAAATATAAGTATATTGAACTTTCTTATTTAAAACAACGAACAAAATCAAATCCAGCATTAATGATGGAAATGATTACTCTTTATTTGACGCAAACACCTGTATTAATAGAAACAATAAACAGAGGTTTAGAAGATGAAAATTGGTTGTTATTGAGTGCTGCAACACACAAAATTATTCCCTCTTTTGCAATTGTTGGTATGAATGCTGAATATGAAAACATAGCAAAGGAAATTCAGGAATTGGCCACTGCACCTGTTAAAAACGAAGAATTAAAAAAATTGGTTAAAAAAATTGACCATGCTTGCAAAGAAGCCTGTAAGGAATTAAAAGCAGAAATAAATATAATTAAAAACAACTTATAATGACTGACACTAAAAAAGTAAAAATATTTCTGGTAGATGATGATGCACTATTTTTAAAATCTTTAGAAATTGACTTTTTAGATAATGCTGATTTCATAGTAGAAACCTTTCCTACGGGAGAAATGTGTCTGGCTAACTTAGCTCATAATCCTGATATTGTGATATTAGATTACCAATTAGACGGAATTGTTGCAAACGCTATGAATGGTCTTGAAACTTTAGATAAAGTAAAAGAATTTAATCCAGAAATTCCAGTTGTTATGTTGTCGTCTCAAGACAAAATTGAAGTTGCTATCAACTGTATGCATCATAAAGCATTTGATTACGTAGTAAAAAGTGAAACTGCTTTTGTTCGCTTACAAAAAATAATTACTTCTATATTTAAATATCAAAAAATGGAAAAGGAACTTAATTGGTACATGGATAGAATGTAACAATTAGTATTTTTTACACTTTTTTTATTATTTTAAAACACTGTAAATCATTGTTTATCTGTTAAATTGTAGAAGAATTTTATTTTTTTTAAGAATCAAAAATGACTTTTTTATTTGATAATAACTCCATTTACTATTTTCTAAGTATTCTTTTAAACATGCAAGACCTATTAAAAACTTTTTATTCTTATACTTAAAAAGTGCAGAACTACACTTTTAATCTAATGTACTCTTATTCTAAGTATGTTATTATTTATAAAATTGGTTTGAAATACTCGTTTAATCCCTATAAACGATTAAAACCTTCAATGAAATTCAAAAATAAATTAGGCTTATTTAGTAATTTCCTACTACATAAACTGTTTTTAAATCCTTCTTTCACTATGATTTTCAATGACTTATAGTTTTTATAAGCTTGGCTTTAATCTTTTGAAAACTCATTTTTGCTTTGAATATTATAACTTTTACAAACAATTGTGTAACTCATTTTGTTTGAAATGAAAATATCTTTGTGAAGTAATTATAAGAGTTTTAAAAAGCACATTAATTTCTTAGAATTATTAATTCTAAAAACAGAAAATCATGAATCTCAAAAGAATATTTGGCGCTTTATTAACAACTTTAGGTATTGCTGGACTTATTTACACAGCAGTTTTATTTGCACAAACGAGTGGCGAAATGAATGATATTAAAGGATTAGTTATTTACGGCATATTAGGAGTTGTTTTCTTCTTGTCTGGAATAAGTTTGATCCGCACAACAAAGGACGAATCATAATTTTCAAACATTATCGTTATAATTAAGAAATTAAATTAGTTCGAATTTCACATAATAATCAAATTAAATATAATAATATGAAACTTAAAATCGGAATTACAGAAGCACACTTAAAAAACAGTATTTCATTACTAACTTCAATTTTAGCAAATGAGATGACATTTTATATTAAATTAAGAAAATTTCATTGGAACGTATCAGGACCAAGTTTTATGGAACTTCATAAATTATTTGAAGCTCAGTATTCAGAGGTTGAAGTATCTATCGATGAAACTGCAGAACGCATTAGCAAATTAGGCGGAAAAGCAATTGGAACTATGAAAGAATTTGCTGAATTGACTATCATCAAAGAATCTCCAAATAAATATCCAGAGCAAAAAGAAATGCTAAAAGAGTTGTTGGAAGATCATGAAACATTAATTGTACAATTACGTAAAGATGTTGATGCAAGTGAAGATGAAAATAAAGATTCAGGTACAGCAGACTTTTTAAATGGCTTAATGCAAGGTCACGAAACGATGGCTTGGATGTTAAGAAGATATTTAGAATAATATATTCTTTGGCAAAAACTGATAAAGCGATTGTACAAAGGAAATAGTAAGGTTAGGTTTTTATTTAGTTAGGAAGGGACTGTTGGCAACAGCAGTCCTTTTTTTTATACTTTTTAAAAAGCACATAAACAGTATCAATCTGACTCATTTTATTATTTCTATCAATTAATACTAAATTTTATTCTTTAAATAATGAAGAATATTAAAATCAATTATACTTTAAAATAACAAACTTAAAACCAAAAATATGAACAATAAAACAGCCGGAATCGTATTAATTATCATCGGAATCTTAATGGTAGCCTACAACAGCTTCAATTTTAAAACAACCGAAAAAGTAATTGACTTAGGTCCTATTGAAGTTAATAAAGAAGTGAATCATCCTATGGCTTGGTCACCAATCATTGGAGTTGTACTTGCTGTTGGTGGTGTTATATTATTAGTAGTTGGTTCAAAAAAAAATAGCTAATTAATAAAGCTCTCCTTTTGTGAGTATATGAATTTTGTAACTATTCTCTGTATTCATGTAACATAACTTATCGTTTATTAAATGAAATTTGCTACAATAAATAATAAGTTAAAACAATGAAAAAAGTTTTTTTGTAAAATAACTAATTCATTTCAAGTCAAATAAATCATTTTATAATTCTCTACAAAATAAACGAAGTTAGTTTAAATAATTAAAACGATGAGTACAGAAAAATCAGTTGCAGTATTAAATACTCTTATCAAAATAAATAATGATAGAATTAGAGTTTATGATTTAGCCCAAAAGGCGACACATGATATTGATTTACACCAATTATTTGACCATTTTCGATCTGATATTAATATGTTTATAACGGAGCTTGAAAGTGATTTGCAAAAGTTGAATAGTAACCCAGTGCCCTTTAAAAAGAAAAATATTTTTTTAGAAAAAATGTGGCTCAGTTTTAAATTATTTTTTGATGAAAGCAACAGAGAAGATTTGCTAAACACTTTAGAATACGATGAATTTGTTGCAATAAACAATTACAAAAGCACATTAGTAAATAACTTAATTGATTTAGATACTAGCACCAAAATGAGATTAAAATCACATTATAAAATGCTTGAAACACGTCACGATAAGTTAAAAGAATTAGGCGATTTAATGTTAATAGAACACAAATATGATAAAAGTTTTACTTTCTAAAAATAACTCTATTTTAAATATGAAACCAAAATTTTAGATTTATTTTCGCTAAAATTTACTACTCATACCAACATGAATTTATTGAAAAATTATAGAGATTAAGTCTTATAAAGGGTAATTAATTTTCTTACTTATTCTTTTATACTTGTATTTATTGGTTGAATATAAAATATTTATTCAACCAATAAATCAAAGCTATACAAATTAAAAAATTCAATATTCCTTTTTCAAAATTATATTTACCCATCACTTTGTCTAAATAAAGGTGTATAAAATCAAAAATATATCGAAATGAATACTACGCTAATTGCCAAAAAGGAAAGTATCACAACCTACTTAAAAGAAACCTTTAATGACATAGGGAAAGTGACTTTGTTTGCTTCTCGCTTTTTTAGAGAAGTGATTAAACCTCCTTATGAAATAAAAGAATTGATCAAACAGTGCTACATAATAGGCTATAAATCATTGCCTCTTGTCACCGTTACAGGATTCATTATGGGTTTAGTATTGACGTTGCAATCAAGACCAACTTTAGCAAAATTTGGTGCAGAATCATGGCTTCCCAGTATGGTTGCTTTATCACTAATTAGAGAAATAGCACCCGTTATAACTGCTTTAATTTGTGCTGGTAAAGTTTCCTCTGGTATTGGTGCGGAACTTGGTTCGATGAAAGTTACAGAACAAATTGATGCCATGGAAGTTTCAGCAATTAATCCTTTTAAATACTTAGTCGTTACGCGCATTTTAGCAACAACTTTCATGATTCCTTTACTAGTAATCTTTGCAGACGGAATTGGTGTTATTGGCGGATATATAGGAATAAATATTCATGGCGACGTAAACTTATACCGTTATTTATCTCAAGTGCTGGAATCAATAACATTCTCTGATATTTTCCCTGCAACAATGAAAACTTTTTTCTTTGGTTTCTTTATAGGAATGATAGGATGTTACAAGGGATTTAATGCTGCAAATGGAACTGAAAGTGTTGGTAAAGCAGCTAATTCAGCTGTTGTAACCGCATCACTAAGCATTTTTATTATTGACATGATTGCAGTACAATTAACCGATTTATTTTTATAAGATGGAAGATGAGATAAAAAAAAGGAATATTATCCAGAAATCAGAAGCTGATGTTCCAGTAATAGAAATAAAAAATCTTCATAAATCATTTGGTACAAATGAGGTCTTAAAAGGAGTAAACTTAACAGTAAATAAAGGTGAAAATCTAGTTATTTTAGGAAAGTCTGGATCAGGAAAATCAATCACTATAAAGTGTATTGTTGGTTTAATGCGGATAGATGAAGGAGAGATCAATGTTTTTGGGACAGACATTACCAAATTGCACATTGCTGAACTAAATGGAATTCGAGTTAGAATCGGTTTTTTATTTCAAAATGCAGCTTTATACGACTCTATGAGTGTTCGTGATAATTTGGGATTTACTTTAAAACGTCACGCTAAAGATTTGTCTGCAGAGGAAGTAGAAAGCCAGATAAAAGAAATTTTAGATAGTGTTGGTCTGAGCGAAGCCATAGACAAAATGCCTTCGGAACTTTCTGGCGGAATGAGAAAAAGAATTGGGTTAGCTAGAACTCTAATTTTAAAACCTGAAATTATTTTGTATGATGAACCAACAACAGGATTAGATACAATTACTTCAAGAGAAATTAGTGAACTAATTATTGAAATTCAAAAAAAATATAAAACTACTTCAATTATAATTACACACGATATGCCTTGTGCAAAATTAACGGGAAACCGATTAATGGTTTTAAAAGAAGGTGTAATGCATGCTGAAGGTACTTACGAAGAACTAGAAAAAAGTGAAGATGAATGGGTTCGCTCGTTTTTCCTATAACTAATAAAAAAATAAAATGAAAAAAGAATCTGGATACCAGTGGAAATTAGGAATGTTTGTAATAATTGGATTGGTTCTATTTGTAGGAACTATTTACTTTGTTGGAAAACAAAAAAACTTGTTCGGTTCTACATTTGAATTGTATTCAAAATTTAATTCGGTAAGTGGACTTGAAATTGGTAATAATGTTCGTTTATCAGGTATTAATATTGGAACAGTTGATGATATAGATTTTCTAAATGACACTTTAGTTATTGTAAGACTAGTCATTAAAGATGAAGTGCGCCAATTTATAAAAAAAGATGCCATCGCAAGTATTAGTTCTGACGGATTAATGGGTGATAAAGTTTTGGTGATTTCTGCAGGAAAAAAGTCTAATGTTATAGTTGAAGATAAGGATCAAATCGCGTCAAAACGAGCCATAGAAATGGATGATCTAATGGTTAGCGTTAAAAAAAGTGTAGACAATGCCGCAGTAATTACTGCAGAATTAGCGCAGTTTAGTTACAACATGAACAATGGTAATGGTGCTTTATCAAAATTAATTTCGGATGAACAATTTGGAAACAGTATAAAAGGTACTATTTTGAATCTTGAAAAAAGTACAACAGAGTTTAAACGCTTTACTGTAAATATGAATAACGGGAAAGGAGCTTTATCTAAATTAGTAGGTGACGAAAGAATGGGAAAATCGGTTGATTCCTCTTTAACAAATGTAAAAACAGCTACTAAAGGACTTAACGAAGTTATTGAAGCTGCAAAACATAATTTTCTTTTAAGAGGATTCTTTAAGAAAAAGAAAAAGGAAGAAGAAAAAAAGCAAGAAGAACTAGATAATCTTGAAGAAGAACAAATGAAAAAAGAATTACAAATTGATGTTAAAAATGACTCGATAAAATAACTCATTTTCAAAGGAATAACAATTATAAAATGGTAAATTCACAGTTCAGTTAATTAAACAAAACTGCACTTTGAATTTACCATTTTTTTTATGGCTTTTACAAAATAATATTACCGTTTCTAATACATAACTTATTTATGAAAACAGAAAATCAACTTACTATTGCTATTCTTGAAATTACAATGAAAATTCGTAATGAATATCCTGAGTTAATAAAATACTTAGCAGAATTACCTGTCACAATACCAGACATCAGCAATCCTGAAATAAATACAAAAGTATTAATGGATTACTACCAATCTTTAGAAAACATAATAAAAAAATACAGTTCTACTCATACACTATCTTAGAGCTAGCTTTGTTTATAAAATATTAAACTACTATTTTTATATTATAAAAATTTCAACTCCTTTTCATTTACTATTTTCTTAAGCGTATAAATATTAAATTTTAATTTTTGAAACTACAATCAGTAAATAAGATAAGTTTTAATAAAAGTTATGTAATTATTTTTTAGTTAAAATGATTCAACTTTGTATTACAAATTCAACGTAATTGTTTGAAAAATAATTTTTAGAATTATTTTCTTTTAATGCAATAGGTTTAATTATAAACAAAAAATAAAATTAAAACAAAACTATTTAAATAACTTAAAATAATTTATCATGAAAAAGACAATTTTAAATTTAGCCTTAACAACATTTATTGTTGCAACTGTATTAGTAGGATGTCAAGACAAATCTAAACAAGAAGCTGAAGCAAAAGAAAACGTAGAAAATGCAAAAGAGAATCTAGATGATGCAAAAGCTGAATTATCTGATGCAAGAAGAGCAGCAACAGAGCAAGAATGGCAAGCATTTAAAGACAGTACAAATGCAACCATCAAACAAAACGAAATTAGAATTGCTGAAATGAAGGCAGAATTAAAGAAAACAGGAAAAACAATTGATTCCGAGTATTCTAAAAACATTCAAGAATTAGAAGAAAAAAACAAAGAGATTAAAAATAAATTAGAGGTTTATAAAAATGACACTAATAGTGATTGGCAATCCTTCAAAAAAGAGTTCAGACATGACATGGATGATTTAGGACAATCACTAAAAAACTTCACAGTAAAAGACAAAAAATAAATCTAAAAGGCGAGTTAATACTCGCCTTTTTTATTACAACTAACTGAATAATAGATTATTAAATATAATTTTTATTGCCTCTAAATTATCTAAGTGTGAATTTTATAAATTTAAGAAAAAGTATTGTAACAATAACCTTATATAAGATGCGGATATTTGTAATATAGTAATTCAAACAAAAAACTAATAAAATGAAAAAGTCAAAAAATTTAATTTTCGCATCACTAGCATTAGGACTAATGTCTATAACAGGTATTCACGCACAGGACAAAACAGCGTCTTACGGTTTTAAAGGAGGAGTAAACTTCTCAAATCTTTATGCAGATAATGTAGACGACAATAATGTATTGACTGGTTTTAACGCAGGTGTTTATGCTAAATTTCCAATTACAAATAACATCGCTATTCAACCAGAGATTAGTTATACTACTAAAGGAGCTGAATTAGTTTACAACACACTTGGTGTAAAAGGAACAGCAAAATTTAATACTAATTATATTGAAGTTCCAGTATTGTTAGTAATGAATATTACAGACAATTTTAATGTACACGTTGGACCTTACGCAGCTTATATGGTTAGCGGAAAAACAACAAACGATTCTAACCTTTTTAATTCTCAAAGCGAATTAGATACTAATGATTTCAACAAGTTTGATGCTGGTATTGCTGGAGGTGTTGGAGTTGATTTAGATGTTGTAAACTTTGGAGTTCGTTACAACTATGGTTTGACTAACGTAGGAAAAGAAAGAAACTACGGTGGAACAAATTATACTTTTCCAGATGCAAAAAACAGTGTTTTGAGCGTTTATGTTGGATTGAGATTAAACTAATAAAAAATTAACTATTAACTAACCACAAAAACTAGAAATCATGGGAAATTTACTTTACACTATTGCAGTAATATTAGTAATATTTTGGGCAATTGGATTCTTTGCATACAGTGCAGGATCAATCATTCATATTCTACTTGTTATTGCAGTAATCGCAATACTTTTTAGACTTATCTCTGGTAGAAAAGTTTAAACCAAAAATAATAAATAATCAATTTAAAAAATAAAAAAATGGGGAATCTTCTTTATACAATAGCAGTAATATTAGTGATCTTTTGGGCAATCGGTTTTTTCGCCTTCAGTGTAGGATCAATTATTCACATACTTCTTGTAATTGCAGTAATAGCAATACTTTTCAGACTTATCTCTGGTAGAAGTGTATAACTAAAAATTTAAAAAAAAGTAAAAAAATTTAATAATAAAAATCAATAATTATGAAAGCAGATAAAGTAATATTAGGAGTTTTAGGTGGAGTTGCAGTAGGAGCATTATTAGGAGTATTGTTTGCACCAGAAAAGGGAGACAAAACTAGAAGAAAAATAATGGATAAAAGCAATGATTATGCAGAAGAATTAAAAGATAAACTAGACAGTTTATTAGGTTCTATTAGTAACAAATACGAAAAAATCTGGAAAGAAGGCGAATCTTTACTTGCTGATGGTAAATCAAAATTGAACGATGCAAAAAAAGAAGGTGAAGACTTGTTAGCAGAAGGAAAATCAAAATATTACGAAGCAAAAAGCGAAATTAAAAATAGCTAATCGCATAGTAAAATTTCAATAATAAGTATGTTAAAAATTATATCATGGAAAACAACACATCAACAATAGAAATGCTTTTCGACAAAGCGGAGGATTACACTAGAACTACAGTAGAATTAATGAAGTTACAAGCAGTTGATAAAACGGCTGATGTATTGTCGTCAATGATTTCTCGAATAGCCGTTTCTGTTGTTTTTGGAATGTTTGCCTTTTTAGTAAACATTGGTCTTTCTATATGGATTGGTGAATTGCTTGGAAAAGTATATTATGGCTTTTTTGCAGTTTCTAGTTTTTATCTACTAATATCGATCTTGATTTATCTTTTTAGAGATGCGCTGATTAAAGTACGAGTGAGTAACTTTATTATTGTAAGAATGCTTAAAAAAAGTTAATATGAAAAATAATCACACAACAACGCTTAAAGAAGCCATACATTTATTAAAATTAAAGCAAGATCAAGAATTACTAGAACTTAAAGATCAGTACTATTATACGTATGAAAGTTTAAAACCTGTGAACATAATAAAAAAAGCCTTTGGACAAATGACTCAGTCATCAGAATTTAGAGGAAATGTTCTCAGTAACGTAATAGGTATTGCTTCCGGATATTTAACAAAAAAAGTGCTAGTTGGATCGACACATAATCCAGTAAAAAGGATATTAGGAACACTTTTGCAATTTGTAATTACAAATGTGGTAACTAAGAAAACCGAGAAAACTATAGATAATGAAATGCTTCGTGACTAATTTAATAATTAAACACAAGCAACGAAATTCTCTTAAATAAAAAAACTTTCCATATTATTATGGAAAGTTTTTTTGTTTTAATACTTCATCCATATAACACACCATAGATAAAAACGATGATTATAAATTTTTAAATAGCTTTATTTTTTATCTGATTTGAACTATTTTTTATTTGATACTCTAAACTAAAAATAAAGACTATTTCTAATTACTAACTCCTTTGATTATTTCGTTTTAATTTAATTAAAAAACAATAAATAAGTGAATTTAACAAGTTTTATATTTAATACTATAACTCTTCCAGTCTTAATATAATGAACCTTTGGGGTATAAATAATTAAACTCCAAATAATAAAAATGAAGACAAAAAATTTAATATTAACTTATGCAATTTTTTTTATTGCATTAGTTTCAGGATGTGCAAGTGATGATTTCGAGCAAGTTGCAGGAATTTGTCCTATCGTAGAATCGACAAATCCAGTATCAAATGCTGTAGCAGTGCCAACTAATAGTGTCATTGCAATCACGTTTAATGAAGAGATGGATGCAGCAAGTTTTAATCAAGGTTCAGTTACTTTGGTTGGTGCAACTTCAGTAGCAGGAATTTTAACCTACTCGGGCAAAACAGCTTTGTTTACACCATCATCTCCATTAGCTGAGAACACTACTTATACAGGAAGAGTTAAAACATCTGTTAAAGATTTAAAAGGAAACGCACTACAAGTTGATTACGTATGGGCATTTACAACTGGTTTAATTTTGAGACCAATTGTAATTAGTACCGATCCAATAAGTAACGCTACCGATGTAGTATTCAACAAAGCAATTACCGCTACTTTTAGTATGCCGATGAATCCATCGACACTAAATCCAACAAGTTTTACTGTAAAACAAGGTTTGAACAATGTACCAGGAACTATTTCTTATAGCGGTACAACAGTAACATTTACACCAACATTGCCTTTGGATGCAAATACTACTTTTACTGCAACCATCACTAATGCAGCAAAAAATACTTTAGATACGGCATTATTAGCTAATTATTCTTGGGATTTTAAAACAGGTGTTAGTCCTACTATTATTGCTACTGATCCTTTAAACAATGCGGTAAATGTAAATCTACTTAAAACGGTGACAGCTAACTTTAGTTTAGCTATGGATCCAACAACTATAAATGCAACTACTTTTACATTAAAACAAGGTACAACAGTAATCTTAGGAACAGTATCTTATTCAGGGATAACTGCTTCATTTGATCCAACTGTAGCCTTACAAGAAGGTAAAGTTTACACAGCTACTATAACTACAGCTGCTAAAAGTGCTTCAGGAATTCCATTAGCAACTAATTATGTTTGGAATTTTACAACTACACTAACACCTCCTGTTGTAGTTTTACCACCAACAATTAATTTGGGTACAGCAGCAATTTATGGTGCTTTTGGTGGAAACGCTGGTATAACAAATCAAGGATTAAATACCGTTATTAATAATGGAAGTATTGGAACAACTGCCGCTTCAACATTGGTAACAGGATTTCATGATGCTAATGCTGTTTATACTGAAACGCCTCTAAATGTAGGGAATGTTACGGGTCATATTTATACTGCACCTCCTGCTCCAGGTAATGCAACTTCATTTGCAATAGCAAGCCAAGGATTTCTAGATGCAAATGCAGCTTACTTGAGTATTTCTCCAGCATCAAAACCAGGTGGTATAGATCCTGGTGCGGGCGAACTAGGTGGTTTGACATTAGCGCCAGGTGTATATAAAGCGGCTAGCGGAACTTTCAAAATAAGTAATGGCAATCTAACATTAGATGCACAAGGAGATCCTAATGCTACTTGGATATTTCAAACTGCAGCTGGACTTACTGTAGGTATTGCAGGTCCAACAGGAGCTAAAAGTATTATAATGAAAAATGGAGCTTTAGCTAAAAATGTATTTTGGTACGTAGGAACTTCAGCTACTATTAATGGTGCTGGTGGAGGAACTATGGTAGGAACTATAATTGCTAATTCTGGAGTTACATTCTCAACTTCAGGAAACGCTGCACAAACAGTTCTTAATGGTAGAGCTATTTCTCTTATAGCATCTGTAACAATGGTAAACACAACTGTTAACGTTCCTAATAACTAAATATAAAATACTACTTCACCACGCTCTAAAGTGTGGTGAAAGTAGTAAACTTCATAAAAAATTAACGACATGAATAATATAAATATCGATAAAAAAAGCTCCTTTTATGTAAGGCCTTTTAACAAATTACCCATCAAAAGTCTATCCCTAGCCTTTTTGACATTTTTCAGTATTCAAAATGAAATTTTAGCACAACAAACGCAGGAGTTAAAATATGCAAAACCTACATGGCTTTTTGGTGTTGCTGGCGGAGCCAATTTTAATTTTTACCGCGGTTCTACTAATCAGTTAAATGCGAGTTTTACCCCTCCAGCTACATTTCATGAAGGGAATGGTATAGGACTTTTTGTTGCCCCTTTAATAGAATATCTTCCTGCCAATTCTAAATGGGGAGTTATGTTACAAGCAGGTTATGACAGTAGAAAAGGTTCTTTTGACTCTGTAAAAACAGCCTGCGATTGTCCTGCTGATTTAAAGACAAAACTGAGTTATATTACTGTAGAACCAAGTTTACGTTTTACACCATTCAAATCAAATTTATACATCTATGGTGGTCCGCGTTTTGCTTTCAATGTAGATAAATCTTTTGAATATCAATTAGGCGCTAATCCAGCTTATCCTAATCAAGTTGCTCCGGCAGAAGTTACAGGTGATTTAGATAACGTCAAAAAAACGCTTATTTCAATGCAAATTGGAGCAGGATATGATATTCCGCTTTCAGCAGAGGGTAAAAAAACACAATTTATTTTATCTCCTTTTGTTTCTTTCCAGCCTTATTTTGGACAAAATCCACGTTCCACTGAAACGTTAAATATTACTACTATTAGAGCGGGTGTAGCTCTTAAAATGGGACAAGGAAAAAACATTCAAGAAGCTACTGATATTGTAAAAGATCGTGAAGTTCAGTTTACAGTAACCTCTCCTAACAATATTCCTGGAGAAAGTAGAATGACTGAAATTTTTCCTTTAAGAAACTATGTTTTCTTTAATGAAGGATCTACTGAAATTCCAAATCGTTATGTTGTTTTAAATAAAACTCAAGCAGCTAATTTTAAAGAAAATCAATTGGAGTTATTCGCTCCTAAAAATATTTCTGACCGTTCTAAACGTCAAATGACAGTTTATTATAACGTTTTAAATATTCTTGGAGAACGTATGCAACAAAACCCTTCTACTTCGATAACTTTAGTAGGTTCATCAAGCAATGGTAATACCGATGGACTTGCAATGGCAGAAACAGTTAAAAGCTACTTAGTAAATGTGTTTGATATAAATACTTCTAGAATCGTTACCAAAGGGCAAGAAAAACCAAGTATTCCTTCGGAACAGCCAGGAGGAACGCTAGAATTAGCTTTATTACGTGAAGGAGATAGAAGAGTTTCTATTGAAAGTAATGCGCCAGAATTATTAATGGAATTTCAAAGTGGCCCTGATGCACCATTAAAACCAGTTCAAATCATATCGTCACAAGAAGCACCAATTGAAAGCTATTTAACCTTTGATAACAAAGGAGCTGGAGAAGCATTGTCTTCTTGGTCTTTACAAATAGCTGACGAAAAAGGAAAAACTCAAGCTTTTGGGCCTTATACAGAAGATGAAGTTAAAATTCCTGGAAAATCAATTTTAGGAAATCGCCCAGAAGGTGATTATACTGTAAAAATGATTGGTCAAACCAAAAGCGGTAAAATTATAGAGAAAGAAACTCCAGTTCATATGGTACTTTGGACTCCTGCAAAAATGGTAGAAGGTACGAGATATAGTATTATTTATGAATTCAATAATTCTAAAGCTATCAAAATGTATGAAAAATATCTTACTGATGTCGTAGCGCCTAAAATCCCTGTTGGTGCAACAGTAATTATAAAAGGACATACCGACATTATTGGTGAAGAAGCGTACAATCAAACGTTATCACTTTCTCGTGCTAACGATACAAAAAAAATCATAGAAAATGCTTTGGCTAAAATAGAAACAAAAGACGTAAAGTTTGATGTAACTGGATATGGTGAAAATGAAAGTAAAGCTCCTTTTGAAAATAAAACTCCAGAAGAACGTTTTTATAATCGTACGGTAATTATTGATATAATTCCTGCTAACAAATAATGTTATAATTAGAGAAATAAAATTAAAAGGATAGAAATTTAAAAATCTATCCTTTTTTTTGGTTCCAGAAACTTTGAGAGTACCTCTTTACAGTTTTAAAAACACTTTAATTCTTCGTGTTTTTCTTAAAAATTAAATTTTGCATCAGTTTATTTCTACAAATTTTTAAATCTAATCAAATTTATATTTGAAAAAATAGAGTATTTTTACTTTCAATTATATTTATAAAAATGAGAACAACCAAAGATATACTTATTGAATTTTACACCGCTTTTTCAAATGGTGATGCTATAACTATGTGCAAAAACTATGATGTAAACATTCAATTTAGGGATCCTGCTTTTGGCTTATTAAAGGGGAATGAGGTTTGTGAAATGTGGAAAATGCTAACTGAGAAGAGTAAAGGAAACATGAAAATTGAATTTTCTGTTATCAAAGCAGACGAATATACAGGATCTGTAAGATGGATTGCTACCTATAAATTTGGTAAAAACCAACGAACTGTAGTCAATACAGTTTTATCTGAGTTTCAATTTAAAGAGGGATTAATTATTAAACAAACGGATCAATTTGACATTTGGAAATGGTCAAAACAAGCATTTGGAATTACAGGATATCTATTAGGTTGGACGGGATTTTTCCAGAAAAAAGTAGAAAAACAAGCTGTAGCATCCTTAAAAAAATACAGCGAATCTCATTAGATTTTTCCAAATTTTAAAGTCAAAAAAAATAATGATCGTATTTAACAACAAAAAACCATTACAAATAGTACTATTTGTAATGGTTTTTTGTTGTTAAAATTATAGGATTAGTAATTCCTGCTCTTTAAAATCAGACTAATTTTAAGGAATAAGTTATTTATAAAAAAACATTTTACATTTCATTATCCGTTTAAATCGAATTTCCAATCCACTTCTTTTTCGCACCATAATTGTCCTTGCTTTACTTGTAACGGACAGTCAAAATTATTGGTATAAAGTGCGCCAGTTCCTAATCCTTGCGGCATTAAATTATGCTGCAAAAAAGTCCATTGTGCGATTGCATTTAATCCAATATTACTCTCTAAAGCTGAGGTAATCCACCACCCTATTTTGTGTTTTTCAGCTAAAGTAATCCACTCTTGTGTCCCTCGAAAACCACCAATAAAACTAGGCTTCAAAATGATATATTGTGGTTTTATTTTGAGTATTAAAGCTTCTTTCTCTGCTAATGTAAACACACCTATTAGCTCTTCATCTAAAGCAATAGGAAAAGGAGTGTTTTTACACAACTCTGCCATACTGTCAGTGTGGTTTTTTGCGATTGGCTGCTCAATACTATGTAGTTCAAATTCAGATAATTGATTTAACTTATGTAAAGCTAAATCTAAACTAAATGCGCCGTTAGCATCAACTCGAATTTCTATTTGTTCTGAAGAAAAATGCTGCCTTATAAAGCGTAATAATTGTAACTCTTTATCAAAATCTATTGCACCGATCTTGAGCTTGATACACTTGAACCCATCGGCTAATTTTTCTTGAATTTGCTCCTTCATAAAAGCCTCTGTTCCCATCCAAACCAATCCGTTTATTGGAATTGATTTTATACCACTTGTAAAGTCTGAAGGAAAGAGTAAAAAAGGGTTTTCACTGACTAAAGATTCAAAGACCATTTCAACTCCAAATTGTATGGAAGGAAACTCCAAAAGTGCTTCCCAAAGCAGATCTTTTCCGAGGTGTATATGATCACAAGTCCATTTTAATTTTGCTTCATAATCAGGTCGATCATCAATGCTTAATCCTCTGAGAATTCCGCATTCGCCTATTCCTTTTTTTCCTTCTTTTTCAAGTACAATAAACCAAGTTTCTTTTTCATTCATTACACCACGAGAGGTACCTGAAGGACGTTTGAAATTTAGAATATATTTATGATAGGTTGCTTTCATATTTTCTTAGCTGCAAAGCTGATTATGTTTTTTATAATTTTCAAAAGAGCATTTATAAAAATTTTCGGTTATGCTTTAAGAGTGAAGTTCATTTTTTAAAAAATCAATTGAACAACTTTAATACTCTTTTAAAATCGTCGTTTTCTATTCCAACCTTTTTAAATATCTCAAAGTCTTGTTTTATCTTTTCAGTCCAACTCAAGCTATCTGTAACATTTTGATATTGGTATTCCTTATAAATAGATTTGGCAGTTGAATAATTATCATTTAATAAATAAGCGTGTGCTAAATTTAATTTTATTAATAATTCTGATTCATCGAGCTTCTCGCCTTCTTTAAGAAATTTAATTGCTTTTCCGTATTGTTTGGTCAAAATATAATTGTTTCCAATAGCGTTATAATCTAGTGCATTGGCTTTATTATCATTAATTATTGTTGCTAATTTAGTAATTGCTTCACCAGGTTTCCCTTGTTTTGATAATGAGGCTGCTTGTTTGCGTAAATCTTCATAAACAGCTGAAGAAAGAGTACTTTCGCCAAAACAACTGTTGCCAAAATCCTTAAATGCTTTAGCGCGCTCTACAGCCAATAATTTTTGAAATTCCTTATACTTATACTTCGATTGTATTTTATCTAAAATGCAGACACAAAAATCATCTGAATTACTCATTTTTTGAGCCAGATTAGATGTTTTACACTGATCGATAATAGATTTTCTATTTTCTGCTGTCCAGCCACGACTCAACTTATTATCAACCCAAGGAACTACTTCTAGAACTACTTTCTGATTCATGATCCAATTTTTGCTTTCAAATCCAAACCATAAATTACTTGAATTTGATTTCATGCAGGCCGATTTATCAGTTGAAAGAAGTTTAGCATCTTTACTAACAGGTGTATCTTGTACTAAGCAGGCGTTTTCTGTTTTACCGTTTTCTTTGTATTTTGTAGCTAAATCTGCAGAGGAGAAAATGGCATATTTGCATTTGTCGTCTCCTGAAATTTTAGAAAGAATAAAAACTGCTCCAGCAGAACCTTGGGAAATTCCGGTGGGATCAGGAATGGCTTTAAGAACAGAAACCAAACTACCCGCCATTTGTTGGTTTTTATCCAATAATGTTATTCTAAAAACAACTTCGGTAGTTCCTTCCGGAAAATCTTGTGTTTTAATAATAATTCGCTCTCGTGCAGAAACAGTAATTTCCTCGCTTGTAGCACGCGTTTTATCCCAATAACCGTCTTTTTGTGCTAAATTAATTTGAAAAGCAAACATTGTTAGCAGCAAAAAAAGTCCTTTTATAGTATTCATATTCTTAATTAAGATGATTTTAGCCCAGATAGAAGTGAAAATCCTTTTATAAAGTTTCTAGCCTTTTGAAGGCTAGAAACTTTATAAAAGATTGCAACGGATAGCTGGAATAGCTCCGAATAAAATTACAATTCTATTGATTCGCCTATTTCTAATAACATTAAATCCTTTCCTTTATTAAAGAATTTGCGAATGGCGTCTTCATGATTAATTTCTATGTAACCAAATGTATCGTAGTGATAACCCAGAATTTTATCACAATCCACAAAATCGGAAGCAATAATAGCATCTTCGACATCCATCGTAAAATTATCACCAATTGGCAAAATGGCCAAATCAAGTTTGGTACGCATTGGAATCAGTTTCATATCCATTGTTAAAGCTGTATCGCCAGCGATGTAAATGTTTTTATGTTCACTTTCGATAACAAAACCTCCAGGATTACCTCCATAAGTGCCATCGGGAAAAGAACTAGAATGAATTGCATTTACATATTTTAGTTTACCAAAATCAAAATTCCAGCTTCCGCCATGATTCATAGGGTGGGATTGAAAGCCTTTAGCGGCATAATAAGTTGTAATTTCAGCATTTGAAATAATTACCGCATTCGTCCTAGTAGCAATTGCCTCAACATCTAGAATATGATCTCCGTGTGCATGAGTTAATAAAATAAAATCGGCTTGTAACGTATTAATATCAATGTGTGCTGCTTTTGGATTTGCAGAAATATAAGGATCTACTAGAATGTGCTTACCCGCTACTTCAATTCCTAAAGACGCGTGACCGTAAAAAGTTATTTTCATATGATTTTGTTTTAAATTATATCTAAAGCTCTCTTAGATAAAGCTAATAGTAAACAGTATGATTAAAATTTATTAATTGTAATTTTTTTGAATTTAGATATTCGAATTATATTTTGCAAATGCTATTAAAACTCAATTAATATTCAAAAGGAAGTTTGATATTATAACTTGAATTTATCTTCCTCCTAAAAATAAATTCACTACCAAATCTGGAATTAAAGAAACCATACACAACGCTAATAAAATAGAAAGTACAAATGTACTAAGTGCTAATTTTTTTAATTCTGGATCTAAAGCTCTGGCATCTTTATTTTTATACACCGTATTTAAATGCTTTACTAGAGGTATATATGCCAATAAAAATAAATATTGATCCCAACGATAGTCACTTAAAATTGCAAAAAGTACAACTAAAATCATTGCCGTAATGATTAAAAAAAAGTGATATTTCTTTGCTTTTTCTCCGCCTATTTGAACAACAATTGTATTTTTATTCGATTTTCTATCGGAGGCCTCATCACGCATATTATTTAGATTCAATACTCCTGTACTTAACAAACCTATAGCCGCTGCTGGCAAAAACAAATCAAAATCCAATTGTTCAGAATATAAAAAGTTTACTCCAATTGTACTCACTAACCCAAAAAACACAAATACAAAAATATCGCCAAAGCCACGATATCCATACGCCCTATTACCAACAGTGTAGCGTATAGCCGAAGCAATTGCTGCTATTCCTAATACCAAGAAGAATAAAGAATACCAAATATTAGTATCGCTAAATGCAAAATAAATCAAGGTTATTGCTGATACTAAAGTAAGGAATGAAGTTACTATAATTCCTTTTTTCATGGCTTGAGGCGAAATCGCACCACTTTGAATGGCGCGTAGTGGTCCTACTCGATCGGCATTATCTGTTCCTTTTATACCATCTCCGTAATCGTTAGCGAAATTTGATAACACTTGCAGTCCTAAAGTCGTTAATATTGCTAAACCAAAAATAGTCCAGCTAAAAACATCTGTAGGCGTTTCTATATTATCTGTAGGACGCAAGGCATACATGCTACCTACAATTATTCCAGATACCGATAATGGTAATGTTCTCAAACGCGCTGCTTCAATCCAATGTTTCATTTTATTCAATTTATTTTTACCACGAAGGTATGCTATTTTTTAAAAATTTTGGCTTTTAAGCCATCAGTGATAAGGTGTGTTTTTAGAAATAAAAACCCTAATATCCTAATTACATCCAATTGCTATCCGAAGTTTCAATTTCGTAAAGCCATTGATTGACATATTGTTTTATCACTGTAAAATTACCTAATTGAAAGGCTAAATCCCCTCCTGCTGTATGAATAATTACAGAACCAATGTCTACTCTTTTATGCCAAAATAATTGCGAAGTGGTTACCCCTTGAATTTTTGAAGTTTCAATAATTGCGTTATCAATATCCCAAGCACCACTTTGTTTTATAATAAAGTTGTCATTAATATAAAGTCTATTATTTAAAAATCCAAAACACAAAACGAGTCCAATAAACACAATATAAAACGGCAATACATAACTATAAGTTAGCAAGGTTGGATCTAAATAAAAAGCAAAAATAAAAAAAAGCCCAACCGGAAGTATAATAAACAAGAAAATTGAAAAAACCAATTTGCGATAGTTTGGTTTTAATACTATTCCTTTTTCAGGCAGGATATGAAATAAAAGCTTAAAAATAGCTATTTTCTCTTTTTCGTTACAACCAGGAATTTCAATAATTGCTTTTTTAATATCAGTATCACTGCTCGTTGCTTGCTTTATTTTTATCTCTAAAATATCAAATTTTTTCTGGAAATAATTTCGAGTTACCGTAACAATTTGTACTTTTTCTGGCTTGACTATTGTGCTTTTAGTGCTTAGTAATCCAAATGATAATAGCAAAGAATTCTTATGCTTGGTTACTTTATAGTCAAAATATTTAAAAACAACGCGAATTAAGTTGATAATCAATATCAACAATATCAGTATTAAAAAAACAAATCCAACATATTGAATAGTCGATTGGCTGTCAACAAAGTTTTCTAATTGTTCGTCATCAACTTCATATTCTGGAATTATTCTTTTTACATTATCAAAAATTGTCATTATAAAGGCTAAAACTAAACCTAACGTTTTTACATAATTGGTTGTAATTCCAACTTTTAACAAACTTAGAAAGCTAATCTTTACAAAAGGTTGATTTTGATTAATTGAGTTATGAACTGTTGCTTCTTCACTTATTTCTTTTTCATTTACAGCATTCCCTTCTAGCAATCTTGCTTTTAAATTAAGCGCAAGTGTATGTGAAATAGCGCGAATTCTACCTTCTTTTTTGGCACTTCCTGCGGTGTCAACATTAAGTTCATAAACGCCTATAATTCGTTGAATTAAGGACTGATTAATATCGACTTGTTGAATTCTATCCAATTGAATAATGGTACTCTTTTTATTTAAAATCCCTTCATTTATGACAAACTCCTCATTTTTATCATCTAAATAAAATTTAAAATTCAAGAATTTTAAATAAGCAACAAAAGCAATTATTAGTAAAAACGAAACGATTCCAAGACCAAGGTAAATCGTATTTAGATCCTTAAATTTTACAATATAAACAAGTAAAACAGGCCATAAACCTCGAGCCCATAATTGCAGGGTATCAACAAACATAACCAAAACGCCAATTGGAGATTGTCGTTGCGGTTGATTAAAGTCGTGTTTCATTACAGTTGTTTTTGTATTTTACCCATTAACAGCTGTTTTATGTTTTCGGCTTCCTCTTTGGCTATTCCGGGAATTGCAATATCACTAGAACTTCCACCTGCTGTAAAGATTTCAATTTTGGCTAAACCAAAAAATCGTGACATAAACCCTTCATGTAAGGCAACATGTTGTACTCTATTATAAGGAATTACAATTGTATTTGTTGCTATCACACCATATCTATACAATACATCATGCTCTCTAAAGGCAAATCCTTTTTTTCGAAATCCAATAATGGAAAAGGATACAATAAAAATCAAAAGTATTGGAATTACCATTCCTAAAATTAACCAAACTCTTCCAGAGAATAGTTCTGGATTAATAACTGAAAGAACCATTGGAGCCAATATAAATAAAGCAATCACTATCCCTAAATTAATCAAAACCACTCTAAAATATTTGTGATGCAAAGCTGTAAAAACAACTTCCTCAAATTTAGGAAGTTGTTTAATATCAATTGTTTTGTTTGTAAAATTTTCCATTTAATTTTATTTGTTTTTAACAAGAAGCTATTCTTTCAATAATGCAAATAATCAAAGGCTTAAATTTGATTTCGCATTTCAGAGTACAATTATTGAATCTCAATTTAGCATTTTTTTACACCAATACTTTTGCTTTCACAATACAATCAAAGTGGAATACTCTTAAGAAATTTAAAATTTGATGATTATATTAAGGAAGCCATTTTTTTTCGAAATTTGGTTTTCTTTTCTCTAAAAAGGCATTTCTACCTTCTTTGGCTTCTTCAGTCATGTAGGCAAGTCGCGTAGCTTCGCCAGCAAAAACTTGTTGGCCAACCATTCCGTCATCCGTAAGATTCATTGCAAATTTCAACATCTTAATGGCCATAGGCGACTTCTGTAAAATTTCCTGAGCCCATTCATACGCCGTATCTTCTAATTCATCGTGCGGAATAACCGCATTTACCATTCCCATATCCATAGCTTCTTGAGCAGAATAGTTACGTCCTAAAAAGAAAATCTCACGTGCTTTTTTCTGTCCGACCATTTTGGCTAAATAGGCAGATCCGTAACCTCCATCAAAACTAGTTACATCGGCATCCGTTTGTTTAAAAATAGCATGCTCTTTACTAGCTAAAGTAAGATCGCAAACTACATGTAAACTATGACCGCCACCAACAGCCCAACCAGGAACCACAGCAATAACTACTTTTGGCATAAAACGAATGAGACGTTGCACTTCTAAAATATTCAAACGATGTTGCCCATCCTCTCCTACATATCCTTGGTGTCCACGTGCGTTTTGATCGCCACCACTACAGAAAGAGTAAATTCCGTCCTTTGATGACGGTCCTTCAGCAGACAATAAAACTACTCCTATTGAAGTGTCTTCTTGTGCATCATAAAAAGCATTGTATAACTCTGCAGTCGTTTTTGGGCGAAAAGCATTGCGCACATCCGGTCTATTAAAGGCGATTCTGGCAACACCATTGCATTTTTTATAAGTGATATCTTCGTATTCTTTGGCAGTAATCCAATCCATGATTATTGATTTAAATTATTTTAGCGTAAAAATAAATCATTTTTCGCAGTATATCTATTCTATTAGAAGAAGCTTGTAGTAATCCTTATCTGATTAAAGAGGCTAAAATGTTAAAAATCAACTGATAAAGTAATTTTTAACGCTTACTAATTGAAATTATTTTTAAATTTATAACAAGCTAATCTAATAAATACCAATTATTTATCGATTTAATTATTGATTCTACACTGATTTATTAACTTAAAAAAAGAATGTATTGCAAACACTAAAAAATGTTGTCGCTCCTTTTTCTATGTTTATAAAAAATTATAGTATTTCAAAAACAGGGAGAAATGAGTATTTGATTCCATCATTTGCTATTTTAGGAAATTCTAAAAAGTAACACCTACGGTTAAAAAAAAGATTTATTTTCTTGTGCTTACATGAGTGAGGCATTAATAAAAATAATTTAGAAAATATTCTTTCAATATATAAAAACAACCAATGGCTAACTGTGAACTTAGATAAAGACTATCAAGCAAACGATTGTTTCAATAAAGACAAAAAAAAATCTTTAAAGTAATTTACGCTTAAGTTATTACATTTTAAATAGTAAAAAATAGTACTATTATTTTGCAGGCGGATAAAGCTACTTTAAACTTCTATTATTTTACTGCTACTACGAATTTAAAATTCTAAAAAGGCATTAAAAAGAGAAAGACTAATCGTTTTTGATTAGTCTTTCTTTTTTATTATTCTTTTACCAAGTAAATTCCATCTTCCTTAATTTCGATTAATTTTTCTCTGTAGAGTGCACCAATCGCTTTTTTAAAGGTTTTTTTACTCATCTTCAAAACTGTTTTGATATCTTCTGGATGAGAGTTGTCTGTTAATCGCAGAAAACCTCTACTGGCTCTGAGTTCGTCTAGAATTTTTTCGGCATTAGGCTCTATACTTTCATATCCTTGAACTTGTAGTGCTACATCTATTTTATTATCGGGACGAATCGTCTTTATATATCCTCGCATGCGATCACCTGTACGAATGGCATCATCATAAACTTCATCTTTGTATAAAAGTCCTTTGTACTTTTCGTTGATAATTACATTAATTCCAATTTCTGTAATGTGCGAGACAATCAAATCTACTTCTTCGCCTTTTTCAACGGTAAGATTTTCATTTTTTAGAAACTGATTGGTTTTACTAGAAGCTACTAAACGATTTGTTTTTTCATCCATATAAAGGTAAACCAAATAACGTTTTCCTTTTTCCATAGGACGCGCTTGCTCTTTATAAGGAACTAAAATATCTTTTTCCATACCCCAATCCATAAAAGCACCAATTTGATTGACATAATTCACTCTCAAAAGGGCAAATTCATTCAGTAAAATATAAGGTTCTAATGTAGTAGCAACGGGACGCTCTTCATGATCTAAATACACAAAAACAATCAGCTCCTCTCCTATTTCAAATTCATTTGGAACATATTTGTTTGGCAAAAGTATATCGTGTATTCCTTCTGGATCCGTATCGGGTGTTCCAAGAAACAAACCTACTTTGGTATCTCGTAAAATGGTAAGCGTATTGTATTTTCCTATTTCAATCATTTTCTTAAAATTCTTAGTCTTTATCGACTATATAAGGCACAAAGGTACAAAGATTTAATTAAGAAATAATTTTGATTTAAACTTATAAACTCCTATTTTTAAGATTAATTAAATCGCTAGTATTTACTAGTAAATCAGTCCTATTTTACAATTAAAAATCAAAAATAATACGATCATGAAAAAGATTACACTTTCTATAATTCTAATTGTAGCGCTTTCCACTGCTTATTCTTGTAAAAGACAGAATAAGGAAATTCAGTCCGCGAGCCCAACCACCGAAAATAAAGAAATAGAAGAACAACATGATTCCGAAAATCATTCCCTTTTATTGGACAATGGCGAACGTTGGATTGCGAATCCAGAAACAACTTTAGGAGTAGAAAAAATGCAACAAACCATGAATTCATTTACTGAAAAGGATAATGTTGAAGCATACAAAAAACTTACGGAGAATTTAGAATTAGATTTTAAAATGATTTTTCAAAAATGCACAATGACTGGTGCAGCACATGATCAGTTGCATAATTTTTTAATTCCAATTAAAGATTTATTAAAAACCTTGCCTTCTTCTGATTTGAAAGAATGTCAAGAAAGTTTTGATCAAATAAACAAACACTTATTAATTTATAAAACGTATTTCAAATAATGAAAACTGCCTCTTTAAGAAAAGATCTTCAATACAATGAAGACAAAGTTGCTATCAAAGTAATGATGGAAACAGATACAGCAAAGGAAATTAGAATTTTATTTAAAAAAGGACAAGCCATGAAAGAGCATAAAGCAGGCTTTCCTATTACAGTAGAAATTCATCAAGGGACAATTACTTTTGGTGTTAACGATGAAAAAATGATTTTACAAGCAGGAGATTTAATATCGTTAGAGGCCAATGTCCCTCATGATTTACATGCTGAGGAAGATAGCATCGTAAGATTAACTTTGTCAAAGTTAGATACCGTTGAAAGAGTAAAAAAAGTACTTGAATAAGTGCATATAAAGCTAAATAACATTTTTTACACTTTATATTTTCAATATCCCATTCTGAAAAGGTGGGATATTTTATTGTAATATAAAGTCCTATTTTAATTCATCCAACTTCTTTAGAATTTTTCCTAAGAATGATTAGCGTTCAACAAATACTAAAAACTAATTTCGGTTCCCTATTATTTTACTTTTTTATTAACTTTGAGAAAACTAAAAATACCACTTATGAAATTAACCTCAATTTGCTACTTATTACTACTTACAATTGTATCTCACACCACTTACGCTCAGACAACAGTTGATGATCCTGAAATAAAAAAAATGGTTGCCGAAGTAAAATCGGAAAATATGGAAGCAACGGTTCGAAAGCTCGTTTCTTTTGGAACGCGACACACCTTGAGCGATACCAAAAGTAATACGCGCGGCATTGGAGCAGCACAACGTTGGGTTAAATCAGAGTTTGATAAATATGCTTTATCCTCTAACGGAAGATTAACTTCGAAAATCGATTTTTTTACGATTAAAGCGGATGGAAAACGGATTGCTGCCGACAGTGAGCTAGGAAATGTGATGGCTACCTTAAAAGGTACCGATCCTAATGATGATCGCGTATTAATTATCAGTGGACATCTAGATTCTCGTGCATCTGATGTCATGAATGCAAAAATTGATGCGCCAGGCGCTAACGATGACGCTTCGGGAGTTGCTGCAATGATGGAGCTTGCTAGAATAATGAGCAAGAGAGAATTTCCTTTTACATTGATTTTTGTTGCAGTAGTTGGAGAAGAACAAGGATTGTATGGAGCCAAACATTTAGCTGATGCAGCAAAGGAAGGAAAATGGAATGTAGTTGCTATGATTAATAATGATATGATTGGAAACAGTTTGTCAAGCGGTACTTTATTAAGAGACAATACACAAGTTCGCGTTTTTAGCGAAACAATTCCGTATTTAGAGACAGAAGCAGAATCTAAAATGCGCAAATCAACTAATCGCGACAATGACAGTCCATCAAGACAATTAGCACGCTATATTAAAACGGTTACCAATCAATATGTAGATCAATTAGATATTAAATTAGTGTATCGCAACGACCGTTTTCTTCGTGGTGGCGATCACACTCCCTTCAGTCAAAATGGATTTACAGCAATTCGTTTTTGTGAAATGAACGAAAACTTTGATCACCAACACCAAGATGTAAGAAAAGAAAATAACATTCAATATGGTGATCTTCCTGAATTTATGGATTTTGAATACCTAAAAAAAGTGACTTGTTCTAACTTAGCTACTTTTAGCAATTTAGCATGGTCGCCAAAAGCGCCAACAAACGTAGGAATTGAGGTAAAAGACTTAACTAACTTTTCGACTTTGGTTTGGAAAGCTCCAGAAGGCAAAGAAGTTTTCGGTTACAATATTCTTATTAGAGAAACATCCTCATCACAGTGGGAAAAAACAATTTTTACAAAAGACACCAAAATAGAAATTCCTCATTCAAAAGATAATTTTTTCTTTGCTGTTCAAACTATTGATGCTTTGGGACATTCTAGCTTACCTGTTTTTCCTGTACCAGTTCGTTAAAAACAATTATCAAAAGCGAAAAAATATTTCTTTGAGATTTATAATTAAGAATAAAAGTTAGAGATAAAAAAAAGCGTTCGACTAAAGAGTCGAACGCTTTTTACATTTAGAAATGTCTCAATTAATTGTAAACGCTTTCTTTTTTAAAGTGAACAGTTAATAAATAATATACTACTGCTCTATATTTGTTTCTATTAGAACGTCCGTATTTTTCCATAACGGCATCGATTCCGGCATCCAAATTGGGTCCGTCCGCAAGTCCTAATTTTTTAATCAGGAAATTTTTCTTCACCGTATCCAATTCTGCTTGTTGACTTCCTGCAACCGTTGCAGCATCGGCATTATAAATCGATGGTCCGCAACCAATGGTTACTTTCGTTAATAAATCCATATCTGGAGTAACGCCACATTTGTCTTTCAAATCGGCTGCATACTTTACAATTAATTCTTCTCTTGCACTCATAATAAAATTTTAAGGTTAGTTTTAGTAATTAGTTTATATTCTCAAATTTAAACAATTAAATATCTATTTTAAGAGAAAAATAAAATAATTAAACCAACTCCTTAAAATAATCTAACAAAATTTTATCGTTCGCCAATGTGGGTGTAAAGATCTCTAAAATACATGGTTTTAGATTTTGATTATACAAAGCATTCAGACTTGTTTCTAAAGTTTTTTGATCGCTAGCTACACTATATTCCAAACCAAACATTTTGGCTAAGTGTTCCGCAGTTAAACAATGAGAAGTTTCAAAGAAAGTATTAAAAACGGGACTTTCTTCGTGTCCTGGCAATATTCTAAATATTCCACCACCACCATTATTTACTACTATGATTTTGAAATTCTTTGGGATATATTGGTTCCAAAGTGCATTGCTATCATACAAAAAACTAATATCTCCGGTAATAAAAACAGTTGGTTTATCATTGACAACAGCCGCACCAATAGCCGTAGAAGTGCTACCATCAATACCGCTTGTCCCTCGATTGCAATATACTTCGATAGTTGGGTCAATATCAATTAGCTGCGCGTATCGAATGGCAGAACTATTGCTTATTTGTAACTGAGAATTTTTTGGCAAACTTTTAATAACTGTATCAAAAACTACAAAATCAGAAAAAGGAATTTTATCTAAATAAAGTTCATGCTTTACTTCCCGTAATTTTTTTACTTTATCCATTTTGATAAAATAATCACTTCTTACTTCGGTTACCAATGGAAAAAAAGCTTCAAAAAAATAATTGGGATCAACTTCAAAATGCTTTGTTAAGGCTCCAAAAGTATCATAAGCTCTCAAAGTGTCAATATGCCAGTGGTGTTTGGGTTTGTATTTTCGTAAAAAAGCCTTAATCCGTTTAGAAACAATCATTCCGCCAAAAGTCACTAAAATCTCTGGACGAAAATCATCGAAATCAGCATCTGTAAAAGGCGTAATTATGGTATCGATGTTGTTTATAAAAGTAGAATGATGCAAATTAGAGGTCGTTTCAGTCATAACGACAACCGACTCGTCTGCTGCAAGAAAGTTAATAGCAGTTTCAGCAATAGCATTTGGATCATTTACACCCACCAAAATCATTTTTCGACTGGATTGGTTCCAAATTTTGCCATATTCTGATAAATCTTCTACAACAGGAATTGGAAGAAAATCCTCCGATACGTCTAAAACTACATTTACAGAAAGTTCAGAAACCGTCTGATACAAAGGTTCTTCAAAAGGAGCATTAATGTGAACGGGACCTTTTTTTAATAATGCTGTATTTATGGCGAAATTTATTTTAGCGTCATTTTCTTCAGAAACATTTTCTTGCAAATTAGCATTGTACAACGAATGATTTTCGAAAACATTTTCTTGACGAATAGTTTGCCCATCACCAATATCTATCTTACTTTGCGGACGATCTGCAGAAATAACAATCAATGGTATTTGACTGTAAAATGCTTCTGCAAAAGCCGGATAATAATTCAGTAATGCAGATCCTGAAGTACATACTAAAGCCACAGCCTGCTTGGTTTGTTGTGCCATTCCTAATGCGAAAAATGCTGCAGCGCGTTCATCCGCAATACTGTAACACTGAAATGAGGGATTGTTTACAAAACCTATTGTTAGAGGAGCGTTTCTAGAGCCGGGAGAAATTACTATAGTCGTGATTCCTTTAGCCAAACAAAGTTCGATAATGCTTTGCGCTAAAGGTATTTTGGGGTAAATCATGAATTCATTTTTTAAAAACGTAAAGATACAAAGTTAGCCAGCTTATTCCTTATTGTAGATTAGTTTTCTTATTTTTGAGATTCATTTTAAATAACCGATAATTCTATTCATTATGCGTTTTATTTTCACTTTTTCACTATACTTTTTGTTTCAATTTAGTTGGTCACAAGCAAACTTAAATCCCACCGAAATAAGTTATAAGGAAGCCCTTGTGCAATCTAAAAAGGAAAATAAACCTGTTTTTATTATGCTTTATGCTACTTGGTGCCCCCACTGTAACACGATGAAAGCAACAGTTTTTAGCGATCCTAAAGTCAAACTTTTTATGAATACCAATTACATCTCTATTTGGAAAGACATCGAAAAAGAAGAGGGAAAACAAATTAAAGAGCAATATAATACCAATGGTTTGCCAACTTTTTTATTTATAGATGATAATGAAACTCTTTTGTATAGTATAAAGGGAGAGATGAAAACAGAAACTTTTATGAATGAAGCTACGAATGCTTTAAACCCTAAATTACAATTGCCGTATTTAGAAAAACAGTTTTTGAATGATCCAAGTAACGTAACTACTTGTTTGGCCTATATTCAAACCCTTAGAAAAGGAGCAGATCGTACCGAGTTATCAAAACCAACACATCTTTATCTAGAGACTCAAACGGATCAGCAATTGCTTTCAGAAACCAATTGGCGCGTTATTTCGAATGGTGTTACTGATATTCAGTCTCGTGAATTTCAATACGTATTAAACCATAAAAAAGAATTTGAAAAAATAACCTCACCACAACGAGTGGATGCAAAAATCACTAATATTGTTTCAGAATTATTGCAACCTTACACCATAAATCTTGATAGCATTGCTTACTTTCAAAAAAGAGCAATTGCAAAAACCATTCAATTACAAAAAATAGATTCCCTTATTTTTTCATATGATTTATTAATAGCAGAACGCACTAAAAACTGGGGTTTATATCAAAAAACTACATTGGAAGGAACCGAAAAATACGTTTGGAATACAGCCAGTAAACTGGTAGAAATTATTCAAATATATCAAACTGAAATAAAAGATATTACCGCCTTAAAAAAGGCAATTGAATGGGGAAAAAGAGCAATTGAATTAAACAATTCTGCTGAAGCAAATTTGGTATTAGCTCGTTTATATGTTAAAATTAAAGATAAAAAATCAGCACAACTTTACGCTAAAAATGCACTTGCAATTACAAAAGAAATGGGTTGGAATACAAAAGACGCCGATACCTTGCTAAAACAATTAAATACTAAATAAAATACTATGTCTGTTACTATTAGACCCTATATTACTAATGATACCCAAGCGATTTTAACGATCATTAATTACAACATTCTTCATTCTACTGCACTTTATGATTATAACATACGAACATTAGAACAGCAAAAGGCAATTCTAGAAGATAAAATCGCAAAAAAATTCCCTGTCATTGTAGCTGAATTAGACGGAGAAGTAGTTGGTTTTGGTATGTATAGTGAGTTCCGCTTTCGGGAAGCTTATAAATTTACCGTCGAACATTCAGTTTATGTAGATCAAAATCAACACGGAAAAGGAATTGGAAAATTACTCCTTAAAGAATTAATTGATCTTGCTAAAAATCAAAATATTCATACCATGATTGCAGTAATTGATGCTGAGAATCAAAGCAGTGTGCATTTTCATGAAAAATTTGGTTTTACAACCGCAGGAATCATCAAGGAATCAGGTTATAAATTTGATCGTTGGTTGGACTCTGTTTTTATGCAATTGATATTGGAATAAAAAGTTATTACTCCCAGAAAAAACAGAAGTGTAGAAAGAATAGTATATTTGCACAATTAAATTTTTCATGGACTATACCCTACTTTCTTCTCCTTTACAAGGATTTACCGACTTTCGTTTTAGAAATGCCCACAATAAACTTTTTGGTGGCATTGATACTTTTTACTCTCCTTACATCAGATTAAATGGTAAAATGGTGATCAAACCTTCTTACGAAAGAGACTTACTTCCTGAGAATAATCTCGATTTAGAAGTTATTCCGCAAGTGATCACAAATGATGCTGACGAATTTTTATTCGTAGCAAAATATGTTCGGGAATTAGGTTACAAAGAATTAAATTGGAATTTAGGTTGTCCTTATCCAATGGTGACTAAATCCGGAATGGGTTCTGGTTTGATTAGTAATCCAGAAAAAATTAATCACGTTCTACAAAGAGCGCATTCTGAATCTGATATTATTGTATCTATGAAAATGCGTTTGGGATATGAAAACAGTGAAGAAATCCTTGATGTCTTACCTATTTTAGACACCTATCCTATAAAAAATATTGCGATTCATGCCCGTATTGGCAAACAACTGTACAAAGGTGGTGTTCATTTGGACGCTTTTCAACAATGTATTGACAACACCAAGCACAAACTCTATTACAATGGTGATATTACATCTGTGACTAAATTTCATGAAATGCAACAGCGTTTTCCTAGCATTGATCACTGGATGATTGGTAGAGGATTGATTTCTGATCCCTTTTTGCCAAGCATGATAAAAAATAACACGATTGAATATCCTGAAAATAAGATTGAATTATTCAATGCTTTTCACGATACTTTATATGCCATATACAGCGAATCCCTATCTGGTTCGACTCACATTTTATTAAAAATGTATCATTTATGGGAATATTTCTCTGCTACTTTTTCTAATCCTCATAAAGTGCTAAAGAAAATTAAAAAAGCACAAAGTATTCGAAACTACGAAGCGGCTGTAGCTGAAATTTTTAGAAACGAAAAGTTTTAATTTATTATAATATCCTAATCAAAAAAAAAGCGATTTACATAAAACTGTAAATCGCTTTTTTTGAAAATCTATATTTTGTAATTATGCTTTTATCCAGTCTATAACTTCTGGAGAAGTAACTAAAGTACGAGGAGCAATTACTTTTTCTAACTCTCCTTTTTCATTAATTAAGTATTTTTGAAAATTCCACTCTACGTTCGAATCTTGCAAACCGTTTTTAGATTTTTGAGTCAAAAACTGATAGATTGCCGCCATATCATCTCCTTTTACAGAAATCTTGTCCATCATAGGAAAAGATACACCATAATTTTGCTGACAAAAAGCAGCAATTTCTTTATTAGATCCTGGCTCTTGTGAGGCAAAATTATTAGCAGGAAATCCTACTATTACAAAACCTTTGTCTTTGTATTCTTTATAAGTAGCTTCTAAATCTTTGTATTGTGGGGTTAAACCACATTTTGAAGCTGTATTTACAATCAATACTTTTTTACCTTTCAGCGTGGCAAAATCAAACATATCTCCTGATAAATCTTGCACTTTAAACTGATAAATATTTTCTTTGGCAACTACTGCTGATTCATTCATGTTAGCTTTTGTTTTTTTTGATTGTGCTTGATTTTGACAACTAAACATAAACAAAGCACAGCTCGCTATTAATACTAGATTTTTCATAATTTAATTTTTTATAAAATTAAACAATTAATTGTCTCATTAAAACTTATTTTAGTTAAACAGAAGTTAAAAAAAAGAAGATTAAATCAGTCGATTCAGCTTCATAATACAGATTGATAACTCTTTAAGAATTCACATTAATTTTTACTTAATATAAAAAAAGTACTAACTATAAATTCTATATACTATAAAAATTCTATTTCATATTTTGCATAAAAATAAATATTTGTTATTAATATTAATGTCCTTAAAAACAGAAAATTAACTTTTTAAATATAAATATATCTTAAATAAAATTATTCTATTTTAAAATAGCAAAATTTATTTTTTAGTATATTTATAGTTTACAATTTACAAAAATTTATTTCTTTTTTATTAAATTAATGTGTTTGCATAATTGAATATTTTTATCAAAAATAAAAGTAAAATAACATTTTATAGTTAAATCAAATATTTTGATACTTTTATGATAACAATAATGTTATGTTTTTTTTAGTTTGTTTATCAATCGCATAAAAACGAAATTATTAAATTACAATAATCAATATTAATTTCTTTAATTGTAGGCAAGATTGCATAAGTTTGCAATAGTAAAATTATAAGTATATGAGTCAGGAAGAGTTATTGGTATTAATTTACAAAAAGGATGAAAGAGCTTTTACACATCTTTATGATATGTATCACAAAAGCTTATTTTCTGTCATTAATGTTTTGATAAAAAACAGAGAAGAGGCAGAAGATGTCCTACAAGAAGTATTCGTAAAAATTTGGAAAAACATGGATAGTTACCATGAAAGTAAAGGAAGATTTTATACTTGGATTTTGAATATTGCTAGAAATTCATCTATAGATAAACTTCGTTCTAAAAACTTTAATAACAGTCAAAAAAACCTTTCTACTGATAATTTCGTAAATCACTTTGAAGACAGTTCTAAATTGTCTGACAAAGTGGATACAATAGGTTTACAGGAATTTGTAAAAAGACTAAAACCAAAATGTATTCAAATAATAGATTTACTGTTTTTTAAAGGTTACACCCAACAAGAGGCGTCGGATGAGTTGGCAATCCCTTTAGGAACAGTTAAAACACAAAATAGAAATTGTATTAACGATCTACGAAATTATTTGAAAGTATAATGGAAACAAAAGAATATATAGAATCAGGTGTCTTGGAACTCTATGTTTACGGTTTGCTTAATGAAACTGAAAACGAAGAAGTTGCTTTAATGGCAAAAAATAATGCAGAGATTGATGCCGAAATCGTTGCTATAGAGAAAGCAATTGTAGCATTATCATCTAGTTTTTCACCATTTCACTCTGTAGCGAATTACGAGAAAATAAAAGTAAAATTAGAATTAAAGCATTCTAAAATAATTGAATTAGAACCTAAAAAAAATTGGTCTCAATATGTAGGTTGGGCGGCAGCAGTTTTATTATTAGTTGGAATTGGATATCAATACAACCAGATGGAAATGTCTACCAATCAAGTTGCTAATGCCAATGTAGAAAAAGTAAAATTAGAAAAAGACCTCAAAAATTTAGAACTTAAAAATAAGGCAAGCGAAACCAGTTTGGCAGTATTTAGAGATGTAAAAAATATTGTAGTTGCTCTTGGCGGACAAACTGTTGCTCCAGAATCTTCGGCAAAAGTATATTGGAATAAGGACACAAAAGTGGTTTATATTGACGCAGCAGGATTACCAGAACCTCCAGAAGGAATGGTTTATCAAGTTTGGGCTTTGAAATTAAATCCGCTTACGCCAACTAGTATTGGTTTATTGGATAATTTTGATTCGAATGATCAAAAACTGTTTGCAGTAAACAATACGGATCAAGCAGAAGCTTTTGGAATTACGTTAGAACCTGCTGGTGGAAGCTTAACTCCCACAATGGAAAAATTATATACTTTAGGAAAGGTATAAATAAAATCTAGTTAAATAAAAAAGGTTCAACCATCAAGTTGAACCTTTTTTTTATGTTGTAAAATAAAATTAGCATAGTTTATTAGATACTTTATAAAATAAGACTATACCGTATTTCTTCAATTCAATTGTTTATTATAATTGAGTTTTCACTTTTACTTCTTTTCCATTAGCATCAACAGCATTTATGGTTCCTATGCTCCCATTTTTATTAACATAATTAGTATCAGTCTCAGAAATAACGCCATATTTAGATACCACTTTTGAACCCTTTACCGTTAGTAAAGCAGAAATAGAACCGTTTTCATAATTAGCATCTGCCTCTTGATTTGCAGTAATATTTGCCGTTCCAATACCAGTAAAAGTAATGGTATTGCCCGTTATTGTAGCTACGTTTGTATTATCACTGGTAAAAGTAAATGCACCACTACTAGAACTGTCTGGATTAATTATAGTAAATGATTGGTCGAAATAATATTTATTAATAGCAGCAAAATTTGATAAATCGGCAGCAAGAGTTGTAATTTTTGTAGCTATTATTTTTTTGTTTTGATTATCAGAAAAATAGATATTACCAAATGAATCATTATATAATTCTTGTCCTAAAAAATCAGGATAAGAAACTATAATTCCGTCATCACTCCTTATTTTAATCGCTCTCTCATTTGTAATAAAGTTATAAGTAGAAAAATACAAACTACCCATTGTGTTTATTGCAATATTTTGGATATAACCATCATTTAATGTAAATAAATCTGTAGCAATTCCCGCTTTAGAAATCTTTTTTATTTGATAAAAATTAGACATATTATTGTTGCTAACAACATACATATTTCCTAAACTATCGAATTTAAAATTTTGAATATAAGTATTGTTATCGGTGTAGAAATCAGAAATATTTCCATCACTTGTCATTTTTCTTATTGTACTAAAATTATTGTCATTGTACACAAAATATAGATTCCCTAATCCATCAATAGTCAAATATTGGTAATATCCAATTGAATTATTTTCTAAAGTTATTAAGGTTCCGTCTGAATTAATTTTTTTTAAAGATCTAGAATTTGTACTATTATTATATAAAAACAAATAAACAACACCCAATTTATCGACTGTAAAATCTTGAATATAGTATTCATTGTTGAAACTATAAATAGTTTCAACTACATTATCCTGATTAATTTTCTTTATTTCATAAGTTCCACTACTATTGTTATAACAGGAAATAAAGATATTATTTGAACCATCATTAGTTAATTTTTCTATATTTAATTCTGTTGATGAAAATATATCCGATAAAACCTTTTGAGGTGTCAATTTTTTTAGAGAACTATTCCAATTATTATCATAACTTAAAAAATACAAATTGCGATTTGTTGTAGAAGTAAAATTATTAGTGTAATTAATAGAGTAAGAGTTATAATCAAAATAAGTTATAAAAGGATATGTGGTATCCTCACAACCATTATTTGGATAAACTCTTACGCCGGCTTGCGTATTAGGACATAGGTCTAGAAAATTAGAAACGCCATCAGAATCATCGTCTAAAAAATTTAATTTTACCGAATTGTTAATTTGACTATTACTTGCAATATTAAAACTGCTATCAAAAATAGAATTGGTTACTGGAGAAACAGTAAGCACTTCTTCACCAGAAATTTCTCCTAAAAGTGCAATTCCTAATGTATATGTATTTCCGCTTGAACTAATACTAGAAGGTGATTGAGAAGCTAAAATTGCATTACCGCCAACTATTGAAAGCTCAAAATCTGTAGTTTCTAAATCTCCAATTCCAGAATTTGTATTAAAAACAGGACGATTCATGGTAATACTCACCGTACTTTGAGATACATAATGTACAATTGAATTGAAGAAGTTATCTAAGCTATTATTAATAATTACTGCTGGAGTTCCTGAATAAGTAGTTCCGTTATTGATGAAAATATTGTTTTTAATTGTGGTTAAACTTTGTTCATTAACGCTTCCTGTATTTATGATTGTACCCGAGTTATCTTTAAATGTATTGCCTTCAAATAAGTGCTGATTTGTGCCTAATGTAGCCAAAAAAGTACCATAAACTATATCTGAATAAAAAGAAAATAAAGATCCTGCAGAATTATTAATAAAAGTAGAGTTTAAAACTTGGTATCTATTTAGACCTCGAAAATTTCCTATTTGACCTGTATTATTGTAAAAATTGCAATTATCTATTTTTACGTAACGTTCTGTGTTAAATATTGTTCCAGAATTTGCAGTAAATGTGCATCCTAAAACAGTTATTCTATTGGAATAATCCGTTTCAATATCTGATGTAGTATTAGGTGTACTTCCATAATTACTTCCAAATAAAACACTAGAGTTAGAGATAAATGTGCTATTAGAAATAGTTATTGTAGATGAATCATTGGTATAAAAAGCATAAGTATTGACATTATCTATTATGTTTATATTGCTCGCCATTACAGCCGAATTATTATTCTGGGCTCTAAAAATCGAACCCATTCCCGCTGCATTTTTTGTAAAAGTAATGTTAGAAATTGTCAATAATGCACCATTAGTAACCTGAAACATTTTATAAGAATTATTACCAGATAAGATCAAATTACTAGTTCCATTTCCTGTTATTGTCAAATCTCGAGAAATAGTGGGTAAATTACCTGTTAAGGTCAAAGTTCCTATAAGATTTGAATCAAAATCAATGGTAGTGGCTGTAGTATTTTCAATAGCATATCTCAAACTTCCAATAGCACCATCATCACTTAAATTAGTAATGGTATAATTCCCTTGAGCATAACTCATTAGCGAGAAAAATAAACCTATTATTAAATAATATTTTTTCATTTTTTTCTGATTTTTGTTTTGATATCTCTACCCCTGTTTAATAAAAATAATCAAACTGAATTCTATCAGTATCACTCAATATAGCATTTCCATTATTTGCTGGAATGTAGGTCAAAACGTCATTAGTAACACTATAGGCCGTATTGCTGATCCTTATACCATTCACATACATTTTTACTTTGCTTTTTGTAGATGGAATTTGTGCAAGCGTAAAAGTTGTTTGAGATAATGTTGATAAAATTTCTTCAGATGCATCAGTAATATCATGTGCAGCATTAACCCATACAGTTGTACCAGTTCCATTAGTAGACAAAACTTGTCCGGTTGTTCCATCTGTATTGGTATAAGTGATGGCTCCAGAAGTTAAGGTTCCTGTCGTTTTTACATTTTCTATATTACTATTCCCTAGTTGGATGGTATTCGAAGTAGTAACAATTGCCTCAGACCCAATCGCAATAGAATTAGAAATTCCATCTACGGATACATCCGCATTGTGACCAATTACAGTATTCTCTGAACCATTAGTATTTAATAATAATGCTTGAGAACCTATAGCAACATTATTGTTTCCAGAAACATTATTTCCAAGGGATAAATAACCATAAGCTGTATTACCATTACCATCCACATTCTCTGGTAAAGCAGCCCTTCCCACAGCAGTATTTGCATAACCAGCATTATTTTGTAAAGCACCTAAGCCTATTGCTGTATTAGAATTTTCATTAAAATTTCCCCTCCCTACTGTAATGCCATTTACAACCATATCTTTATCAAAAGATTTTACTCCAAGAATAGTTTGTGCAGTTGTTAGATCTACAAAATCGTTATTTGTAGGTACTGTTGGCGTCATCCAATAAGTAATTCCAGAACCATCTGTAGCTAATACTTGACCAACTGTTCCATCAATATTTGTATAGGTAACTTCTCCAGCAACTATTTGATTTGTTGCTTCAATTCTCCCATTTGCTCCTAATGTAATTACAGTAGCACCTCCTTTATTTGCATCAGTAACTTTTACACCAGAGGAGAACCTTAAAGTTCCATATCCATCATTCATATCTACAAAATCACCATCATCAGATAAAATAAGACCTTTTCCGGTAACTCCAGACTCGTTGACAGTCATACTTCCTCTAGAGGAAACTTCCCCATTAGATTTTACCATAAATTGATTAAAATCAACACCTGATTGCGAAAATGAAATGTCATCTCCAGAGGAATACAATTCCCATTTTACCGCTCCAGAAGTATTTAAAAAGCGTAATTGATCCTGTATTTGAATAGAATTAGAAAACGTTTTTGTACCTGCAATAGTTTGATCAGATATTATATCAACAAAATTTCCGTTAATGGCAGTATTTAGGGCATCTCCAACAAAAGCAGTTGTGGCAATTGCTGTAGAATTATTTCCTGCAGACTGTGTTGCAGCTATTGTAGTTGCTGGTAAGTTGGGAGTTCCGGTAAAAGAGGGAGAATCGATATTCGCTTTTAAATTTAATGCCGTTTGCGTAGCCGTTGAAACCGATTTATCGGCATCAGCCGTATTTTCTACATTAGATAAACCCACCATTGCTTTATCAATTCCTGTAACTGTTCCCGTAAAAGTGGGAGAATCGATATTCGCTTTTAAATTTAAAGCTGTTTGCGTAGCTGTTGAAACCGATTTATCGGCATCAGCCGTATTTTCTACATTTGCTAATCCTACCATTGCTTTATCAATTCCGGTAACCGTTCCAGTAAAAGCAGGAGAATCTATATTCGCTTTTAAATTTAAAGCTGTTAGCGTAGCTGTTGAAACCGATTTATCGGCATCAGCAGTATTTTCTACATTTGCTAATCCCACCATCGCTTTATTAATTCCGGTAACTGTTCCAGTAAAAGCAGGAGAATCGATATTTGATTTTAAATTTAAAGCTGTTTGAGTAGCTGTTGAAACCGATTTATCAGCATCAGCCGTATTTTCTACATTGTATAAACCCACCATTGCTTTATCAATTCCGGTAACCGTTCCGGTAAAAGAGGGAGAATCGATATTCGCTTTTAAATTTAATGCTGTTTGCGTAGCGTTTGAAACCGATTTATCGGCATCAGCCGTATTTTCTACATTGGATAATCCTACCATCGCTTTATCAATTCCGGTAACTGTTCCCGTAAAAGTGGGAGAATCGATATTTGCTTTTAAATTTAAAGCTGTTTGAGTAGCTGTTGAAACCGATTTATCTGCATCAGCCGTATTTTCTACATTTGATAATCCTACCATTGCTTTATTAATTCCGGTAACCGTTCCGGTAAAAGTGGGAGAATTGATATTCGCTTTTAAATTTAATGCTGTTTGAGTAGCTGTTGAAATCAATTTATCTGCATCAGCCGTATTTTCTACATTGGATAAACCCACCATTACCTTATCAATTCCGGTAACAGTTCCCGTAAAAGAAGGAGAATTGATATTCGCTTTTAAATTTAATGCCGTTTGCGTAGCGGTTGAAATCAATTTATCTGCATCAGCCGTATTTTCTACATTTGATAATCCCACCATTCCTTTATCAATTCCGGTAACCGTTCCCGTAAAAGTGGGAGAATCGATATTTGCTTTTAAATTTATAGCTGTTTGTGTAGCGTTTGAAACCGATTTATCTGCATCAGCCGTATTTTCTACATTTGATAATCCCACCATTTCTTTATCAATTCCGGTAACCGTTCCAGTAAAAGCAGGAGAATCGATATTCGCTTTTAAATTTAAAGCTGTTAGCGTAGCTGTTGAAACCGATTTATCTACATCAGCCGTATTTTCTACATTTGATAATCCTACCATAGCTTTATTAATTCCGGTAACCGTTCCTGTAAAAGTGGGAGAATCGATATTCGCTTTTAATAACAGTCCTGGTACTTTAGGAAGTGCTGCAGTACCAGCTAAATCACCAGATAATTGTATTTTACCTTTGTTTGTAGCATCTGCATCTACCACAACACCATTTGAAAATTGATTGTCTACATAGGTTTTTAATGCCTTAACAGTTGGATATTTAACATCTGACGAACCATCAACAATAACATTGGTTGATTTATTAAGTAGCACTTCTTTTAAATCTAAAACACTTTGAGTAGCATTACTTATGGGTTTATCAATATCACGGGTGTTATCAACATTATTTAGAATTAAATTTATTTTGGCATCCACAATATTAGATGCGTTAGTTCCTCCGTTCTCAATACCCACAATTCCACTTACCGTTTGAGCTGAAAAAGCAAAAGGAACAGCATTGAAAACTTGATCACTAACTTCCATAAAAGAAGAGCAATTACCTGTGGTATTTACACCAACTTTTAATTTTTTTAAACCCGAAATCCAATTTACAGATTTAAAATTAATAGCATAACCACCCGTTTGATTTCCTAAGCCAATTACTAAATTAACCATACCCATTTCATCTGTAACGGCGCTAATAGTCTCTTTATATTCTAATTGCTGCGCTTCATCTTCAATACTAAATTGCAAACAAACTGACTGATTTACTAATGCTGTATTAGCAGGATTTATACCTGGCATTTTTTGAGCATTTGGATTCAAAATTAAGGCTTGATAGCTGATTCCATTTGTTTGTGAATGCGCAATGGTACTAACTATAAAAACTAATATTAAGTAGATTTTTTTCATAATAAGTTTTTTATAAAGGGAAATGAAGTCCAAATTAAATTTGATTTGTAATAAAGGCTAACTTTTCATCGGTAGGATGTGAAAATTTAAAGGCATTCGAAAAAGTATAACCTAAATTAACTATACAATTATCATTTATAGGATATTTTAAATCTAAGCCAATACTGGGTTGAAAAAATAAACCTTTAAATTCTGGAAGTTTTTTTATATCATAAATAACGCCGTTAATCTCCTCCTTACCATCTATTATTGTTGCAAGATTTACTGCTCCTTTAAGTTCAACTGAAAGATTTTTTTGATTTTTAAAAAGAACATATCCAATACCATTTTTTAAGCCTATATAAGTAGTATTCCAAGAATAGGTTTGTACCTCATTTGTACTAAAACTATTAAATTGGTTTAAGGTAACACTGGCTTGATAACTGAACTTTTCTTTGAAATTTTCTTGATATCCAATTTCATAATTAGCTCCAATTTTACTTTTTAATTTCAAAATTTGATTTTCAGAGGAACTACTATAACTATAGGAAGTTAGATTTTTTCCAGCTTTAAAAAATATTTCTTGAGCAGATGCCAACTGACTTAAAACAAGTAAATTAAATAAAAGTAGTTTTGTTTTCATAATGATTTTTTAATGATTTTAACGTATTGATTAATTTCACTATTGGTAATTTTAACTAAATAAAGAGAGTTTGGTAACCCCGATAAATCTAATGTTAAAATACCTTCCCTAACTTCTTTAAGTTGATTGAATAATAAACGACCACCAATATCAAATACAGTTATAGAAATTTCTTTAATAGGTTTAGAAAATTCAAAATTTATGCTAGTAATAAATGGATTTGGATATGTAGTAACAACTAGATTTCCTTTTATGGGAACATCTGTCAACAATTTTGCCCAATAATTCTGTTGAAAGCCTTGTATGACAATAAAATCACCCTTCGAATTTCCAATTACACTTTGTTGGCCAACGGTTTGTTTGACAAGCATACCATTAGATAAAGTTGCAGATTTACTTTGCGAAGAAATCATTTGATGATGTAATATTTGACCATAAAATGTAGAACAAAAAAGAAGTAATAAATATTTCATAGAAATTAATTTAAGTCAATATTATAATAAAATTAACACCTTTTATCGATAAAAAATGCTTTTAAACGAATATTTGATTAATTAGTAAAAACTTTTCAGTTATTAGTAACTCTTAAATTAAGTATTAATGGTCAAAAAAAAGGATAAAGGAAAAATGATCTCCATAGAATCAATTTCTATTTGAAAGAAATATAGTATTATTAAATACATTACATTTATTGTTTTCTGTAACGGCACATTTACTTTATAAATTAATAAAACAAGAAAATGTTAACAAGCTTACTTTTTATTGTAACGGGAATAATTGGTGTTACAACAGCCTTTCTAATTTTTAGAAACTACACTGTAAATAGAATGATGAATCCATATATCATTATTCTAATTCTTATTATTTCACTTCGATTTTTATTCTCGGGATTGACCTATTTTATTTTTGAACCTTCTTTCAAAACTACTTTTTCAAAATACTCGAATGCTTCGATTATAGTGATACCAATATGTTATCTCTATTTTAAAAATTTAGCAGAAAATAAAAATAAAATTTATCCTAAAGATCTTTTGCATTTTATCTTTCCAATTGCTTTGTTATTGATAATAAATAGTCAAGATCAAATTAATCTCGGAAGCCATTCCTTAGAAATAGTATTATATATTTTGTTTTTTATTTTTGCGATAACATATATATTTTTATGTTTTGACGTTCTAAAAACAAAAATTTGGAGTAGAAGAGGAAAAATCAAAGTACTTCAAAAGCAAAATAAATTAATAAATAATTGGACCTTATTCCTATTTGTTGGGCTAATCTTAACGCTCATAAGACTTTTTATATCCGTTTGCGTAGAAATATATTCAAATGAAAGCATTAAGGGATTTTTGTATCAGTGGATCTCTGCATTAATTTGGGCTGTAATACTATTCAAAATTCTAATTTCTCCCGAAATTCTTTTTGGATACAATTTATTACATCAAAAGTTTAACGAGAATAAAAATAATAACTTAGCACTAAAAGATATTTGGAAAATCAATTCAGATATCGCACTTAAAAACTGCCAACATTCAATTCTTAAAGAAAAAATAGATTTAAATATAATGGTTTATATTTCACAGATTGAAACTGTAGCACTACAGTTTGAGTTGTTTAGAAATGCCGATTTAAGTATTACAGATTTGTCTACAAACTTAAAAATACCAAAAAGCCACATTTCATATCTTTTTAAGTACCACTCTTTTCTCTCTTTTTCTGAATTTAAAAAATTAATCAGAATTCACGATGCCATTCATCTTATTGAATTAAATTTCCTTAGTAACAATACCTTAGAATCATTGTCGAAAAAAGTTGGTTTTACATCCTATAATCCCTTTTTTACTAGTTTCAAGGAAATAGCAGGAATGCCACCTTTAGAATATTATAAGCTCTATAAAAAAGAATTAGAAGCATAAAAAAAGGTTAAACCATACAGTTGAACCTTTTTTTTATAGAAAAGAATACTAATCTTATTTCTTGTAATACTTTTTATATTTTGGATACGTCAATATTCCGATTAGAGAAATAGTTCCCATTGAATACCAAATCCAACTTAAAGAATGTGCTTCTCCACTAGCATAAGAGTGCAAACCAACTAGATGGAAATTGACACCATAATACGTGAACAAAATCGATACAAAGGCAAACATACTCATCAAGTTAAAAAACCATTTACCGCGTAATGAAGGTACAAATCGAGCATGAATAACAAAGGCATAAACCATAATACTAATTAAGGCCCAAGTCTCTTTTGGATCCCAACCCCAATAACGTCCCCAACTTTCATTAGCCCATTGTCCTCCCAAAAAGTTACCAATAGTCAACATAATCAAACCTATAGTTAAAGCTAACTCATTGATATAAGTGATTTCTTGAATGTTTAAATCCATTTTAGCTTTATTCTTTTCATTGGTAAAAAAGATCAATAATAAAGAAACAAAACCTAAAATCATTCCCAATGCAAAAGGACCATAACTTGCCACAATTACGGCAACGTGAATCATTAACCAATAGGAATTAAGAACGGGTTGTAAATTAGCAATTTCAGGATCGATCCAGTTCATATAAGCTGCTCCTAATATCATTGCCGTTACAAAGGCAGAGGAAGCAACTGTTAGTTTCGATTTACTATCAAAAGCAAGTCCAAAAAACATAGTAGCCCATGCCACATATATTATAGACTCATACGCATTACTCCAAGGTGCGTGACCCGAAATATACCATCTTGCAATTAATCCAAAAGTGTGTATTAAAAATAATAAAAGAACGGTGATATGCATGAAATTTACCAAGTAGTTCAAAGATTTTCTTTCTTTAAATATTTTTAAAATAGTAAAAAACAACATTAAAATAGATGCAATAATGTAACCAACAGGTAGTTTTTGAAAAACATCATATTTATTATACAATATTTCAGAAGTGATTTTTTCTTCGCTTGGCATTACTGTACTACCAAAACGTTTTTGAAAACCGTGTATACTTTCTAATAGTTCGTCAGCAGTTTTATAATCTTTAGAATTTGCAGCGTTAGCCAATGAACCAAAATAAAGAGGCAATACACTCTTGGTGTAAGTTGCTTCCATTCCTTTTAAGCCTGCTTCGTTGAGTTCTAAGAAAGAAATCCATTTGTTATTTTTATCATTTGGAATAGGGAAAATTTTTAATATTCTTCCACTTAAAGCAGATTCCATTAAATTTACTTTCTTATCTGTCTCAATAAAATCTTTTTCAAATTGATTCGGATTTCCGGATTTAAACGCTTCTTCTAGATATTTAGACAATTTGTAATTTCCTTTGTCATCGAAAAAGGATACAAAAGGAGCAAATTCTGCTGCCTTATCAACTCCAATAATTTTACGAATACTATCATTCCCAGTTCTAAGGTAAATAATTGGAATTTCGATCCAATAACCGGCATATTGTGTCATTGACATAAGAACCTGATCGGAATTCATTCCTTTATAACTATTGCTGTGACTTACTTTTCGCAACAATTCAGAAGAGAATGTATTAATAGGCTTCATTCTCCCACCACCATCTTGAATAACCAAACGTCCAAATTTAGAAGCGTGTGCTTCTGGAACTTTAAATTTTAAAATTAAACCTTCTAATTCCTCTTGACTTAAAGCCTTCTTAGTATGATTGGTGTGACTTTCCGGAATCGCTTCAGCTTCGGTATGAGCATGACCCGCATGATCTGCGTGATCGTGTTCTTTTTCTTGAGCAAAAGTGCTAAAGCTGAATAATAGCATCAGAATGGTTAACAATTTTGCTTTCTTCATTTTTACAATTTCTAGTTTTCGTTTAATATCAGCAAAACGAGAATGTTTGGTAAACATTATTGCCATCATAGCAAAATACAATAAGAAGTAACCAATGTAAGTAAGTCCTGTTCCCCAGAAATCGTGATTTACTGATAAAATAGTTCCTTTTTCATCTGGATCAAATCCCGATTGAAAGAAACGGTATCCTTTATAATCTAAAACGTTATTCATAAATATTCTGGCGTCAAATGGTTTTTCATCTTCAACGGTTACTTTACTTTCAAAGGAAGAGTAACTTTTTTCTGTACCAGGATATTTTTGTGCAATAAATTTATTTAATTTTATTTTAAAAGGTAGAATATAAGCCTTACTTCCGTAGAAAAAGGTATAATCAATTTTTCCTATTTTAACCGTCTTAGGATCTCCAATTTTACCTTTAGATCCAATAACGGTAACCACTTTTTCTTGTCCTTCAGCTTGTAATTTAATAACTAATGCATCTTCGTGGGTTTTCGCTTTATAATCGTTATCCGATTCGTAATCAATTATTCCTTTTACGGCTTGATCTGGAAATACAAATCGCATATCACCGATACTGTAAAGCGAACGCATCATTAATGGCTGAACATTATCCTTTGCCACTTTTCCTTCTAGCTTATCTGCCATTCTCATAAAATTACCTTCAAAAGGAGTTTGTATCGTGTACTCTTTTCCAGTTGTAGTAATATTTATAGCTCCATCAGTATATTTATTCAATGAAAACAAAACATTATGAATGTTTTGCACTTCCCCTTCTTTCAAAAAATGTTCATGACGTCCGCCATCGCCAGCTTCAACAATTTTTAAATACTGTATTCCTTTTGGATCAGGTTTTACATATTCCTTGGCGCCCATGATAAAATTTTGATACTGTACTTCAAATTTTGTGTCTGCAAAATTTTCTGACATACTAAAATTGTTATTCGTAGCTGGAGAAAGTAGCAATTGTTTTTCAAAAACCCTACGCTTCATTTCACCTTTGTACTCACCATCTGCAAATACCGTTAAAAAAGTTTTATCTGAAAAAATTTGATTTTCAGAAGCACCTTCTCTAATAGGCATCATTCCTTCGTAACTAATATAGCGCGTTACGAAAGCACCACAAATTATAAATATAAAGGACAAATGAAGTATTAATGTAGCCCATTTTTCTTTCTTTAAAAGCTGGTAACGTTTGATATTACCAATAAAGTTGATTAGAAAAAAAACATGAATGGCTTCAAACCACCACGAATTATAAATTAGAATTTTTGAGGTGTCGGTATTGTATTTACTTTCGATAAAAGTTCCGGTAGCCATGGCTACTGCGTATGCGATAAATAAAAAAGCCATTAATCGAGTAGAAAACAAAAAAGAAAATATTTTTTTATCCATTTTTATGGGATTACGTTATGTAAATTGCCACAAAAGTACTTAAAATTGTTGACTTTCATATTGACACATTTGTTAATTTAAACCAAAAAATCAGCTTCTTTTTTAGCAATAAATTGAACGCTTTTTTTTGAAAATATCATTTTTTGAATCCCACTGAAATCTGATGAAATGAAACCGTTTTTTTTGTTAATTTTGCCAAATGACTAAAGTAATTATTATTGGTTCTGGAAATGTTGCACAGCATTTAATTTTTGCCTTTGAAAAAGCTCAAAAAGCGAGTAATGAAGTACAACTTATTCAGGTTTTTACCAGAAAGAGAGAAAGCCTAGTACATTTGCTCGATTACGATCGAATTACAACTGAATACAATGAATTATTAGAAGCTGATTTATATATTATTGCTGTTAATGATGATGCCATTCAAGAGGTGGTTTCAAATCTTCCTTTCAAAAATCGCTTAGTAGTTCACACCTCAGGAAGTGTGCCTTTAAGTAGTTTAAACAATGAAAATCGAAAAGGTGTTTTTTATCCTCTTCAAACCTTTACTAAAAATAAAGAAGTTGATTTTAAAACTATTCCTATTTGTTTAGAAAGTGAAAATGCAACTGATTTTCAATTATTAAATACAATCGCAAAGTCTATTTCAGAAAGTATTTATGCCATAAATTCAGAACAACGCAAAGCTTTACACGTTGCGGCTGTTTTTGTTAATAATTTTACAAATCATTTATACCAAATAGGGAATGAAATTTGTCAAGAAAATCAAGTTCCATTTGACATATTAAAACCTTTAATTGTGGAAACTGCTCATAAAATATTGGCACTTTCTCCTAACGAAGCTCAAACTGGTCCAGCAAAACGCAATGATATTGAAACTATTAAAGTACAGGAAACTTTTATAACCAATACAAATCACCTTACAATTTATAAAATACTAACCCAATCAATACAAAATAATGGCTAAAAGTTATAAAGAAATAATGAACGACATCACTACTTTTATTTTTGATGTAGATGGAGTACTTACAGACAGTTCTGTTTTTGTGACTAATGAAGGAGAAATCCTTAGAACGATGAATATCCGTGATGGTTATGCAATGAAAGCAGCTGTAGAAAGTGGTTATAAAGTTTGTATTATTTCTGGAGGAAGCAATGAAGGTGTTCGAGTACGCCTTAGAAATCTTGGTATAACAGATATTTATTTAGGAACTCCTGACAAAGTAGAAACTTTTGATGAGTATACTGATGTTTATCAAATAAAACCAGAACAGGTTTTATATATGGGTGATGACATTCCTGATTATCATGTCATGAAACTAGTAGGATTAGCGACTTGTCCGCAAGACGCAAGTCCCGAAATAAAGACAATCTCTAAATACATTTCGCATAAAAATGGTGGTAAAGGTGCAGCAAGAGATGTTATCGAACAAGTTATGAAAGCACAAGGAAAATGGATGGCTCATTTTGATGGAAAACACGATTAATTATTGATTGTTAACAAGAAAAAATCAAAAAAAGAGTAGTTCCTTTTCCTAATACATTTTATATATTAATATTAATTTACAGCAAAAAAGTGCATTTTCTTAAACTAATTCGGTACCAAAACCTCTCAATGCTCGCTATAATGCAGCTTATTTTTAGATTTGGTTTTTTTAAATTACAAAATATTCCTTTGGCATTAGCCAATTGGCAATACGGTTTGTTAATAGCAGCAACTATTTTAATAGCTGCTGGTGGTTATGTAATTAATGATATTTTTGATCAAAATACTGATAATGAAAACAAACCAAATAAAGTAATCGTTGGTAGAAGCATCTCAGAAACACAAGCCTATAATATCTATTTTGCACTTACTGTAACTGGCGTTTGTATTGGTTTTTATCTTTCAAATGTTATTCAAAAACCAGGATTTGCTTCTATTTTCATTTTAATAGCCGCTACGCTCTATTTGTATGCAACGAGTTTAAAACAAATGATGATCATAGGAAATGTTGTTGTGGCGTTATTGTTATCGTTTAGTGTTATAATTATTGGAATATTTGATCTTTTCCCTGCTACAGGTTTAGACAATCAACAACAGATGAAAATCTTTTTTTCAATATTATTAGATTACGCCATTTTTGCCTTTATGATTAATTTTATAAGAGAAATTGTTAAGGATTTAGAAGATTTCGATGGCGATTATGCTGAAGGAATGAACACCCTACCAATTGTAGCAGGCAAAAAAAACACAACTATAATAGTGTTTGTATTAAGTCTTATCCCCTTGTTTTCGCTTCTTTATTACATTAACAAGTACTTATTAGATTTACTTTTTGTTAGCGTTTACTTGTTGCTTTTTGTCTGCAGTCCTTTAGTTTTTTTTTCTATAAAAATTTGGACCGCAAAATCGAAAAAAGAGTTTCATACTTTAAGCTCACTCTTAAAATGGATTCTGTTTTTTGGTATAATATCCGTAGTAGTTATCAGTTTAAATATGAAATACAATGCTTAGAAATCAATTAAAAAAATATCATTTAATACTCGCTTCAGGTTCACCGAGACGGCAACAATTTTTCAAAGATTTAGACTTAGATTTTGAAATACGCTTAAAAGATATTGAAGAAATCTATCCGCCAGAATTAAATGGACACGAAATTACTGACTACTTAGCTCAATTAAAAGCAAGTTCTTTTGAAGGAGAGTTACTGGAGAATGAAATTCTGATAACTAGCGACACCATCGTGTGGCACAATAACCAAGCTTTGGGTAAACCAAAGGACAAACAAAATGCATTTGAAATTTTAAAATCATTATCAAATGCAATACACGAAGTTATTACTTCGGTTTGTTTTAAAACCAAAGAAAAAACAGCAGTTTTACATGAAATAACAAAAGTAACCTTTAACACATTGAGTGACGAAGCCATTTTGTATTACATTGATAATTTTGAGCCTTACGATAAAGCTGGTGCTTACGGTATTCAGGAGTGGATTGGTTTTGTAGGAGTTTCTAAAATTGAAGGCTCGTATGCGAATGTCATGGGAATGCCCACTGATAAAGTGTACGGATATTTGAGTAAATTAGCTTAATTTAAATTAAAGACATGTTAACATTACAAGAGTATTCAAAAGAATTAATAGCAAGTGGAGTTTTACTTCTTTTGCTAATTTTATTGCGTACTGCCACTACAAAATTAGTGTTGCGTTATGCCAAAACAAACCACACCTTAGAACATAGAACAAATCTAGTGGTCAAATACATGCATTTATTCCTTTACGTTTTAGCAATTATTGCTTTAATACTGATATGGGGAGTTAAACCACAGGATATTATTTGGGCTTTTTCATCTATTACAACAGTTGTAGGAGTTGCTCTGATAGCCCAGTGGTCTATTTTGAGTAATATTACTGCAGGAATAATTTTATTTTTTTCTTTCCCTTTTAAAATTGGTGATGTGATAAAAATCCATGATAAAGATTTTCCAATAATAGCAGAAATAGAAGATATTGGTGCTTTTCATGTTTTTTTGAAAACCTATGATGGAGAACTCATCATTTATCCAAATAACCTGATGTTGCAAAAAGGAATATCGATTCTAAAAGATCATTTTAAAGATAAGGATTTTGTTGATTAAATATTTTTCAATTGATATTAATTTAATCAATGTCTTTTATTTTATTAAAGATTTAATATTGATAAAAAAGTGATAATTATATAAGTTATGTTAAAAAAAGTATAAGGGATTATTATTTAAAATAGAACATATTTGTTGTTATAAAATAACCTACTTTTTACAAGTTCTAATACAATACTTAAAACAATGAACGATATATTAAAATTTCCATTTTATGCAAAATTAACTCTGGTTTTACTGGGACTAATAGCAATTACCTTTATTTTTTATATCAGTCAGAACATCTTAGTTCCTGTAATGATGTCACTCTTGTTTGCAATCCTTTTATATCCTATTGTAAACTTTTTGAAAGCAAAAATTAGGTTACCTCATGTAGTAGCCGTAATGATTGCAGTACTTCTATTTGTATTGGTATTCGTAGGTCTTTTTGTGGTATTGTCTTATCAAATAAGTGATTTTACAAATGATTTTGATAAAATAGAAAAAAATATAAGCATTCATCTTCATAATATTCAAGGATTTATTCATGATAATTTTAATTTAAGTACTCGCGAGCAAAAAAAATATATTGACAGTGCTACAGAAGATTCAGTTCAAAAAGGGAAAGAGTTAATTGGTACTACTTTAATGTCTTTTACAGACACGTTGATGAATTTAACATTAATTCCAATTTATACCTTTTTAATTCTTTTATACAGAACTCATTTTTTACTTTTTTTATCTAAACTATTTAAAAAAGAAAACCATGAGAAATTAAAAGATATTTTAACCAATATTAGAGTAGCCATCAATAGTTACATCGTAGGATTGATTATTGAAATGATATTAGTTTCGGCAATGACAACTGTTGGATTCATGCTAATTGGTGTAAAATATGCTATTCTATTAGGATTGGTTACAGGAATTTTAAATTTGATACCTTATATCGGAATTCTTGTTGCTGGTGTATTAAGCATACTTGCTTCCTTGACAGGAACACCTGATTTATCTATAATTATAGGTGTAATTGCAATTACAGTCGTAGTTCAATTAATAGATAATAATATCATTGTACCTATGATTGTAAGTTCTAAAGTAGAGATAAATGCTTTTATATCTATAATAGGTATTATTATAGGTGGTGCAATTGCAGGGGTTTCAGGTATGTTTTTAGCACTTCCAATATTAGCTATTTTAAAAGTTATTTTTGACAGAATAGAATCATTAGAACCTTGGGGCTATTTAATGGGGGATCATTTACCTAAAACATATACTTGGCGCAAGATTAAATTACCACTTTTCGATTCAGAAACTGTTCCAGATAAAAATATAATAAAAGCAGATGTTGTAGTTCCTGTATTTACCGAAACCACAACCGAAAAAAACCCTAATAGTACAACTTAATTAGTTTGTATAAAGTTGTGTAACTTGTTAACTATTTTAATAGTGTAAAAAATGCTAAATATTTTATTATTTAATATGGATCTTTAAATCATGCCAAAACAAATAAATTTAGTTTTATTTTTTATATTCTTTAGTTGTTTTCAAGTTGCAATAGCGCAAGAAACAACTGTAAAGAAAGACACAGCTGCAGTTTACAATAACATTAAAAATTACTCTAAAAAAAACAAGTTCACGCGTGTCATGCACAAGCTTATCTTTAGGGCTCCTGTTTTAAACAAAAAAAAAATTAAAGAGGTTCAAAGAAACTTTGACGCTTTTGAAGGTAAAATAATTCGAAACATAAATATTGTTACGCTTGATCCTTTTGGATGTTCAGAGACAGATACTGCAAGAAAACCTAAAAATTGGGCGGAAAGAAGTGGAAACAAATTGCACTTAAAAACCAAGCGATTTGCCATAATGAATTTATTATTGATTAAAAAAAATCAAGCTTTTGATAGTTATTTAGTAAAAGAATCTGAACGTTTAATTCGTACACAAAGGTATATAAATCGGGTTGAAATTAATCCAAAAGCAATTGGGAACAGTCCAGATTCTGTAGATATTTCGATACGGGTTTTAGATTCGTGGAGTCTTATTCCAAAAGGTTCTGTTTCAAATACAAAAGTTAATTTCAAAATAATTGAACGCAATATTTTGGGTACTGGTCATCAACTGGAAAATAAATTTAAAAATAGATTTAGTGATGGCAAAAATGCCTACGATGTTGCCTATACGGTTCCTAATATAAAAAACACTTTTATAAGTTCTAAAATTAGCTACCAAATTGATTTGGATAATTACTATAGTAAAAGCATTGCTATAGATCGTCCATTTTATTCTCCGTTAACAAAATGGGCTGGTGGAATTTACCTGGATCAGCAGTTTAGAAGAGATAGCCTTCAAGATGCTAATTTAAAATTTGCCTCTCAGAATTTCAAATACAGTACGCACGATATTTGGATGGGAAGATCTTTCAAACTTTTTGAAGGAAATACGGAGAGAGAACGAACTACAAACTTAATTACATCAGTAGGTTTTTCTAATATAAAATATTTAGAAAGTCCTTCTATAGCATACGATAGCACCAATTTTTATTCTAATCAAAAAATGGGACTTATTGGAATTGGTATTTCTTCCCGTAAGTTTATTCGAGACCGTTATATATTTCAAAATGGAATTATTGAAGATGTTCCCATTGGAAAAATTTATGGCTTAACGGGTGGCTATCAGTATAAAAATAGTACGGGAAGATATTACTTGGGAGGACGTGCCGCTTTTGGTAATTTTTATAGTTGGGGATTTTTGAGTGCAAACTTTGAATTAGGTAGTTTTTTTGAAAAATCAAATCCAAAACAAACCGCATTTTCTTTCCAAGCCAATTATTTTACTAATCTTATGACCATGGGAAGATGGAAAGTTAGACAATTTGCTAAGCCACAATTAGTTTTAGGATCCAATCGTGTGCCTGTAAAAGGAGATCAAATTTCCATTAATGACAATTATGGCCTTAATGGATTTTCTATAGCTGAATATGGAACTAAAAAAGCCATTGTCACGCTGCAAACTCAGTTTTATTCTCCTTGGGATCTTTGGGGATTTAGACTCAATCCTTACTTTAATTATTCCATTGCTATGCTTGGGTCTGCTACTAAAGGTTTACACGAGAGTAGAGCCTATTCTAAAGTTGGAATCGGAATAATTATTAGCAACGATTATTTAGTCTTTAGTTCTTTCCAACTTTCATTAAGCTACTACCCTTCAATTCCAGGAAGTGGACAAAATATTTTTAAAACAAACTCTTTTGACACTACCGATTTTGGTTTTCAAGATTTTCAATTAGCAAAACCAAGAACAGTACTATATCAATAAATTGTTTTTTAATTTATTGATTATTAAAATTTAAAATATGATAAAAAAATTTGCCCTTTTAGTAACTATTTTACTGATAACTCTTAAATCGTTGGCACAGAAAATTGATTTTGTGCAAAGTGATAGTATTACTTTTGCAATTCATAAAGAAAATGTTGGCAAAATTGCATTTATGTCTAATAATGTTCCTATTGAAAATATAAAGCAAAATGATTTTCTAAAAGAGTTTGAAATAAAAGATAAAACGGATCTAAACATAAGAGTTTTTATGGGTAATTCATTAACGAATTATCTTCATTTAATTTCCCCTCAATTATCCGCGGATGAGCTTACTAATAATGGAAATTATCAATTTACATTTATCGTGGATAATAAAATAGTGTATATTGAAAACCTCAATCTTGGAGCCGGAAATACTAGCAGCAAAAACCAGAAAACAACTTTTAGAGTTCCGCTAATAAGTTCTAATAATGAAGACTCTTGGGGTAGATTTTTATGGAATAGGTTTTTTTATAATGGCGGAGAGGATGCTTTTAGCACCGGAACACATTTACTTAAAATTGAAATTAGACCTTACTTAAAAAATAATGAAGTTATAGTTGGCAACCTAATTGCCGAAGGACAATTAAAAATTATAATTCCCGAAATTATTTTCAATGAAGAACAGGTTAAAGTTCAAAATATAAAGCCACTTAAAGAGTTACAAATTTCAAACAGTAAAATTGATATCCAAAAAATTGAAGAGCTGAACCGAAAAATTGCAGCTAAAACCTTTAAAGACATTACAAGTATTGTAGTGCTAAAAGAAGGTAAAATACTCCTTGAAGAATATTTTAATGCAGCAAATAGAGCAACATTACACGATACAAGGTCTGTTGGAAAATCATTTGCATCTACACTTTTAGGGATTGCTATCAAAGACAATTACATAAAATCGGAAACACAAACTTTGAATGAGTTTTATAACCTTAATAATTATCAAAATTATGCTGTAGCAAAAGACAGCATTACTTTGAAAGATTTACTCACAATGAGTTCTATTTTCGATGGTTCCGATATAAATTCAGAATCAGCAGGAAACGAAGAAAATATGTATCCCACTAAAAATTGGATTGAATTTACTTTAAATCTTCCAATTGATAAAACAAAATTAGCCCAAAAGCAATGGGACTATTTTACAGCGGGTGTGGTAGTTCTTGGCGACATCATTGATAAAAAGGTTCCTAATGGTTTAGAAAAATATGCACACCAAAATCTATTTAAGCCATTAGGAATTACAAATTACAGATGGCAATTTACACCACAAAAGGTGGTTAACACAGCAGGTGGCGTTCAGTTACGTTCAATTGACCTTGCAAAGTTTGGGCAATTATATAAAAACAAAGGCACTTGGAATGGCAAACAAATTTTGACAAAACAATGGGTTGATAAAAGTTTATCACACCAAATGAAAATAGCAGAGGAAGAATATTATGGTTATTTGTTCTGGAATAAAACATATAACGTAAATGGCAAAAATTATGAAGTATATTATTCAAGCGGTAACGGTGGTAATAAAATTTTTATATTTAAAGACCAACCACTTGTAATTGTGATTACTTCGACTGCATACAATACTGTATATGGAGAAAAGCAAGCTGATAAAATTATGGAGCAGTATTTAATTCAAGCTATAGTAAAATAAATGCTGATAAAAATATAAGGCAACTCTTTTGAAAGAGATTCTATAATATTAGTAGCATTTTTATGGAATATTTTTTTTGTGGGAATTTATAAATTGGTTATTAATTTATTTAATGTGAATTATATAACTTTAAATTCTAATTGTATAAAATTATTCAAATGATTAATGTTTACTTTTATCTGATAATTAAAAACCAAAAACAAATGAAAAAAGTTACCTTTTATTTAATGATGATGGTGTTGTCATTAAGTTTCGTACCAAACCAAGTATTAGCTGCAGAAAAAAATCCAACAGCAATTTCTAACAATCCTAAAGAAGTTCCTGCTGAAGTTAAAGTAATGCTTGATCGTCTTGAAGAAATAAAAGCAATGGATAAGTCTGATTTAAGTTCAGCAGAAAAAAAAGAATTAAGAAAAGAAGTTCGTACCATTAAAGCAGATTTAAAATCATCAGGTAATGGTGTTTATTTATCAGTAGGTGCAATTATCATTATCATATTATTATTGATTCTTTTGTTGTAATAAGAATCACAAAAATATTTAGAAAAGGAAATGAGAAATCATTTCCTTTTTTTATTTCATAACTATATTAATACTAAATGATTAACAATAAATTTTATAATTAAATATTCATATTCGTCAGTACATTTTTTTTAAAACACATTCTGGCACACAGTTTGGCTACTACTAAAAAGAGTAACACTATAATCTAAAAAAATGGAATTAGTAATTAAAAACATTACCATATGAAATCACTACAACTAATCGCACTTGGAATTATACTTTTTTGTTCAAGTAGTATTCAAGCACAAGTTTCTGTTAACGTGAATATTGGTAAACCTCCAGCTTGGGGTCCTGCAGGATATAATGCAGTGGACTATTATTATTTACCGGATATCGAATCCTATTACGATACTAGATCTTCACAATTTATCTACTTTGGCGGAGGGAAATGGGTTCGTTCTAGAAACTTACCGAGCCGTTATAGAAATTACGATTTATACAAGGGCTATAAAGTAGTGTTAAAGGATTATCATGGTGACAAACCTTATGGGCATTACAAACAACATAAAATTAAATATCGTAAAGGATATAAAGGAAGTCCACAAAGAACAATTGGATCCCGAAAAGTTTTTGTACAAAAAAATAAAACCTATTATAAAAAACAGGATCACCATGATAATAGAAAAGGTTTTAAGGGGCATCAAAAAGATCATAAAAAACATTAAATAAACTATAAGTCATTCTGCTAAAGATTTTTAAACTTTAGTTATTATAAAGCAATTAAAACATCTGAATAATTAAATCTAAAAAAAAAGTTAATTATTTTGCATTGGCACAGTTCTTGAAAATCTCTCAATAGGAATACAATTCCATTATAAAATATACTCAATTAAATTAAAGAAAAATGAAAACATTAAAACTAATCGCCGCAGGAATTATCCTCTTAGCATCAAGTTCAATACATGCACAAGTTTCAGTTAATGTAAATATTGGTTCAGCTCCGGCGTGGGCTCCAGCAGGTTATTCTGAAGCTGAATATTATTATTTGCCAGATGTAGAAGCATACTATGATGTAAGAGCCACTCAGTTTATTTATTATGGCAACGGGAGCTGGATTCGTTCCAGATCATTACCAAGACAATATAGAAACTATGATTTATATTCTGGTCGTACAGTAGTCTTAAATGATTATCATGGTTCAAGACCTTATAATAATTTTAGAAATCATAAAGTAAAATATTACAGAGGATATAATGGGAATAGACCTGTAGTTTATAATAATAACCGTAGGGTTTATGTAAGCGATCGTCACCATAATAGTTATAAAAAATACGATAATCACAGAGAGTATAGAAAACATGATAATAAAAGAGATAATCATGATCACGGTCGCAAAAACAGTCATGGTCGTGGACATGATAGAGACTAATTCATAACAATTTTGAATCGAACGAGAGAGAGCTATAACTAGTTCTCTCTCGTTTTTTTGTACCAGTTCAGCAATATATAAAGAAAGTAAAAAACATTTCAGAAAAAAATATTTAATACTTACATTTGGAGCTATTGCAAATTAAAATAATAAAAATGCAAAAAAAACAATTTATAGTCCTAACAGCATTGCTAATATTTTTTCAAATTATAAGTGCTCAAAATCCCAAAAAGCCATCTTCTGATGCAATTTTTAATCAAATTCAGAAATTAAATTTCTTAGGTTCCGTTTTGTATATTGCTGCACACCCAGACGATGAAAACACCCGTTTGATTTCCTATTTATCAAATGAGCAAAAAGCAAGAACAGGTTATCTCTCCTTAACTCGTGGCGATGGCGGACAAAATCTTATTGGTACACAACTTCGAGAATTATTAGGCGTAATACGCACTCAAGAACTGATTGAAGCCCGAAAAATTGATGGCGGTGAGCAATTCTTTTCACGTGCTAATGATTTTGGTTTTTCTAAAAATCCAACAGAAACTTTGCAAATTTGGGATAAAGAAAAAGTACTAGCTGACGTAGTTTGGGCAATCAGAAAATTTCAACCTGATGTAATCATCAATCGTTTTGATCATCGATCACCGGGAACAACTCACGGACATCATACCGCATCAGCATTATTAAGTGTAGAAAGTTTTAATTTAACTAATAATCCAACTATTTTTCCTGAACAATTAAAATATGTAAAACCTTGGCAAGCTAAACGCCAGTTTTTTAATACTTCTTGGTGGTTTTATGGAAGTATGGAAAAGTACAATGCAGCGGACAAAACCAATTTAATGGCTATGCAAACGGGTGCTTACTACCCTTCTGTAGGTAAATCAAATCAAGAAATAGCTGCATTGAGCCGCAGCCGTCATCAGTCACAAGGTTTTGGAAGCACTGGTGTGCGTGGTGAAGACACTGAATATTTAGAATTTATAAATGGAGAAGCTTTAAAAAATAAAAAATCACTTTTTGAAGGAATTGACACATCATGGAATCGTGTAAAAGGAGGAAAAACTATTGGAGAATTATTGACAAAAATTGCAGCTGAATTTGACCACAAAAATCCATCGTTAAGCATTCCTAATCTAGCAAAAGCCTATAGTATGATTCAGGCATTAGATGAAAATCATTGGTCGCCACTAAAATCAGCCGAAATAAAGGAAATTATTGCAGCATGCTCTGGTTTGTATTTAGAAGCTGTTGCTCAAAATCAAGAGGCAACTCCAGGAACAAATATCAAATTGAAACTCGAAGCTATTAATAGAAGTTCAGTTCCGATGCAATTATTGAGTGTAACTACATTACCAAATGAAATAAAAACAAGTCAAAATTTAGAGTTAAAAAATAATATTTTAAACAACATCAACTTAGATTCACAATTACCAGAAGCTATCAATTACACACAACCTTATTGGTTACAAGAAAATGGAACAGTTGGAATGTACACTGTAAATGATCAAAAAAACAGAGGTATACCAGATATTATTCGCGAAGTAAAAGTGGTGTTTAATATGAAAGTGAACGGAATAGAAATGCCTTTTGAACGAATTGTTGTTTACAAATACAATGATGATGTAAAGGGAGAGATATACAATTACCTTGACATTGTACCAGAAGTCACTACCGCTATAACTGATAAAGTACTACTTTTTAAAGACAATAAAATTAAGAATGTTACTGTCAAAATTAGAGCAGGAAAAGATGGAATAAAAGGTAACCTGCAACTTGATTTACCTAAAAGTTGGAGCGTTGAGCCAAAATCAATTCCTTTTGACATTGCCAAAAAAGGAACCGAACAAATGGTAAATTTTCAAATAACTCCTCCGAATAAACCTGAAGAAGGAGTTGTAAAAAGTGTTGCTATTGTAGGCAATAAACGATTTGATAAAGAACAGATTTTTATCAATTATGATCATATAACAAAACAACAAGTCTTAAAACCTGCAGAAGCTAAATTGATTAAAACAGATTTAAAAACTAATGGGGAAAGAATAGCCTATATCATGGGTGCTGGAGATGAAGTTCCAAGTAGTTTGACGCAACTAGGATATGCAGTAACCATATTGAAGCCAGAAGAAATAAGCGCTGAAAAATTAGCTGATTTTGATGTGGTAATGACTGGCGTTCGTGCCTATAATACAATCAACGCATTAGCATTCAAACAAAACCTACTTTTTGATTTTGTAAAATCTGGAAAAACTATGGTAGTGCAGTATAATACTAACGGCGATCTTGTAACCGAAAATATAGCTCCTTACCCGCTAAAACTATCTAAAGACCGTGTTACGGAAGAAGATGCGGAAGTTCGATTTTTAGCACCCAATCATCCTGTATTAAATTTTCCAAACAAAATTACTTCCAAAGATTTTGAAGGTTGGAAACAAGAGCAAGGTTTATATTATCCAAACGAATTTGACAAAGCCTTTGCTCCTATTCTTTCATCAAATGATAAAGGAGAGACACCTAAAAATGGTGCTTTACTCATTGCATCTTACGGAAAAGGACATTATATTTACACGGGTTTGAGCTTTTTTAGAGAGTTACCAGAAGGCGTTACTGGCGCTTACAAATTATTATCTAATATCATTTCGATTCAATCCTCTGATACTATTCCTGTTTCAACAAAAAAGTAATAAACAATTCTAATGGAAACAAAAAAAACGAAAACCTGGACAAAGAATTATACTTGGGTACTTCTAGCCAATGTTATATACATAATGTTTTTTTATCTAATCATGAAATTATACTCTTAAATTATGCAATTATTTGATTGGATTATTCTTATCGTCACCTTATTATTCATCGTAATTTATGGTGCATGGAAAACAAAAGGAAGTAAAAACGTAGAAGAATTTATTTTAGGAAGCAATGAAACGCCATGGCATGTAGTTGGTTTATCAGTTATGGCTACACAAGCAAGTGCCATTACTTTTCTATCGACACCAGGACAAGCCTATCATGACGGGATGGGATTTGTGCAGTTTTATTTTGGACTTCCTATTGCTATGGTAGTAATTTGTGTAACCTTTATTCCTTTGTACCACAAATATAAAGTGTACACTGCTTATGAGTATCTAGAAAAAAGGTTTGATTTAAAAACTAGATCATTAGCAGCTATCTTATTTTTATTTCAAAGGGGTTTAGGAACTGGACTAACAATTTATGCTCCAGCAATTATTTTGTCCGCAATATTAGGATGGAATCTTACGTATATGAATATTGTCATTGGTGTATTAGTCATAATTTATACCTTTTCTGGAGGTACTAAAGCAGTAAACGTAACCCAAAAACAACAAATGTTTGTGATTATGTCCGGGATGTTTATTACCTTTTTCCTAATCTTGCATTACTTACCAAATGACATGACTTTTACTAGTGCTTTGCATATTGCGGGTGCGAATGACAAAATGAATATAGTTAATTTCTCTTTTGATCCCGAAGAAAAATATACTTTTTGGAGTGGTATTACGGGAGGATTTTTCTTGGCATTAGCTTATTTTGGAACCGATCAATCTCAAGTAGGACGCTATTTATCAGGAAGATCGGTTAAGGAAAGTCAAATGGGACTGATTATGAATGGGCTTTTAAAGGTGCCTATGCAGTTCTTCATTTTATTGACTGGTGTGATGGTTTTTGTTTTTTTTCAATTCAATCCTGTTCCATTAAATTTTAATCCGAACAATAAAGCCATGATTGAAAAATCAGCTTTCAAAGGAGAGTACAATGCTTTAGAAAAAAAATTAGATGATTTATCCGAAGATAAAAAGGTAATCAACTTGTTGTATATCGATCAGCTGAATCAAGATTATGATAATCCGATACTTCGAAAGGAATTAGTAGCACTATCTAATAAAGAAAAAGACCTTAGAGATCGAGCGAAAGAAATAATTCTAAAAGCAGATAGTAACAGTGAAACTAATGATAAAGATTATGTGTTTTTTCATTTCATATTAAACTATTTACCCAAAGGTCTTATTGGCTTATTGTTGGCTGTAATCATTTCTGCCGCCATGTCTTCTACTGCTTCGGGCCTTAATGCATTAGCCTCTACAACTGCTATTGATATTTACAAAAGAAATCTAAAAGAAGAGAAATCAGAACGTCATTATTTATACGCAACCAAATTCTTTACTTTACTTTGGGGTGTTATAGCCATACTCTTTGCTTGTGTTGGGACTTTATTTGAAAATTTGATCCAATTAGTAAATATTATTGGATCTATATTTTATGGTACTGTATTGGGAATTTTTCTAGTTGGTTTTTATTTAAAAAACGTACAGTCTAAAGCAATCTTTTATAGTGCAGTGGTAAGCCAAATCACCATTTTTATCATCTACTATTATGCTATTTATATTTATCCAAGTGGACAAGAAAAACTAGGGTATTTATGGTTGAATTTTATTGGCGCAACATTAACTATTCTTATTTCTTTACTCCTCCAAAGTACTATATTTAGAAATCAGAAACCCATGGTCTTAGAAACAATAAATGAATAATTAATAAACCGCAGATTAGCTAATTTTATAATTAGAGAATCTGCGGTTTAATTTTTATGGAATAATAACAAACAAATTTATAATGATTGATTATTTTGTAGTACTTTTATTTATATATTTAAATTGCTAATATGATTTCATTTTATATAAATTGGGATTTTGATCCAGAAATAGCTAACATATTAGGATTCCCAATAAAATACTATGGCCTTTTATTTGCTTGTGGTTTAATCATTTCAATGAGGGTTCTAAAAAAGATTTTCAAAACTGAAAATTTAAATGATAATGCCTATGAAGCATTATTTATATATGGAATACTTGGAATTTTTGTTGGAGCTAGATTAGGGCATTGCTTATTCTATGACTTTGATTATTATTCAAAAAATTTATTAGAAATTATATTGCCCATTAAAAAAACATTAAATGGAGGATATAAATTCATAGGTTATGCAGGTTTAGCAAGTCATGGTGGTACAATTGGTTTAATATTTTCTCTTTATCTATTTTCAAAAAAATACAAAATTCAATATCTTAAGGTACTTGACTTAATAGCATTAGTTGCACCAATAGGAGCGACATTTATAAGGCTTGCAAATTTGATGAATTCTGAAATGATTGGTAATCCAACAAATATACCTTGGGCCTTTATATTTAAAAAAATTGATAATATTCCTAGACATCCAGCTCAACTTTATGAAGCGATATCTTATTTAATAATTTTTCTAGTTGTATATACAATTTATAAAACTAAAAATATAAAATTAGGAGGAGGTTTTTACTTTGGCTTGGTAATAACTTTAATTTTTTTGATGAGAATATTAATTGAGTTTGTAAAAATAAATCAAGTACAATTTGAAGATAAGATGCAATTAAATATGGGTCAAATCTTGAGTGTTCCCTTTATAATAATTGGTATATATTTTATTTTTTATAATTTAAGAAATAAAGAAAATTACAAACAATAAATTTTAGTAAATATATTTTTGAATATTTTAATCTTTACAAAATCTTCATATTTTTAGAAAACAGTCCATTTGAAAGTTGGAACAGTACGAATTACTAGTTAAATTATTATAAACACATATAAAAAAAGCATAAAAAATCCCGTTTAGATTACACCTAAACGGGATTTTTTATATTGAGTATAATAGAAATTTAGTTTTTACTCCACTCTGCAATACTGTCTTTATTCATTTTTACGTAATCTTGATTTTTAGCAGCTTCGGCTGCTGTAAGTGACGCTTTAGCACTTTCAATCGCTCCTTTTCTATCGCCTAATTTTGCTTGTATCAATGATTTTAATCTATTATACCAAAATGGTTTTTCTTTAGACATATCCAACGACTTGTTTATATATTCTAATGCTTTTACATTGTCACCATTAGATTGAAATAAAAACTGTGCTGCAGCAAAGTAATCTGCTCCACCTGGACCTGACAATGCTTTTTCGATATTGGCTGTTGCTTTTTGTTGTGTAGGTACTTCAAATTTTAAAGCTGCATAAGAGTTCTCCCATGAGATATCTAAATAAGCAAAATTATTGTCTAAACCACTAATTCCAATTGTAAATGTTTCAACACTTTTATTTAAAGTTTCTGGCTTAACAGTAGCTTTAAGAGCAATATTCTCCTCTTTCCATTCTTCTGGATTACCCCAGTTATCCGTTGTTTTATAAAAAATAATATCCCAACTTTCTATTTTTGGAATAGTGTACAAAGAGTATTTACCTTTTTTTAATGTTTTACCATCGATAATTACATTATCACTAAAAGATATTGTTGTATTTTCATTTGCTCCAGTTCTCCAAACTTTTCCAAAAGGAATTAAATTTCCAACAACAGATCTACCTCTAGCGCTTGGTCTTGAATAAACAATTTCTACATCTGTTAATCCAACCGTTTGATTAATGGTCGCTTTTGGGCTTGATTGAGGTGTTTGAATTTGTGCCTCAACGGTAAAATTGGCTAAAAGAATAGCAAGGGCAATAATTATTTTTTTCATGATTAATCGTTTTTTTTTTGTGACTCGCAAAACTACAAATTCAGTTGCTCAAAATTGTTAATTACTTCTTAATTTAGAATCTAAATTCTTTACTTTATCGAAATTTAATTCATTAAAATTATTGATAATAACATTTGCTTCAGATAAATCTTGCGATTTAGAATGAATGCTATTATACCCAACACAAAAAATTCCTGCAGCTGTAGAAGCTTTTATTCCATTTGTACTGTCTTCAATTACAATACAACACTCTTTTGGTGCAATTGACAAGGAAGCCGCATGCTCAAAAATAGCAGGATGTGGTTTAGATTTAGGAAAATCTTCACCACTTACTAAATGTGTAAAATAAGGATGTAATTTAAACCTACGGAAAACGCGTTCTATAGTAACCTTAGAGGCTGAAGAAGCTAATATTAATTGTATTCCGTTTTCGTGTAAATCTTTTATTAGTTTTTCTACTCCTTCTAACAATTCTAAATCTTCTTTACTATCAAAAGCATCATTAAAAATAGTTCGTTTTCTTTGAATCAGATCTTCTACATCTTGTTCCAGAGTAAAAATTTCTTTTAAATTTTGAAAAACATTGCGAGTAGAATTACCGGTAAATGTAGTAAACATCGCATCAGTTACTGGAATATTCAATTCTTCAAAATGTTTAAAATAGGCATAACGGTGTACGGGTTCTGTATCTACTATTACGCCATCCATGTCGAAAATTACAGTTTGTATCATTCTTGTTTTGCCACTAAGGCGCTAAGACACGAAGTCTTTTTTAATTATTATTATAAGAAAAATTCGGCATTGCCATCAAGACACAAAGTAATAAAGTCATTTTTTTTTTACTATTTACCAAAAAATAAAATTTGCCAATGATCAAAAAGATTAAAACTTATTACTTTACCACTGAATACTAAGCACTAAAAACTGATCAGTCTTTTTTAAGCAAGTAACGAATAACCGTTTCGGCAGCATATAAACCAAATAATCCTGGCATATAACTGTTGGTTCCGTAAAATGATTTTTTATAATTAGAACCGTCTGTCATTTTTAAACTCGCGTCATCTTGAATTTCTGATGAAAAAACCACTTTTAACTTGTCAATTTTAACTTCTTTCAAACGTCGTCTGATGGTTTTTGCTAAAAAACAATTTACCGTATTACTGATGTCTGTTACTTTTACTTTAGCGGCTTCCATTTTCCCACCAGCACCCATGCTGCTAATGATTTTCACTCTTTTTCGTTTGGCACCAATGATTAAATTCAGTTTTGGAGTAACACTATCAATACAATCCAAAACATAATCAAACTCTTCGGTAACGATTTCAAAAGCACGTTCTGGCGAAAGGAATTCCTCTACACGTATTAGTTTCAATTCGGGATTAATATCCATCAAACGATCTCCAACAATAGTTACTTTGGGTTGTCCAACAGTAGAATGTAGAGCTGGTAATTGCCTGTTAATGTTGGTAATATCGACAACATCTCCATCTACAATTGTCATCGCTCCTACTCCTGCTCTAGCCAAAAACTCCGCTGCAAACGAACCTACACCGCCCAATCCTACTATTAAAACATTTGCATCTTGTAAATTATTTAAACCTTCTTTTTTAAATAAAAGTTCACTTCTTTCTGTCCACTCTGCCATTTTTTATTATTTACTCTTTAAATTTTTGAAAACTTAAAGCATTTTATTGATGTTTATTATTAAAAACTGCTGTAAAATTACTTCTTACTATTTCCTGCATCGCAACAATTGAGATTTCTTTGCAATTGGCTGCTACTTCATATACTTTTTCAATTCCTTCCTCTACCGTATCGGTTTCTAGAAAAATACGATTATTAGGAACATTTTTAAAAACAGTTTCCAATGCTGTACCCAAACTTCGGGATTGTAATAAGTATTTCCCAAAGGAAAGATAAAATCCGTTATCCAATAATTGTTTTACTAGCTGTTCGTTTTTTGAAAATCCATGAATAATCATCGGAACTGAAATAAGCAATCTTTTTTTGGTTTCAATAATTTCTTGAAAAGCAGCTACGCAATGAATAACAACCGGTTTATTACATTTTTGTGCCAAAAGTAATTGTTTTTCAAAAACTATTTGTTGCAAATCTAACGGAATTTCTATTCTTTTATCCAATCCACATTCACCAACAGCAAGACAATTTCTTTCTTTTAATTTGGTTTCAATAATTGCTAAATCAGCTTCTACTTGCTCTTTATCAATGTACCATGGATGAATTCCGATCGAATAATACGGTATTTCAGAATCAAATTCTCGAGGATATTGATTCACTAATTCCGTAACATTCGCTTGGTTTGTTCCTTTATGCGTATGTAGATTAAAAAAAAACATTAGTCATGAAATTTTTTGACTCCTGCTTTGATCTCAATATTCAAATCATTTTCTAAAGGAACTATCGGACAAGAATATTTATGATTGTAAGCACAATAAGGATTATATGAAGTATTAAAATCGATCACCAACTTTTTTCCTTTTGGAATTTTTAAATCAATATATTTTCCACCAATATAACTTTCGTTACCACAAGTCAAATCTGAAAATGGTAAAAACAAATGATCTTTGTATTTTTCTTGTTGTGAAAGTGCAATATTCTTGTAAACATTTAGGTTGAAATTGGCCCCATCAATTGTAAAATAAACTACACCGTATTTTACATACATAGGTTTTCTATCGGTAGAAGTTTTCATTTCGAATGGTTTCTCCTTTTTGGTACGAACAAATTTCGCAACAACAAAAAACTTTTCATTAGCAGGAAAAAAATCTAAGGTTTTAAATGTTGCTAAATCTTCAGGCATTAGTGGGCTCGTTTTAGCATCTGCATATTCTGCATTTAATTCCTCTTGGAATTTAGTCACTGCATTAATATCAAATTTTTCTTGAGAAAAACCAATTTGGACCTGCAGGAATAAAACAAAAAAAAGTAGGATTCTCATTTGTATATTTTTAAACAAAAATAGCGTAAAAGTTAGAAAGCTACAATGTTTATATTTATGCTATTATCATACTAAAACCTATAAATTTCAATTTATAATAATGAAAAAAAAGTACTTTATCTCGAATTAGAACCCTAAAAATGCAGTTAAAATGAATTAGCGCAGATTTATTGCTACTCTATTACGAATCAATTTCTAATATTAATTATGAAAAAAAATACTTCTCATTGGCACCATATCCTAGCCCAGATAGAAGCGAAAATCCTTTAGTTTTTTTCTTAAAAAAGAAAAGATTGTAACGGATAGCTGGAAAAAGCTCCTGAAAAACATTGTAAATTTGCAACATAGAAAATATTTTTATGATTAAAACTGCTTTAGGTCGCTATATTAATAATTACAGAGGTTTTACAAGAGAGGTCTGGATTCTGACTTTAATTACCTTCATCAATCGAGCTGGGACAATGGTTTTACCGTTTTTATCCAAGTATTTGAAAGAAGATTTGAATTTTTCCTATGCGCAAGTAGGATGGATTATGGTATGTTTTGGTTTTGGTTCGATGTTAGGCTCTTGGCTCGGCGGAAAATTATCAGATAAAATAGGGTTTTATAAAATCATGGTTTTTAGTTTATTTACCAGCGGATTATTACTTTTTGCGGTTCAATATGTGCGTACTTTTTGGGGATTATGCTTTGCGATGTTCTTTATTATGACCGTTGCAGATATGTTTCGTCCTGCCATGTTTGTGTCATTAGGAACTTATGCAAAACCCGAAAATCGCACCAGAGCATTGACTCTTGTTAGGCTAGCGGTAAATTTAGGATTCACGGCCGGACCTGCATTGGGTGGATTGATCATTATGAATTTAGGCTACAGCGGATTATTTTGGATTGATGGAACTTCCTGTATTGTATCTATTTTAATTTTTACTTTATTGGTAAAAGAACGCAAAAAACCACCGGATTTGAATGCTACGAATAGCGAAACCGAAATACCAGCTTCGGTTTTTAAAGATAAAGTATTTTGGATTTTTCTATTTGTGTGTTTTGTTACAGCCATGCTTTTCTTTCAACTTTTCACCACTTTACCGTTGTACCACAATGAAAAATTTGGATTAACTGAATTTCAAAGTGGCCTTTTATTATCCCTAAACGGTTTGTTAATATTCTTTCTTGAAATGCCAATAGTCAGTTTTAGTCAACGAAAAAACATCAATAAAATCAAAATTATTCTCTGGGGTTCGTTATTAATGTCTATTAGTTTTTATGTTTTATTAATCAATATTTGGGCGGGAATGCTTGTGGTGAGTATCTTATTTATCACTTTTGGCGAAATGTTTATTTTTCCATTCTCCAATTCATTTGCATTAAGTAGAGCCCCAAAAGGGCACGAAGGACGCTATATGGCTTTATTTACAATGAGTTTTAGTTTGGCTCACATTGCCAGCTCTAAAACAGGACTAGAAATCATTGCAAATTTTGGTTATCAAGCCAATTGGTTTGTGATGGGAACTTTAGGAATGCTTTCATTAGCGGGATGTATTTGGTTGCAAAAATTAGTACAGAAAGAGCAGAATTAATTTCCAATTTCTATTTTGGGCGTGACTCCATTAGTAAAAGGGGCTAAAAAACAGTAGTGTTATTTAGCCCCTTTTACTAATGCTGTCGGGCTATACGCGCTACTATGGTAGCCAGCTTCTATCCCTCACGCAAACTCTTTTGCATTGCCTATTTTCAATTGTTTAGAGGTTTTTATTTTTTAAATTATTATTAAATTTTATAATAATCAGCTTACAAACTAATAATTTAGTTAATTAACTATAAAAATAGTTTAACAACTAAAAATTTAGTTGTACGTTTGTCCTTAGTCTAAACTCAGAATGACAAAATATAGAGCTATGCAAAAATTAACCAACAAAGAAGAAGAAATCATGCACATTATATGGAAGCTCAAAAAAGCTTTCGTCAAAGAAGTAATGGCCGAAATAACAGAAGATCAACCCCATTATAATACGTTGTCTACTATTGTGCGTAATCTTGAAGAAAAAGGTTTTGTTGCTCACAATGCCTTTGGAAATACCCATCAGTATTATCCTATTGTGCCAATTGAAGAGTATAGAAAAAAATTTATGAATACTGCAATTGACAATTATTTTAATAGTTCCTATAAAAACATGGTTTCTTTTTTTGCAAAAGAAGACAAAATTTCTGCTGCTGAATTAAGAGAGATCTTAGCCATGATCGAAAACCAAAAAGAGTAAAATTATACGTTTTTAAATTATTTAAAACTTAATTCCCGTTTTATCATGGAACCATTATTTGTTTATCTTTTTAAATCCAGCGGACTACTTGTCTTATTCTATTTTTCCTATTATTTATTGCTTCGCAAAGAAACTTTTTTCACCACTAATCGTTGGTTTTTAATAGTAGGTTTATGTACTGCTGTTATATTGCCTTTACTTTTTTACACAAAAATTATATTGGTAGAACCAAGTGTAAGAATAATAGATTGGACAAAAATTCCTATTACAACAACCAATGAAACAGCTGTTTTTACAATCAATTGGTATTTAATTTTTGCAGTTATATATGGAATTGGATTCTTATTATTGATTCTTAGATTTGCTTTTGAATTTTACAGTTTGAAAAATATTTTTAAAAATAAAACAATTCAAAATCAAGCCGATTTTAAATTTATTGACACCACAGATAATATTGCTCCATTTTCCTATTTTAATACTATCGTTTACAATTCGTCTTTATACAATCCAATTGAATTAAAGAACATTATAGAGCATGAAAAAATACATTGCGAGCAAAAACATACTGTAGATGTGCTAATTTCGAGACTATTTTGTATCGTTTTTTGGTTCAATCCTTTTATTTGGTTCTACAAAAAAGCAATTCTTCAAAATTTAGAATTCATAGCCGATCATGAGGCTACAAAAAAAATAGCAGACAAAAAAGCCTATCAAATCACTCTTTTAAAAATTACAACACAAGAAAATTGTGTTTCCCTTACCAATCATTTTTATCAATCATTAATCAAAAAACGAATTGTTATGTTAAACAAAAATCAATCAAAAAAGAGGAATTCTTGGAAGTATACCTTTGTAATTCCAGCATTAATTGCCTTTGTAATGCTCTTTCAAGTCAGGGCTGTTGCACAAGAGAAAAATAACCCAAAACTAGAAAATCTAAAAACCTCCAATACTGATGAGCAATTGGAAATACAATTAGAAGCTCAAATTACAGAAAAATCAACCGACTTAGATCTTGATAGAATCATCAATCTATTTAAAAGTGAATTAGGGACTGAAGTTAAAATAAAAAAAATAAAACGAAATTCTCAAAATGAGATCACTAGTATAAAAGTTACTGCTACCGATGGTAAAAGCTACAAAACAGTACATGAAATAAGTCAAGACAAACCAATTTTGCCTTTTATCATTAAAGTAGTAAAAGATAAAGAAAATAAAATTGAGGTTTTTATTTCATCTAGTACTAATTTGACTGATACAAAGGCAAAATTACCTAATTCTAAGAATACAGATAATAATTCCTTGTCACTAAATAGTATGAAAATTAATCGTAAGGAATTATTAATAGTAATTAATAATGAAATTCAAGGTAGAGGAAATGCAATAAATATCCCATTAGATGAAGAAATTGATATTATAAAAACTTTAAATAGTAAAGATGCAATAATAAAATATGGTCTAGCTGGAGAAAACGGTGCTTATGAAATTACAACTAAGGACGAAAATTTTGTTACATCAACAGTCGCTACCACAGCAAAAACTCCTAAAACATTTTCATTTACTCAAAATAAATCGACTACTGATACCCTAAGTATAAAGAGAAATGCCAAATTGAAAACGAACCAACGTGATTTAAATTTAGAAAAAACCGATCCAACTAATTTAAACAACAAACAGGTAAGTAAAACAACCACCAAAATTGTGTATGTTAAGGCAACTTCAAATAAACCATCTGTAGAGGAAGCAGAAATTTATATTAATGGTGTAAAATCTTCAAAATCGGAATTAGATAAGATAAGTCCAAATTCAATCCAAAAAATGGAGGTTATTAAATCCGATGAGGACAAAAAAATTATTAAAATAACAACTAAAAAACAATAAGATATTTTCAATCAAAGACGGTCTCCAGCAAGACCGTCTTTTTTTATATCTTTGAAAAAAAAGTATGTACAAAATTTTAGCTCAAATCAACAAACTTATACTTCCTAGTTTTACAAAACAACGATTAGACTTGGCAAAAGCCACAAAATGGCAAATGGCAATTATTGGTTTTCGTTATTATGTAACCACTCGCGCTTTAGATTAATACCTTATTACGGCAAAAATTTCTTGCTCTTTCACTTTCTCTCTACCGTTTAGAAATGATAATTCCATGATGAAATTACATTGTACAATTTCACCACCTAAGCGTTCTACTAATTCACAAACAGCTTTGATGGTTCCTCCAGTAGCCAGCACATCATCGTGAATCACGACACGATCTCCTTTCTGAATAGCATCGATATGAATTTCGAGAGTATCGGTGCCATATTCTAAATCATAAGTGGCAGAAATTGTTTTATAGGGCAATTTGTTGGGTTTTCTAACAGGAACAAAACCCACATTTAATTCTTGTGCGATTAGCATACCAAATAAAAACCCTCGACTCTCTACACCTATCACCTTATCTATTTTCTTATCTTTTAAAGAAGAAACCAATATTTTAAGGCAATTTTTGCTCGCATCGGCGTTAATTAACAGCGGAGTAATGTCTTTAAACAAAATTCCTTCTTTTGGAAAACCTTGAATATCACGTATATAATTTTTTAATGACATATTTTTTTAATTTTTTACTATTTTACTATTGCAAATTACACTTTTATCTCTATATTTGCACCCGCAATCAGGTTATTATAACCACTTGCAAATGGCCTTGTGGCGCAACTGAATAGCGCACTTGATTACGGCTCAAGAGGTTACTGGTTTGAATCCAGTCAAGGTCACAAAATAAATCCCTAACATTACTGGCAATCAGTGGTTTAGGGATTTTTTATTTTAATATTTGTATACTATTAGTATACTATTCGATTTTAGCACTTTTAAAGATAGATTTTAAGCAAAATAAATCTTTCATTTTGGGTGCATATTTTACACTTTTTGCACCATAAAAAAAAGCGAACTGTAAAGAACGCTTTAATAAAATTAGTTTTTGGTTGTTAAGTTATAAATTAGTTTCTAAAATAACTTTCCACTTCAAATCTTTAGGAATTAATCTTCTTGCTATTTCAGTCAATTTTGAATTATCATTTTCAGCTCCATAATAAATTTGACGAAATTCTATAGAATTATCCCTACCAATCAAAGCCCCTCTAATAGACCTTTGTAGAAATCCAGTATCAACTTTTGCAGTAGCTTTAGCTTCTTTTATAACTTGTTCAATGTACAGCTTTATTTCGCCATCTGTATAGTTATTTACCGTTGTTAAACCCTCCTCTTTCTGCTTTTTCAACTTAGTATTACTTACGGAATTTGTAATGGTAGCATCTTTTGGAATTTTCTTTTTAATACGCTCAATTCTTGCCTCAAACCCCCCAATCGTACCGTCTTCAAATTTATATGAAATTGCTATTTCACAAACTTTTATTGCTTTTTCAAATTCTTCAATTTCTGTAAGAACTGTTGCGTAATTTTGAAATACTGGAGCGGTTAAAAACTGTCCATCAATATTCAAATAACAATCTGGAATTTTATTAAATTCACTTAAATAAATTTCAGAAAACTTAATACAAAGTTTTAAATAATGTTCATCTTTTCTTATGCCGTAAGATTCTGAAACTATCGATTGAAGCAATAGAATTCGATTCATTATATTTTCCGTACATATTTCAGTAGCTCTTATCTTTCTATCAATATCACTACTAAGGAAAGTTGCTTCATAAACTTCGTCAACTTCTTCTTCTTGGTTATATTCGTCCATAATACCGTCCAAAATTTCTCCTTTTTGGTCTTTTTTAAATAAAGAAATTAGCCATTTCATAAAACTGTATTTTTAATTATTTGTCAACGGAGTGACTACCAGTAATTTTATAATCGTTATCCATTGATACAATATCATTGTATAATTCTTTTGCTCCAAATGAATTACTTGCTCTGTATTTATGACTTACTGTATAATACAAAAATTTATCCTTTGGCTCATTGTCAAATTGTTCGTGCGTCATTCCTCTTGATTCAAAATCTTTTATTTTTTTAGCAACCGTGACAGTATCTAAAACCTCAATAGAAATCTTCTCATAGCTAGCAGGGTCTTTTAAATTAGCTTTGACATATTCTGAAATACTTTTTTCAACTGGTGTTTCTTTAGCACAACTAAAAAGAGTTACTAAAGCAAAAAGACAAATTATTTTTTTCATAGTTATAATATTTTAGTTCAAATATAACAAAATCATAGGCATTTATGCGGTCAATAAAAAATTAAATCTAGTGACTTTTGAAATATGGAAATTTCAGAAGAAACTTTTATTTCAAATCTTGGTACTCACTTACGACAATTACGTGAGCTAAAAAATATATCTCAACAAGATTTAGCAAATGATTGCGGTATTTCTAAATCTCAAATTGCAAGAATTGAAGTAGCCAAAATTAATACGACTGTAAGGACTTTGATAAAAATTGCTAATGCTTTAGATATTGAACCAAAAGATTTATTAGATTTTCCTTTAAAATAATTGTTTAGTTTTCTCTTCTATTGACTTTTATAATTAAATGTTTAGGTTGTTCCTTTTCTGTTACCGAAATATCAGATTGACGTGGTAAAATATAAGGAAGCAACTTTGCAATTGCGTTAATTCTTTCCAGTGGTTCTAATTTTTCCAGCATTTTTCCTAAACCATCAATTTCTTTGCTTACTATTTTTTGAAGTATTTCTTTTGTTTCTGCTGTTGTTTTGTTTGGTGTGCCTTTGGCTCTTCCTCCTGTTTTTTCTCTCATAAGTTCTATTTTTATCTACTTTAGATATTTTATTGAAAAATAATGTTTTGTTTTGAGTGCATATTTTACACTTCTTGCACTTGAAAATAATAATCGGCTAAATCAAAGCCGTTTTCAAAATCTGTATTTTCGATTAAGTCGCTTACTGCAATCTTAAATCCTATTGCGTTTAATTCGGTCGCTTTATTATTCCAGTTGAAATACTCGCCTTTGTCGGGAAACAAAACAATATTTCTTTTTTTGATAGGTTTCAATAAATCAAATTTTAAATTCTGTTTACTTCCTGTGGCAATCCAAATGTAATCAGGAATAAAAAGGCTCATTACTATTGCGGTCTTTTCACTTTCTACAATTGCAATTGTTTTTTGATAGTCTTCATTGATTCTATGCAGTCCATACAAAGATTGACAAAGATTAAAATCAGGCTCTTTAATCGCATTATGTAGCCAGTTAATATGATTGTAAGGCTTTTTTATTCTTTTACCTGTATCCATATCATATTGCATTATTTTACCAGCGTGAATTTTCTCTTTGTCATCAATCTGAAAAAAGACGGTTGCATTATTCCAAAAATAGTCTGTTCCTGTAATGAAATAATTTTGAGTTGCTTTGAAAACCTCATCTTTTGAAAATTTGCTTTTTAGAAACTCTGTTAAATTGTCAATCTGTTTACTACAATACATTTTGTCCAATAATTCTAAATTGTGAAAACTTGGTTTAATCGGGAGCGGTGGTTCTTTCGTAGTAACTACATTAATAAAACCAATCTCATCAGTAAAATATTTACTTTCATTTGTCAAATATTGGATAGTGCTAATTTTTAAAAACCATTCTGTAATCCAGCAATTATTTCCATTCTGTTCCAGTATTTGCGACTTTGGAACAATCGAAATAAAGCCGTTTTTATCCGTTAATTTTGTCGCTTTATCTGAAACACTTTTTATTGATAGTGCATTTATCAAAAAACATTTTTTGCCTTTTGGGGGTGCGTTATGATAACCACAATTTGTCAAACGGTCGCATTTTCCAAAGTCATCAGTTAGATAGTTGCCTGTTTCCACGTCCACGTATAAAACAAATGTTTTCTTGGAACAAGTTGGACAAAGAAACTTCTTACTTCCTTTGTCCAGTATGTATTTAAAGGCTTCCATCAGTAGTAATATAAGCCACGTTACCAACATTTATCCGTTTAACAAATATTTTATAATGATTCAATCTTTTTATAAAATTGGACTTCCCTACGGGTCTATATCCGTCCTCATTGCAAAACATTTTGTATTGTGGGTATAAGTCCGAAATCAAAACAAAATCATTAACCGAAGCCTTAAAACCCATCTCACTAATAAACAATTGTACGCTATCACTTTGCTTTTCGTAATCGCTTCGGGCGTTGTCTATTGCTTCACATTTACTAAAATTCTTTTGCTCCAGTAGTCTGTCAAGTCCTTGCAATATCCAGTTAAAAACTCCCGATAGTTCGGAACTAATTATTTTTTGTGGCAATTGTTTGTCCTGTCTGTCTTCGGGAATAGTAACATCAAAACCAATAATCATAAACCGTCTAAAATAAGCGTTTGTGTGCTCAACGTCCTTTGGTAGTTCATTACAATTAAAAATTAACTTTGCGTATTCATTTAATATAAACGGCTCTCCATAGGGCAAACGTGCTTCTATTGGTTCACCTGAAGCCATTTGTTTAAAAATATCGGTTTCCAGTTTACCATTTATCTCACTTGCATAATTCACTAACTTGTTACCTATTTTTGCTCTAAAATATCCATTATCATTAGTAAGGCTTTGTAATGAATAGTTACTTATATTTTCAGTTCCTAAAAGGGCGTTAATTATCTCAAAAAACACACTTTTACCATTAGCACCACTACCAAAAAGAATAAGCATTTTTTCAAGTTTTAAAACACTTGGTTTAATAAAAATATAACCGCAATACTCCGCAAATACTTTTTGTTTATCGGGATCGGGTAATACTTCATCTAAATACTTTTGAAATAGTGGGGCGGTCGCTACGGGTTCATATTCAAACGGCAATTGGTGGGTAATAAAATCTTTCTGTTCAAAATTTCTTAAACCTCTTTTTGTTGGTGTTATCTCAAAAGTACCATTTAGGAGATTGATTAAAATACTATTTGTTTTTACTTCAAAAACTGTTAGATAAGCATCACACATAAACTGTTTGAATAATTCTTCTTTGAAAGTGTGAATTTTTCCTTTGAACTTTTCAACTCCCATTTTTAAAGCCACATCACCCAAAAAAGATTGAAACTGCTCTTTGTTTATCTCACTCCAGTAACTACCATTATACAAATAAATAAAGCCGTTCTTTTTGCACAATCCCCATTTGTTTATTTCAGCAATTTTTAAAAGTTGTTCAATACAAATGATTAAATAATGGTTTTTAGTAAGTTTAAAAGTTTTTAGTTTTCTTGTAAGTTTATCAAATTCTAATTGTTGTATTTCTGATAATTCTCCATCCTTTAAAAGTATTTTTTCTAAAACATTGTGTTTTTTCTGAACTTCTTTAGCATCAGGAAAAGCCGATAATTGAAAATCAACTATTGGAATACTTTTAGTAAGTTCCTGTAAAATAAAATCAGTTGATTTTTTAACTATGTGAATGTTATTTACAAGCTGTGCAACATCATTTGCGATAAGACTTTTTAGCTTATCTTTACCACCGATTTTGATAGGGTTGTGGGTATTTACTATATCCATAACCTTATTTCTTTAAAGTAATTAATGAAGCCATTATTTCACTACGCTTGTAGTAACATTTATTAGCAAACTTATGGACTGTAATACGTCCTTTGTTTTGCCAATGCCATAAGGTACTGGCGTTTATTTGTAGTAGTTCCAAAACCTGCTCTCGGGTCAATAAGTCATCATTTTCGGTTTGGTTCAATAAGTTTTTTTTTAAGTCTTCAAAGCGACTTTCAAACATATCGCATACAGTTTTTGCGATTGCTTCGGGTGTAGTTCCCTGTAAGATAATTGTATTTTCCATTTGCTTATATCGTTTAAGATTTAAGCAAATTTGCGGTTATATTGTTGGTACTGTTTGCGGTACTGGTACTGTTTCAGTACTGTTTATTGTAGTGAATTTATTCCATTGGTAAACGGTTTAAAAAATAAGGATTTACAGTCTTTCCCAAAGAATCACATTCTTCTATTATTTTTAGCATCATTTCACGTGAATTAAAAATGTTTTTATTTCCGTTTGGATTCTCTTTTGAATAATTGTTTATACTTGCTAAAATAAATTTTTCAAAACTTAAGTTTTCTAACTCCTTTGCTATTTTTGGCGCACTATATCCCATATTTATGATAGTATTTTCTTTTTCAATGATTGTAAAATATTTTTGCATTTTGCCAGTAGCAAATAGCAATCCTACTTTAAATAAATTTTGAGTTTTATATTTCTCATCAATTTTAAAAGATTTGGATTGTTGCTCTAAATGACTTGAGAATATTGTTCTTTTTTCTTCTAAATATTTTAATATCAAAGAGAAAGTTTTTTGAAGTCTTGCTTCATTATTTCGATTGTTAGAAATATATCGCCCAGTTAAAAGATCATATTCAGGTTCGTAATCAAAATACTTTTCTTCGCCTATATCTTCTTTTAATTCATACCACAAAATCATTTGACTATTATAATAATTCTCATCAACTGCATTATAACAACCATCAAAATATTTGACTTCATCATTAATGAAGTCAATTTCTTCAAAATCCTCACATTTATCTAAATAAGATTTCAAACGTAATTGATAAAGTTCTTTTTGATATTTTTTTGAAGAAATAAATTCTAGGTCTATTTGATTTTTCATTTTCTATAATAGTGTAAAGGGTGTAAAAAATGCACCTAAAATAAAACAATTATTTTAATTAAAAATAGCTAGTTATTCCCATTGCTAAATCCTTGTTGCTTTTTCCTAAATAATTTAAAAACATTACTTCGGTGCTATGTCCTGTAACATTCATTAAATAGGTTGTTGGAATAGTTCCGTAAAAATTAGTAGCAAAAGACCGTCTTCCAATATGGCTTGTTATCAATTCCCATTTAGGAAACATTCCCGATTCTTTGCGGTATTGTTTAACGTCTTCTTGCTTTTTATTTTTATTTTTGGTTTCTTCTTCGGTTTCAAGTTCATTTAATTTACTGCCTTGTATCTTTTGGGTTATTTTGGCAATTCTGCAAACTTGCTTTATAAACAAATTATATTTGGGGTCTGAAATTACCTTTGGAAAATTACCGTTTCTTTTCTCCAGTATCTCCATAACTTTTGGGTGTAGTGCTACGGTCATAATTTTATCAGTCTTCACTTGAGTAAATTCAATAAACGGCTTTAAAACCTCCTCTTTGTTTTTCTCATATCTAATCATAGATTTAGTAAAACGCATAAAATCTGAAACCCTTTGACCTGTATAACACGAAATAATTAACCAGTCTTTTGCGTTATCATAATTATCATTTAATCGCCTTTGGTCTATCTCTTCAATTTTTTTAAGTTCCTCAAAAGTCAAATAAATTTTTTCTGTTTTATAATTTGGGGTTTTAATATTTTCTAATTGGTGGCTTGTTGCTATGCCGTTATATTTTGCGTGGTTGCAAACGGTTTTTAAAGTCCTTAAATCTTTTGAAATTGTGTTTGGTGCGTAATTATGTTTTAAACAATATTTTTCAAAATCTAATTTAAATTTTTCATTAACATCAATTATTTGAACTTCTGTTTTTTTCTCCAGTTCATAGCGTTGTAATAAATGCTTTGATACATTATATTTTTTTAGCGTTCCAACTGAAATTTCAGTTTTCTTGCACTCAATAAAATAATCAAAGTATTTTAAAAGTCCTGTTGGTAGAGTTTCTACTTCTTGAGATGGATTGTAGTATAAGTATATTTGATTCTTTAGCCAGTCTTTTGAAGCCTTTGTAATATCTATTAAAAGCAAAGCTTCTGACAAATAATTATCAATTATATTAATAGAACTGTTAATATCAATCTGTTGATTCTTTAAAGTAATATCTCTTAATTTGGGGTTCTTGTGGTCGTTGTTCCAGTAGTCAGCAGTAACCAATATTTTGGTGCTTGCTTCTTGAAATTGCTTTTTACCATTCAAAGTATAAAACAACCTTATTTTTAAAAATGCTTTTTCTGTACTTGAACGATAGATAAAATTAATACTTGCCATTTGCTTGTCTTTTACACGGTATACAAATATACTTAAATCTGTATACTTTAGTGAAAACAATTGCAATTATTTACAACCAAATAAATAAAACTATATTTAAATATACTTTGTTAAGCACTGTTTTTATTGATATATTTGCAATTTTTAAATTGCTTTTAATTTATAATGATTGCAGCATAGGTAGTTCAGTCAAGGTCACAAAACCCCAACAGATGTTGGGGTTTTTTTATGCTTAGTTGTGAAAAATAGCCTAATAATAACTTATTGAGCTAGTATAAGAAAAAAATAAAATCAGACACAACTATAAGTTTAAGATTTAAGTAATTAAAGCTTATAATTCCATAATATTCAGAAACAATTAAATTGATAAACTGAATTCTGATATCACTCCTATTACTACACTTTAAGGCTATCAATCTTTTAACAAAAAATGAAAATTAAAATTTATAACTTTAATCTGTTATATTAAGAATCAAAAGTAGCCTTTTAATATTTTTGGATATTAATGTCTATAATAAAGCTTAAATAAGCATTACTACTAAGCTTATAAACCCAACACAGTATATACTTTTTAGAAATTCAAAACGTTAAATAGTATTTGCTTTTATATTAAAAAACAGAAATAATCTTGTGTCTTTTATTTTCTAGTTTCAACAAACCTTATTATTCCATCAATCTGTAAGGCTCTTCACAAGAAATCAAATTTTAAATACAAAAAAAGCATTTCTAAAATTGTAGTAATTCATTTTAATTCATACCTTTATAAAACTCATAAATACCTTTATAACAAATACTTAACCAATTTTAAAGACTATTTAAACAAAAAAAATCCACCTTATTAACTAAAGAATCTTTTCCAGTACATATATTTTACAGCGACTAGAAAATATTCTTATGAGTGTAAAAAACTTTAATTTCAAAAATAAAAAAAATGAAAAGTTTAATAGTATCAATTGTAATGGTTCTAAGTTTGACAGCTTTGGGACAAAATTATCAAACAATAAACTCTGAAAGAATACCAATTGAAGTAGAATTTGCATTTCAAAAACAATTTCCTAATACAACAGCTATTTGGAGCAGTACCTATCAAGGTGATGATCAAGACCAACTGGTATTTATTGGAAAATTTCAAGTAAATGCTGTAAAAAATGCAGCCATGTATTATAAGGATGGACAATTTAAAGCTTTAGAAATAAGTTTAATCAGCAATGAATTACCACGTACAGTCAAAAAATATTTGAAAAAAAATTATCCGAAAATTCCAATAAATGAAGCTTCTAAAACAATCGATTATGATGGTAAAGTTATTTATGAAGTCGGTATAATTAATAATGGTGCTTTCTATGATTTAGTTTTTGATTCAGAGGGCTATTTCTTACAGATGATCCAAAAAGATTAAAGCAAGTCTATTTTACGCAATAAAATTTTCTTATTTTACCAACAAATGAGATAAACCTGCAGTATTTATTTTTTTATACTAAAAATCCTAAAATAAAAATTATGTCGCAAATTGTAAAAATTAGTTCTCTCGAAAAAATAACTCATGATGTACTAAAAGTACAATTTGAAAAACCAAATGAGTACTCTTTTATTCCTGGTCAAGCAGCAGATATATCCTTTAACGAACCGGAATGGAGCGATAAGTTGAGTTGTTTTACATTCACTTCCTTGCCAGAAGAGAACTATTTAGAATTTACTATAAAGACCTATCCTTCTAGAAAAAGAGTCACCAATAAATTTCTTAGTGCAAATGTGGGAGATGAACTCTTATTAAACGATCCTTTTGGAGATATCAAAAGTCATGGTGAAGGTGTTTTTATTGCTGGTGGCGCAGGAATTACCCCTTTTATCGCCATTTTAAAAGTCTTAGAAATGAATGGAGAAATTGGTAATAGTAAATTGATATTTGCTAATAAAACAGCTAAAGATATTATTGCTAAAGATTATTTTGACAAAATATTAGGTAAAAACTTTATAAATGTACTTTCTGATGAATCACTAGAAGGTTATGAACATGGCTATATAAACAACGAAATAATTAAAAAATACGTTCAAGAGGATACACCAAATTATTATTTATGTGGTCCTCCACCAATGATGGAAAGCGTAATAAAAAGCTTGAACTCTATTGGAATAAAAGAAAGTCAAATTATTAAAGAGTCGTATTAAAACTATTGAAAATTCATTAATAATAAATATTGAAAAACTATTTAATGAATTTAAAATTATAGCCTTATTTTCTTTTAAAGTGACTATGAATAAGTATTGCTATCTTTGTGGATTACTAAAAAAATGTCTGATTATTATCTAATTTATCTTTTTAGAACAATACTTAAAAGATTCTTTATTGACATTTAAATCAAAAATAACTTAAAAATGAAAATAAAATCTTTTACACTCTTATTATTAATTCTACTAATTACTGGTTGTACTTCAACAATCAAAACTACTAAAGAATCTACTATCGGAAGCATTACCGAAAAATATTGGAAACTTAAATCAATCGAGGGCAAAGAGGTCGTTTTTAAAGAAAACCAAGAACGTGAAATCTTTATTACACTCAGAATGAATGATAAAACAGTTACTGGATTTGCGGGTTGCAATACACTCTCTGGTCAATATACTTTAGAAGGCAATAATAGAATCAGTTTTAAAAATATAGCGGTAACAATGAAAATTTGTCCAAATGTAGGTAATGATGAAAGTAAACTATTAAAAGTTTTAGAATTAGCTAAAAATTATAGTCTTACAAACGATGTGCTTACTTTAAGTTCTGATAAAAAAGTGTCCTTAGCCGTTTTTGAAGCTGTATACATGTAAACCTACAATTTCGAATTGCTATATAAATTGATGTTTTTTTAAAAATTAAATGTAAAAAGGATTTGAATAAATTTAATTTCTTACGGGATTTACAACTATAACAGTAAATGATTTATAATTTTTAAAAAAAACTAAATTAAAAGTCTATAAGTTATCAATTGGCAACAAATTTGCTAACGTAGTTATATACCTATTCAAAATAATTCTTTTGAAGTTACTCTAGACTTTCCTAAGAATTAGGAATGAGAATAGTTTTAATTTCAGTAAAACCATCATAAAAACAAAAACATGAATATCTTATTTTTATTTACTACGCTTATTTCTACGTTATTTTCATCCGAAAATCCAGAGTTAATTATCAAAGTTTCCAATATCGAAAAGATAAAAGGAGAAATCAAAATTGGTGTTTTTAACAAAGAGACTAATTTTTTGAAAGAAATTGGAAGTATAAGAAACTACGCTATAAAGGTTAATAAAAGCACCGCATTTATTAGTATTACTGATTTGCCTAAGGGAGAATATGCTATTTCTATGTATCATGATGAAAACTCAGACAACGAATGCAATCGTAATTTTATGGGAATTCCGAAAGAAGCGTATGGTTTTTCTAACAATTTTAAACCGAAATTTGGTCCACCAAAATACAAAGATTGCAAGTTTACTTTGTTAGAGAATAAAACTTTAAATATTGAGATGATTAATTAAAAAAGATTATCAATTCACTTTTGCAGATATGTTTCCTTTAGAACTTTAAAAAAGTAATATAGGAAACATATTTTTTTAATAAAAAAAGTTAATTTTATGAAAGCATCCAAAAAACTAAATTATGAAACAGATCATATCTATAATGTTACTGTTTTCCTTATTAGGCTGTAAAGAAAAAAGTGAAAATTCAATAGTTGCTTCAAAATTATTCTATAATGGCGACATTCTTACCATGGAAGAAGATATTCCAAAATATGTAGAAGCTGTTGTAATTCAAAACGGAAAAATTGTATTTGTAGGAAGTAAATCGGATGCGGAATCTCAGTTTAAAGATTCCAAAAAAATTGATTTAAAAGGTAAGACTTTATTACCAGGATTTATCGATCCACACAGTCATTTTGGAATGGTTTCTAATACGATGGGACAAGTAGATTTGAATCCAGAACCCGTCGGAAAAATCAAAAATATTGACGATATTCTTAAAAATTTGAAGGAATATAAAGAAAAAAATAAGATTCCAGATGGCGAATGGATTTTTGGTTGGGGTTATGACGATGGCCAATTAACCGAAAAACGACATCCAACCAAGAAAGACATAGACAAAATTTTACCTAATAATCCCGTGTATTTACAACATACAAGTGGACATATGGGGGTCGCAAATTCTTTAGGTTTAAAGGAATTAAATACTTCTTCAAATTCAAAAAATCCTGATGGTGGAACTATTGTTCGATTTCCTAATTCTAATGATCCAACCGGTTTAGTGCAAGAAACGGCTATGTATCCTTTTGTGCGTTTAATGATGGAAAAATTAGATTCAAAACAAGCTGAATTTTTCGATACCACCCAAGATTATTACGCGTCAAACGGAATAACGACAGCACAAGACGGAATGACGAGTCGAGAATCTATTAGATTTTTTCAATCTCAAGCCGATGCTGGAAAAATGAAAATCGATTTGATTGCTTTAGCGGGATATTCCGAATTAGATAGTAATTTGGCCGACACTTCACTCCTATTCAAAACCTATAAAAACGGATTTAAAACTCAAGGAACAAAAATTGTTGCTGATGGTTCGCCGCAAGGAAAAACGGCTTTTTTTAGCAAACCTTTTTTGACCGAAGTTCCAGGTTGCCACCACGATTGTAGAGGTTTACCGAGTTTATCACAGGAAGCGATCAACAAATTGTTCGAAACAGCTTACGTCAAAGACAATCAATTATTTATTCATTGTAATGGCGATGCTTCGATTGATATGGTTTTATTAGCACACAAATTGGCTTGCGAAAAACTAAACCAGCCTTTAGATAAAGACCGAAGAACTATTGTAATTCATTCGCAATTTGTGCGTCCGGAACAGTTAGATAAGTTTGTAAAATACAATATGGAACCTTCATTTTTCACCAATCACGCTTATTTTTGGGGTGATATTCACGTACAAAATTTAGGAAAAGAACGTGCCGATTTTTTAAGTCCGATGGTTTCGGCAAAAAAATTAGGTTTAAAACCAACCAATCATTCGGATGCTACGGTTACTCCTATTGATCCAATTTTCACCATTTGGACCGCTGTGAATCGTGTTTCTCGTTCGGGTGCAATTATCGGTCAAGCCGAAAGAACAACTCCTTATCTAGCAATACAAGCGATTACTTCTTTCGCCGCTTACGAATTTTTCGATGAAAATTTAAAAGGAAATTTAACCGTAGGAAAATTAGCTGATTTTGTGATTTTAGACAAAAATCCATTAAAAGTAAAACCGATGGAAATCAAGAATATCAAAGTAGTAGAAACGATTAAAGAAGGAAAATCAATTTATAAAAAATAAAATTATTACAATAAAAAGACCCAGAGGTCACAATTAACAATTTAAAATAAATACAATAATGGATATCACAAAACATTTTGACTTAAAAGGAAAAACAGCAATAGTAACAGGCGGAGCGGGCGGAATAGGAAAAGCATGCTGCGAAATACTAGCTGCTTATGGCGCGAAAGTTGTGGTTTCAGATTATAATTTGGAAGCTGCTCAGGAAACATCAAAAGCAATAAATGATAATGGCGGAACATCAATAGCAATTGACTGTAATGTACTTGATGACAATGCTTTAATCAACTTAGTAGATAAAACTATTGAAAAGTTTGGCAGCATAGAAATATTGGTAAATAATGTTGGTGGCGGTGGAGCAGGAAAAGAAAGTCCTTACGATATTGAGGTAGCACAATTTAAAAAAGTGTTCGATATGAACGTTTTTAGTATGTGGCGTCTTTGTCAATTAGTTGCACCACATATGAAAAAAGCGGGTTACGGTAGTATTATTAATATGTCTTCCATGGCTTCTATCAATAAAAGTCCTGCAATAAGTGCCTACGCATCATCAAAAGCAGCAATAAACCACATGACACGTAACCTAGCTTTCGATTATGGACCAGACAATATTAGAATAAACGCAATTGGACCTGGAGCAACAAGAACCCACGCTTTAAGTACTGTATTAACGCCAGATTTGGAAAAAGCTATGTTGAAACACACACCTATCCACAGATTGGGTGAAGCAGAAGACATCGCTGGGGCCGTTCTTTATTTTGCAGCACCAATTTCAAGCTGGACAAGTGGTCAAGTTATTTTCATCAATGGTGGTGGCGAGCAAACTTTGGATATGTAAATTTTAAAATTCAGGACGTAATACAAATAACCTATTTTTCTACAAAATTAGATTTTGTTTTTACGTCTTTTCTTTTAATGATTTCTAACATTATTTCAGTTATTTATTTGAGCCTAATAGATAATTTTATTCGCCATTAGGCTTTATTTTATAGTACATTGTTGTCTAAAATATTAGGTATTACTTTTATGGATAAAATCTACAACAATCGTTGGTTTCTGTTACTCTTTATTTCTATAACTTGGGGAAGTTCCTTTATTTTGATTAAAAAATCATTATTAATTTTCTCACCTTATGAAATTGGTGCAATTCGAGTAGTTGGTTCCGGATTAATTTTAGCTGCAATAGGTATTCCTGCACTTTTACGAATGAGAAGAAGTACTTTATTATGGGTAATTATCGCTGGATTTTTTGGGAATTTTGTACCAATGTTTTTATTTCCAATAGCTCAAACCCAAGTTAGTAGTTCTTTAGCAGGAATTTTAGATTCCTTAGTTCCTATATTTATTTTGGCTTTTGGATTTCTATTTTTTGGAATTAAAAGCAAGTTAACGCAAGTAATTGGTGCTATAATCGGATTTATTGGAGCTGCAAGTTTAATCTTCTTTTCTGAAGGTAATTCCGAAAATTCTCAGTTTGGTTATGCAATGTTGATTGTTTTAGGAGGCGCTTCTTACGCAGTAAATTCGCTAATTGTAAAAGAAAAATTACCTGAATTAGATGCAATAAAATTAACAGCGGCTGTTTATAGTTTTTGGGCTATTCCTGCTGGAGTAATTCTGTATTTCAGTGGAATGATTCAAAATTTTGAAATGCAACCAAATTACATAGAACCTATAATCTATATGTCTTTTTTAACCATCTTTGGAACAGCGATTGCAATGCTTCTGTATTTTAAATTGATTCAAAATACCTCTGCCGTTTTTGCAAGTATTTCGAGTTTTCTTTTGCCAGTTGTAGCAATAATTTGGGGAATTTTAGATGGTGAAGAATTTAATTTTTGGTACATTTTGGGTGGTGTATTAATCTTAATCGGAATTTATTTAATTCGAGAAAAAAAGACGGCTCCAACTAGTATTCCCGCTTAAAAATAGTATTATGAATTGGATATTAATCATACAATCGGCTTATTTACTATTGACTTTTTTAGTGATTTTGAGAGTACTTTACGATACACGAAGTAGCACAAAAGCATTGGCTTATATTCTCTTTATAATTTTTGTTCCAGTATTGGGAATGATCTTTTATTTTTCTTTTGGAATTAATTATCGCAAGAGAAAACTATACACCAAAAAAATTGTTGAAGATGAACCAATGCGACTAGAAATTCGGAACAAAATGAATAAACAGTCTGATTCTATACGAGATTCGGGTTTAATTCAGGAAAAATATTTAACACTAACAGAATTTATTCGCCGTTCCGGCAGTAGTCCCATAACAGCAAATAATGAAGTAAAATTACTTATTAATGGAGAAGAAAAATTTCCAGAATTGGTAAATGCCTTAGAAAACGCAAAGTCACACATTCATATTGAATATTATATTTATGAAAATGATGTTACTGGAAATCAAATAGCCGAAATCCTTATTAAAAAGGCAAAAGAAGGTCTAGAAGTTCGATTTCTATATGATGATTTTGGAAGTCATGGTTTGGGTAAAAATTTTATACAAAAACTAAATCAAGCTGGAGTTGCTACAGCACCTTTCTACAAAATAAAATGGTATGCATTAGCTAGTCGCATCAACTATAGAAATCATAGAAAAATTGTAATCATTGATGGAAATGTTGGTTTTGTTGGCGGTATTAATATGAGTGATAAGTATCGAAATGATTTAGAAATTAAGAATAATTTATACTGGCGAGACACTCATTTAATGATTAAGGGACAAGCTACCTCCTATTTGCAATATCTTTTTGTATGCGATTGGAATTTTTGTAGCAACAAAAAATTAGCGTACAGTAATAGCTATTTTCCTGAAATTCCACAAAACAATACTATTGAAAATGATGTGGTTCAAATAGCGGCTTCTGGACCTGATAGTGGTCAACCGCTAATATTTTATTCGCTATTAGAAGCCATTAGTTGTGCCAAAAAAAGTATTTACATCACAAGTCCTTATTTTATTCCGGGCGAAAGTTTGATGGATGCTTTAATTATCGCCATTCAAAGCGGTTTGGATGTAAAGGTTTTGATACCTGGAATTTCCGATTCTAAAATGGTCAATACAGCTGCAAGTTCTTATTATACAGAATTAATTGAATATGGTGCGAAAATTTACAAATACAACAAAGGTTTTGTTCACGCAAAAACTATGGTAATTGATGATGATTTGGCCATTATTGGTTCGGCAAATATGGATTATCGCAGTTTTGATTTGAACTTTGAAGTCAATGCAATGATTTATAGCAACAATATAGCGAAGCAACTTAAAGAAGCTTTTGAAAATGATTTAAAAGAATCTGCACAAATTGATGCTATTTCTTGGCTTAACAGACCAAAACGCATTCATTTATGGGAAAAAATAGTTCGTTTGATTTCTCCCTTTTTATAAATGTAATTGCAATACTTAATTCCAACTTTCGCATACGATACTTCCTTTTTCCTCGTCCTTAATAACATTTACTGAGCGAGGAATTCGTTCTTGTAATTCACCAACATGCGAAATTATCCCCACAATTCGATTCTCTTTATACAAGGACTGTAAGGTTTCAAAAACAATTGATATACTTTCAGGATCTTGTGTGCCAAACCCTTCATCTATAAAAAAGAAATTTTTATCATTTTTATTCAATGATTGAACGCTTTCTGCCAATGCCAATGCTAAACATAAGGAAGCTTGAAAACCCTGACCTCCCGAGAGCGTCTTTACACTTCTAGAAGCTCCATCGTTTAGATAATCAATTACTTCAAATTCATTAGAACTATTAATCGTTAAACTCAATTGATTTTTAGTCATTCGATGAAAGCGAACATTAGCAACATCTGCTAAATTTTGCAAATAAATACTCGACACATAGTTTACAAAACCACTTGCGTTGAACATATTAGCTAAAATTCCTAAATTAGTAAAGCGTGCATTTAAAACTTCAGATTGTGTTAATAATTCTGCTTTTTCTACAAATGCGGCATTCATTCGCTGTAAGTTATCTTGTAAAGTAGAAACTTTTCCCAATTGGGTTTCATATTTTAATTGAACTGCAGCAACCAGCGCCGTTTTTTCCTCTAGAAGTTTACTATCGAATGTTTTGCCTATTAACAGTTTCTCCGCTTCCGAAACAGAATTTATTGCAGTTTGCAAATTCACCGCAAAAAGTTTTACTTTCTCTTTTTCAGCTTCTAAGTTCCAATTTTTAATAAGTATGGTTCTCACTTCTTCAACAGAAGAAAAATGATGCTCTTGAAGTAATTCACTAATGATTTTTTGGGTTTCTAGCAAAGCCTTCTCACTATCAATAACTTGTAATTGAAAAGTTTTTAAAACTGCAGTTAAAGCTGATAACTCTAGACTTTCCTTGTTAATAGCATCGTTTATGAACTTATAATCTTCTGCTGTTTTTAAATTTTTATTAAATAATTCTATTTTTTCAGCTTGAATTGAAGCTAGTGTAATCCCTTCATAATCAACAAGTGATAGCACTTTTAATTTTGATAACTCATTTTCAATTGCACCGCTTTTAGAAGCTTTTTTTGTTTCTAATTCGTTTTTGGTACTGTTATGATTTTTTAGTGCCAAAGCAATAGTTTCTTGCTCCTTGCGAAATTCTTTTTCGTTTACTTCTAAAGCAATTATCTCCTTTTCTAAAAGTTGCTGTTCTGCTTTTTTTGCTTCAAAAAGCTGTGAATCTTTTGGCTCAAAATCGCTCCATATGAATTTTGAAAAGTGAGTTATTTGCTGATTTTCTATGCTTTTACTTTCCCTCTCAATTCCTTTTAATTGCTCTTGAAAATGATTTATTTCGAATTCTAATTTTTCACATGCTCCCTTTTTCAAAATGATTTTCGCTTCTTTATCCGCTAAATCAGTAATTGTAGTTGAAATAATTTCTAATTGATTAGACACATCTTCTCCTTGCATCAAATGCGGATGCTCTTGTGAGCCACAAAGCGGACAATTTTCACCATCATGTAAATTTTCTGCAAACTGCACTAACTCTTTCGAAACTAAAAGTTTTGTTTTTGTTTCAATCGCTATTTCCTTTTCGGAAGAAAGCGTCTCTAAATTTGTTTTTAAAATAGTTTTCCAGTTTTCAAAAGGTACTTCTAAAAGTTGAAAAGCAGCTATTTTTGAATTTAATTCCTTTTGTATTGTGACTTGCTTTTTATAATTCTCTTCAAAATTATTCTTAAGATTTAGCTCTTGTTGGTACCAAGTTCCTAAATCTAACAAGAAAGAAGCGTCCAATCGCTTTTTTTTGGAATCTACCAATTGATTATGAATAGAGTCTAATTTTGCTACTAAATCCTTTTCTTTTTTCTCACTTTCTAAAAATAGCCCTTCTGCTGCCTTTATTTTTTCGTCAATAACAGCAACTTCTGCATTTGCAATTCTGATTTTTTCTATCGATTCTAAATCAGAAAATTTGCTCTTAGAATTATCGAGTTTGTCAAAATCAGGCTGTAATATTTCTAAAGTAGCTTTACTTTTTAAATTACTCTCCGCTACTACTTTCTTCTGATTTTCAGTCGAAAGCAGGTTTTCCTTCGCTTTTTCTAAAGCCGTTTTCTCTGTTTTTAGCTTTATTAAATTCGCTTTGAAATTTCGTTCTGTTTTTTCGAATAAATCTATTTCTAATTGTAGCGCATCAATCGCAACTTTTTCAAGATTCAGCTTAGAAAGAATCTCTTTCTTTTTTTCTAAATCCTCAAAATTCGCTTTCAAAACAGCAAGTTCTTTCACTTCTTTTTCAGCTAAAATCAACGTTGTTTTATCCTCTTGTAATTCAGCAGTGGCGCTTATAACTTCGTTTTGTAAAGTTGTAATGGCTTCGGTAGAAATCGCTTCAAAGCCAGATAATTCTCCTCTTAAAAAGTCTAATTTACTTGATGTTTCTTTTTGCAAAGCCGAAACTTTATAACTCAAATCAAAACGCTCTAAATGAAAAATTTCCTTCATCATATCCGAACGTTCTTTTCCTTTCAGGCCTAAAAATTCATTAAATTTCCCTTGTGGAATTATAATAGTTCTTCTAAAATTTTCATAAGTAAGTCCAATTATTGTTGTCGCATCCGCAGAATTCAACGGAATCCATTGTTCGTCTTTCCATTCATAAGCCAATCGTTCTATAGAAGTTGTCTCCTCAAATCGTTTTTTTCGCTTCCAATCAGCTACAAATTTGAATTTTCGCTCTTGATAATTCAAAAATTCGAATTCAATATTGGCACGATCTGATTTAAGATTGAGCATATTATAGGCTCTTTTATCGGTTTTATTCAAACGATCCGTTTCGCCATACAAAACAAAACCAATAGCTTCTAAAACGGAAGATTTTCCAGAACCTACTGCTCCAAAGATCCCGAATAAACCAGCATTGGTCAACTCTTCAAAATCAATAGTTTGTTTTTTTTGATAAGAATACAAACCAGTAATACTTAATTTTAATGGTAACATAAGACCTTTTTTTATTCGTTTTTTGCTTGACTTCCTACAATTTCATTGAACAAATCCAATACTTCTTCGTTAGGATCTTGCTTGTATTTGGACTTAAAAAAATCAGTAAATAATCCCTGAATATCTTGCTCTAAATTTACTTTTGGTATTTGTAAATCCTGATTCGAATCCTTTTTAACCACTGGAATAATATAAATAATTCCGTCATGACTTTCGTGAATTCGTTTCAAATCTTGCGTTGTAAAAAAAGTATCGCTTACAAGTGTCAATTCGATTAAACAGTACGGATTTGCTAACAACCATTCTACCGCATCATCAATAGATTCAAAACGTTTTCTATGTAAAACACGTCCAGATTTTAGCGGAATAGCGGTAAATTTTACCGCTTTATTTGGCTCTACGTCAATTAGTACGACTTTTTTATCTTGACCTGCTTCCGAAAAACTATACGATAAAGGACTGCTAGAATACACAACAGGACTGGAATGGCCGCCTACGTTTTGAAAACGATGTAAATGGCCAAGAGCGGTATACTGCATTTGAAGCGGAATGCAATCGGTGTAAACAATATCGGCATTACCAATTCGCAACGGTTTTTCGCCATCTGGTTCCTCTAGGATTTCACCGCCACGTTTTAACATATACAAATGAGTAGTCAAAATATTTACGCCTTTGTTGTCGCAGTATTTATTTGCTAACATCGCCCAAGAATCTTGCAACAAATCATTCAATTGTTGCTCTTTATTATCTGCTCCAAGATAGGTTTTTAAACGCATTTCATTTGCATAAGGCGTAGTAATTACGCGAATGGGATAATCAAATTGAGGCAATTTTATTTCTATAAAACCATTTTCTGACTGCGTAATTTCAAAACCATTTTCAATTTTTATAGCAGGAATGGTAACATCGGGGTTACCTACAAATAGAATTCCACATTCACGTGCTAAAGGATTAGGAGAGTCAATTCGATCTGGACTATCATGATTTCCTGCAATTGCAATTACAGGACGCTTGCCATTATTGGTCAATCTTTTTAAGGTTTTATATAGTAAATCAACTGCTTCTACAGGAGGATTAAACGTGTCAAATAAATCGCCTGCCACGATAACTACGTCTGCAAGTTGATCTTCTGCAACTTCACAAATTTCATTCATCACCTTTTTTTGTTCTTCCAAACGGGAAAAATGATCTAGTTTTTTCCCTAAATGCCAGTCGGCAGTATGCAGTATTTTCATTATTTATAGTGGTGTGTATAGACTACTTATCTTCTTTCTAAGCAATTTTTTTTTGCTATAGCAATATCCTAATAATAATCTTGAAAAAAGCATTATTGACTAAAATTAATTGGTGAAAATTCCTTTAAAGTTAAACTCGATATCACAATTTTAAATAGATATTTTTCTATAAAATAATCATTTAAATGAAATTGATTTTATAGGTTTTTTATTTCGGAAAATAAACTTAAAAAATGGAACACAGATTACACAGTTTGTATGTATAAAAAAAGGATTTTATTGATTTAAATATTTGATAATCTAATTCAATTCTCGCTATAATTATGGCATTACTAAAAAAATAGAATAACGGTTTTTATAAATAGCTCAAAATGAAATTATAACTTTTAATTTCAGAAAAATAAAACAAGTTTAAATATTTATAAATCAGTATTTTAAATAATCATACCTAATAATTAAATTTAAACTGAAATGAAATTTTATTATATTCTAAACTCACTGTTTTTTCATTATTTCAAAAACAATTATAAAAGAATATCTACCACTAATTTAAATTAAAACACATATAAATTTACGAATTAAATTATCGCAATAATTTTTCAATTTTATAAAAAAAGTTATCTCAATTTAGATTTCATATAGCTTTTTAGACAAATTTAGATTCTATTGAATGGCAATTTTAAGCAATAATTAGTTTTTTAAAACTGTTATTATTTGCTAAAGATTCATTTTTTTTACATTCCATTTATCTTAGTTACAGTGATTGCTTTTTGTATTACTAATGTGGGTAATTGTTCCTTTAAAAAGAGTATTTACAAGCTTTGAGCCAAAAACACAATCACTTAGAAATGAATAACTTTAAGCATAAATATAAATTAGAAACTTTAATATTGTCGTGTTTCAAACTTAACTTTCTCTGCTTTTGCTAGGGATTTACGTGGATATCACGACAATATTTCGTTTTTTTGCAATTAGATATAAAATAATGAGAAATACAATTACGCTTTTCGCTCTTGGAGCAATTTTGCTATTAACACAAAATGGATTTGCACAGAATGAAAAGAAGCAAGATTCAACAAAAATAGAAAAAGACACAGTGCATCTTAGCAAGATCATCATCAATCAAGCTGATTTTAGAAAACAAGTCATGCAAGTCGATTTAAAAATGGCTCCTGTAAACTCAGCACAAGATTTATTGCGCAAAGTTCCAGGACTATTTATTGCTCAGCACGCTGGCGGTGGTAAAGCCGAACAAATATTCTTGCGTGGTTTTGACAATGATCACGGTACTGATGTTAGTGTAACAGCCGATGGTATTCCTTTAAATATGGTATCACATGCACACGGACAAGGTTATGCTGATTTGCATTTTCTGATTCCAGAAACGATCAAGGATATTGATTTTGGAAAAGGCGCTTATTACGCGGACAAAGGTGATTTTAACACCTCAGGTTATGTGAATTTCAGCACCTTCGACAAGTTAGAAAACAACCTTTTCAAGTTAGAAGGTGGATCTTTCAACACGATGCGCGCTCTAACGATGATTAATCTATTAAATAGAGAAATTAAAAGCAAAAATTTTTATGTGGCGAGTGAATTTAATTATTCCGATGGTCCATTTGCTGTAAAGCAGAATTTTAATCGCATTAATATATTGACAAAATACAGTCAATGGATAGACAGTAAACAATATATATCTATTTTAGGTTCTACGTTTAGTTCGGGTTGGAACGCATCGGGGCAAATTCCAGAACGCGCTGTATCCCAAGGAATAATTGACCGTTGGGGTTCTATTGATCCTACAGAAGGCGGAAGTACATCAAGAACAAATGTTGCTGTAAACTACAGAAACCTTATCAATGAAAATGAAGAGTTTTCTAGCAATTTATTCTATTCTAGATACAAATTTAATCTGTTCTCTAATTTCACCTTTTTCTTGAATGATCCAGTTTATGGCGATGAAATTGAGCAAACGGACAATCGTAGTATTTACGGTTTCGATAATAAATACATTCGTCGTTTTGATTTAGAAAATAGCAAAATAACATGGACATCAGCTGCTGGTTTGCGTTTGGACGATATTTATGATTTGCAATTGAGTCATGTATTTCAACGTGATTTATTGTTGAATAGACTCTCTGACGTATCCGCTACAGAAATTAATGTACATGCTTATACTACTATGGATTGGAGAATTGGAAAATGGACCATTAACCCAGCAGTTCGTGTGGATCATTTTGTTTTTAATTTGCATGATCGTCTGAATAGTCTACCTGCAGGACAAGATGCCTCTGCAACAAGAATAAGTCCAAAATTAAACATTTCCTATACTCAAAACAGCAATTTGCAGTGGTATTTGAAATCAGGAATGGGTTTCCACTCTAACGATGTAAGAGTAGTTGTAGAACAAAATGGAAAAGACATCTTACCCTACTCTATTGGTAGTGATTTAGGTGTAATTATTCGTCCTACAAAAAACATGATTATCCAGCCAGCAGTATGGTATATGTTTTTGAAACAAGAATTTGTGTACGTAGGTGATGAGGCGGTTGTTGAACCATCAGGAAAAACCCGTCGTTTAGGCGCTGATCTTAGTATTCGCTACCAACCTTTATCCTGGTTGTATTTAGATGGTGATATTAATTATGCTAATGCTCGTGCGATTGATGCATCAAAAGGAGAAAATTACATCCCGTTAGTTCCTGCATTTACGAGTACAGGTGGCGTTGCAGTAAAACTTACATCAGGTTTCTCAGCTAATTTGAGATACCGTTATATGGACGCCAAACCAGCAACAGAAGACAATTCAGTAAAAACTAGAGGCTATTTTGTAAATGATCTTGTTTTGGCTTACGGAAGAAAAAGTTGGGAAGTCAATTTGCAAGTATTAAATTTGCTGGATACAAAATGGAATGAAGCACAATTTGAAACTGAAACAAGACTTAAAAATGAGTCTAGTTCCGTATCTGAATTATATTATACTCCTGGAACACCATTTGCCGTAAAAGCAGGAATTAGTTATAAATTTTAAAAATAAAAATCGCTTGAGAAATTTTTTAAACATAAAAAAAACAATAATCACAGGAATTCTGTTTATGTTGTTTGTTAGTTCTTATGCACAATTAAGTCCTCCAGGATTAGGAAAAGGGAATAATGCCTCTTGGTTTGCTTTTGGAATCAAACAAGCATTAGACACGGTTCATAAAAAAGAATCCACTACTTATATAGGTATTGGTAGAAAAAGCACGCCAGATGATAATAATCCTTTTAATAAAATGGGAATATTAGTATTGAATCAGGAATTCTCTAATCGCTATGCCAAACACTGGCAATATTCGTATGCGTTGAGTTACAGACGACAAAATGAATATGAATCTAGCGCTCCTTATGATCTTGCTGATCCTGCCATAAAACAAGAATTCAGAATTTACGGTCGCTATTCCTATTTGACAGGAAATAGCACTATTAAATGGAAAAATAACTTTCGCCAAGAATATAGAAAATTTTTTAATCCTGATTTCACAAAAAGTAACGAGGATTATCAATTTCGTACCCGTTTAAAAACACAGTTGAATATTGACCTTGGAACTGAAAAAGTACACCATATTATAGGTAGTGCCGAAGCATTATTTTCAACAAGTAAAAAATACAAACCTACTAGCGAGTGGACTAAATTTGAATATAAGGAAAGTAGATTTGGACTTTATTATCAGTTAACACCTCACGAAATTCCTTTTACATTTGATTTTGGTTATGGTTACAATTTAATTGGTAAAGGCAGTAAAATATCTGGAGTAAATTATATTGCTATAGATGTGATTTGGAATAATCCTTTTGGGAAAACACTATAAATTTTATAACACTTTTAGCATCGGGCTATTTGGCAATCTGTAATCGATATTCAGATGGCGAATAGCCCGTTACTTTTTTAAATAAGCGCGAAAATAAGAAGGAGATTGATAATTTAACTCCAAAGCGATACCTGCTACATCTCGAGAATGATCTTGTAACAATAATTGCCTGTTCCATATAATAATCTCGTTGATCCACTTTTTTGTGGTTTGCCAGTAGGATCTTTAACACATTTATTCAAAAGTTATCGGATATTTTCAATTGATTCGAGTAATACGAAATGGTTTTATGATTCACAGGGTGTTTTTGAACCAATTCTCTAAAATGAAAAGAAATATAACGAGCTCGTGACAACACTTCATTTCCTTTATTTTCTAATCGAATAATTTTTAATAAAATAGCTTGAAATAAGGCAACACAAATTTCCATAATGCGGTCGTCGGTCAATAATTCCTCCTTTAGTAGTATGAAGGCACGTACAATCCAATCAAAACTTACGGCATTCAAAATTAAAAATGGCGAGTTATAGAAAAAACTCAAATCATTTTTATTCAAAGAAATATCAGTAATAATTTCGTTTTCATAAACTACAAAAAAACCTTCCACATCAGCCGATAATTCTAAGGTTGCGGTAAAATTTCCTTTTTTAATATTCAGTGCTTCATTAGCGTTTATTTCAAAAACTGAGGTTTCTAGTTGTTGCTTTACAAAACCTTTAGTTACAAAAATCAAAAAATTAAATGAGGTTTTGTAAAGTTTAACCGGAATGACAATACTTTTCAGATAATTTTCAATTGGGTACACCTGAAGTTTTGATCCATTAAAAAGATCATTTGTAGAAACTGTTGGTAGAAATAATTTCTTGTATTCATAATTTCTGATCAATTTTATGGATTGTTTGATCTACAAAATAAAGTTATAAAATTAGGCAAGAGTCACTAAGCATGAGAAGTTAAATATTAAGCAATACTTTTAATTGTTTAGAGTAACATTCTAATCAATTAAAAAAACTTATAAGTTTATTTTTTTATTTGACATCATAAAACACTTTATATTGATATCTTGTAATTTGAATTTTATTACAAGATTTTTTCACAATAATCAAAATTCAATAAAACAACTATTTACAAGCAACATTTAAAATAATATAACGATGACCCTTTTATATTTACATGGATTAGAAAGTAAACTAAGTCCACAAAAAAGAGATGTTTTAGAACGTTTTGCCACCGTAATAGCACCAGACATGGATTATAATAGTGATCCAAATATTTTTAAATTATTGCTAAAAAATAATAATGAACATTCATTTGATCTTATTATGGGAAGTAGTATGGGCGGATTTATGGCTTACTACATTGCTAATACTATCAAATGTCCTGCTTTACTATTTAATCCAGCATTACCTCATAGGCCTATTGCTCAAAATATTCCGGAAATAGATTCTAAAAATACACCAGCATTTCTACAATTTGTTTTGGGAGGTCAAGATGAAGTCATTAAGGCCAACAGTACTTTAAAATGGCTAGCAGAAAATCAGCTTCCTACTATAGATATCAAAATTACTATACACAACGAATTAGGTCATCAAATACCCGTAAGCATTTTTGAAAAAGAAGTAATTGAATTTTTCAAGCAAATCGAATTATTAAAATTTAATTCATAATATTCCCTAAAAATGAATAGTACTAATTAGAAACAATGAACCTAACACAATAATTTCTTGTTTATAATTTCTTGTTTTATAAAAAGCATTATTGGTACAGAGTGTTTTAGGAATTAGCTAGTAGTCATCTAAAACATTAGTTTATCTAAGAGTGTAACTATTTTTAAAGCTATTAAATGATACCTTTGTCTAAATTATAATATAATACCAAATTGCCAAAAATTAAGATAAATACTTTCGGAGAAGGTATCGAAATTAGACAAATACAGTTGGATGATTCTAGACTTGAAAAATGGTCTGCTGTAGCCTCAAAAAAAAAATGTGCTCTTACTGATCTTATTCTGGATCCTTTTTTTTATCATCAATTAAAGGACAATAAAATTAGCTCTATATTAGATATAAATGCAAAAGTTGTTACCGGAATTTTAGACAAACCCAAAAGCCACATCGAAATTTGGTTCAATCGCCGTAAAGTATTAAAAATAAAACCCAACGATATATTCAATGAGTTGGTACTATTTCCTTTATATCAAATTGATAGTAATCCAGCCTTTGACCTCGATTTATTAGAAAGAGGAATTTACATTCATCAAAAGACAATGGGCTTGTTACACTCCGTAGAATTAGAGGTAGAAACAGAACGTTTGGATTTAGATGACTTTACTTTTTTCGTATCAAAATTTAAAAAAGAGCAATTTCTAAATAAAATTGAGTATCAAAATAACAATTTTAGTTGGATAAAAAGTGAATCCGTAATTACGTACCAAAATGCTTTTGAAATTCTTTAACTAATTTACTTTTTATTTAAGATAAAAATTTATTTATTATTCATAAAAAAACCGCCTAAACTAATTTAGACGGTTTTTTTTTATGAGTAATTACTATTCTGTAATGTGATTTAATTTACTGTTTTTACGACTAAAACTAAAATAAATAATTAAGCCTAATAAAAGCCAGATGCCAAAATAAATCCAATTCCATACACTTAATTCTGCCATCATATAAAGACAACAAATTAAGCCTAATAATGGTATTAAAGATAAGTTTGATTTAAAAGACCAAACTAATAAACCTACTAAAACAATTAGGAAAATCCACATTGGAATTTTATGCTTAAACAAGCCAAAACCACTTTCGTATTTTACAGAATCTGCAATGGGCATACCGGCAATAACACTAGAATAAGTTGCATCGTCTTTATGGTATTTACTCAATAAGAGCTCTAAATCGGGAGTTCCAACGGTTTTGTTTTTTGGATCAATACTTACTAAATAGTCATATACTTTATTTGTTTCTTCTTTATTTAAAGAGGTAATGATAGCCTCCGAATTATTGATTTGAGTTTCATTTGTTATAAAATCCATAGTTGCTTTTTTATTAAAACCAAAAGCAAATACTAATCCGATCACAATTAAAACAGGCATAATAAATTTAGAATTTACATAAGGCGTTTTAAATTTTCCGCGAGGAATATCCGTTCTATTTTGAAGAACTAAAACCCCTGCACAAACCAAAACAAATGCAAACAGAGTTCCAATACTACATAAATCGGTAACCAATGTCAAGTTTAAAAACAACGCTGGAACTGCTACCACAAAACCTGTTACTATTGTTGCATAAGAAGGCGTTTTGTATTTAGGATGTACTTTTGAAAAACGTTTTGGTAACAAACCATCACGACTCATGCTCATCCAGATACGAGGTTGCCCCATCTGAAAAACTAATAGAACACTTGCCATAGCAACTACGGCACTTACAGCAATAATACCCGACATCCATTTTAGATCTAATTTCTCAAAAACAAACGCTAAAGGATCACCTACATTTAATAAACTAAAATTGACCATTCCTGTTAGTACCAAAGCAATGGCAATATATAAAATAGTGCAAATAATAATCGCCCACATCATACCTCTAGGAAGATCGCGCTGTGGATCTTTACATTCTTCGGCAGTTGTAGAAATTGCATCGAAACCAATATAAGCAAAAAACACTGCAGAAACCCCTTTAAGAACTCCTGTCACTCCGTTTGGAGCAAATGGATCCCAATTGGCTGTGTCTACGTAAAAAATCCCAACAGCGATAACTAATAATACCACACATAACTTAACAACTACCATGATATTACTTGCATTTCTAGACTCTTTCATACCGCGATAAATCAAGGCTGTAATTAAGACAATGATTAGTAAAGCAGGAAGATCAGCTACAAAGTGAAAAGAACCTATAACGGGTGAGGTGGTCCAAGCGGTGTAGGCATCTTGTAAAGCTGGACTTAAATTAGCAAATTGTTTCCCACTTTGCATAAGGGCAGTTGCATCATTAAACCCGTTAGAAGCAGACAAATAATCCATCTGAACCCATTGAGGAAGTTCTAAGCCACCACTTTTGAGTAAACCAGTAAAATAATCACTCCACGATATGGCAACAGTTATGTTACCAACAGAATATTCCATAATTAATGCCCAACCAATAATCCAAGCAATAATTTCTCCAAAAGCAACATAAGAATAGGTATAAGCACTTCCAGAAACGGGAACCATAGAAGCGAATTCAGCATAAGCAAAAGCAGCAAAACTACAGGCAATGGCAGTAAATAAAAACAGAAAAATAACAGCCGGACCTCCATCGGCGCTTGCTTTTCCAATGGTACTAAAAATACCTGCTCCTACAATTGCGGCAATACCAAATGCAGTCAAATCTCGTGCAGTCAAATGTTTACCTAAAGCATCATGTCCGTCAGCGTTATTCTTTTCTACTTGTTTTAAAATATCTTGTACTGTCTTTTTTCTAAACAAACCATTTAACGCCATAAAATGAATTTTATCATTAAAAATTAATATTCTGTAATTAACACTCTTTTATTTTACAAATAATGCAACTGTTATTTAAAATCCAAATGTATAAAACAAATTTAATTCTGAAAGATTTGATTCGGCATTTTTTGAAACTCATTAAAAAAAAAATAAAAACTAATCTATTTTATAAATTCCTCCTTCAATTAATGCAGTCCAAACGCTACCTGATTCGTCTATTGAAAAGCCATTAATACTTGAACTCCCTAGTTTAATTGTTTTAATAATCATCATTTTTTTAGCATCGACAATAATTACTTCTCCTTTTCGACTTCCCAAATAGATTTTTCCATTCTTTTCTAGAATTCCAGCAGGATTATGTTCATAACCAATTTTTAAATCGAGAATCTTACTTTCTTTCTTTAGATTATCTTCCGTCAGTTCTAAATTATCATTTAAAGGAAGTTGTAGTAATTCTCCATCCATTGTTTTAGCATAAAAAAGGGTACCATCTTCACTTTTCCCCATCGATTCTCTAACTTTCCATTGGTTAGTTCTCAATAAAGTTTTTCCTGAATTTATATCTAAAATAGTAAGAAAACGCTCTGGAGTAACAAAATAAAGTCTGTTTTTTGAAGCTACTACATTAACATTCCCTGGCGAATACAACTCTTGTTTTTCATTTCCATTATTCCATTTCCATAAAAGTGCTCCAGTGTTTTTATTTAAACAATATAGAAAAGTATCCCATGATCCAAAAATAATAGTATTCTCATGAATTAATGGTTTTCCTTGTGAGTAAGACAATGGTAGTTTGCTTTCCCAAATCATGCGTCCTGTAACAGCATCGACACAAATAAATTGGGTAGCACTTGCCGTATAGATTCTATTATTTTCTACAATCGGTGTACCTACTAAAATTCCGCCCACAGCAATATTCCATTTTTCTTTGGCGGTATCTTTATCAAACCCTAAAATCTGACCTTCAATTGTTCCAACAACTATCGTTTTTTTGACAATTGTTGGGGTGAAATAAATTGAATTAGCTGTTTGTATTTTCCAGTTCAAAGTTTTACTTTTCAGATTTACAGACTGAATTTGTCCAAGAGAATTGGCAAAATAAAAATTTTTTTTATCAAAACTTGGAACACTATAGATAGAGGCTAGATCTTGAATAAAAGGTGCAATAGATTGCTTTTCTTCTGGTTCGGTAATTTCAATTTTTGAGGGTTTTGCTGAAACAGAAAATTTAAAAGTAGCTGGTTTTTCAAGCTCTTTTTTAAAAATACGAATACTATCATTACTAACAATTACTTCATTATAACTTTGGGTTTTTCCGTCACGAGAAGTAATAGATGCTCCCATAACTCCACTTAAACCCGAAAAATTATACTCTTTTAAAGTATGAGCGTGACCGCAAAAATTAGCAACGGTTGGATATTTTTTTAAAACAGTAAGCACTTCTTTATAATTACTCAGGCTATTATCTAAAGGATAATGTGAAAAACTCAATACTTTTTTAGAACTATTAATAAGACTATCTTTTATGGTTTTATCTAAAAACAAAAGGTCCTCTTTTTTTACAAAACCATCGCCCATTTTCATGTAAGGTCCACAAGGAAAACCAATAAAAAGGTAATCTCCTTTTGAAAAAGCAAACCGATCTGCTCCCCAAAGTTTTTTATAAGTCAAGGCTGCACTTTCACTCCACGTAGTTTCATGATTGCCAGAAATAATGTGATAAGGAATTTTTAAACCTGAAAGAATAGTATGTACTCGATTGAGTTCATCGTCATCCCCACGATTGGTCAAATCACCTGTTATAATTACAAATTCATTAGTCGATTCGTTAATCTCCTTAATAATTTTTTGCAATAAAAAATCATTATCATTTCCTTCGGTTACGTGTATATCTGTAAGGTGTACAAATTTGATGTCTTGTTTTTTATCTATTTTTTGGGATAAACAAGAAGTAATGATAAAAAGAAAAAGAATTTTTGAATATAAATATTTCATAATCAATTATTTATGTTTTATTGAAAAAATTATTAAAAAACAACAATTGAAATTTTAAGGAGTTCTCCCAATATTCTATATTGTGTTTCCCGGGTCTTTCTATATAATCGTGGTTTATTTTTAAAGCCACCATTTTTTGATGTAAGGTTCTGTTTACGTCAATAAAAAAATCATCAACTCCACAATCAATAATGAGTTTTAAATTATTATTTTCAAGCTTATCAAGCATATTAGTAACCGTATTTTTCTCCCAATTTTCTGGAAAATCAGTTATGGATCCGAGACGTTTTTTTATATCCCAATTTTCTGGAAATGGTCTAATATCTACTCCACCACTCATGCTGCCTGCTGCTCCAAAAACATCTTGGTGTTTAAAAGATAGGTACAATGCTCCGTGACCGCCCATGCTTAGTCCAGATATTGCTCTACCCTCTCGATTGGCTTTAGTTTTATATTTTTTATCAATAAAAGGCACCAACTCATCAACAATGTAGGTTTCGTATCTAAAAGTAGCATCTATCGGGCTATCGAAATACCAACTAGAATAATTTCCGTCTACGCCAATTACTATATAATTATATTGGTCTACTTGATTTGCCAAATCTTTAAAACTGTTAACCCAAGTTGCATAATTACCACTATAGCCATGCAAGAGATAGACTACTGGAAACTTTTTATTGCTTTTTTTATACCCATTTGGAGTGATTACGCAGGTTTTTATATTTTTATTCATTACTACACTAAACACCTCTAAAGTATCAATTTTAGCAGCTTTGACAGAAAAACAAAGCAGTAAGAGGAATGTAAAAATGAGTGTTTTTTTCATAGTTTTAGGATTATTTTTAGTTCAAAAAAAGCAACACATTTTTATAAAAATAGTCATTAAATTAAAATTGCAGGACGTCCAAAAGAAAGTAAACAATTACAAACAATTTCTCAAAATAGTGACTGGATGCAAGGCTTTTCTATTGGTTCCATCAAATATTTGATGGCGGCAACTTGTTCCAGCAGCAGCAATAATTACACCTAAATCTGTCGTACGTATTTTTGGAAACAAAGTATCCTCTCCCATCTGCATACTGATTTCATAATGCTCTTTTTCATATCCAAAAGAGCCAGCCATTCCGCAGCATCCAGAATTGTAAATGGTAACTGAATTATTTTTGGGTAAGTTTAACATTGCAAAAGTCGCTTCAATAGAACTTAAAGATTTTTGATGGCAATGTCCGTGAATTTTAATGGTTTTAACCTCATCAGAAAATTGTTCTGAAGTTATTTTACCAGAGTTAATTTCATTTTTAAAAAACTCTTCAATGGTAAACACATTTGTAGCTAACTTTTTGGCATTTTCTTTATCATCTGCTAATCTAATGTACTCATCTCTAAATGTCAATATTGCCGAAGGCTCGATTCCTATTAAAGGACAATCAGCACTAATATAATCTGAAAAGATGGCTACGTTCGTATTAGCAATTGCTTTGGCTTGTTCCAGGAAACCTTTTGAAATAAAAGCTCTTCCGCTTTCTTCATGATCTACTAAAATAACTTCATATCCCAATGCTGTCAATAATTCATACGCATCTATTCCGACTGAAACATCATAGAAATTGGTAAACTCATCACAAAAAAGACATACTTTTCCCTTTGTAAATGACTCCGTTATTTCTAAATTCCAATTTTTTCCATACCATTTTCTAAAAGTTTTGGCTGCTAAAAGTGGTACTTGTCTTTGAGAAGCAATTCCCATCGTTTTTTTGACAAAAGGAAGGTTAACAATAAAATTAGTAAAGGATGGAAAAAGACTTCCTAAGCCATTTAATTTCGCATTAAAGGCAAACGTTTTATTTCGCAATGAAAATCCATTTGCTTTTTGATATTGATATAAAAACTCTGATTTTAAAGCGGCTACATCTACATTACTTGGACATTCACTAGCACAAGCCTTGCAGCTCACACACAATTCAAATACTTTATATAATTCCTCTTGATCAAATTTATTTTCCTTTTCTGAATGAGTCAAATATTCTCTTAAGGTATTTGCTCTGGCACGAGTAGTATCTTTTTCGTTACGAGTTGCCCGATAACTTGGACACATACTTCCTCCCGCCGAAGGCAGTTTTCTACAATCTCCTGAACCATTACATTTTTCGGCAGCTCTTAAAATCCCTAAACTATCTGAGAAATCCTGAATCGTTTTGACATCAGGTTCTACTCTTCCTGCTTCTACTCTTAGATTCTCATCCATTTTAGAGGCATTAACAATTTTACCAACGTTCAATATGGTATGAGGATCAAAGGCTTTTTTTATTCGTTTGAGCAATTCGTAATTTTTGTCACCAATCATAAAAGGCAAAAATTCACCTCGAACAATTCCGTCGCCATGTTCACCACTAAGCGAACCTCTATATTTTTTTACTAATACAGCAACTTCTGTTGCTATATTCCTAAATTGATGCAATCCTTCTTTTGTTTTTAAATTTAATACGGGACGCAAATGCAATTCGCCAGCACCAGCATGCGCATAATAAATAGCACTCTGACCGTGTCGCTCCATCATGGCTGAAAATTCAGCGATATAATTGGGTAAATCACTTAATTCTACAGCAGTATCTTCAATAGAATCGGCTGCTTTATTATCACCAACAATACTTCCTAAAAGCCCTAAACCTGCTTTACGAAGTTCATTTATTTTATCAATATCAGCGCCAAAAATTTTAGGCAAAGCATAACCGTGATTATTTTTTTGAAGATCAGTAATTAATGCATCCGCTTGATTTTCGGCATCTTCCATACTAATATGCGAAGCCACTTCTAACATGATAACAGCCTTTGGATTTCCTTGAATGAAAAATCTGTTTTTAGCTTGCTCTCTATTGTTTTTAGTACAATCTAGTATGGTGTCGTCCATCATTTCGCAAGTATACAAATGATGTTTCATGGCAGTCACTACAGCTTCTAAACTTTCTTGAATGCTATGAAAATGAGCTACAACCATCACATTATTTGTTGGCGGTAATTCATCTACTTTCAATGTAATTTCAGTGGTAAAAGCTAGCGTTCCTTCACTTCCGCAAAGCAATTTGCCTAAATTTATTGTTTTTTCTGTTCCTCCAAAAAGTTCTGACTTTAGTAATAAATCAACTGCATATCCTGTATTACGTCTGTGAATTTCTGGCTTTGGAAATTCCTTTATAATTTCGATTTGTTGATCTGTATTGGATAACTCCTCATAAATACTTTTATAAATACCACTTTCTAAAGTGTCCCCTTTTGTTTTTTCTAAAAATTCATCAGAACTAATTTCTTTAAATACAGCGCTACTTCCATCACTCAATATTGCTTTTATTTCAACTATTTTATCTCTGGTCACTCCATATCGAATAGAGGTTGTTCCCGAAGAGTTATTTCCTACCATGCCTCCAATCATACATCGGTTGGATGTTGATGTATTGGGGCCAAAAAATAATCCGTGTGGCTTTAAGTATAAATTTAATTCATCTCGAATTACACCCGGTTGTACAGTTACTGTTTTATGGATTGGATCAAAAGCTACAATTTTTGTAAAATGCTTAGAAACATCAACAATTATCCCGCCTCCAACCGTCTGTCCTGCGAGAGAAGTACCTGCTGTTCTTGGTGTGATAGATATATTATTTTTGGATGCAAATTGAATAATTTTTACAATATCTAACTCAGATTTTGGAATGGCAGCAGCAATAGGAAAGATTCTATACGCAGAAGCATCAGTAGAGTACAAAATTTTATGTAACTCATCGTGCAAAAGTGTTCCTTCTAATGATGTTGATAATTCTAATAATTTTTGAGTAATAGTCATTTATATATATTGTAATTAATTAGTTTTAAAAAAAAGTAAATTATAGTAAAATCATTCTATAAAAACTTCTAAAATTTGAGTCAATAGCTAATCTAAAAAAAGTTTTAAATAGGAAACTCAGTAAACATCTTCTTTGTTATTTATAAAAGCAGTTTTATACCTGAAAGCACAGCCAACTCTACATCAGCGTCATTTCGAATATTTGCTTGTTCTATCAAAACATTCAGTTTCGACTTATCACTATTCTTTTTCTTTTCTATTAAAAGTAACAGTTGCTCTGAAATTTCACTTAATTTTTGGGATAATGGTAAAAGAGGTTGCACCAATGGAGCATTACTACTTACAATGATTAAATCAGTATTCATTTTAATCCATTTTCTAAAAAAGTTAGTTACTACAACTTCATTTTCTATATTCTTATTGTCTAAATATTTTTTTACAGCGAAATTAAAATCAATTGCGTCAGAAGCATCTACAGTACAAGCATCTGCAAAAAGTGTTAGTGGAGAATGCATGCGGTATTTTTTACCACCACCATTGCGTTTATAATTTTTTAGAGGTTCACAAACATTCGAAAAATCATTTAAGGCTATTGTATTTTGGTTGTTGCTAATGTTTCTTAAAATAACCTCTTTATTTCTGATGTGTGTAATTCCGACCTCTTCTAACCTAAAGGAAATTGTTTTTAACCTTTCATACAAACTTTGCAAATCATTTACGTTTTCGTTAGACCATAATCGCTCTGCTATAGCTGCTGTTCGTGGCCAGATTCTAGAATCAATATTTAAAGGTGTTGCTAATTCACTCCACATTGCTGCTTCACCACCTAATATTCTTGCTTTTTCCTCAGGACTTAATAACGCATTTTTAGAGAGCGATTCATTTTGATAGTGTGTTGCTATACTTAGCATTAAATCGATATAAAACCCATTAGACAATACTGTATTATACCCGTTTTTTGCCGCTTTAATTAATGATTCACCAGGCTGTAGTCCTTCATTTACGCCACGCCAAGCATGTATTATGGCATCTTTAGACATTTTGTCTGTCATGATTTCTTCCCAACCCATAAGCTTTTTAGAATGCTTTTTTAGCATCGGAATTAACCTCATATTAAAATAGGTCTGTAAATCATGTTTTCCAGAAAACTTATTTTTTTTCATAAATTCCTGAATTCTAGGATTTGAGGCCCATTCTTTTCCGTTATTTTCGTCCCCACCAATATGAAAATAAGCACCAGGAAATAAGGGACAAACCTCATCAAAGATTTCTTCAAGCAATTGATAGGTTTTAGGATTTGTAGGGTCTAAAACGGCATTATAAATCCCTGAGTTGGTTTGAATTGCATAACTACCAATTCCGTTATCTACCCTACTCCCTATTTCAGGATAGGCAGCCAATAATGCCGATGCGTGTCCAGGAATATCTATTTCTGGAACAACAAGAATCCCTCTCTCATCAGCATATCTAACAATATCTTTTATTTCTTCTTGCGAATAAAAATTTCCATTTGAACCTAAATCAGTTAGTTTAGGTAGTTTTTTTATTTGAATTCTCCATCCTTGGTCATCGGCTAAATGCCAATGAAAAACATTCATTTTCATAGATGCCATAGCATCTAAATTTCTCTTAATAACAGCTACTGGTTGAAAATGCCTTGAGGCATCAATCATTAAACCTCTCCAGGTAAATCGTGGAGCATCAGTAATGGAAACAGTAGGGAAATAGTAAGAAGTACTATTGTTTTGAAGTAATTGTAACAAAGTTTCTAAACCATGTAAAGTTCCTAAATCATTTGGTGCATTTAGTGTTATTTTACTCGACGTAACAATAAGTTCGTAGCTTTCATTTTCGTTAATTTCTATTTTACCAGCTGATCCACAATTAATTTGCAGTTCAGCCTCGGAGCTTTCATTAATTTGAGTCAAAAAATTTTGTGGCAGAAATAATCCTGTTCTATTATCTAACCTACGCAAAAAGCTAGTTGCTCCTATAAAAATTCGGGAGTTTGGATTACCAGTAATATTAACTTTAAAATTTTTGTTTAAAGCGAAAGTTCCAGTACCCAAATCTATCTTTTGAGGCCAAGGCATTAAGTCTAACTGCTCTTTTTGTATTTGAGCATTAGAAACAAAAACCGATAATAATAGAATTAATATATACTTCATAATTTAAAATTTGCCTCTAATATAAATCAATAATCAAAACGTTTAAAAGCTTCTATGGCTTCATATTGTGCTAGACCCAAATCATCGTATGTTTTTGCTGTATTTTTATTTCGATCTTCGGCTCTAACCCAAAATTCTCTAGAATCATTTCCTTGAAACATGACTCTGTCTTTTTGAGATTGATGGTATAAAATAGCATGCCTTTTAATCAAAACTTCATCAGGACTTAATGGTACTGCCATGTCAATTTCATCAATATCCCATTCGTGCCATGCACCTCGATACAACCACAACCAACAATCGTTCATATACGATTCTGATTTTAATTTTTTCATTGCTGCAAAAATGGCATTCAAACAAACTTCATGTGTACCATGCGGATCTGCTAAATCTCCCGCTGCAAAAACTTGATGCGGCTTTATTTTTGAAATTATTTCAGCAACAATTGCGATGTCTTCTGGACCTAATGGATTTTTCTTTATTTGTCCTGTTTCATAAAAAGGAAGATCAAGAAAATGAGTGTTTTCATCTTTAAGACCTATATACCTAGTGGCAGCGTAAGATTCTCTTCTTCTAATAAGACCTTTTAATTTTCTTACTTCTAGAGAATCGGTTTCATTTTCAGTTTTATTTTTTAAATCCTCAATAACGGATAAAAAATCTATACCATTAGAATGATCTCCTATAAAATCAAGACCAACTTCGGCAAATTTCAAAGCTTCATCATCGGTCACAGCTATATTGCCCGAAGTTTGATACACAACATGTACATCGTGCCCTTGCTTTATTAATTTAGAAAATGTTCCTCCCATAGAAATCACATCATCGTCTGGATGTGGACTAAAAAGAATAACTCTTTTTTGGGCAGGATTAGAACGTTCTGGCCTATTACTGTCATCGGTATTGGGCTTTCCTCCAGGCCAACCCGTTATAGTATGTTGTAAAACATTAAACATATTTATATTGAGATCATAGGAAGAACCTTCGAGCGCCAATAGATCAGACATACCATTATTGTTGTAATCACGATCGGTGAGTTTAAGTATCGATTGTTTGGTTTCATTACAAAGCCAAATAATTGCTTTACTTTTTAATTCTTGTGTCCAAATACATTCTCCAACCAACCAAGGGGTTTTAAATCGTGTAAGTTCTGAAGCCGCAAATTGATCTAAAACAAAAGTGGTATTCGAATGATTTTGCAAAAAAGTAGCAGGAACGTCTGCGCTAATGTCCCCTTGAATTGTTCTTTTTACAATATCAGCTTTATTCTGTCCCCAAGCCAATAGTACGATTCTCTTTGATCTTAAAATAGTAGAAACGCCCATGGTAATCGCTCTTTTAGGAACGTTTGCAATACCATTAAAACCCGAAGAAGCATCAATTCTAGTAATATGATCTAAGGTTATAATTCTAGTTCCAGAATTAATGTGAGATCCTGGCTCATTAAAACCAACATGACCCGTACGCCCAATTCCTAATAACTGAAAATCAATCCCTCCAAGCTGCATAATTTTTTTATCATAATCTATACAGTATTGGTTTAATTTGTCTAAAGTAACAGTTCCATCTGGAATATTTATATTTTCGGGCTTTATATCTATGTGATTAAACAAATGTTGATGCATAAAATAGTGATAACTCTGGCGATTTTCCTTAGTCATCGGATAATATTCATCTAAGTTAAAAGTTATCACATTAGAAAAACTTAATCCTTCCTCTTTGTGCATTCGAACTAATTCCTCATAAACCTTGATAGGCGATGATCCTGTAGCTAATCCTAGCACACATAATTCGTTTGAAGACTGCTTATATCGTATTAATTGTGCTATTTCTTGTGCAACATTTTGAGAAGCCTCGATTGCACTTTTAAAAATTACATTATGATTTTTTTCAAATCGAGTTTCCTCAAATTTGCCAGGAACATCATAAGCCAAGGAAGCATTGTCTTTCATAATCGATGATATTAGTTAAAATAGTTTAACAAATATATACAAAAAATAAAAAGATTATTTTATTTTGCATTATTTAACAAATAAAAACAAAATAACGCATAAAAACGCAAAAGTAATTAGATACAATTAGATAATAGAAACACCTGATTTTTTAAACTCTTCTAGTTTGATCTCCTCTGGATCTAAATCGGTCACAATGGTATCTAACTTACTTAAATCACAAACAACATGTGCTTTTTTAGTATTCAATTTATCCGAAGTAAACATTGCTATCACCTTATCTGATGATTCTATCATTGCTTTTTTGACAACCGAAACCTCATATCCTTCTTCAGTAAGACCTTGCTTTATATCGATACTACTAACCCCCATAAAACAAATGTCTGCTTTAATTTTTGAAAGAACCTGCAAAACATCAATACCAATAGTAACCATTGCATTCTTTTGCATTTTACCACCAATAAAAATCAAATCAATGTTAGGGTATTGCGATAATTGCATCGCTATAGGCAAACTATAGGTATATATTGTCGCCTTTAACATTGTTGGAATGAGTTTTGAAAAAACTAAGTTCGTAGTACCACCACTCATTATGATCACTTGCCCATCATGCAATAAAGACAATGCCTTATATCCTATTTTCTTCTTCTTGTCTTCATTAGTTATCACAATATCAAAAACACTTTTGTTTTTTTCAGTAATAGGAATTGCGCCACCATATACTTTTTCAAGCGCCCCTTTTTCATGTAGTTTATTCAAATCTCTCCTAATAGAATCCTCTGAAATTCCCAAATCTAAAGCTAATTCAATAGTACTAACACGATGCTGTTCAGCAAGTTTAGTTTTTATGTAATTATGTCTTTCTGCTTTTAACATATTCTTTTTTATCGATAGGAGGCAAATGTATAAAATATTTGATTTAATATAAGTTATCTCCTATCATAAGTTAGCAAAATAATTATAAAATAACAATAAAATTATGCGTTATTTTGCATTATTAGATAAAAATATTAAAATAATTCGAAAAATGTTGCAAAAATACAGTGCGTTTAAATATATTTGTACTATAACCATAAAAAAACCAAATAATTATGAAAAAATCATTGCTGATTTCATTATTGTTTTTTTTAGTACAATTGACATTTGCACAAACGAAAACAATTTCTGGAACTATTACAAACAATGCAGATGGAATCCCAATTCCGGGTGCCACAGTTCTAATTAAAGGCACAACAAAAAGCAGTGTTACGGACATGGACGGACAATATCTAATCAATGCATCCGTAAATGATGTTCTTGTTTTTAGTTATATGGGCTTTACCACGAAAGAAGTTAAAATTGCGCAACAACAAACAGTAAATGTTGTTCTCTTAGAAAATACATTAAACTTAGATGAAGTTGTAGTGGTTGGTTTTGCCTCTCAGAAAAAAGCAAACTTAACAGGTGCAGTTGCAAAAGTAGATGTTGAAAGAGCGCTTGGTAGCAAACCTCTAACTGACATAAGTAAAGGACTTCAGGGTACAACTCCTGGTTTAAACATTACTTTTAATTCTGGTAATATTGGTAAATCTTCTAATATAAACATTCGTGGAGCCGGAACAATTATAAATGGTACTGCAACAGGATCTCCTTTAGTATTAGTAGATGGGGTCCCGTCTGATATGTCTTTAATAAATCCAGAAGACGTAGCCTCTATGTCGGTTTTAAAAGATGCAGCATCGGCTTCTATCTATGGTGCTCGTGCCGCTTTTGGTGTAATATTAATTACAACTAAAAATGGGAAAGATTCTAAAGGAAAAGTTCGTTTTTCATATAGTAATAATTACGGTTGGAGCAATCCTATCTCTCTAATTGAGTTTAATGATCCTACTGTAGAACTTCCAGCCATGATTCAGGCGCAGGAACGCGCAGGAAATGCAAATCCAGAATCGTTTGGAATGAATTATAAAACATTACTACCAGGAATTATAAATTGGCAACAAAAATATGCTTCATCACGAAATAGTAATGATAAAAACATGATTTTAGGCGAAGATTTTGAAGTTATTGGTGGAAAAGAATATTTTTATAGAGTTTGGGATCCGCATAAAGAAATGCTTAAAAAGAATGCAATTCAATCTTATCATAACTTTTCTGCACAAGGTTCTTTATCCGAAAAAAGTTCCTTTATAGTTTCCTTAGGAGTGGCCAATCAAGAAGGAGTTATGAATATTAATACCGAAACAAATCAAAGGATTAACCTAAATATGGGTATGAGCACCCAATTAGCAGATTGGTTAACAGGAGATTTCAAAATCCTTTCTTCTATCCAGAAATACGACTCTCCATTTAACTATTACAATAGCGGATTAGATACAGCTGGTAATGGATATTTTGGTTATTATATGCGTTGGGGATCATATTTTCCTTACGGTACTTACAAAGGTGTTTCTTTTCGTCATGCACCAGGTTATATGAATAATGCGTCAATGAATGAAAGAGTTGAAAATGACACCCGAATCAGTGCTAAATTGACTGCTCAGGTTACAAAAAACTTTAATATAATTGGTGAATACAGTGTAGATAACAATTACCTAAGTAATAAAATGAATGGTGGGCAAATTCCGTTATGGGATTGGTGGACAAGTGCTGCCGATTTAGTAGCTGGAATACCAACAATGATGGAATCTGGGAATGATTTTGTTGCTCAAGCAAAGTCTTCTTACATCATTAATGTAGCAAACGTTTATGCCAATTATTCTAAAACACTAAATAGCGTACACAACTTTAAAGTTTTAGGTGGATTAAACTCAGAATGGCAATCCTTTGAAAGAACTTATGCTCGAAGAAATACATTGTTGGATAAAAATAAACCCGAATTTAACCTAGCCATTGGGGATCAATTTACCTCACCCCTTTCTTCTAATTTAACCCTTAATCCTGGATTGTCGCAGTATGCTATAGCAGGATTCTTCGCTAGAGTTAATTATGATTATGATGGAAGATATTTATTAGAATTGAATGGTCGTTATGATGGTTCGTCAAAATTTCCAACACAAGAGCAATGGGGATTTTTCCCTTCAGCATCTGTTGGATATAGAATTTCAAACGAGAAATTTATGGAAAGTACACGCAGTTGGTTAAATGATTTAAAAGTACGTGCATCCATCGGATCTATTGGAAATCAAAACATTGCCAACAATGCCTTTTTACCAATTATGACCAATTCAAATCCTACTTGGTTAGGAAGTGGATCTACTGTACCGCCTTCTGTATCATTACCAAGTAATGTCGATGCAAATTTGACATGGGAAAAAGTAACGACTCAAGATATTGGATTAGATGTAAGAGTATTCAACATGTTAGGTTTGACATTTGATTATTATCAGAGAGATACTAAAGGAGTTTTGTCTCCAGGGAAAACCCTTCCAGGTTCTTTTGGTCAAGCAGCTGCTAATACCAATTCTGGAAATCTTAGAACTAGAGGATGGGAATTAGGAGTTAATTTTAATAAAGAAATCACCAAAAACATTGGTGTTTATGCAGATCTAACACTATCCGATTATACAACTGAGGTAACCGAGTGGAATAACTCTTCTAAACTATTAGGCTCTTTTTATGCAGGACAAAAAATTGGTGAAATCTGGGGTTTAACCACAGAAAGACTAATACAATCTTCTGATGTTATAGATGCTACTGGATTAATTGTAAATGGTGTTGATTATAAAGATGTTCGTTCTGGTACCTTTAAATATGGTGCAGGAGATGTTATGTACAAAGACCTTGACGGAAACGGAAAGATTACAAGAGGTAAAGGAACAGCAGATGATTCTGGAGATTTAAGTGTTATTGGAAATGCAACTCCTAAATACCAATATGGAATACGTCTTGGTGGAAATGTTTACGGATTTGATATCGATGCTTTCTTTCAAGGAGTTGGCGAAAGACAATATTGGGCTACTTCTGATTTAGTGTTGCCATTTTACAGTAGAACAGATGCGATGTATGCTAATATGAATGATTATTGGACACCCGATAATACAGATGCTTATTACCCTAATCCATACCCAAAACATGATGCTAATGCTTTTGGAACCTATGCTCCGGGCTCTAACAACTTTGTAGCTCAATCTAGATACTTGCTAAATATGGCTTATTTAAGATTAAAAAGTTTAACTGTTGGTTACACTTTACCTAAAACATTGACTAAAAAAATTGGTGTAGACAAATTTAGATATTATGTTTCTGGACTTAATCTATTGACTTTTAAAGATGGTAATTTACCTGTAGATCCAGAAATTAATGAATCTGAGGCGACTTGGGGAAGAACTTTCCCTTATTCTAAAACATGGTCGGTAGGTATTCAAGTTGCATTTTAAAAATTAAATTAAAAATTAAAGAAAATGAGAAATTTAAAAATAAACGCTAAGATAAAGCTATCCGTTCTTGCCCTTTCACTAGCAGGACTGTCTTTTAGCTGCTCGGATTTTCTAGACACACCACCAAAAGATATATTTACAGATAGTAATTTTTGGACCTCTGAAAACAATGTTAAAACCTATTCTTGGTTAAATTATGATACCTTTTTAGGATACGGAAATAATTCAGGAACAACTGCTGATTTTTATTTTCATAACTCAAATAATTTTGATGATAATTTAGCGATGAATGTTTTTACTACATTCAATACTACTGCTAATGCAACCAACGCAAACTGGAATTCATATTACACTTTGATTCGTCGTTGTAACTTAATGCTTGAAAGAGTGCCTGCTGTCTCTATGGAGGAAGCCAAGAAAAACCACTATTTAGGGGTTGCAAAATTTTTTAGAGCTTTTAGTTATTTCCGCTTAGCACAAGAATTTGGTGACGTTCCTTATACTGATGCCTACTTAAATCAAGATGACGCTAAAGTGTATAAACCAGCACTTAGCAGAGCTGAAGTAATCAATAATGTGATTAAAGATCTAGAGGAAGCAACAACTTTGATGCTCCCTATTGATGATAAAAACATTACTGTAAATAAATATACTGCTTATGCTTTATTAAGTAGAGTAGCGCTTTACGAAGGAACTAATAGAAAATACAATCTTGCACAACCAGGAACTCAATACCTTCAAAAAGCTAAAGATGCGGCATTGGCAGTTATGAATAATGCGGCATATAAATTAAATCCCGATTGGAAATCGTTATATAATTCTTTAGAATTACTAAATAACACCGAAGTCATTTTAGGCAAAAGATACCTTAGAGGTGTGTTGGGTAACTCTATTCAAGCATACACTAATACTTCTACCGTACAAAGTGGTTTATCAAAATTTGCAGCAGAAAGTTATACAACAATAAATGGTTTACCGGTAAAACAAATCGGAGGAAATGCTGAATATCTTGGAGATAATACGATTACAAATGTATTTGCAAATAGAGATCCTCGTTTTGCTAAAGCTTTTGGAAATGTTGATTATGCCTATTCTGACAAACCCTTAAACGGATTAACATCAATTACGGGTTATGTATTTCAATTGTATAATAATCCTGCTGCCACTGGGACTGAGGTGACAACTATTGGACAAAACCAAATTGACGCTCCCATATTTACTTTAAGTGAAGTTTATTTAAATTATGCAGAAGCTTGTGCAGAACTTGGAACAGCGACCAATGCAGATCTTAATTTATCAATCAATAAAGTTAAAGCACGCGCTGGTATTGCTACCTTGACTACAGATGGCTCTAATGCATCAGTGGGCGGAATACAAATTAACGATCCTCAGAGAACATCCGCTTTAGAGCAGATATCGGGAGTTGTAAGTCCGCTTATTTGGGAAATACGCCGCGAACGCAGATTAGAATTCATGAGCTGGACCAGTCTTAGAAAAGCAGATATTTTACGTTGGAAAAAAGGAGATTATCTTGACGGTACCAAAAATCCAGATGTATTATTAGGAGCAAGAATTCCTTCATTAATAGGAACTGCGTCTAAAACAAAAGTCGATGCAAACGGTTACGTGATACCCTACACTGTTTCTAGAACTTTTATCGCACCAAAGCACTACTTATCAGCCATCCCAACAAATGATATTAGTTTATTCCTTGCTGAGGGAGTAGAATTAAAACAAAATCCAGGTTGGTAATACTATAAATTAACTAGCTCTAGAGATCAAACCTAGAGCTAGTTATATAAATATTGCTCTTTTAAAAAATTAATTAAACGATAAAAAAACTCATTAATTCTCGTTTAAATAGTTCACTGTATCTATAACTGTAAACCTTTAAGCTGTATGAAAAAGGAATTATTAAGTATAAAAGTTACTTTTACTTAAAATCTAAGCTTACCAACAATAAACTCCTGTTTAAAATGATCAAATTTATAAAAAGAAGTATAGCTATCACATTTGCTTTAAGTTGCCTAACAACTTACAGCAACTCACTTGGTATAAATACAGCTAAAATTGATATAGAAATTAAAATCCAAACGATCAAGACTGGTGCAGATAATTTTGAGAAATACCTTCCTTTATTAAAGAACAAAAAAGTTGGAATCGTTACCAATCAAACTGGGATTTTAAGTGATAAGACACATGTTGTCGATTTTTTGGTTGAGAAAAAAATAAATATTCAAACTATTTTTGCACCCGAACACGGTTTTAGAGGAACTGCAGATGCTGGCGAACATGTAGTTGATGGTAAAGATGCTAAAACAGGATTGCCTATTATTTCGCTTTATGGCGATAATAAAAAACCTAAGAAAGATCAATTAGCCACACTTGATGTAATGGTATTTGATTTACAAGATGTTGGCGCTCGTTTTTATACTTATATTTCTTCTTTACATTATGTAATGGAAGCTTGCGCTGAAAATGGAATTCCATTAATAATACTCGACAGACCTAATCCAAATGGAGCTATTATTGATGGTCCACTTTTAGAAAAAGATTTTTCAAGTTTTGTTGGCATGCACCCTATTCCGTTGCTTCATGGAATGACAATTGGAGAATATGGCCAAATGATTAATGGTCAAAAATGGCTTAAAAATGCTGCTCAATGCAAACTAACTGTAATACCTTGCCTTAACTACAAACATACAATGTCTTACAGTTTACCCATAAAACCTTCTCCTAATTTACCAAACGATCAAGCTATTAATTTATACGCTAGTTTATGTCTTTTTGAAGGTACCAATGTAAGTGTAGGACGCGGAACTGAAAAGCAATTCCAAATTTATGGTTCACCTTTTTTAACCAAACAGTACTTTGATTATACTTTTACTCCAAAACCCAATTTTGGAGCTAAAGATCCCATGCATAATGGTAAAGAATGTTTTGGAGAAGATTTATCATCTAATAAAAAACTAACACAATTAGAACTTAAATGGATTATCAAAGCGTATCAAAACACAACTGATAAAACCAAATTCTTCAATCCTTTTTTTACAAAATTGGCTGGAACCAAAAATCTACAACAACAAATAGAAAATGGTGTGCCTGAAAATAAGATAAGAGAGAGTTGGCAAAAAGATTTAGCTTCATTTAAAAAAATGAGAGCGAAGTATCTTATCTATTAAATAAAAAATTAATTAATGTCGACCTCGAATTACTAGAATGACAATGATCCTTTAAAAAATAAAAAAATGGCTAAAAACAATCCTGATACCGAACAAGAATCACTGTACGCTAATCTAGAAAAAATGAGTACTGAGGAAATACTCATGGGAATAAATGCGGAGGACAAGAAGGTTTCAAGCGTGATAAAAAAACAAATTCCGAATATCGAAAAACTAGTAGATGCCATTGTGATTAAAATGCAACAAGGCGGACGCTTATTTTACATTGGTGCTGGAACTTCTGGAAGAATAGGTATTTTAGATGCTTCTGAGTGTCCTCCTACCTTCGGAGTTTCACATGATTTAGTAATTGGTATTATTGCTGGAGGCGATTACGCAATTAGAAAAGCGGTAGAAAATGCCGAAGATGATTTTAATCAAGCTTGGGAGGATTTAAAAAAACATGCTATAACCAGTAGTGATTTTGTAATTGGTATTGCTGCTTCTGGAAATACACCTTACGTTATTGGGGGTTTAAAAATGGCACGCGAACATAATATTAGTACCGGAAGTATCTCATGCAATAGCGAAAGTCTAATTTCTAAAGAAGCTGATTTTCCTATAGAAATTGTTGTCGGTCCAGAATTTCTAACAGGAAGTACTCGTATGAAAGCAGGAACTTCACAAAAACTGGTTCTCAATATGATCTCTACTTCGGTAATGATAAAGTTAGGAAAAGTCTACGGTAATAAAATGATAGACATGCAGTTATCTAATAAAAAACTAGTACAAAGAGGTGTAGAAATGATTGTAGAAGAACTAAAAATTGATGAAAAATTAGCTTCTGAATTATTAAACAAACACAAAAGTGTACGAGCAGTTCTATTAGCTGAGAATAAAAACTTAGAACATTAATTCCAAAAATAGCTATTACGCTCTGTAAATTACCAAACTAACCACCAGATAAAATGACACCAAGCGCCATCCTAATTCTTATTCTTGTTTACTTCGGAGTATTATTTTATATCTCGCATATTGTGAGTCGGAAAGATGATGGAAATGAAGCTTTTTTTACAGCGAATAAAAACTCTAAATGGTATTTAGTAGCTTTTGGAATGATTGGAACGGCTCTTTCTGGGGTAACCTTTATATCAGTTCCTGGCGAAGTTGGTGCGGCCAGTGGGGAACAATTTAAATATTTTCAGTTCATCATAGGAAATGCTATCGGCTTTATAGTAATTACAAAATTATTATTGCCGTTGTATTACAGAATGAACTTAACCTCAATTTATAGCTATATTGAGCAAAGAATGGGTTTTTACAGTTATAAAACTGCTGCATCAATATTCTTAATTAGTAGAACCATTAGCTCTGCTTTTAGATTGTACTTAGTCGTTATTGTGTTGCAGCGTTATGTTTTTGATTACTACGGAATTCCTTTTGCGGTTACCGTTTTAATTTCGCTACTACTTATCTTTTCTTATACATATCGCGGTGGACTAAAAACAATTATTATTACCGATACTTTACAAACATTTTTCTTAGTAACATCGGTTTTCTTGACAATCTATTTTATTTGCGACAGTATGGATTTAAGTGCCATTGGCGCATTTGAAGAAGTAAAAAACAGTAACTATTCAAAAATATTTTTCTTTGATGATTTCTTAGGAAGTAAATTCCATTTTGTAAAACAAATTTTAGGCGGAATGTTTGTCACCATCGCTATGACAGGCTTAGACCAAGATTTAATGCAAAAAAATCTGAGTTGCAAAAATATTGGTGAAGCCCAAAAAAACATGTTCACCTTTACAGGAATATTTGTTCTTATTAATATCTTTTTCTTGAGTGTTGGTGCTTTACTTTATATTTATGCCAATAAAAACGGAATAGCAATACCAACCGATTTAGTTACTGGCAAACCAAGAACCGATTTGCTTTTTCCAGAAATAGCTTTAAATCATCTCTCCATAGTTCCGGCAATCGTGTTTTTACTTGGTATTATTGCAGCTACTTTTGCCACTACAGATTCTGCTTTAACAGCTTTGACAACCTCCTTTTGTGTCGATTTTTTAGGAATGGACAAAGAAGAAAATCAAAAAAAGAAAAATAATGTCCGCATTAGGCATTTAGTTCACATCAGTTTTTCCGCACTAATTTTCTTGGTGATACTTGTTTTTAATTCTATCAATGACAGCTCAGTTGTAGGAATGATATTTAGAGTAGCATCCTATACTTACGGACCATTATTAGGATTATATGCTTTTGGCTTATTTCAGAAAACAAGAAATGTAAACGATAGACTAGTGCCATATATCTGTTTACTCTCTCCCCTATTTACGTACTTAATAAATGAGTATTCCAGAACCTTATTTTCTGGATATGTATTTGACAACGAATTAATAGTACTCAACGGACTGTTGACTTATTTAGGTTTATTAATAACCAGTTCTCATAGTGCAAAAAAAATAAGCTTTTAGCTCTACTAAAGATAAAAATTACTGACTAATGAATTGTGTCCATCAAAAAAAAAATGATGGGTACGCAATTCGCTTAAAATAAACTAAATGAAAAATTACTTTATAAAGATTAGCCTTTACATTGCGTTTCTATTTTTAATTACCAATTGTGCAACTACAAAAAAAGCAACTACAACTGGCCATTTAAAAACGGATTCTTTAATAAACGACACTATGGTTTATAAGGGTTTAAATAAATCAGAAAGAAAAAAATTTTTAAAAGATTCTGATTCTGAAACACGTTGGGTAGATAGCATCTATGATAAATTATCGGTCAAAGAAAAACTTGGTCAACTTTTTATGGTTTCTGCATATTCCAATAAAGATTCTATACATGAAAATAAGGTTAAAGACTTAATAGAGAATTATAAAGTAGGTGGAATTATTTTTTTTCAAGGCGGTCCGGTTCGACAAGCGAAATTAACAAATGAATACCAAGCTAAAGCAAAAGTTCCTCTTTTTATAGGTCTCGATGCCGAATGGGGTTTGAGTATGAGATTAGATTCTACTTATGTTTTCCCTTGGAATATGACCTTAGGAGCCATTCAAGATTTAAATTTAATAGAGAAAGTAGGGATACAAATGGGTGCTGAAGCAAAAAGAATGGGCATCCATTTTAACTTTGGTCCTGTGCTAGACATAAATACCAACCCTAAAAATCCGATTATAGGAAATCGTTCCTTTGGCGAAAGCAAAATTAATGTGGCAAATAAAGGGGTTGCATTAATGAAAGGGGTTCAAAGTCAAGGTGTATTTAGTACTGGGAAACACTTTCCAGGTCATGGCGACACTTCTGCTGACTCGCATTACACGTTGCCATTAGTAACATTTTCAAAAGATAGAATTGATAGCGTAGAATTGTATCCTTATAAAAAAATGTTTGATGAAGGTTTAGTTTCAGTGATGGTGGGACATCTTAATATACCAAGTTTAGAAACTAAAGCTGATTATCCCTCCTCGGCCTCCTATAATATTGTTACGAATTTGTTACAAAATCAATTGGGTTTTGATGGTTTAATTATAACCGATGGTTTAGCGATGAAGGGCGCTACGGATTTTAAAGGTCCAGGCGATCTTGAGTTAGCCGTACTTCTTGCAGGAAATGATATGTTGTTAGGTCCAGAAAATGTTCCTGTTGCAATGACAAAATTAGAATCTTATTATAATGAAGGAATTCTTACCGAAGAACGTCTTGCACATTCTGTCAAAAAAATATTGCGTTACAAATTTAAAGCAGGCTTAAACAATTATAAAGCAATAGAAATTAAAAATCTTATTGCTGATATCAACCCTTCTCAAAATGATGCTTTAAATTACAAATTATACGAAAATGCAATCACCGTCCTAAAAAACAAGAAGGAAATTCTTCCTATCAAAAATTTGAGTCAAAAAATAGCCTATGTAAAATTAGGCGATGATTCTAATAGTACTTTTGTGTCTACACTAAAAAAATATACCGATGTAACCGAAGTTGCAAGTAGCAGTATTGATAGCTTAAACACGGAATTAAAAAAATACGACATTGTAATTATTGGTTTTCATAAAGAAAATAAAACTTGGGCTAAACAAGACTTTACCGAAACAGAAATGCTTTGGCTACAAGAAATTGCAAAGCACAATAAAGTGATTCTAGATGTATTTGCTAAACCTTACACCTTACTTCCTATTTCAGATTTTGATGCTATTGAAGGACTCGTAGTCTCCTACCAAAACTCTGATATAAGTCAAATAGTTTCTGCAGAAGTAGTGTTTGGTGCGGTCGAAGCCAAAGGAAAACTTCCTGTATCGATCAACAAATCTTTCCGTGTAAATGATGGTTTATCGACAACTAAACTAAATCGTTTGGGTTTTACTGCTCCTGAGAATGAAAACTTAAATCCAAAAATTTTAGCTAAAATAGATGGTATCGCACAAAAAGCAATTGATGGCAAAATGACTCCAGGAATGCAAGTTTTAGTTGCTCGAAAAGGAAATGTTATTTTTCAAAAATCATACGGACATCTTACTTATGAAGGCGGAAAAGAAGTAACCAATTCCGATTTATATGATGTAGCTTCACTTTCTAAAATGATTTCGACGCTTCCAAACGTGATGCAATTATACGACCGAAAAAAAGTTACGCTCGATACAGAATTAAAAAAAATGGTGCCAATTTTCGCAAAATCAAATAAAGCAAACATCAATTTCAAAGATTTACTGACCCATTATGCAGGGCTTCAAGCTTGGATTCCGTTTTATAAAGCAACATTGGATAGCAATAATAAACCATTAGAAAAATACTATCATAAAGTTCCAAGCGCTGCATTTTCTACCAAAGTAGCTGACGATCTTTATATTAGAAATGATTATCATGATACGATTATGAAAATCATTACTAACAGTCCTTTATCAGTTAAAAAGGAGTACAAATACAGTGATTTTACCTTCATTATCTTAAAAGAATATTTAGAGCGAAAAACAAAACAACCACTTGAGGTATTGAGTCAAAAAAACTTTTATAGTTCCCTTGGCATGAATTATACTCTTTATAATCCCTTGACAAAATTCAATAAAAATGATATCGCACCATCAGAAATAGATACTTATTTTCGTCATCAAGTGGTGCAAGGATATGTACATGATATGGCCGCAGCAATGGAAGGTGGAGTTGCGGGTCATGCCGGAATTTTCTCGAATGCAATGGATGTGGCTAAAATGATGCAACTTTATTTACAGAAAGGAAACTATGGTAATATTCAATATTTTTCTGCTGCAACATTCGATGCTTTTAATACGTCTTATTACGCCGCTGAAGGTGTAGAACGAGGCTTAGGTTTTGATAAACGAATAGGAAAAGATGGCCCCACTTGTGGTTGTGTATCGAAAGCTAGTTTTGGCCATACTGGTTTTACTGGAGATATTGCTTGGGTAGATCCAGAAACCGAAATTGTTTATATTTTTCTATCCAACAGAACTTATCCTGAAGTTACAGCCGAAGGAAATAAATTAGCAAAAGAAAAAATTAGAGAAGAAATTCAACAAATAATTCAAGATGCGATTATAAAATAGCTTCGTAAAGTCTAAAAATTAAATTGCATGAATTTTTATAATCGGATGTAAAACTTTTAACTTTACCCAATAAGATATCTATTATGAGTTTAAAAAATCAATAAAGCAAAACGTTGATATTCTTTATTTTTTTACATGGTCAAAAAAAGACTTTATTTTTATTACTTAAATTATGAATTCAAATATAGAATCTCTTTATCAAATTGCACAAAAGCCAACACGTACTATTATTGGTTTGATGTCAGGAACTTCATTAGATGGATTAGATGTGGCTTTGTGTGAAATTTCAGCTTCTGGTGAAGAAACAGAAGTAAAATTAATTGAATTTGAAACTGTTGATTATTCCGAAGACATAAAATTGGAAATCAGATCTGTTTTTGCAAAACAAACAATTGATTTTCAAAAACTCGTTTTACTGAATGAATGGATTGGTATTCTACATGCGAATATGATTTTGGAATGTTTAAATAAATGGCAAATTGATGCAGATAAAATCGATTTAATCGCATCCCACGGTCAAACAGTTTTTCATGCTCCTAAGATTTTACACCAACAAGAAAAGTTCCCAAATGCCACATTACAAATTGGAGATGGCGATCATATAGCAGTTAAAACAGGAATTATAACCGTCTCTGATTTTAGACAAAAACATGTCGCCGCGGGCGGCGAAGGCGCACCTTTAGCCGTTTATGGTGATTACTTCCTGTTTTCAAAAAAAGGAGAAAATAGAATTATGCTCAACATGGGCGGAATTTCAAATTTCACTTACTTGCCTACTTCTAGTAATCCAGAAGAGGTTTTTGTAACCGATACAGGAACCGGAAACACCTTGATTGATGCTTTTACAAAACTTCATTTTCCAAATAAATCATTTGATCAAGATGCAGAAATTGCTAAAACGGGTTCGGTAAACGCAGCACTTTTAGAAAGTTTAAAATCACATGATTTTTTTACAAAGTCGTTTCCTAAAACTACAGGTCCAGAACTTTTTAATATAGATTATGTAAAAAAAGCTCAAGCCCAAAGCAACACAACAAACATTTCAATTTCTGATTTATTAGCAACATTAACGCGCTTTAGTGCTGAAACTATTGCCGAGGCTATACATTTTGTAATAAATACCAGTATTTATGATCCTCAAACATTTACTATTTACATGTCTGGTGGCGGTGCACACAATCCATTATTAGTGCAATGGCTTAAAGAATTATTGCCTTGTACTTTTGCAAAAACCGATGATTTAGGAATTTCGGGAGATGCTAAAGAAGCGTTACTATTTGCTATTCTGGCTAATGAAACTGTTTCTGGAGGAAAATCAAATTTTGGAAAACTCAAAGGAATTCCTTCCGTATCGATGGGGAAAATTTCTTTCCCGTATTAAAAAAACTAAAACTAACCAAACTAATACCATGCAAAAAGAACGTTTAATTTCACTTGATGTCTTCAGAGGATTTACCATTTTACTGATGACTATTGTAAATAATCCCGGAAGTTGGTCTCATATTTATCCTCCGTTAGAACATGCCGACTGGAACGGCTGTACCCCTACTGATTTAGTTTTCCCCTTTTTTATTTTCATAATGGGAACAGCAATTCCATTTGCTATGCCTTCAAAACTGTTGGATTATGCCGTTTTTAATAAAATTTTGGTTCGTTCGTTACGCATTTTCTGTTTGGGTTTATTTTTAAATTTCTTTAGTCGAATTGAAGTGTTATCATTAGAAGGCATTCCTTTGTTAATTGCAAGACTGATAATAACATTTGCAGTAGCTTATGCCCTTTTAGGAAACTTCACTTTAAAAATTAAATCGTACTTAGTTTTTCTATTATTAGCAATACTATTATTCTTGGCTTATAGTGGCATTCCGGCTTATGAAGACGTAAGAATTCCAGGAGTTTTACAAAGAATTGGAATTGTTTATTTCTTTAGTTCCCTTTTATATTTAAAAACAAATCTTAAAACACAACTTGTAATAGCATCTATTATCTTGCTGGTTTACTGGGCTCTGATGACCTTAATCCCTGTCCCCGGATTTGGGCCAGCAAATTTAGAAAAAGGGACCAACTTAGCTGCTTGGATAGATAATTTAGTACTCAATGGTCATTTATGGGCTTCCTCTAAAACTTGGGATCCAGAAGGGATTTTAAGTACCTTACCAGCAATAGCCTCGGGAATCTTAGGAATGTATATTGGTCAGATTTTAAATAAACCAATTGAAAAATTAGAAATAGTAAAAAAAACAGCCATTGCCGGAATTATTCTGCTAATTCTAGGACTAATTTGGGGAATTTTTTTTCCAATAAACAAATCATTGTGGAGTAGTTCTTATGTTTTATACACAGCAGGAATTGCCTCTTTGTGCCTAACACTTTTATACTACATCATTGATGTAGCAGATTATAAAAGATGGACTAAATTATTTTTAGTTTGGGGTGTAAATCCAATGATTGTATTTTTCTTTTCTGGAATAATTCCGAGAGCTTTAAGCGCTATCAAAATTGAAAATCCTAATGGAACGAGTGAACCAATTAATCTTCAAAAATTTATATACGATTTTAACATCGTTCCTCTTTTTAGTGATCCTTTAAATGCATCACTATTTTATGCTTTGGGATACGCAGTGTTTTGGAGTTTAATTTTATGGGGATTTTATAAATATAAATTATTCTTTAAAGTATAAATTTAAAAATCATTATTAAACATTTTACACAAGAGCAACTCTAATTTGGCAAAGAAATTGAAGCAGGAAAATAAGTCAAATTATAAAACCTATTTCACTGGTAAATTTCACTAAAAAAACTAATTTTGATTACTTTATAAATAAAAATCTGATGAACAATTACAAGCACATTCTTTTAGTTATTTCCTTTCTTACATGCTCTTTTTCGAAAGGAAATGCACAAGAATTGGTAGCCCATCCCAAAAATGAATTTAGAGCCGTTTGGATTGCAACGGTAGCAAATATAGACTGGCCAAAAACGAGCACAGATAACGTTGCCAAACAAAAAGCCGATTATTTAGAGATTTTAGATACTTATAAGAAATTAAATTATAATGCTGTCATTGTTCAGATTCGTAGTGTAGGCGATGCTTTTTATCCATCAAAATTAGCACCTTGGTCCAAATATTTAACTGGAAAAGAAGGAAAAGCACCCAATCCCTATTTTGATCCATTAGAATGGATGATTACAGAAGCACATCAAAGAGGCTTCGAATTTCATGCTTGGTTAAATCCGTATCGTGCAACAATGAATTTAAAAACGGAAGAATTAAGTCCTGAGCATGATTTTTATAAACATCCAGATTGGATGATTAAATATGCTGGAAAATATTATTATAACCCTGCTCTTCCAGAGGTTCAAAACCATCTAACGGCTGTTGTGGAAGAAGTAGTGGCTAATTATGACATAGATGCTATTCACTTTGATGATTATTTTTATCCGTATAAAGTTCCAGGAGAAAAATTTAACGATGCGGCCTCTTTTATAAAATATGGAGACGGAATGTCCTTAGAAGATTGGAGAAGATCTAACGTAAACGATTTTGTAAGATGCATTGCTATTGCCATAAAAAACAGTAAGCCTTGGGTACAATTCGGAATCAGTCCTTTTGGAGTTTGGCGCAATAAATCTGTAGATCCTAGAGGTTCAGAAACAGAATCTGGTCAAACCAATTATGATGATTTATTTGCAGATCCAATGGCTTGGATGGAATACAGGTGGATTGATTACTTAATACCACAATTGTATTGGAGTATGGATCACCCAAAAGCTTCTTATTCAAAACTCTTACGTTGGTGGTCAGAAAACTCCAAAAATGTAGCCGTTTATATTGGAAACGGAAGTTATAAAATCAACGCAGATTCTGATAAAAGATGGAATAATCCAAAAGAAATTCCAAATCAAATTGACTATGCAAGAAACTATAAAAACATTCAAGGAAATGCTTTCTTTAGCGCTAAATCATTTATAAATAGGAATCAAAGTGTTACAAAATTACTTACAGAAAATCAATATAAATATCCAGCGCTTCCTATAGTGGTACCAAATTCTGTTAAAAAAATGGTCATTGTACCAACACCAACTAATATCGTTACAGATTCTCTATCTACGCGTTTTAATGTGCAATATCCTTTATATAGTAAAGTGCGTTATCTAATGGTTTATAGTGCTCCATCCAGTATAAAAATTGATATTAACGATGCCACTCAAATTAGTAATAAAATAGCTTACAAACAAAATAGTGATACTGTAGAGGTTGTTATTCCTACTAACAAATTTGATAAAAATGCGACTTATGCGATCACATTTATAGACTATTATGGTAATGAAAGTGAACCTACAGAACTGCAATTTGCACAATAAACTTAACTGACTTTAATTTCCCTAGATGAAAACAGATAATAGACCTTGGTATTGGATTCCCGTTTTAAATTTTGCTTCTGGATTTCCCTACGTAATAATCATATCCGTTTCTGTATTAATGTACAAAAACCTGGGAATAAGCAATGAAGACATTGGTTTTTATACTAGTTTACTTTATTTACCTTGGGTAATAAAACCATTATGGAGTCCATTTATAGACTTGTATGGTACTAAAAGAAAATGGTTTTTATTGATGCAATTACTAATTTCGATTGCCTTTTTAATAGTAGGTTTTATTATTCCCACGAGCCAATTTTTCATACTGAGTTTAGCTGTTTTTTGGATGGCTGCATTTGCATCGGCGTCCAATGATGTTGCCAGTGATGGCTTTTACATGTTGGCGTTAGAGAAAGAACAACAATCTTTCTTTTTAGGAATTCGAAGCACGTTTTATCGAGCATCAATGCTAACTGGAAATGGCTTAATTATATTATTAGCAGGTTATTTAGAAAATCGCTTTGGTAATAATGTTCAGGCTTGGTCTTACACGATGATTTTCGTTGGAATTGTAATGTCAGTATTAACGCTTTACAACTTTTTTGCTACGCCAAAAACAGAGCTTCCAATTGCTTTAGGCGAAAAGGAAGAGAAGAATTTTGGAAAAGTATTCAGCAGTTTTTTTAAGAAAAAACAAATCGGATTAATTCTAGCATTTATTCTTGTATTTCGTTTAGGAGAATCGCAATTATTAAAAATGCTAACTCCTTTTTTAGTAGATCCAATAGCAAATGGTGGAATGGGTTTACAGACTGAAGATGTTGGTATTATATATGGAACTTTAGGATTAATTGCACTAACGATTGGTGGGATTTTAGGCGGAATTGCTATTTCTAAAGATGGATTAGGAAAATGGCTCCTTCCTATGATTTTAGTGATGCACTTGCCTATAATAGGATTTGTTTTATTATCACATTTTCAGCCACAAGATGTCATGCACATTGTCATAAATAATTCTTATGCAAACATTGATTATTCAATGAATACTTATACCAGTTTAGTAGTAATAATTGAACAATTTGGTTATGGTTTTGGTTTTGCTGCTTTTATGATGTATTTAATATATGTCGCAGATGGCGAATCTAAAACATCCCACTACTCTATTGCAACTGGATTTATGGCACTCGGTATGATGCTACCGGGAATGATAAGTGGTTATATTCAAGAATATTTAGGATACGGAAATTTCTTTATTTGGGTGTTCCTGGCAACTATACCAGGATTAATATTATCTCGTTTCTTAATTTTTCCAAAGGAATTTGGTAAGAAAACGGTATAAAAGGGTTCCAAAAAAAATCTAAAAAATTCTAATGCAAATTTGTAAAATTTTTACAATGCTGTAACTCGATGCAAAATGAGTAGTAAAATAATAATCTTCGCTAAAAATTTTTAAAATTTTATCTAGCACTACTAAATTAAATACAATGACTTTAGAACAAAAAATAGGACAATTCTTTTTTCCAGCCGTTTTTATAAACGATACCGAAGAAAATATTCAAGAAACAGAAAGGTTAATAAGAGATCATAATATTGGTGGTTTAACTTTTTTTCATAGTAGAGCCAGTGCCGCTACCAATTATGAAACCAAGAAAAAAGTAATTCTAAACGATGACAGTTGCCAGCGTCTGAAAGAACTTATTGTTCGTTATCAAAAATGTGCTCCTACACCACTATTGATGAGTATTGATGCCGAATGGGGATTGGCAATGCGTGTCGAAAAAACACCCCAATATCCTTATGCTATTACTCTTGGTGCATTGCCAAAATCACAATCCCATCTAGTTTACGAAGTTGGAAAGCAGATTGGTTTAGATCTAAAATCAGTTGGTATACATTATAATTTAGCCCCTTTGGCTGATATCAATAATAATCCAAATAACCCCGTAATTGGCTATCGTTCTTTTGGTGAAAACAAAGAAAAGGTAAGTGATTTTGCTTTAGAATATCTTAGAGGAATGAACGATGTGGGTGTTTTAGGATGCCTCAAACATTTTCCTGGACACGGAAATACTAATGTGGACTCTCATTTGGGATTACCCATTTTAAAGGAAAATTTAGAGCAATTATTAGCAAACGAATTAGTTCCATTTATCAAAGGAATCGAGAATAATGTAGATTCGATAATGATAGGTCACTTAGCTGTTCCTGCTTTAAATGAAGGAAAAGACACATCTGCAACTTTATCAAAATCAATTATAGAAACCCTTTTACGCAAACAATTAAATTATGATGGTTTAGTAATTTCTGATGCACTTAATATGCGAAGCGTTTCTGATTTATATGAAAAGAAAGGGCAATTGGAGTGGGAAGCTTTCAATGCTGGAAACGATATCTTGTGCTTTGCAGTAAATGTTAGAGAAGGAATTCAAGAAATTATAAAAAACGCTTCTCCGCAAAGAATTGAAGAAAGCTATAATCGTTTGTGGAAATGTAAAGAAAAAGTAGGCATTTTAAATGAAAATTTTAATTTCATACAAAACTCCACTATCAATTTTGATTTTGATAAAACCTCAGAATTAAATTTAAAAATAGCCCAAAATTGCATTACTAAAATTAAAGATAACCAAAATACAGACCTTGTTTATTCTGCAAAAGCAAACAACAGTTTAGCCAAAATAAGCCTCTATAAAAACTGTGATAATTCATTTTTTAAAAATTTATCTCCCGATTTATCTTCTCCAGAATTTTCTTTTGAAATTGAAAATGAAATTAGCATGACTAATTTAGAAGAAAATCTAAAAGAGTTTGATACGTTAATTATATCCTTGTTTGTACCAAAAGCAAAACCATTAAATAATTTTGACTTAGAAGACTCTATTTTAGAATTTTTAAAAAAAATATTTTTATCTAAAAAATGTATTTTATATGTCTTTGGTAATCCTTATGTTTTACAAGTCATTCCAAACGTAACTTCAGCACTGGGAATTATACAAATGTATCAGGATTTCGAAGAATTTCAACAAGCAGCAGCCAATCAATTACTGTTAAATTCTGAATGCCAAGGAACACTACCTGTGACCATTAGCAATTTATAAAAAAAGAAATTATTTCAAAAAAATAATGGTTTATATAAATGCTATTATTTACAAAACATTAAAATAATGGCATAAATTCAAAAGCTAATAATACTAAATTACATATATAATTTTGGAGTTAAAAAAGAGTCTAAAGTTCATTTAAAATAGGAGTTTTCAAAAATTCACTTTAGGCTCATAGCAACATTTTTATCTATATTGCAAACTTAAACGATATAGAATGGATACCAAAATTAACAGAAATAAAGAATTATCAATTGGAGAAGCTTTAATTCCTGTTGCGGCACTTATTACAATGTTAGGTTTTAATGTTTATGTTTTTGGCGATGAAGCTTTAAGCGGCAGTAACCAATTTGTTTTATTACTAGGGGCTGCAGTAGCTGCAATAGTGGGCTTTTTTAACAAAGTTACTTTTATCAAAATGATGGAAGAAGTAGCCGAAAATATTAAAGCTACCGTTGGCGCTATTTTGATATTATTAATGGTCGGTGCGTTGGCCGGTACTTGGCTTATTAGCGGAATCATTCCCTCAATGATTTATTATGGTTTACAAATCCTAAGTCCAGCAATTTTTTTACCGGCTACTTTAATCATATGTTCTATAATTTCTATAGCAACAGGAAGTTCTTGGACTACTAGTGCTACGGTTGGTATTGCACTAATTGGTGTAGGTGGCGCTTTAGGTTTTGATCTAGGAATGGTAGCAGGGGCAGTAATTTCGGGTGCTTATTTTGGAGATAAATTATCACCAATGTCAGACACAACAAACCTTGCTCCTGCTATGGCCGGAACAGATTTGTTTACGCATATTCGCTATATGGCATTGACAACCATACCAACATATATCCTTACACTTATTTTATTTATTATTCTAGGTTTATCAGTAGATATTAAGGGTGATGTTGATATAGCCAAACTACTAACAGATATTCAAACTTCTTTTACAATCTCACCTTGGCTATTTGCTGTACCTGTAATTGTTATCGGTTTAATTGTTAGAAAAACAGAACCATTAATTGCTTTATTAATAGGTACATTATTAGCTGGCTTTTTTGCTTTATTTTTTCAGCCACAAATCATTAATCAAATCGCAGGAGTAGAACAAATGACTTTTCAATCGGCATATAAAGGAATTATGAATGCTATTACTGCAGAGGTAATTGTACCAACGGAAAATAAAACATTAGAAACACTTTTCACCTCTGGTGGAATGCAAAAAATGCTGGGCACAATTTGGTTAATTCTTTGTGCAATGGTTTTTGGTGGTGTCATGGATGCTATTGGTGCTTTGTCAAGAATTAGTCAATCATTGCTTAAATTAGCGCATACTACTTTTGGTTTATTTGCAGCAACCGTAGGAAGCTGTTTAGCACTAAACATAACGGCATCAGATCAATATTTAGCCATAGTAGTTCCAGGAAAAATGTTCGCAAAAGCTTATAAAAATAAAGGTTTAGCACCAGAAAATTTAAGTCGAACTCTTGAAGATTCAGGAACTGTTTCTTCTGTTTTAATACCTTGGAATACTTGCGGAGCTTATCATGCTGGAACTTTAGGGGTTTCAACTATAGATTATTTGCCTTATGCCTTTTTTAATATTATTAGTCCTTTCATGACTTTAATTTTTGCTGCTTTTAACATCAAAATTAGACAGTTAGTATCAGAAGTAAAAATTTAATTTTAAAATGCTGTATTTCAATTATTTCTTCCAATTTCACAATATTTTGCTCATTTTCTAATATTTTTTAATGATATAACAAAAAACTATGATTTAATAAAAAGTTATAATCATAATCAATTAAAATTATCTATCTTTAGAGTAAATTTGTATTAGAAAATAACGAATAAATAAAAACATATGGAACATTCTAACGAAATTGGCAAGTGTCCTTTTAGTCAAAAAGAAGATACTTCAAAAGACGTAATTACCAATCAACATTGGTGGCCAAAATCATTAAACTTAGACATATTAAGTCAACATGATTCAAAAACAAATCCTTTAGGAAATGACTTCAATTATGCTGAAGAGTTTAAGAAATTAGATTTAGAAGCATTAAAAAATGATCTTAAAAAATCAATGACAGAAAGCCAAGATTGGTGGCCTGCAGATTGGGGTCATTATGGTGGATTGATGATTCGTTTGGCTTGGCACTCTGCTGGAACGTATAGAATTTCCGATGGCCGTGGTGGTAGTGGAACTGGAAATCAACGTTTTGCACCTTTAAATAGTTGGCCTGATAACGGAAACTTAGATAAAGCACGCAGGTTATTATGGCCTATCAAGAAAAAATATGGTAACAAAATATCTTGGGCAGATTTAATCGTTTTAGCCGGAAACATGGCTTACGAATCAATGGGTTTTAAAACCTTTGGATTTGCTGGAGGACGTAAAGACATTTGGAATCCTCAAAAAGAAGTATATTGGGGAGCTGAAAAAGAATGGCTAGCAAAATCAGGAAGTGAAGGCAGCAGGTATTCTGGAGAAAGAGATTTAGAAAATCCTTTAGCAGCTGTAATGATGGGATTGATTTATGTGAACCCAGAAGGAGTCGATGGAGTTCCTGATCCTTTAAAAACGGCACATGATGTTCGCGTTACTTTCGAAAGAATGGCTATGAATGACGAAGAAACTTGTGCATTGACTGCAGGAGGTCATACCGTTGGAAAAGCGCACGGAAACGGGGATGCTTCTAAACTAGGAAAAGAACCAGAAGGCGGAGAAATTCATGATCAAGGTTTTGGTTGGATCAATCCAAGTGGAAATGGTGCTAATACCATAACTAGTGGTTTAGAAGGTTCTTGGACCACAAATCCTACGCGTTGGGACAATGAATATTTTCATTTGCTATTAACTTATGATTGGGAATTGAAAAAAAGTCCAGCTGGTGCTTGGCAATGGGAACCAATTAATATCAAAGAGGAAGACATGCCTGTTGATGCTTATGATCCAACAGTAAAAAGAAATCCTATTATGACGGATGCCGATATGGCGATGAAAATGGATCCGAAATACAGAGTGATATCAGAGCGTTTTCATAAAGATCCTGCCTATTTTAATGATGTTTTTGCTAGAGCTTGGTTTAAATTAACACACCGGGATTTAGGTCCAAAAAATAGATATTTAGGCGCTGATGTTCCTAATGAAGAATTGGTTTGGCAAGATCCAATTCCAACAGTAGATTACACTTTATCAGAAACTGAAATTGAAGAGTTAAAAGTAAAACTACTTAATAGTGGTTTAACAAGAGTAGAATTGATCAATACCGCTTGGGATAGCGCAAGAACTTTTAGAGGTTCTGATTTTAGAGGAGGTGCAAACGGTGCAAGAATTCGTTTAGCTCCTCAAAAAGATTGGATTGCAAATGAACCAGAACGATTACAAAAAGTAATTACAAAATTGACTGAAATTCAATCTGGATTAGCAAAAAAAGTCAGTATCGCTGATTTAATTGTACTTGGCGGAAGCGCAGCTATTGAAAAAGCGGCTCAAGATGGTGGGTTTAATGTAAAAGTTCCTTTTTATGCAGGAAGAGGAGATTCTAGTGACGCACAAACCGATGCAAACTCTTTTGGCGTTTTAGAACCAACCAATGATGCTTTTAGGAACTTCATGAAAAAAGAAAACACTGCTCAACCCGAAGAATTAATGTTGGATAAAGCACAATTATTAGGATTGACCGCTCCAGAAATGACCGTTTTACTTGGCGGAATGCGTGTTCTTGGTACAAACTATAATGGTACCAAAATGGGCGTTTTCACTAATAATGAAGGTGTTTTGACCAATGATTTCTTTGTTAATTTAACGGATATGAACTACAGCTGGAAATCAGTTGGAGAAAATTTATATAATATTGTAGATAGAAAATCTGGAGTAACAAAATGGACTGCTAGTCGTGTAGATTTAGTTTTCGGATCTAATTCTATATTAAGATCTTATGCAGAAGTATATGCGCAAGATGATAATAAAGAAAAATTCGTCCAGGATTTTGTCAAAGTTTGGACAAAAGTGATGAATTTAGATCGTTTTGATTTAAATTAAAATTTAATTTGTTTTGCTTAAAATCCACCATTTATATGGTGGATTTTTTTTTACAAACGGATAATTTACAGAATATAAAATGAAAAAAAAATATTAAAAAGTATCTTTATGACGAATAGGTTTTGCTTATGATTTGATAAGAAAATACCATAAAATTATAGAAATAGCTTGACCTTTTTTTGTACTTTTGTACTACAAAAAATAATAACAATCTAAATTAAAATTATATGTCTTTAGTAGGAAAAAAATTCCCAAGTATTGCAGTAGATGCCATTTCAGAAATGGGTGATAATTTAAAAATTAATATTTTTGAAGAAGCTACAAAAAACAACAAAAAAGTACTTTTGTTTTGGTACCCAAAAGATTTTACTTTTGTTTGCCCAACTGAATTACATGCTTTTCAAGCTGCTTTACCTGAATTTGAAAAAAGAAATACAATCGTAATTGGAGCTTCTTGCGATACGAATGAAGTACACTTTGCTTGGTTAAATACTCCAAAAAACAATGGTGGAATTGAAGGAGTTACTTATCCAATTCTAGCTGACACTAATAGAAATTTATCAAACATTTTAGGAATTCTTGATATTGATTCTACAGAGTATTCTGAAGAAACAGATTCTGTAATTGTTGAAGGATCTAATGTTACTTTTAGAGCTACTTATTTGATTGATGAAACTGGAAAAATTTTCCACGAAAGTGTTAATGATATGCCATTAGGTCGTAACGTAAACGAATACTTACGTATGGTTGACGCTTACACACACATCCAAGAAAAAGGAGAAGTTTGTCCTGCAAACTGGGAAGCTGGTAAAGAAGCAATGAGCGCTGACAGAAAAAGTACAGCTGAATATTTAAGCTTAAACTAAATTAATAACAATGTAATTTGTCATAGCAGTTTTAAATAATGCTATGGCAAATTATTTTTTAAATTCAAAAATATGTTAATCGAATTAACCGAAGATACGTTACAGGATTTAATCTCAAAAAATGAGAAAGTTGTAGTTCAATTTTCTGCCTCTTGGTGCGGAAACTGTAGAATTATGAAACCTAAATTTAAAAAATTAGCCGCTGAAAATGAAGCTATTACTTTTGCTCTAGTAGATGCCGAAAATTTTCCAGAATCTAGAAAACTAGCTAACGTGAGTAATCTGCCAACTTTTGCCACTTTTGTAAATGGTAAATTAGTAAATGAAACTCAGACTAATAAACAAGAAGTACTTATTGATTTAGTGCAAGAGATTATTTAATTTATTTAGCCGTTTTATTCCAAATTAAAATTTAAAAACACAAAATAACTAAAACTATGAAATTACCTGTAATTAAGCATTTAACTCAATTTATAGAAGAAAATGATGAAGATTATATCGTAGAAACTATTGAAGTACTAGAAGCAATGACTGAGATTTCATCACTTAAAGATGAGGAAATGGATGTAATTGGAGAGTTGATTTCAAACATGTATGGTTCTTTAGAAGTGAATAAATTAATAAAATCTGGAGTCGATAAAAAAGAAGCTTTGAATACTTTTATGAAAAGAGTTTTAGGCGCTATAGACAAATAAAATAATTCATACTACCCTATTGAAGAACGTACTCCTAATCAAGTACGTTTTTTTTTGTTTAAGAAATTAAACAGTAAGAATTTATACTACTTACTATTTTAACCCAAAAAAGGGAAACTTTAAACCTAGAATTGAGAACAAAATCTTAAATAATTTTCATACTTTTGAACCTCACAAAAAAATTGACATCATGGCATCAATAACATTAGGAGGAAATCCTATTCACACTTCAGGACAATTACCTGCAGTTGGCACTAAATTGAGTGATTTTAAATTAATTAACACTGATCTTTCTGATGTTTCATTAGGAGATTTTTCAGGAAAGAAAGTAGTCTTAAATATTTTTCCAAGTATTGACACAGGTACCTGTGCAGCATCCGTTAGAAAATTTAACGAAAGTGCTAGCCAATTAGATAACACTACTGTTTTATGCATTTCAAGAGATTTACCATTTGCACAAAAACGTTTTTGTGGCGCAGAAGGACTTGAAAATGTAGTTAACTTATCGGATTTTAAAAATGGTGATTTTGGAAAAAATAACGGTTTAGAAATAACTGACGGACCTTTAGCTGGTTTGCACTCAAGAGCAATTATTGTTTTAGATGAAAAAGGAACAATAATACACACCGAGCAAGTAGCCGAAATTGCTGACGAACCTAATTACGAAGCTGCATTAGCAGTATTATAAAACTTCATTAATGGAATTTCAAAAAGACAATACCTTCATCACAGGTAGAATGAAGAGCATGACCTATGCTTATAAAGGGGCAATAAAACTAATCACAACGGAACACAGTATAATGGTTCAATTTTCCTTAGGAATTTTGATGACCATTGCTGGGTTTTATTTTGGTATTTCAAAAACAGAATGGCTCTTTCAAATTTTTGCTATTGGTTTAGTTTTAAGTGTAGAAGGTTTGAACACTGCTATTGAGAAAATAGCAGATTTTATACATCCTAATTATCACGAAAAAATTGGATTTATTAAGGATATCGCTGCAGGAGCCGTGTTCTTTGCTGCAATGACAGCAATCGCAATTGGTTTAACAATATATGTGCCTCTATTTTTATAGGCTTTAGTACAAAAAAGAATGGCAAAAACAATAAAAACAGCTTCTTCAAACAAGAAAAATGAAACTATTGCGGAGACAAAAGCTCCAATAAAACTTACCAAGCAGCACAAAATTGTTATTGGTTCTTTATTAGTTTTATTTTCTATAGCTTTATTGTTTGCGTTTGTTTCCTTTTTTATTTACGGACAGCAAGATCAAAGTGCCGTTGGCGAATTGACCGACCGTTCTGAGATCGTAGAAAACTGGTTGGGTAAATTTGGCGCTTTTTTAGCCAATTTATTAATATACAAAGGCTTTGGCCTTGCTGCATTTGTATTTGTACGTTTATTTTTTCTTACCGGAATTTATATGGTGCTGGGCATTAGTGTACGAAAATTAAAAAACACTTGGTTTTGGGATTTATTCGTAATTATAATTTTGTCTATATTGTTTGGTTTTTTTGCTACATCAGCACCAGAATTAGGCGGAACAATAGGATATGAATTAAATTTATTTTTACAAGATTACCTCGGTAAAACAGGAACTTTATTAACTTTAATCTTCGGATTAATAATTTACATTATTTTCAAAATAAAGTTATCACCAGAAAGCATACAATCCTTTTTTAATGATACTAAAAAAGAAACAAACCCTACTGTTAATACTGAAATTTCAAATAATAAAAATACAGATTACAATTTAGAAGAGTTTGCTGTTGTTGATGAAGAAGACACTATTCACCTAAAAACTAATGGCACTCAATTTGAAATCAATAAAGAAGCGTTAAAGCCTACTATTAACAACTCATCTGATATAAATAGAGATCCTATTGCAAAACCTCTTGCAATGGAAATTATGCCACCACCATTACCTGAAGTTATGGTTGGTGCAGGCGAATCATTTGTAATTGAAACCGCTCCCGAAGAAGATATAATTGAAGAGAATCTCGCATCAAGATTAGTGGCTGATTTTGGTTTATTTGACCCTACTTTAGATTTATCAAATTATAAATTTCCAACCATTGATTTATTAAAAGAGTATTCAACTGGAGGAATTACAATAAACCAAGAAGAATTAGAAGAAAATAAAAACCGAATTGTAGATACACTTCGAAATTATAAAATTGAAATAGCTCAAATAAAAGCAACCGTAGGACCCTCAGTTACTTTATATGAAATCGTACCAGAAGCCGGAATACGTATTTCTAAAATTAAAAGTTTAGAGGACGATATTGCTTTATCACTTTCGGCATTAGGAATTCGTATCATCGCTCCTATTCCTGGAAAAGGAACGATAGGAATAGAAGTTCCTAATAAGAATCCAACGATGGTTTCTATGAAAAGTGTTATTGGCTCTGCCAAATTTCAAGAAGCTGAAATGGAATTACCAATTGCCCTTGGAAAAACAATTTCTAATGAAACATTTGTAGTTGATTTAGCTAAAATGCCTCACTTATTAATGGCTGGTGCAACTGGTCAAGGAAAATCAGTTGGATTAAATGCGGTTCTTACTTCACTTTTATACAAAAAACATCCAGCAGAAGTTAAATTTGTTTTAGTCGATCCTAAAAAAGTAGAATTGACTCTTTTTAATAAAATAGAAAGACATTATTTAGCGAAACTTCCAGACATGGATGACGCCATTATCACTGATAATGCAAAAGTGGTTAATACATTGAACTCACTTTGTGTAGAAATGGACAATCGCTACACTTTGTTAAAAGATGCAATGGTACGTAACATCAAAGAATACAATGATAAATTTAAAGCAAGAAAACTGAATCCTGAAAATGGACATCGCTTTCTTCCTTATATCGTGTTAGTCGTAGATGAATTTGCCGATTTGATTATGACTGCGGGTAAAGAAGTTGAAGTTCCTATTGCTCGTTTAGCACAACTAGCGCGTGCTATTGGAATTCACTTAATTATTGCAACACAAAGACCATCGGTAAACGTGATTACAGGTTTAATAAAAGCCAACTTCCCTGCTAGAATTGCTTTTAGAGTTACTTCAAAAATTGACTCTCGAACAATTCTTGATACACAGGGAGCAGATCAATTAATTGGTCGTGGAGATATGCTTTACACCAATGGAAATGATGTAGTACGTGTACAATGTGCTTTTATCGATACACCTGAGGTTGAAAAGATAACAGAATTCATTGGTTCACAAAAAGCATATGCAACTGCTTATTTACTTCCAGAATTTATTGGAGAAGATAGTGGCATCAATCTTGATATGGATATATCCGACAGAGATACTTTATTTAGAGAAGCAGCAGAAATTATTGTTAATGCCCAACAAGGATCAGCCTCTTTATTACAAAGAAAACTAAAATTAGGCTACAATAGAGCGGGTAGATTAATTGACCAACTTGAAGCTGCAGGAATTGTTGGCCCATTTGAAGGAAGTAAAGCACGAAGCGTAAATATTCTAGATATGAGTTCTCTTGATCAATTTTTCAATAATGAACAAAATAAATAATACAATGAAAGTAACAAATCAAGATTTTATAAAAAATTTAGGCTCAAAAATTCTTCTTATAACCGCCTTATTCCTTATTGGATTTTCAGGGCAAGCACAAGATAAGAAAGCTAAAGAACTACTAGACCAAGTTGCAGCTAAGGTAAAAAGCTATGATAATATCACCATTGACTTTAAATATTCTTTAAATAATTCTAAAGAAAATATAAACCAAGATAGTAAAGGAAATGTAATTATGAAAGGCAATCAATATGTCTTAAATTTCATGGGCGTTACAAAAATATTTGATGGTAAAAAAACCTATACTATCGTACCAGAAGATGAAGAAGTGACTGTTTCGACGGTAAATGAAAAAGATGACAATGCAATAACACCATCAAAAATGTTGACTTTTTTCAATACGGGATACAAATACAATATGGACATATTGCAAAATGTAAAAGGAAGAAAAATTCAATACATTAAATTAGTTTCTACTAACCCAAAAGACCAGAGAAAAGAGGTGTTATTAGGTATTGATGTGCAGACCAAACACATTTACAATTTAATTGAAGTGGGTAAAAAAGGTACAAAAACAACATTAACGGTTAATTCTTTCAAAACCAATCAACCTTTGTCAAAAAATCAATTTACCTTTGCGGGAAGTAAATATCCAAATTACTACATTAACAAATTAGATTGATGCATTAAGTGAAAATTCTTGACAAATACTTATTAAAAACCTTTCTGACTACATTTGCTACGGTATTTGTAATCCTATTTTTCATATTTATACTTCAAACTGTTTGGTTATTTATATCGGAACTTGCGGGTAAAGATTTAGATTTCTTGATGGTTCTTAAATTTTTGGCTTTTTCGATGCCAAGGATTGTACCATTAGTGTTACCCCTATCTATATTGCTTGCTTCGATCATGACTTTCGGGAATTTAGCTGAAAATTATGAATTTGCTGCAATGAAATCATCTGGAATTTCGCTTCAAAGATCCATGCGAAGTTTAACTGTTTTTATAATCTTATTAAGCATTGTTGCTTTCTTTTTTGCTAATAATGTGATTCCTTTTGCTGAGTATAAATTTATTAATTTCAGGAAAAACATAGCGCAACTCAAGCCTGCATTAGCAATTGCAGAAGGACAATTTAATGATGTTGGTTTTTATAATATCAAAGTAAATAAAAAAAGTGGACCAGAGGGAAATACTCTCACGGGAATCACCATTCATAAAAAATCTCAAATAGGTGACGGCAGTAAAACCGTAATTAAAGCTAAAAATGGTAAATTGATAAGTAGTGAACAGTCTAGCATTCTACAATTGGTGCTTAATGACGGTTATTATTATGAAGATATTGTACCCAAAAAATATGAAGATCGCGATAAAATGCCTTTTGCAAAAAGTTCCTTCAAAAAACAAATTATAAACATTGATTTATCAGAATTAAATAAAGTAGATGTTGATAAGGAATCCGTTTCCAATACCAACACTATGTTAAATATTAGTGAACTTAATTACACATTAGATTCATTAAATAAAAACATAAAAACTGATATTCTCTCTTTTGCTGAAAATAGCAATAGTAAAATTGAATTTCCCAAGAAAAATAAATTTATTGCGACACCTAAGAATAAGCCATTACCTAATGATATTTTATCATTATACACAAATGCTGAAAAAATAGAGGTTTTAAAAATGGCGAATAGCAATATAGCGAATAGCATTTATTCAATAGAAGCATCAAATGCAGAGTTTTTAAACAAACATAAAAACATTAACAATCACCTATTAGCACTTTACGATAAGTTTGTAATTGTTTTTGCTTGCTTTTTAATGTTTTTCATAGGAGCTCCACTAGGTGCAATTATTAGAAAAGGTGGATTAGGACTTCCTATTGTTTTTGCTATTTTGATATTTATAACTTTTCACTTTATAAATACTTTTGGAAAAAGATTAGCACAAGAGAACGGAATGACTCCTTTTATGGGCGCATGGTTATCCTCTCTAATTCTGACTCCATTAGCTATTTTATTGACTTATAGAGCTACTAATGATATAGGTTTAATCAATATGGATGTTATATTAGCTCCATTCCAAAAACTACTAAAAAAACTATTCCCAACACAAAACTAATACCCGAAATGGACTTAAATAAAATACAACTCAACACAATTGAAGAAGCAATTGAAGACATTCGTCAAGGCAAAATAATAATTGTTGTTGATGATGAAGATCGTGAAAATGAAGGTGATTTTTTGGCTGCTGCCGAAAAGGTAACTCCTGAAATGATTAATTTCATGGCTACACACGGACGTGGTTTAATCTGTGCTCCTTTGACAGAAAGCCGTTGTAAAGAATTAGGTCTTCACGTAATGGTTACTAATAATACTGATCCAATGGAAACTGCTTTTACAGTTTCAGTAGATTTAAGAGGAAACGGTGTAACTACTGGAATATCTGCAGCTGACAGAGCAAAAACTGTTTTGTCATTGGTAAATACCGATACAAAACCACATGATTTGGCAAGACCTGGACATATTTTTCCTTTAATTGCAAAACAAGGTGGTGTTTTAAGACGTACAGGGCACACAGAAGCTGCTATTGATTTTGCACGCTTGGCGGGTTTTAAATCAGCAGGAGTAATTGTTGAAATTATGAATGAAGATGGAACTATGGCACGTTTGCCTCAATTGGTAGAAGTCGCTAAAAAGTTTGATTTAAAATTAGTTTCAATTGAAGCTTTGGTTGCCTATCGCATGCAACATGATAGTTTAATTATCAAAAAAGAAGATTTTGATATTGAAACGCGTTTTGGAGCTTTCCGTTTAAGAGCGTATCAGCAAACGACCAATAAACAAATTCATATTGCATTAACAAAAGGGACTTGGAATCTAGGAGAATCTATTTTAACACGCATTAACTCATCTCAAGTAAATAATGATTTATTAGGAACGCTAACAAATAATGCCGACCAGCAGTTAGACGATATGTTCAAAATAATTAATGAGCAAGGCAAAGGAGCAGTTATTTTTATTAATCAAGATATGCAATCTGTAAATTTATTAAATCGTATCACTGAATTAAAAGAATTACAGACAAAGGGTGAAATGAAAGCACCAAAATTAAAAATCGATAATAAAGATTTTGGAATTGGAGCCCAAATTCTACATGATATTGATATTTCAAAGATAAGATTGGTGTCTAATACGAAACAAGAAAAACGCGTTGGAATGATTGGTTATGGTCTTGAAATAACAGAATACGTTAGTTATTAAAAGTTTTTAGTTTCATTTCTGAAATTATTTTCAAAGCTAAAACAAAGGAAATGAAAGGTTTAAAAAATACTTTAAAAAACAGTTGAAATTTTTATTAAAATTGTTTTTGTAAACCGAAAAAGGTGCTTATATTTGCACTCGCAATCAGATAACGAAAGCACATATTGGAGAAATGGCAGAGCGGTCGAATGCGGCAGTCTTGAAAACTGTTGACTGTAACAGGTCCGGGGGTTCGAATCCCTCTTTCTCCGCCACATAGAGTTTCAAAAGAAACTTTAAAAGTCAAAAGCCTTTAAATACTAGTATTTAAAGGCTTTTTTGTTTTCTGTCAAGACTCAAAAGACACATATACTATCAAAGGCTAGTGTCCCTATTAGTGACCCTCTTATTTTTCATTAAAAATAGGGACACTAAAATTCAAGTATTCCCTGGGAATTCCCCGTGAATGCTAGATACTTTCAAAGTTTTTAAATCAATTTGATTATTAATTTAAAAACCTAAATTATGTTAAAAGTAATTTTTTTCCTCAAGGCCGGAAAAGCAAATTCAAAAGGAGAATCTCCTGTCTTTGCGCGAATCTCCCACAATCAGCAATCTATTGATATGACCACCAGTAAACGTATCTCTAAAGAGAGATGGCAATTTACTAACAACCTTCGAAATGTGCTTAAACTTGAAAAAGAAAAAGTACTCAAACATGCCTTGGACATATTTGAGTTGAACCTCGAAAAAAAATTTAATGAGTTGACTAAAGTTGACCCAGAAATCTCTTTGACTCAACTTAAAAATGAGTTTACAGGGAAAACAAAAACTGAAGGGACAAGCATTTTACACCTGATAGAAACGCATAATAACTATTTTCAAAAAAAGGTCAATACAGACGAAAGATCTAAAGCATCTTTCCAAAAATATGAACGCTCCAAAGAACTACTGACCATCTTTATGAAAAAGCAATATGGAATTGAAGATATTTCATTAAATGAAATATCTAGCGCCTTCATTTATAATCTAGAATCTTTCCTTAAATATGAAAGTGTTTATAAAGGGCGGGTTGGCATTAAAAACAATTCGGTGGTAAAGTATATGAGAATGTATAAAACAGCCTGTTATTACTGCATAAGGATGGGTTTGATAGATAAAAATCCATTTATACTTTACGATGGTAAATTAAATATTAAGAATGCAGTATTCCTAACTCAACAAGAGTTAAACCGCATTGAAAATAAAATGTTCACGACGGAGCGTCTTGAGAGAGTAAAGGACACTTTCCTTTTTAGTTGCTACACAGGATATGCTCCTGTAGATGCATCAAAACTTACTTCAAATAATATATTCCAAGACAATAATGACGCACTTTGGATTATGACTAACAGAACAAAAACGGCAATCAGAGCAAACGTACCTGTACTCCCTCCCACTCTTAAAATTATCAGTAAATATAAAGACTTACAAATAGGATTAATCCCTCAAATATCAAATCAAAAAATGAATGCATACCTTAAGGAAATTGCGGATTTATGCGGAATTGATAAAAACCTGACCTGGTATGTCGCAAGACATACTTTTGCAACCACCGTAACTTTAGGTAATGGTGTTAGAATAGAAAATGTTTCTTCAATGATGGGGCATACAAATATTAAACAAACGCAACATTATGCTAAGGTTTTAGATGTAAACGTAATGGAAGACATGGAAAAACTGAAGGAAAAATACGTATAGTCTTTCATCACCATTCCTAATAGAGATATCTTTTAAAAAACCAGGTATTCTCAACAAAAAAGGATTCCCGCAGGAATCCTTTTTTGTTCTAATTATTCGTATCGCAAGAATCTCCAGTTCTTGATTTTATTTCTATTTTCAATGTCCATTCTTATTCAGTAATTTTTCTATTTTACTTGCCTCATACAAAAATATATCACCCATCTTAGTATACGGCAGAATTCCTGTTTGTCGATACTTAACAATAGTGTTACTTGAAAATCCAAAAACTTTTTTTAAATCTTCATTTCTATAATACTGTGGAAACTTGTTATTATTAGAAGATACAAGCTTAACTTCAATTTCATCTAATTTGGAATATAATGGTAGTAGTACTTTTTTTAAAATTATTATCATCTCTTCATGTCTCTTTTCTTTTTCTTCTTTTCCCATAACGTATACATTTTAATAGTCAATTAATTTTCTGAATCGTAAGATTGCAGCCCCTTAAATACATACTATGATTTAGTTAAATATTCCTTCTTTGATAGCAATATCATAATAATTTTTTCAAGGTAGCGCAATTGCTTCTCCCTATACGTATAACCTACACATTCCGAAAAATGCCTACTCGAATCTAAGATGCGATGCTGGAAACCGCCGTCTCCAAAGTATGTGAAATTTTTTTCAATGAAGTTTTGAAAAAGCCTTCTGTTCCTTTTCTTATCTACTGGATCAAAATATAATATTCCATCTTCCATCAAAATGTGAAACAAATAGACTAATTCACCTTTTTGCAGACTAGAACCACATTTAACAGTTTCAACACCTTCCGTAAGTAATATGTGATGACTTTTCACAAAGCCAATTCTAAATAGATAGTCCTCAACAATTCCTAGTCTTTCATGTAAATTCTTGACCATATATAGATCATCGCCTAAATTTTTTCTATTACACTTCATAATTCCATAGCATTGCGGAAGTACAAATCATTGTTCTTAATCTAAAATTATTTTGCACTTACTCGTTTAACATTTAGCTCCAAAACTTAAATTTAAAGCAATACAGCGTAAACAAAACTATATGTCATACAAAGTCACTTTTTGACCATTTTTGTCCAACCGTACTAAACAACTATAATTCAACGAATTAACTTTCACCTTCACATCAAGAATAATATATTTATTAAATAATTTATACAGTTCACAATTTAGGTTGATCCTCAAAGCACATTTATAACTCCGCTACGCTCCATTATAAAAGAGCTTAATCGGATATCTTATAAAATAATTTTAAAAAATAATGGCGTTATACTATTCATTATTTCTTAAAATACTTTTACGTGGCTTTCATAGCCAGATATTATAATAAAATATTATCGAATGGAACTTTTAAAATTGATCCTCAAAGCACATTTATAATTCCGCTCCACTCCATTAAAAAAGAGCTTAGTCGGATGTCTAATAAAATAATCATAAAAAATACTATTGATTATTTTTTAAGATCCTTTTACCTGGCTTTCGAAGCCAGATTTTTTAGCAAAGTAGAAAAAACTTAAAGTTTTGAAGTCATTCTTTATGGCTGATCTCTTTTTTCGAACACATTGAACCATTTTGAACAGACCTTTTCTACAACTTCCACTCCTTTTTTATTCAAGTGCCAATATGCTTTTCTGTCCCATTTCAAGAGCAAAGGTATACTAGTGTTCTTAACGCAAAAAAAAGGTCATGCCCTACGGGTTTGTCAAAAAATCTCCATCCGCCGAGGCGGATAGTATTTATTTGACAAAACCTTGTTTTTGCTAAACACTAACCTTTTATGCTCTCGAAATGAAACATAGCATACTCCGACTCTTTAGACGAATAAAAAAAATGTCAATCATGGAAAATAACAGCTTTAGAAATGGAAACAGAGTGAAACGAAACAGCTCCTCCTCTCATTGCCGAATAAATTAATTAAAAAATTATAACTCTAAAAATTAGAAATTATGAACATCATCGGAAGACTGACATGGGATGCGGAAGTACGCACAACGTCACAGGAAAAACAAGTAGTAAACTTTTCGATAGCTATCAATGAAAGCTATCGCAACAAACAGGGCGAACGCATAGAGCAAACAAGCTATTTTGATTGCTCGTATTGGCGAAGTCCAAATGTAGCGAAGATACTGACCAAAGGCGCTTTGGTAGAGCTTACAGGCAGAGTAAGCACTAGAGCGTGGACAGCGAACGACGGGGAACTAAGAGCAAGTTTAAATTTTCATACGGCTACTATTAAATTGCATGGAGGCGGTAAGAAAACAGACAATCTACTTGACATCTCAGATCAAGAAAAGAGGAAAGTTACAGAACATGAAACGGTCGATGATCTACCTTTTTAACACCTTTTATTTAATTATTTTTCAACCTTTTAAAATTTTAATATCATGGCACACAATTTAAATTTCAACGAAAGAACGGGACGTTATTCATTTTTTAGCGTACAAGAAAAAGCATGGCACGGCTTAGGTCAAATAGTAACAGACTATCCTACAAGTTCGGAAGCTATCCAGCACGCTGGACTTGATTATGAGATAATAAAAAGCCCTATTTTAACAAAAGTCTCAAATAGTATTGAAAATACAAACGCTACCGAAATCAGAGATAATGAGCTGGAAGTTCCTAATTATTTTGCTACTATCCGCAATGATAACAATACTGTATTGGGCGTAGTAGGCAAAGATTATCATATCGTACAAAATCGAGAGGCCTTTAGTTTTTTTGATTCTATTGTAGGTGGTACAGATGGAATCATGTACGAGACTGCAGGCGCATTGGGCAATGGGGAACGCATTTTCATTACTGCAAAATTACCTGACTATATTCGTGTGGGTAATGGTGACGATGTCACAGAAAAATACATTTTCCTTACCACTTCTCATGATGGTAGTGGAAGTATTACGGCAGCTTTTACACCTGTTAGAATTGTTTGCCAAAATACGCTTAACGCTTCACTTCGAAATATGAGCAATGTAGTACGCATCCGCCATACTTCGGGAGCTAAACAACGTTTAGATAACGCTCACAAAGTAATGGGATTAGCAAACGAATTTAGTAATCAACTTGAGGGGATTTTTAATGAATGGGCAAAAGTAAGAGTAAATGACAACGAGGCAAAAAAATTGATACAACTAGCACTATGTCCCAATAAGGAAACCTTACAGCATATTAAAAACGGAAATGAGGACGAAATATCCACCGTTTTTAAAAACACGGTTGAAGATGCTTTTGCCTATGCTATGACAAGCGACTCACAACAAATGGAAACGACAAAAGGCACTTTGTTTGGAGCTTATAACGCAGTTACAGGCTACTACCAAAATGTACGTAGCTATAAGGATAATGAAGCCAAATTGCAATCTATCATTTTGGGCGGTACTGCACAGATAAAATCACAAAAAGCTTTTGAACTGTGTGCCTCATTTCAAAAAATAGGTACTGACGTTTTTAACTTCAATTAAACAAATTTTAAAATTAAAGGCGACTACTCACTGAAGCAGTCGCCTTTAATTATTTTTTTTATTTTTAAGAAAAGAGTTTTTTCTAAATTTTAAGAATTTTAGAACATAACCTATTCCGGTTGCATTACTCCAAAATTTGGCTGCAAAAAGACACTCCCTTCCCTTGGTCGGAAAAGTCTTTTTGCAGGAAGCGGTACAACCATTTTACCAAAACAGCAATAGCGCAGCTTCTCATTGCTCTTGCTATTTCACCAAAAAGGTCGCGATTATAATATAGTATATTCATTATCCTATTAATTTTTACTGGACTTCTTTTCTTTCAATATAAGCGTCAAAAGAAACGAAGCAAAAGAATGCCGCTTTATTTTATTTTGGTTTTAAACGTGTACATACGATACCTCTTTTTGAATCATCTCTTTACTATCTTTATTTTCTCTTGAATAGCTCCACAAAAAAAGGAGTCCAAAAACAATTAGAATATAGGCTATCCATTTTCCTGTACGTTCCAGAAATGAAATAAAGACTGATTTTTCATAACTGGAAAAACCTTCTGCACCCAAAGAACTTCTTCTATAAAATTTTCTTCTGTTAATCCAATAACGCATACCGAAACCACTTAGTAAAGCTAGAATACTTAAAACTAATGTTGAATACATAATGTGATTATTATAGTTTTCAGTTTCTAAATTTAAGAGAAATTATTTTTAAAAAACCTAAGCTATTGATTTAAAGCTAATTAAATAATAAAATATGTAAATCAAACAAAAACAGGCTCTGTCATTACGAGTGACACAGCCTGCTTTCCATTTTAATATTTTGAAATTTTGTAGAGACTAATTATAAACAGCCACCTTCAAAAGCATCTATTTCAGTCACGAGAATTGCTGTCCGTTATTAGTCTCGCCTTGACCAAATCTGAATTTTTAAGTTTTAACAGCTGATGTCTATCTCCGTTTTTCTCATAAATCTCTATCAGCAATACTTTGTCATTAGCAATTGTAAATTGATTTAATAGAAATATATTTGGTTCTACTGTTTTACCTTTAATTTCGCCCAATGGCTTATATAATTTCAGTGGATTCAACGTCCTTTCTTGTATTACTGTGCGTTTAGCTAGCTTTTTGTCCACTACTTTGAAAGTAACAAAATCGATATTGAAGGAGACATGACTGCAATTAGTAACTTGAGTATGGAAATAGAACTTGCCATCATCGATGTAGAGTCCTTTCAATAAGAATTCGATACCAAAACTTCTAGCTCCCTTATTTTTTATTATACGTTTGTCTTTTTTATATATCGTTTCCATTAAATCGCTTACCAATGAAGGCGAATTCTTTCCGAGTTCCTCAAAAAGAACATCATTTGTAGGTGATCTACTAATCCCTTTCTGCATTCCTAAAAGATTATAATTCAGATCTACAGCTAGAGGATTGTAATCCACATTGAAATTATAAAAATGGCCATCTTCGGTAATTACAGAAAAGTTGGTTTCTTCCTCAAAATTGCGCACTGAAGCTTTTACTCGTAATACATTTTCCGCATCTTCTGCTTTGCTCGCAATCAAATAATCACTTCCTAAATCTACGTATCGGATTGCAGCAGGAAATACTAGATGCGAAGTTTTATTGTAAGTTACCTCTATTTTATATGGGTCGATTTTTTCTAAATTCAATTTTTGGGCATTATTAACAGTCACTTGCCCTTCTGATTCCGTACTGTATCCTAAAACTAAGACCAGTACTAGTATTAAAGCTTTTATTGTTGTTTTCATATTTTTTTTATTAAATTTTATAAAGGGGAGCATTTAATTTTTTGAGACTAGAAACACTTGAAGTCCTGACTTCAATGTTACTTTTGGAGTTTTCATTTTTTTTGAAAAATAACCTGATATACCTTGTACCAGACCACGGCTCAAATCGCCGGCTATTTGTTGCCCAGGGGAACTAGAAAGTATAATACTGCTTCCTGAGGTTTGCCCCATATTGGCAGCCATTTCTTTTACAGCGCTCATTTCGGGGGAATAGGGTACAAATAATCCTTGTTGTCCATCTAAACCATAAATAGTAAGATCAACTGGAAGGATAGTGCCATCCAACTCAATGGAAGAAATTTTCATTTGCAGCCTTCCTTGATTAAATTTTGAATTTGCCGTCAATACTGTCCCTTGTGGAATAATACGGTTTTGCATTTTGGCAGGCTCTAACAAACGTAAACGAACATTACTTTCCACTGATACTACCTGTGTGGTTTGAATGATGGCACGAACACTATTTTTGGGTTGTGACTCTTGTTCTATTTTCCCAACTGTAATGAATCCTCGATTGCGACTTTCGCTCCAATTGGCTATAAAAGTGCTATCAGGAAGATCTCTATGCAATGACGAAACCGCACTTTTGCGAGCAGGAACAATTGAAATAAACGACTCCTTTTGACTCGAAGAATTAGCAATAGGTACCGTTTTTTCCGTTGATGCTGTATTCGTAGGCAAGTATTTTGCAGCCATCTGATAGGATTTTTCCATTAGCTCCAATTGGATATCTACTGGATTCATAGGCGCTTCGTCTTTTCTAGCCAGTTGTGCTTTTAATTCATCCAATTGTTTCTGCAATTCTTGTGTCTCAGCAGTATCGTTTTCATAAAAAGTACCTAATGTCTTTTTGGCATTGCGATAACTATTCAGCGAAGTATTGGCATTAGCTTCTTTTTCATTTTCAGGATCATCATCAATTGCGTCATGGGGGTTACCTTCACTCCAGTAATCGGAAAGCGAGCTTAACGTATTTTGCTTTTGTTGATTTTTTTCGTCCACCAATTCTTGTTCATAGGCTTTTTGTTTATCATGCTGTAAGCCGACAGTAGAGGCTTGAGGAACTGAATCATTAAGACCTACTCCTTCTTTCTTTTTTATGTCTTCCGATGGTTTAAAAATTAAATACATACAACCAAGAAATACTATACTCATCAACGCGAACAGGATTGGCTTTTTAAATTTTTCTAATTTATTAGCTGAATGTTCTCGTACTATATCTGTACTTTCATTTAAGTTTCCATCCGTAACCAAGACCGTATTTTTTTTGTTTTCACTTTCTTTCATGTTTTCTGTTTTTTATAATTAATAGCAATGAATCCCCGAACCTTGTCGTGGATTCGTTCTTTTTGAGAAGAGCGTTTTCAATACGCTCCACATCCAGCTTACTGCTGTCCTTTCTTGTTTCAAACCAAACGCTAAGGGTAACAACTACCGTAAGAATCAAATAACTGATAAAACAATACAGAATATACTTGTACTGTTTCTTTAAAGGGAGCGCTCTCCAGCGTTCATCAACCTTTACTAACCATAAGTCAATATTTGTTCGTAGATTTTCCATCTTGGTTTATTTTAGCGTTCTATAATTTCTAAATCATTATTCTGCACTACAGTAAACTTTTCTATGTTGAAGCCTTGCGGATTAGTATCTGAACGCACCGAATTCACAAGATAGCAGGAGGTAATTAGATTGCGTTTGGTTACATTACTAGAGCGAATGATGATTTGTTTAGCATAGGTTTTTACAGCATAAGGATAGGTTTCGAAGTTACACACCACACTATCTACTTCAAGTCGCTGTTGTACATTCCCCGAAATGATCCGATTGTAATATCCCTTTTCAGCTAAGTCTTTGTAATAATTAAAAGCGCTTTTGTCTGCTAGATTGAAGGCTCTTTTCACATTATTTTCTATAGCATCCTTGTCAGGTGCGAGCGTAAAAAAAAGCTCATGAAATCGGCGTACATGCTCCCGAGCTTCTACAGGACGATTGATTGAAGCATCTTGCGCCAGCGCTAGCATTAATGATTTTCCGTTATCCAATACATAAACTTTTTGACGCTGCAATTCTGCAAATCGATACGATTCCCAAATTGCATATCCTGCTACTCCACTACAGAGTACTGCAAAGACTATGGCATACAGTCTGATTTGCTTAAAGCTATTTTCGATATTTCTTAATGTTTTAAATTCCATTTTCTTCAATTTTAAATTGTTACTGCATTAATCTGCCTCCAATATTTCCGGCAACTGCTCCCGTACCAGCACCTACCATATTTCCAGTTTTGGTGGTAGTTTGGTTTAGGTTGCGCATAAAATTACCTGCTCCCCCAGCCTGAATAATCCAGCCAGTCACCGTGGGAATCGTGAAGTAGCCAATGATGCCAATAATCATAAAAATGATGTACACCGTACTGGATGAATCTGGAATAAAACTGGGATCGGATAAACTGTCGATATCCTTTTGGAGTATTAACGATTGGATCTTGGACAACATCGCGCTAAAAAGATCAGAAACTGGCAACCAGAGATACACACTAATGTATCGGGTAAACCACTGCGTCAGCGTGGACTGAAACCCATCCCAGACCGAAATAGCAAAAGCTATAGGTCCTAAAATTGATAGCACAATTAAAAAGAAAGTGCGAATCGTGTCAATGACCAGTGCGGCAGCTTGAAAAACCACTTCTAAAAACTCTCGAAAACTATCGCGAATCATTTTCTTGATACTATACATTTCTCTTTCAATATACATACCCGAAATGGTTGCCAAATCAGAAGGCGTCCATCCTAATTCATCCAATTTCTTATCAAATTCTTCATTCGAAACTAAATAAGCTGTCTCAGGATTTCGCAGCATAGCCTCTCTTTCCAATTGGTCTTTTTGCTGTTGCAAAGCATTTAAATCCAGCACTTGGTTTTCTAATATACTGTGTGTTCCTTTTACAATTGGACTAAGCACCCCATTGAGCGTTCCTAAAACAATCGTTGGAAAAAACATAATGCAAAGACCTAATGCAAATGGCCTAAGTAGCGGATATACGTCTATCGGTTCTGCGCTACTTAGTGCCTGCCACACTTTTAATGCAACATAAAACAAAGCACCCAATCCAGCTAAACCTTTTGCTACTGCTGCCATATCAGCTGATAGTGGTAACATCTCGTCATAGAGCGAACGTAGTACTTGGTGTAGATTACTAAATTCCATGATTACCAATATTTTTGATTAGCAGTTCCATAAAGCTCCAATACCCTTTTACTACTGTTTGCTTTCTTAGCTCGCAGATAACTAACCGATATATTTTTATTGGTAAAATAACGAACCAAGTTGTGGTACTCTTTTACTTTTAGATAAACACGATCAATAATATCCATTCGCTCCTTATCAGTAAGCGACAAGCTGGAAGTGCTTACAATTTGCTTTAGCTCTTTCAGAAGTTCGGTGCTTTCAATTAACAATATGGAATACCCATTAGCAATTGCCGTTAATTCTTGTTCATTAAAATTAGGATCGTTCAACATTTTCCCAAAATTACTTACATACATCTCAGAGACATCACCAACAAGTAATACGGTCTGCTGTACTTTTCGAGCATCCTTTACTAAGTTATTTACAGCCTTTAGCTTGTCATAATATTCTTTTCCTTGATTGTAGACTTTTTGGACTTCTTTAAAGTTGTTGATCATATTAGTCGCAGTGCTTGAAGTCTGTATAATCTGTCTCGCTGAATTAACAATTCCTTGAGCCAAATTGGTAGGATCGGTTACTACCCATTGTGCTTTAGCAGTCGGTATCACAGTAAATAAAATTGCCATGCGTACCATAATTTTTAAATTTTTCATTTTTATTCGTTTTTAAAATGTTTACTATTTGCTTTCTTTTTCACTTTTCTCAAGAGCTAATCTTTTGATGGCTTGCTCTACATTTCCATCCAGTTCTGCCGCAAGACGCATCACTTCTAACTTTTCGGTTTCTTCTGTGGTATAGGCTAGATATTCTTCGAAACTAACTTCTGTGGCATATACTGCAGAATGCGTTCCCCCTAGCCCAATCCAAACTTCTTTGTAAAGTCTTTTAGGATCATTGTTCATATTGATCGAAAGTACCTGCGCTTTTTCTTTCTCGGTTAAACCTAGCATGGCTTGGATATCATCAAATTTGTTCATGTATTTCCGTTGATCAAGGAGTATTTTACAATCTGAATTATTGATAATACTTTCCTTTACAATAGGTGATTGAATAATATCATCTACTTCTTGGGTTACGACAATCGCTTCTCCAAAAAACTTCCGTACTGTTTTAAACAGGTATTTGATGTACTCCGCCATTCCTTCTTTAGCGATCGCTTTCCAAGCTTCTTCAATCAGGATTAGCTTTCGTATTCCCTTCAAACGACGCATTTTATTGATGAAAACCTCCATAATAATGATCGTCACAATTGGAAAAAGGATTTTATGATCCTTGATTGCATCAATTTCGAAAACAATAAATCGCTTGGAGAGTAAGTCAAGTTGTTTCTCTGAGTTCAGCAAGTAATCGTATTCACCCCCTTTGTAGTATGGTTCTAATACATTGAGAAAGTTGTCAATATCAAAGTCTTTTTCCCGTACCTTTTTATCTTCTAATAGCTTTCTATATTCTCCTTGCACAAATTCATAAAATCCGTTGAAGGAAGGAAATTCATCTTTCTGCTTGATACGCTCGATATAACCGCTCACGGCATTTGAAAGTGCCACTTCTTCTGATCGAGTTGGTGGTTCATCATCCCTTTTCCATAAGGTTAATATCAAAGTTTTGACACTTTCTCTTTTCTCAATATCGAATATGCCATCATCGGTATAAAAAGGATTAAAGGCAATTGGATTGTCTTCGGTATAAGTGAAATAAACGCCATCTTCTCCTTTGGTTTTTCCTTTGATGAGTTCGCACAAACCTTGATAGGAATTACCCGTATCCACCAACAAAACATGCGCACCTTGCTCGTAATATTGCCTCACCATGTGATTGGTGAAAAATGACTTTCCAGAGCCTGAAGGACCTAGAATAAACTTATTCCTATTCGTGATAATACCCTTTTTCATTGGCAAATCAGAAATATCCAAATGAATCGGTTTTCCTGTGAGTCGGTCAGCCATTTTAATCCCGAAAGGAGACGGTGAACTTTTATAATTCGTTTCCTCCGTAAAAAAACACAACGCAGGTTCTATGAAGGTGTAAAAACTTTCTTCACTCGGAAAATCTCCTGCATTGCCAGGCATTCCTGCCCAATAGAGCGTCGCAACATCGGTAGTATTATGCCTTGGCTTGCATTCCATGAGTGCCAAAGCACTACCTGTGTCGTTCTTTAACTGTTTTAGTTCTGCTGGATTATCTGACCAAGCCATCACATTAAAATGTGCCCGAATAGAAGCATGACCAAACGAATGTGCTTCGTTCAAATAGCGTTCGATCCATTCCTTATTGATTTGATTGGCTCTGCTATAGCGTGCCAACGAATGCATGTTTCGTGCTGATTTCTCAAACTTCCGAAGGTTGTCTTCGCTGTTATCCAAAAAAAGATACTGGTTGTAAATGTGATTGCAAGACAATAATAATCCGACAGGTGCGGCAAAAGACAAAAGACAATCACTCCTATCGGTGGACAGCTTTTCGTAACGTGTTTCTGCCGACACCGAACTAGGCAGATCGTCGGTATCGGACAACGTATGCAGACACAATCTTTTGTTTCCAATACGAACTTCTTCCGCCCCCAAAGCAATATCCTGCATGGGTGTTCCCTCCTCTCTTGAAAGGCTTAGGTATTGTTCCAATAATCCTTGTTTGTCATTTGTTCCAATGATGTCTTCTTCACTTAAACGTTCCAATTTTATAAAACCCGAATCATTGACGATACGCTCAAATTGTGCCACCGATTCCATAAAACGAGAAATGATTTCCTTATCTCTTATTTCTTTTGGAATAAGTACCCCTTTGCAAAGTGAAGAGAAATTACTCTGCATTCGCATGCGCTCTTTCGTAGTTTTTGTTAAGAACAGATAACAGTAATGATTGAGAAACGGACGCTCATTGAAATGTTGTTGGTAGGATTTTGCCAAAAAACTCAAATCTTCTTTCGCAATTTCAGGAGCATAATTTTCCTTGATGTACCAATCCTGTTTGTGTACCACCGTATAATCTGGCAAGGTTTTTATTGCTTTGTGCCAAGCGGAATGAATCGCTTCATATTCCGCAGAAGCTACTGTGAACAGCTCGGGTAGCTGTACTCGAAAACATGCAGTTATATCAGCATCCTTGGAGATAATGCAATTATGTTCTACTGCCAACAACGGAAACTTAGATTCCAATGTCGTTGCTTTTGATTTATTTCTCATAGCTGGTACAATTTGGAGTTGAACTTGAAATAACGATGCACTGGCTTTCGACAGATGATATATCGTAGATGTCTTTTAGTGGCTCCTACTTTCATCAAACCATGTTCACCATACTTTTTGTTTAGTGAAAATGTTTGCCACACCAATACTGATCCCCCAACGATTCCGATAAACAGACAGACATAAGAATTAATTCCAGTCATGTACAAGATCATGATCAGGATAAGCATCCCGAGCAAACCACCTGCGAATAGGAACAAGTATTGTGCTTTCAGTCCTTTGAATTCTACTGTTCTTCCTATACCCTTATTTATATTGTAAGTATTCATAAGGAAATAATTAAAGGAAGAAGGAACGTAAGACAGTTGCCGCTACGATTAAAAAGATACAAGCTCCAAACCAACTAGCCGCTGTCTTGCTAGTATCAGGATCACCACTACTAAACTTATTGTACACCTTGACCCCTCCAATTAGACCCACTACTGCGCCAATAGCGTAGATAAGTTTTGTAGCAGGATCAAAATAAGAAGTCACCATTTGTGTAGCTTCTGTGATTCCTGCTGTTCCATTTCCTTGTGCCATTGCACCAATTGTTGATAGTGCAGTCGCTAATAACACTACTTTTTTTCTTTGATTTTTCATGATTTGAATAGATTAATTTGTTCTTAATTCCTGCACTTTGCGGAATTTAAGGGTAAATATCTTTCGCAATCGATAATGTTATTGTAAAGTGGCAGTTAAGGGAATTGTTTGTCGTTAAGTGGTAATTTATTTTACCAGACCCATTAGAATTCTTAAGCGCCTTTGTTTATGTGATGATACTTTGGGAAAAACCATACTGAAAAAAGTGTCTAGAAAAATTCAAATAGTTAAGGAAGAATTTCACTGATAACTATGGATGATCATATCATTACAATTAATAAAAGATTTTTTCAGTTTATTGAATTGCTAGAGGTTAAGTGAAGAATATTGTAAAGCTCATTAATAATAAAAAGAGGAGCTTGCTCACACAAACTCCCCAATATCAAAATCCTCCAAATCATTTTTTCTCAAAATAGAAGAACCAGAATCCATTTCTGCAGAAAGTGTACCGTCTAGCAGCTTGGCTATTTTTTGAGAAGCATCTTCGATAGAATTTTCCAATAGGTCGAACAATTCGGTTCCTTGTATTTTCTGAAGTAGTACTGTTACTGTTTCCTTTTGAGAGGGTCTCATTTTCTCTTTTTTTAACAACGATTTTACAGTGCTTAATTCTTCAAAGGTAACCCCTTGGGCAAAACCATTTTCGCCATCGGATATTCCATAACTATTCCATTCTTCTTCTTCATTCTCAAAATCAGGTACATTCCTAAAAACTTCATCCAGCTCTTCTGGTAGCATTTGTAATTCGACTTTTTCTTCATCGATTTCAATATCAAAATTATAACTAATTTGTTCCTCTTTTTGCTCCTGACTTTCATCGTCGTTTTTTGGCATAGCAAGGCTTCTTTGAGGCTTGGGCTGCCCCAAAATATCAGGTAGCTTTGGATTATTTTTTTCTTGCACTGGCTTTGGTTCATGATATTTTTTAATGACAATCTTGTCTTGTAAAAGCATTACAATAACAATAAGCAAACAAATTACGATCACTGTTTCCATAGCTTCTTTATAAAATGGGTTTGTATTTATCATTAAAACTCTTGGTAATCTGCTCACCAAATTCCTGAAAATGGTAATCTAGCATATTATCTAAATAAGCATAAATAGTAATCTTGTCTTCGCCTATGACCTGAACGATACGGGATAATTTTTCATGAAAATCGGGTCTGATATAGACCGTTTTTCCGTCCCGTGCATTGGTGTCAATTCTTTTAAAAAAGATATTTTCGTAATCCCCTTCGTTTGCTCGTTTGCCCCTACTCTTTTCTTTACTTATAGATTTTTCTTTTGGAAACTCCTTAGAATTGCTGTTTACTATTTCCTTTTCTACTGGAACTTTTAACCCTTCTTTTTTTATACCATCCACCATCAAATTCATCATCAACTCTTCGTTGATATCGGGAGCGTTTTTTTTCTTGTTTTCTTTCTCCATAATTCTATAATTGAATGATTTCTAAAAATTCGTTTATAAATTGATCTAACTGACAAGCTTTCATCAAACGTTCATCTGGAGGCATAACGGTTGAACGAAATACAGTTTTGCTATGTTCTTCACTTTCTTTACGAAAGCGAGTGCTGTTCTTAATTTGGCTTTGCATTAAACTTAATCCCAATTGCTCGATTAGTTGGTTGTAAACTTTGTACAAAGGGGTACTTTCCCTACCGTCTACCTGATTCCAAAACAGATTGATAGTTTCAATACTAGTTTCTCCTTTTTTCATAATAACGTCTTGTAAAAGTTGTGTAAAAATGAGTGTACTCTCCATTACCAAGCGGTCAGCCGTAATAGGTGTAAAAATGTGGTGCATTCCAGCCAAAGCTTTCAGAATACCAGGAGTGTTTACCGTTCCAGGGAGATCAAAGAATATAATATCTATAGCAACCGTAGAGGTATTTAGAAATTCTTGTGCCGCATCCAATACGCTTTCTGCTTTGTGTTGTATAATTGGATACGCTTTTTTGCTGATGCTAGTAAACTGTCTATATGCTAGTTTTTTCAAATGCTCATTTTCCATTACCATAGCCAGATCACGATATTTCATTTTAAGCAAACTGTGCTGTGGAAAATCGGCATCAAATACGGCAACATTGTAACCCAATCGATAATGCATTGTACTTGCAACCAATGTTGTAAACGTACTTTTTCCAACACCGCCCTTTTGCGAAGAAAAGGCGATAAATTTTGTTTTGTGATTTGCATTCATATTTCAAATGTTTAAATTATTTATATTTTCAATTAATTGTAGATATACATATTCACTAAGTTCCATAGTACAGTATATCTATTCCTTCCTACCTATGGTTTTATGTAGTCAATTAGGTACTTAACAAAGTATCTGTACATTGATATATGCTTTTAAATCTATAGGTAAATATTGACCCGCAGATGTAGTTAGAAACCTAAATAGGTCTATACTTAATCCTATAATTAGGTAGTTCAATCCATAGCTAAGTATAGCTGTATCACAGTACTTTTCTACAGTACTACATGCGTAGTTATGTTGTTACTCCCATACCTAAATATGTATTTATGTTTGTTTATGAGTACAAATAAAGGAGCTAATACATCTATGTTTTAGCAGAAGGTATTTATTGGCTTTTACTGGCGTTGTTTGGCAATGCTTCCTAATACAACATTTTAAAATTCTATTATTTACTTTGTTTAAACACAAATTAAATGAACCAATGAAAGGATCAAATCAATATTTGGCTAAGAACTGGAACGGCCTTAAGCCGTTTATTCCCTGCTCTACTAAATCCTGTTCCGCCGAGAGGCGGACGGATTATCTGTTCACCAGAACAGAGCAAGTTGTGTTTTGAGGCACTCGAAATGAATTCCGTGCCTCAAAACAACTTGCCCCCTGCGGCGGGGCTAAAAACTCCCTCCAAAGTCGGGGTTTTCTAAAAATTAAAATTGGAATGATGATGGAGAATCAAGAGAACAAAAAACAACACAAAGGTGGTAGGAATCCCAAAAAGGATCCTAGCATACACCGTTATGTTTTTCGTTTAACGGATCAGGAAAATGCTAAATTCCTATCTCTTTTTGAAACTTCAGGTGCAGACAATAAAGCTCATTTTATTACTTCAGTTCTATTTGAAAAGCAAATAAAAACGGTAAAATTAGATATGGCAGGAATGGATTATTACATGCGATTGACCACTTTGTATGGTCAGTTTCGTGCCGTTGGCGTTAATTACAATCAAGTTGTCAAGATACTGTACCGTAATTTTTCCGAGAAAAAAGCAGCAGCCTATCTCTTTAAATTGGAAAAACAAACGATACAACTAGCGCAGTTATGCCGCGATATCGCTCAATTAACAGCAGAGTTTGAATTAAAACATTTGAAAAAAGAAGAAAAATGATAGCGAAAATTGGTCGTGGAGCAAATATAATTGGTGCGCTTTCGTATAACAATTTGAAAGTTGATCAAGAAAATGGAACAATAGTAGCCACCCATAGAATAAGAGAAACAGTCAATGGACAGTATACCGTAAACCAATTATACAGTTCATTTGAACCGTATCTAATGGCGAATAAACGAACAGAAAAACCAGTTTTACATATCTCTCTCAATCCCAATCCAAAAGACAACGTAAGCGATGAAGACTTTAAAAAAATTGCAAAAGAGTATATGGAACTTATGGGTTATGGAGATCAGCCCTATGTAGTATTCAAACATACAGATATTGAACGCACTCACATTCATATTGTTTCGACCTGTGTAGATCGTTACGGTAAAAAACTACCTGATTCCTATGAAAAATTACGTTCGATGGAGGCCTGTCGTTCATTAGAACAGCAATTCCAACTACTCCCTGCAACTGTAAAAAATCGAAATCCAAAAGAAGCAATTTTCAAACCAGTTGACTACAAAGAAGCTAATGTAAAAAGCCAAATAGCATCAGTAGTGAGACATCTACCAAAGTATTACCAGTATCAAAGTTTAGGAGCATATAAAGCTTTACTTTCTCTTTTTAATATAACCGCTGAGGAAGTGAAAGGAGAGCTCAATGGCATACCCAAGCAAGGCCTTGTCTATTTTGCATTGAATGAAATGGGACAAAAAGCAACTAATCCATTTAAATCCTCTCTCTTTGGAAAACAAGCTGGAATGGATAGTTTGCAAGAATATTTCGAAAAATCGAAAGAAAAAATGAAAACTGAACCTGCAAAAGAAATCCTAAAAAAAACGATCGCAGTTGCGATTCATTCCTCTTATGATGAAACCGATTTTAAGAAACAGCTACTAGAGCAAGGCGTAAATACGATTGTTCGAAGAAATGACCAAGGACGCATTTACGGAATCACTTTTATCGACCATGAATCACGTACGGTATGTAATGGCTCACAATTGGGCAAAAATTTATCTGCCAACGTTTTTCATGAGTTATGGAAAAATGATGGAACTCAAAAAGTTCAGAATGATAGTAAGATTAATAAAATAGACTTATCCAAAAATCAAGAGAAAGATTCTAAACCAGAAAATGAAAAACCACACGCTCTTTTCGATTTTCATAATGGAAATAATTCAATACTTTCTAATACTGATTGTGGACTTATAGAAAGTCTTGGAAGTTTATTACCAAATCCTCAAGGTGAAGATTATGAAGAGCAAGCATTTGCTAATCAAATGCAGAAAAAGGCGAAACGAAGAAATTATCGAAGCAAGAAATAGAACCATAAGTTATTCTACAGACAAATAGTGCCACTAAAAGCCTTTTGAAGTCACTTCGATTTTTGGATTTATCCAAACTATTAAATTCACTTGCTGAAATTTTAACTAGTTTAAACATGCAAGGAGAAGACGATTTAAGAGGACTCGCCAAAATAATGGCTTTCATGCGAGCAGTAAGTATCCTTTTGATGCTAATGCACTTTTACTGGTTTTGTTATAGCTTTTTTTTAGAAAAGGGCTGGACACTGCAAATCATTAACAAGATACTGGGTAATTTCCATCGTACAGCAAGCCTGTTCTCCCGTACTTTATATACCAAACTATTCTCTTTGATCCTATTAGCGTTAAGTTGTTTGGGAACGAAAGGAGTAAAAAACGAAAAAATCAGTTGGTCTAAAATATCCATCGCCTTAATCATTGGTTTTATACTTTTTTTTCTCAATACACCATTACTCAAGCTATCCTCAAGCATAGCAACTTCTGTGTATATCGTGACTAGCTCAGCTGGTTATATTTCGTTAATGATGGCTGGCGTTTGGATTAGCCGTTTGCTTCGTACCAATCTCATGAACGATGTATTTAATAACGAAAATGAAAGTTTCATGCAGGAAACCAAATTGATGCAAAATGAATATTCCGTTAATCTGCCTACCCAATTTTATTATAAAGGCAAATGGAATAAAGGATGGATTAACGTCGTAAATCCTTTTAGAGCTTCCATAGTTTTGGGAACACCTGGATCAGGAAAAAGTTATGCCATCATAAACAACTACATCAAGCAGCACATTGAAAAAGGATTTTCCATGTACATCTACGATTTCAAATTCGATGACCTTTCCACCATTGCATACAATCATTTATTAAAGCATAGCGATAAGTATACCGTTAAACCAAAGCTTTATATTATCAACTTTGATGATCCTAGTAGAAGCCATCGCTGTAATCCCATCAATCCGGATTTCATGACGGATATCTCAGATGCTTACGAATCGGCTTATACTATTATGTTGAACCTCAACCGAAGTTGGATACAAAAACAAGGAGATTTCTTTGTCGAATCTCCTATTATATTACTGGCCGCTATAATCTGGTATCTGAAAATTTATGATAACGGAAAGTACTGTACGTTTCCCCACGCCATTGAATTACTCAACAAGAAATATGTTGATGTATTTACCATCCTTACTTCCTACCCTGATCTCGAAAACTATTTGTCTCCGTTTATGGATGCTTGGCAAGGTGGCGCTCAAGATCAGTTGCAAGGACAAATCGCTTCCGCAAAAATTCCGTTGTCACGAATGATTTCGCCTCAATTGTATTGGGTGATGACTGGTGATGATTTTTCGCTGGATATCAATAATCCAGATGAACCTAAAATACTTTGCGTTGGAAACAATCCTGATAGACAAAATATTTATTCAGCTGCTTTAGGTTTGTACAATTCGAGAATTATAAAACTAATCAATAAGAAAGGGAAATTAAAAAGCTCTGTTATAATCGATGAGTTGCCAACTATCTACTTTAGAGGATTAGACAACTTGATCGCAACGGCTAGAAGTAATAAAGTAGCCGTTTGTTTGGGCTTTCAAGATTATTCGCAATTGACACGAGATTATGGCGACAAGGAAAGTAAGGTGATCCAAAATACTGTAGGCAATATCTTTAGCGGTCAGGTTGTAGGAGATACTGCGAAAAGCTTATCAGAACGCTTTGGGAAAATATTGCAGAAACGTCAGAGTCTAACCATCAATCGAAACGATAAATCAACTTCCATTTCTACACAATTAGACAGCTTGATACCAGCCTCCAAAATTTCAACGCTAACACAAGGAATGTTTGTGGGAGCTGTTTCGGATAACTTTGACGAACGCATTGAACAGAAAATTTTTCATTCCGAAATTGTAGTGGATAATCAGAAAGTAGCTGCAGAAACTAAGGCATATAAGAAGATACCCGTTATCTCATCTTTCGTTGATGAAAATGGAGAAGATCAAATGAAAGCCGAAATAGAAGCTAATTATAAACAGATAAAACGGGATATTGTTTTGATTATCGAAAGCGAACTGGAACGCATTAAAAATGATCCTGATTTACAGCATTTGGTTCAGGAGAATTAATTCAAAAGAATATCGATGATCTGGCAAATCTAACTAATCCATATCAACTACTGTTAATTATTAAATTTCAAACACTGACGACCATTTTCGAAACTATTGATTTCTCTTTACCAAAGAAGGGTTGATGGTATCATATGCCTAAGAACTCAATTCATTCATAGACAAATACAGCCAAGCTATAAACATTGATCTGGATAATGATGTGTTGAATTTCGAATAAGCTAAATGTGTTGAAGAATATTTCAGATTAGATTAAACACAAATGGACTAAATAATTATTCAAACCCTAACTGCAGTACACAATTGGAAATTGATAACTAAAGAAATTTGCTTTTCTAGAGTATAACGGGAGTTGATGGATAAGGCTCTTGAAAAATAAAACATTCCGGAAATGAATATAAAATCTTTACAGAAATCTATTTTCTAGCCACAAGAAGTATTTTCTATGTGTAAAAACTTCATTCACAAGGGCTTTACACATGCTATCCTGCAAAGATAATAAGTTCCTTTTAAATTCCCTAAAGCTGTTCAAAACTCACGACAATCAACCCAATATTATTCAGAAAAAATCCCTATTTTTAAAGTCGAATAAAAGCGTTAGCCATGTCATTATTCCAGCCTTCAGTTCTCAAGAAATATTTAAGCCAGCAAAATGAAGCTGCAAATCAAAATATCTATTAGAAAGATAAAACAACCAGCCGAAAAAAGTAAAACAATGACCCTTCAACAATACATTAGCAAAATAAATACCCTATTTCAAACCGGAAACGCTCGCGAACATTCGTATCGTGGAGATTTACAAAATCTATTAATGGCGATCTTGCCTGATGTTTTAGTGACCAATGAACCCGCTCGTGTAGCCTGTGGAGCACCTGATTATGTCTTAACTCGTAAAGACATTCCGTTAGGGTATATTGAAGCCAAGGACATTGGGGTAGACTTAAAGAGCAAAACCTTAAAAGAGCAATTTGACCGATACAAGTCAGGATTATCGAACCTTATTTTTACGGATTATATGGATTTTCATTTCTATAAAGATGGACAATTCATTACCAAAATCGCAATTGCTACTATGGAAGAAGGAATCATTGTTCCCCTTCCCGAAAACTTCGAACAATTCAATAATCTTATTCAAAATTTTGCTGAAGTAGTTTCACAAAGCATAAAATCGCCAACGAAGCTGGCACAAATGATGGCAGGAAAGGCAAGATTGATGGCTGATGTTATTGAAAAATCTTTGAACAACGATGATGTAGAGAACAAACGATCGCAGTTAAAATCCCAGATGTTATCGTTTCAACAAATGTTGATTCACGATATTGACAACAAATCATTCTCAGACATCTACTCTCAAACCATTGCTTATGGAATGTTTGCAGCACGCTATCATGATCCAACCTTACCTACGTTTTCCAGAATGGAAGCTGCCGACTTAATCCCGAAATCGAACCCGTTCTTACGAAAACTATTTCAAGACATTGCGGGTTACGACTTGGATACTCGTTTAGTTTGGATTGTAGACGAATTGGTCAACATATTCTTAGCGACTGATGTAGCGCATATCATGAAAAACTTTGGTAAAAGCACCAAACAAGAAGATCCCGTCGTTCACTTTTACGAAACCTTCTTGGGCGAATACAACCCTGCTTTGCGTAAAGCACGTGGCGTTTGGTACACACCGCAACCGGTGGTGAATTTTATTGTGCGTGCGGTAGATGACATCTTAAAAACAGAGTTTAATTTACCACAAGGATTAGCAGATACCTCTAAAACTAAAATCAAAAAGAAAAGTGTTACACAAACTGGTATAGGAGCCAAATCTAAAATTGTAGAAGTAGAAACCGAAATCGAAGTACACAAAGTACAAATTCTTGATCCGGCGACAGGAACAGGGACATTTTTGGCAGAAGTAGTCAAACACATCCACCAAAAATTTAAAGGACAAGAAGGCATTTGGAGCAAATATGTAACCAATGATCTAATCCCGAGATTGAATGGTTTTGAGTTATTAATGGCGAGTTATGCGATGGCACATCTTAAGATGGACATGCTACTAACCGAAACAGGCTATAAACCCACCGATGACCAACGTTTTCGTATTTTCTTGACCAACTCACTCGAAGAAGCGCACCCAGATACCCAAACTTTATTTAGTTCTTGGCTTTCTGACGAAGCCGACCAAGCCAATGCAATCAAACGTGATGCTCCTGTAATGGTAGTGATTGGGAACCCGCCGTATAGTGTGAGTAGTAGTAATAAAAGTGAATGGATTCAAAATTTGATTAAGGATTATAAGAAAGATTTAAACGAAAGAAAAATTAATCTTGATGATGATTATATAAAATTTACCCGTTTTGGACAGCATTTTATCGATAAAAATGGAGAAGGAGTGTTGGCCTACATTTCTAACAATAGTTTTATTGATGGTATAACACATCGTCAAATGCGTAAACACCTACTAGAAAGTTTTGATAAAATCTACATTTTAGATTTACATGGTAATGCAAAGAAAAAAGAAGTGTGTCCTGATGGTTCACCAGACCAAAATGTATTTGATATTATGCAAGGGGTTTCTATTAATTTATTTATAAAAACTGGAAGAAAAGGTAAAAGTGAGTTAGGAACAGTATTTCATAATGATTTGTTTGGTAAAAGGGATTTTAAATATCAATATTTAACTCTAAAAAATATCCAAGAAATCACATGGAATAAATTAGAATGTAAGGAACCAAATTATTTTTACTTTAATAAAAATTTAAATGAAAGTGATTCTTATTCTACATTTTTAAAATTGGATAATCTGTTTTTAGAATATGTTTCAGGTATCCAATCCAAAAGAGATGCTTTATCAATAAAATTTAATGAAAACGAGTTAAAAATATCAAAGGACATTTTATTAAGTAACGAAAACATTGAAGTTATAAGAAAAAAATTAAATCTTCCTTTAGACGGAAGAGATTGGTCAATAGTTGGTGCAATAAATGATTTAAAAAACAATAATCCGAAATTACGAAAATATCAGCACAGACCTTTCGATGAGAGATACACTTATTATACAGGGAAAAGTAAAGGTTTTTTAGCCTATCCAAGGTATGGTGTTTTAAAGCATTTTGTAGAAAAAAACAATATTGGTATATTATTACCAAGGCAAGCAATAACTGAAAAATTTGGCTTTTTCTTATGTAATAAAATATGTGATATAAATTATACTAGTAATGCAGGTCAATTTGGTGCGGGATTAGTTTTTCCTCTCTATCTCTATCCAGAACCCAATTCCCAACAAAACCTATTAGAGACTCCAGAGCGAGTGCCTAATTTAAATATGGAAATGGTTGAGAAATTTGCGGATGGTTTAGGTTTGGCTTTTGTTAACGAAAAAGAACCAGAAGGCAACCTGTGTTTTGCTAACAATTCAGAGGTTCGCGATGATTTCAAAACTACTTTTGCACCTATTGATATTTTAGATTACATCTATGCCGTTTTGCATTCGCCAACCTATCGTGAAACCTACAAAGAATTCTTGAAAATAGATTTTCCTCGCGTTCCTTATCCGAACGATCTAGTCAAATTTTGGGAGTTAGTTACATTGGGTGGTCAATTGCGTCAGTTGCATTTACTAGAAAGCGAAACCGTAGAAAACTACATCACCGAATATCCCGAAGACGGCAATAATATTGTGGGGAAACCAAAGTATGTTGAAGGAAAGGTTTATATCAATGAAACACAATATTTTGATAAGGTACCCGAAGCAGCTTGGAACTTCTATATTGGCTGCTACCAACCCGCTCAAAAGTGGCTCAAAGACCGAAAGGAGCGCGAACTGTCTTTTGAGGATATTTTGCATTATCAAAAAATGATTGTAGCGTTATTCGAGACCGATAGAATTATGAAGGAGATTGATAAAATTGAGATTTAATATTTAAAAATGGAAAAAGAAAGACTTTTTGAGTTAATAAGGAAAGAAGAAATTTTGTTATTTGCAGGAGCAGGTTTTTCCATGTATGCTGGATATCCATCAGGTAAGGACTTATCTAAAACAATGCATGCTAACCTAACTCCCAGCCAACAGAATGAAATTCAGCTTACATCTGATTTACTTCAAGTAACCGAAGATATTTATAATATTAAAAACAGCAATAAAAACTACCTAATTGAGGTTTTAAAAAAAGAGTTTCAAAAAGAACCTAGTTCAATAAAAACTCACCAGCTTTTGGCTAAAATACCACAAATAAAAACTGTTATAACAAATTTTGCTGAAGCAGTAAAAAATGATTTGCCAGACAAACAAATTTTTAAAGAAATGGGAGCAGGAAATGTGAATGTAAACGAGCTATTTGAACAATTAATTAGTGCTTTTAATATCTAAAAATAAAGTTTTGCAGTTCCAGGCGGGATACCTTAATTTTTCGGTATAAATGGAAATTTATTACTATTCATCCTTGCATTCCAAAAACACAGTTCAAAAAAAAACAGCAGTCCCGCAAAAGCAGGACAGCTGTTTTTTTTATACTGAATCATTTCTCAGCTGCAAATTTGCATTCCTTGCATTCGGTCAGGTTTTAATAAACAGGATAAAGCTTCATTTCGTTATGCTCCGTTCCTACGCTCCACAGCATTCAGCCCTATCCTTTTTATATTCCTCCTCCATTTCAATGAGGATTCTCTTCTCCTCTTTCAAGTTTGTTTTCTTTCTGCATGAACTGTAACATTAAACTTTATTTACATTTTTTTTAAAAAATCAGCCTAGATAAATCAAAGGTTTTATTTCTTTTTCTTCCTATCAGGAAAAACAAAAGAGGTCTCTCCTACTTCGTTCATAACGATAAAGGCGTCAAATTTCTTTCCAGATTTACTAACCATCCCTTTTAAGAGGCTTGTTTTGCCTTTAGTAATTAATGCTTCCAGATCCACAAGGCTTAGCTTTACGCCACATATATTGCGGAACTGAACCCAATTGCAATTTTCATCCTTGCATTTTACCAACTTATCCCTAATCGCTAATTTCTGAGCTTTACATTTTGGACAAATTAGTTCTGGTTGCTTTTCGACTTCAATAGATAAAACAAGTAGTTCTTGAGTTATCGTTATTGTAAAAGCCTCAATTTTTTTTTGAAATGTTGCTATATCAGCTTCTTTGTTTTCAATTTTTTGCAGCGCTAATTCCCACTCGGAAGTCATCTTTACATTAGAAATCTTCATGTCTTTTACTAATTCGTAAACCTTTAATCCTTTGTCTGACGGTACAAGTGATTTCTTATCTCGTTTGACATACTCAAGTTTTAAAATTGTTTCAATAATAGCTGCTCTAGTGGCAGGCGTACCAATTCCTGTACCTTGCAATACTTTACGTTCTTCTTCATTGCCAATCTTATTTCCTGCATTTTCCATTGCTGAAAGTAAACTTGCTTCCGTATATGGAGCAGGTGGTTTGGTTTTATTCTCCAATATTCTGGCCGCCTTAATCTTGACTTCATCACCGATTTTTAGTTCTGGTAAGTCTTGAATAGGATCTTTTCCTTGATCAGAAAAACTGCCATTAATAGCTCTCCAACCTGCATCAATAATTTTAATTCCTTTTAGTTCAAAATCATAGTGTAGCACCTGCAAGACAAGGTTTGTTATCTCTTTTGTACAAACAGGAGAAACGGTTTCAAGTAAACGGTATGCGATCATTTCATAAATAGCTTTTTCCTTTGCAGACAAAGCTGATGGAACCTTATGTGTAATCAATAAACCATGGTGATCGGTTACCTTTAAATCGTTGACAATTCGTTTATTCAAACGTCCGATCTTCATTTTAGCAACTACTCCTTTAAATTTCTGTGTCTCTTCCAAAATCCAAATAAGTTTAGAGATTTCTCCCCACATATCTTCTGGAATATACTTGCTCCCGGTACGAGGGTAACTAATGAATTTTTTCTCGTATAGGCTTTGAGCGATATTGAGAGTTTCCTCAGCAGTTAGATTTAATTTAATGTTAGCCTCTTTCTGTAATGCTGTAAGATCGAATAGCAATGGTGGTTGCTCATTAACTGTTTTTGTTTCTATACCAATAACCAAAGCTGTTCCATGTCTCTGTAACGATTTCAAAGCATCATCAGCTTGTTTACTACCTTCCAATTTTATTGTGGAAAGACTTTTGAAATCTGTAAACTCTTTACGATGTTCCAATTCAATTTGCCAATATTGCTTGATAACATATGACTTGTTTTCTAAAAATCGTTTACAAATGAGTGCTAGCGTTGGTGTCTGAACCCTTCCCAAAGAATAAATACCACCTCCACTTGCAATTGTTAATGCTTGTGATGCATTAATTCCTACTAACCAGTCTGCACGGCTTCTACCTACTGCTGCTTGATGCAGACCATCAAAATCTTTTCCTGGATTCAAGTTATTAAACCCATTTAGAATTGCTTTTTCAGTTAGCGAACTAATCCACAAACGCTCAAAAGGCTTACTGCAGTTAAGATATTCGTAGATGTAACGAAAAATAAGCTCCCCCTCTCGTCCTGCATCAGTAGCCACAACTATGCTTTCACAATTTTTAAATAGTTGATCAATTACATTCAGTTGTTTTAATGCCCCTAGATCACGAACATAACTTTTATCTTTCTTGACCTTGCGCACTGTTAACAAAAATGGATTAGGTAATACAGGTAAAGTCTCTCTTTGAAATCCATTTACACCATAATCTTCTGGCATTGCCAAAGACACTAAATGTCCGAACGCCCAGGTTACCTGATATCCATTTCCTGTCAGGTAACCCTCTTTCTTCTCAGTAGCTCCTAACAAGATGGCTATCTCTCGAGCAACACTTGGTTTTTCTGCAATTACTACTTTCATTGATTTAACTCTTTAGAATAATTACATTTTTCGACCTTTTGATTTAACTGCTGCTTTAGGCTTCTCCTGTTGTTCTTGTTGTTTGGTACTGTCGGGATTGTTCTGTTCGCTTTTCAAAGGCTCTTTAATATTCTTAGTCGCCTCGTTGGTTTTACCTTCAGAATTAACAGCAACCTGTGTTTTACTTTCCTCTTTAAGTTGTGCTTTCTCTTGTAATTTATTAGGATTATCAAAAGAAAAACCAGTTTTGGCTGTTTCTTTATCGAATGTAATATAACCCTGGTACTCCTTACCTTTCTTGTCAAGCAAACCACTTACATAAACTGTTTGTCCGTCTTTAAGTTTTTGATGTTGTTGTTCGTCAAGTTCTTTGCCTCGAAATTCTTTTGGTACATCTTGTTGTTTACTTTGTGATTGTTTATTGGGATCTGCTCTATCAAAAAGAAATTCAACGTAACGTTTATCAGCATTAAATTGAACTGATGCATTGAAAGGCTCCCCTTTTTTGGAAATCATATCTTCGATGTACAAAGATTTTCCTTCTGTCAACGTCTGCTTTTGTTGCTCGCTTAGTTTTATTCCCTTTATTTCTTCTGGAATTTTGATATGTTCTGTGCGCAGTGCAATAACTTCTTTGGTCAAACGATCAAGGCTAATTATAGAAGGGATTGTTTCACCCGATTTGGGATTAATCAAATCAACAACTCTTCCCATGTTTCCAGTTTTGAGTAAGTTTTCCTTATCTTCTTTTGTAAATTCATGTCCAAAGAATTTGTAGTTTAACTGAGGTTCTTTTCGGATTCCATGAATGGCAAGAACCACTTGTCCGTTTTCTTTTTCTTGTAGTGATAGTCTAGCGTCCATTCGAGTGATGGACGATCCCAAATCAAGACTTACAGGAACTAGTTCATTGGTTTTATAGCCTTTTAACAGCGGTTCTAATAAGTTCATTTTTTCGAGACGTTCTTTACCTAATCCTAAATTAGACATAGCTTTCCAATCGATTTGTTCCAATTTGTAGCGATACTCGCCAACTTCGGGTGTTGATTGTTTAGTTTCCATATTATTTTTATTTTCAGGTTTATAATCTAATTTTATCTCGTGTTGTTCAAATTGCTTCCCTCCCATTTTCGTAGGTTTATCAACTTCTTTCTGCATTCTTTTCGCTATGTGTATTGCTTGGTTTTCTGGAACTCTAAAAAAGATTAAATTTGTTGGATCCTTTAACTGCCGATAAAAGTTGGAAAAAAAATTAGAAAACAAATCACCTTGTCTATCCACACGCATGAACTGGCTATCATTTTTTTTATCCGGAACTACTGACTGTAGTTCGTTATCTTTTCCAATTCCCGTAACTGCCCTTACTTCCTTTTTATTGGTATCAGATACCAACAAAACATCCGAAAATTGCTCCCCTAATTTTGGATTACTTACAGTTTCATCTTTCATGTCAGTGCTTTTTAAAATTTACTTAATCGAAAATAAATAGTTAAAACCACATTGTTCACAGACTGACTTTAGATGGTAGATTTTGGCTTTTGTTGGCTTTTAATTTTGTCCTGGAGCATTAAAACTGTCTCGAATAAACTGATGAACATCGGATAGTTTATAGTAAATTTTTCCACTTATTGTATAATACGGTAGCTTACCCGTTGAGCGATATCGCTGAAGGGAACGGTTGCTAATCTTTAACATTTGGAGGAGATCCTGATTGTCTAGTAATTCTTCACCGTCAATATTATTTCGTTTCTTTTGATTTTCATTAATATTCTCGTTCAAAATATCAAAACGATCCATGATACGTTCCATCCACGCTATAAATTCCATTCTATCTATGTTCATAGTGATATATTTTAAGAGGTTATATCCTTTAAATTTCAATATTTTTTATATTGAAATTTATATTTAAGAAATCTGGTTACTCAAACTAAGATTGCCCTTAGTCTAACAAATTAAAATTTGAGTTTTATTAAGCTGATAACGTGGAAAAGAATTATTTTTTAAGAAGAGTAAATTTTATAAAAATAAATAGAAGAATTTCACAAGTACTTCACAAGTTGTGAAAGTTTTATTTTTATAAACTTTAAAATTGAAAAAAGAACTCAAACATATTTGTTGCGAAAATTCAAGTTCAGAAAATCTACTAATACTCTTCATAAAAGTTTTAAAAAATAATCAAAATTTAGAAAGTCACTGATATACTAATACTTTAGCGGCTTAAACCTATCAAAAGTGATATAATCAGAAAACTACCCCATATTTTGAGTAATTGGAAAATTATAATTTTTTAAAACAAATTGCTGTTGATTGCGAAACTGAAAAAGAACTTACTTACCATATTGCTATACACACTTTTGCATATACGGTTACACTTAAAAATTGGGTTTCCATTTAAGTGTTGGCAAAATTCTTGGACATAAAAACTTATGAACTACTCAGCATTATTCAAAATTCGTATAAAAGAAAGTCAGTTAGGACATGATTGATTTGAAGGATAAACTTAAAGATGATTTAATGGCTAAGACGAAGAGTTATTTTTACAAAGGTCTACTTTGATACTAAATTTCGTTATAATATTACCTCATTATTCAATTCTATATTACAACATGTATTTTTTAATAAAAATGTAGCAATATGTGAACTTTCATCTCTCAAACTGACAACTCCCCTCCCGAATCATCAACAAATACATCCCAACTGAAAAGTATGTCTCTTAATAGTAACAAGATAAAATTTAGAAGTATCTTAAACTTCAATGCCTCGCATTCAAATTCAAACAATCCTAAAATTATATGCCTAAAACAAATCTAAGACTATAATCGAACTTAATTTTCCCTATTCAATTCCCGAATTACACACTACAGTTTTAGCTTCAAATAATTTATTTTGATAGGTTTGCACAGGTTTTCCCTTTTCTTCAACCGGCAAATCACTTCAAATTATACAATATGTCAGAACAATTTAATCAGGACCGGATTAAACGTATTTACCAAATGCTGTTCGAAATGGCAACTGGAAATATGACCTTCCGCATCCATGATAATAGTAATGATGAATTAAAAAATACTGCTGAAGCATTAAATAAAATTGCTGAAGAACTCCAAAAAATAAATGCGGAATCAGAATACATAACCGCTTGCTACCAATACCACAATCTAATTCAGTTAACCTTTGTATTGGATAATGATTTTGTTTTATTGAGTTTTAATAATGAAGTGCCGCTCACTCTTAAGTACAATCCGGATACAATTGTCAATACCGACTTTGGTAAATTAATCGCTCAGCAATCGAAAGATATTTGGAAGGGTATTCTTGATGAATTAAATAAAAACTCTAATTACAACACTTCTTTGCAATTAATTTTAATTACTGGTGATAATCACTTACTGCCGTCATTTTGCACAGTATCACGATTACTATACAGCGATGAAATAATTGTAAGTTCAGTATCAACCATGCTGGAAGAGATGCGTAACATTAACGAAAGTGTATCTGGTTCAAAAATTCGCAAACACACTGAAGTGACGGCGGTACAAAATTTGCATGATTATATTTTAATTCATCTGGATGAACCATTACCCACTTTACATCACCTAGCACGAATGTTTGCTATTGAAGAACACATATTAAAAAATGGTTTTAGAACCTTTTTTAAAACCAGTGTCTATAGCTTTTATCAAGAGGAACGCTTAAAAAGAGCAAATCTAATGATCCAGCAAACATCTGTTTCTTTAAAAGAAATTGCCTATCTGAATGGTTTTAAGGGCTATCTCAATTTCTATAAAGCCTTCAAAAAAAGATTTGGCTACAAACCAAGTGATCTTTCAAGACCTGAAGAAGGTCTTCAATCCTAATACATTTGCCCTGTTTTACTTTTTGAATAACGAAATGCCTGAATTGCATAACTTTACAAAATTTTATTGTAGAATTTTACGCTACTAAAAAATCTAAAATGAAATTAACTGCTACACTAAGAGAGAAATTCAAAATCACAATAAGCTATTTGTTCATATTGCTTTTTGTATATGCTGCAGTTAGCAAACTAATGGATTTTCAAAACTTTCAAGTGCAATTGGGGCAATCACCGCTATTAAGTTCATATGCTGAATATGTGTCTTATGGCGTTATAGGCAGTGAATTACTCATTTCTATTATACTAGGGATTCCACAGTACAGAACGTATGCGCTGTACTTAGCAATAGCCTTGATGAGTATGTTTACATCTTACATCATTATAATACTCAACTTTAGTGCCTATGTACCTTGCTCCTGTGGTGGAATTTTAGAGAAATTGGGTTGGACAGAGCACCTACTTTTTAATATTTTTTTTATTGTCAGCGGCTGTGTTGCAATTCTTTTAAACAATCACATAAAAAAAGCACTGCCAGCATTAATTACAACAATTTCGATTAGTTCTTTCCTAATAATAATTTTGTTTATCAATTCCGAATCTACTATTCAGAAAGAAAATCCCTTTATACGCAGATTTACACCAAATATAATCTCAAGATTACAAGCAGTAGAATTAAATAACTACGGTTTTTACTTTGCTGGTCAATCTAAAAATAAAGTATATCTCGGTAATACATTTTCACCATTAACTGTTCTGGAAATAGACTACCGCTCCAATCAAAAAAAGCTATTTACAATTACATTAGACAATGATAAATTTGAATTTCGGTCGGTAAAAATCAAAGTTTTAGATACTGTATTTTTTCTGTATGACGGATATGTTCCTATCATTTATCGTGGGGCGGTATCCAATTGGGAAGCTAAGACATGGGTCACACGCAAACCCTATTTTACTATGTTACAACCGGTAGCATATAATAAATGTATATTTATGGGTCAGCAACTACGTAACGGTGAGAGTTTCTTGGGAACAATTGAGAAAGGTAACAACTATAAAATTAACAGAGCTGAAAAAATACTGCAGAAACAAATGGATGGTAAATTTGATACCGACGGGATGATGGCCTACAGCCCTAAAAGGAATATTTTTATATATACCTATTTCTATCGTAATCAATATACTGCAACTGACAGTCATTTGAAACTCCTCTTTCGTGGTAAAACAATCGATACCACTTCACAAGCAAAACTGAAAGTAGTCAAAATTTTAAAATCTGGCGATACAAAATTAGCTGCACCACCCTATTCAGTAAATATTAAAAGTACAATGCACAACAATTTACTTTTTATTCAATCAGGATTACGTGGACGCTTTGAAAACAGTACAATATGGACTAAAGCATCCATAATAGATATATACAATTATGAAAAACAGACTTATATCGGCAGTTGTTATATTTATCACGAAAATGATGAAAAGATGACCGATTTTGTAGCCAATGATAGCGGTATTTATGCGATAATTGGCCATAAAGTGGTCCGTTACAATTTTGGAAAACCCATATTATCTATTCTGAAAAATTAATAATTTAAAAATCTAATGCGGCCGTTAGCAGGACCTAGATCGAAAACCTGTATAAAAGAGTAGATCATTTTTTACTAACAATAAATATCTTTATTATGAAAACAAATGTTGTAAAAATCATGATGTTGCCTATTGCAGCATTCATGTTAGCAAGTGCTGCTGCAGTAACTACTAATGACGTAAATGAAAGTAAAGCAGATTTTGTAACAATGACTGGTTACATTCACGCACCGTTACCTTCAAGTTGCCAAAGTGTCGAAGTAGAATGTGATGAAAATGGTAGTGTACTATGTACCATAGGTGCGTCACAAGTGTTTGATTTGGATACTGGTACAACTTGTGCAAAACCACTTTACAGAATATAAATATTTAAAAAAAGCAGTTCTTGACAGAACTGCTTTTACTTTTTTATTTAGATTGTAAATAATAATCAAACCACTCTTCAATTCGTCTAGTCAGATCTATTTGATTTTCCTTTTGAATAATAGTGTGCCCTTCATTGGGATATATTAGCATCACGTTTTTCTTTCCAGCTCGGCGCAGAGCATTAAAAAACAAGATGTTTTGATCAAAAGGAAGGTTGTTTTCTAATCTTCCTGTCCATGTCAACAAGGGAGTGGTAACTTTTTCCGCAAAAAATAAAGGAGAATTTAAAGCATAATTTTCCTTATTCTCAAAAAACGGACCACCCATACGCCATTGCTGATTTTCACTCCGCCACAGTTCAGCTATATTCCTGACAGAATTAACTGTAAATCCCCAACTAATTAAATCTGCAACCCCTGCCCCAGCCACTGCACAAGCAAAAAGCGAACTTTTTGTAACAATAAAGTTGGTTTCATAACCTCCAAAGGAATGACCCGTAAGACCAATACGTTTGGAATCTATTAAACCAGTTGCAATAACACTTTTGGTTGCAGCTTCAACACAATTGTAAGCACTGATTCCCGGGAACCCTTCATCATAAACAATGTCAGGAGCAAGTACAAAATAATCCTTTAGGACGAAATTCTTAATATTAAAACCAGTATCGTTATAATTTGAAGGCGACATATAATCATGCAAATAACGTGTCATCTCAGAATAAATAGAAACAATTAAGGGATATTTTTTAGTACTGTCATAGTTTGAAGGGTAATAAAGTAAGCCACTTAGATTTTTTCCATCTTCTGTACTGTAATTAATCTGCGTTACTTTACCCCAATTGTAAGGCGACTGATGCTTATTACTTTCGTACAAAATTTTCCTTTTTTGATTTCGAATGCAAACTAATCTTGGAGCAACCGTGTAACTTTGTTCGCTGAAAACACAGACACCACTTTCCGACATGACAAGCACATCTGCTTTTAGTTTAGGAGAAGAGAGCATGGCTAGCGATCCGTTTTTTTGTAGCAGTGAATAGAATTGAACCTTCGAATTTTGATCTTGCGATTTGAAAATAATGGGTTGTTTAATATTCACGATTACAGACTCCCAACCATTATAATTGTTATACAATCTTTTTAAAAAACAACTGGAGTCAATAGAATAAACAACATTTTTTCCCTTCCCTTTGGTTAATCTCCTCAACTGTTGTTGCTCAATATTAAATTCAAAAACATCATATTCGTCTCTTAAATACAACGACTTATGGTCAGAACTCCAACCATTAATTCCAAACACTTTAGGTCTAGAACTATATTTCATATCATTGGAAAACCATGTGGTATCAAATTTGGCTGTAATATTTTTATGTATAGCTTGTGCAATATCATACAACCACCAATTACCATCTTTAAAATAACAAATATAATTGCCATCAGGTGAAAATGAAATCAGCCCACGTTCGCTTGGTTGCTGCTGTAACAATAGCTTTCTTGTGTTATCAACAATATTATACAAGTAGTAGTCTACTTCACCTTCTCGGTTAAAAACAGGTGCGTAAGCACTAGGATTATATACTACTGCAACAGATTTACTGCCGTTTAATTGCACGTTAGAGTGCAAAACATCAGTCACCTTGATAAAGCGATTTTCAGCTGGAAACCAACAAATCAATTGTGCCTGAAATTCCAAATCATCTTTTTTGGCTTTAGGATATAAAACTGCTTGATCAGTGTCCCAAACCTCAACGGCATCTTTATTATTAAAAGTAGTGTCCTTTGATTTTTTAATTCCAAAAAACACACGTTTTCCATCTTTAGATATGCGGAATGATAAATCTCGCACAACTCCATGGAACAAGGGGAAATCAGGATAGTTTTTTGGATCAAAACGAATAGGTTCAACATTTGTATTATTAAAATACAACAAAATAGTATCCGTGAAATTCAAACCTGACTCAATAACGAAAAAACCACCTCCATACTCTGATAGTATCAAGGAACCAAGGGATTCCGTAGTTGAATATAAATTATAATTTTCTAAATTATGCAGAGTAAAATAATTTACAGTCTTTGTAAGATTCTCTTGCCGAATATAAACCAATCTATTGCTTGTCCCATCGTAAACATATTCGTTTACATTCGTGATGGTTGCTGCAACAATTCCGTTTGCTTTCCTAATCACAAGGGTTTGGTCAATTGAATGTGTAATTAAAAGCTTTCCTGCATCGCAAAAAATGAAACTTTTTACAGCTGGTAGAATAGTCTTCTTAAAGGAATCAAGCTTAAGTACAGCCAATTCATTATTGGCCTGTAATGCTGCGAAAATGGAATCACTACCGAAATTCCATTGACTTCCATTAGGAATAGAAAATTTCTGATTCGTCCTTGTACTTTGAACATGCAAAGTATCCGCGCCTTTATCATAAATAGTACTATAACAAAACCAATCCCCTTTCGAGGAAATAAGCCTGTTCTCTACACTGTTCCATTGGTCGAAGTGCTCTTTTGTTAGATGCCTATTTGAAAGTACCTGCCCGAATATCGGACAGGACACGAACAAAAAAATACAAATTTGAAAACACATAACTACTGGAAAAGTTGGATGTCCAAAATAGATTTTAAATAATTTCATAAGTTTTAGTACCCTAAATTTTGTGGTAGTAAATTGGGATTGGCATTGAGTTCATTAATGGGGATTGGCCATAATACATCAGTAGCATTCCAGCCTGGTTTGCTTACTGATAAAACGGCATTAATCGTACCACTGCGCTTCAGATCAAAAAATCGATGTCCATACTCCGTAAAAAACTCAAAGCGTCTTTGTTTAATTACTTCGTCCAGCAAAGTACTTTCTGTTACAGCTGTTGTATTGGATAAACCAGCAGTATTGCGTATTTTATTCAAATCCTCTTTTGCTCCAATCAAATCACCCTGTTTTGCACGAGCCTCCGCTCGTATTAGGTATTGTTCAGCTAGGCGGAATACAATAGAGTATTCCTGGGAGCTGGCAGTGGTGCTTCTTTGTTTATATTTAAAAGAATGATACCATGTAGAACTGCCTTTTAGTACGGCTTTCGTCCAGCTGGTTTTACGTTGATCTCCCAACTCAAAAGAAGCTATAAAATCATTGCGCAATGCTGTCGACGGAGGGGGTCCAGAAACAAAGATAAAGGTACCACCTTCATAACTGTTTCTTCCCGAACTTGGTGGCGCAAACTGCCAGATAGTTGTAGTACTGTTTTTTAGAAATATTTTATCTAAATTTGGTTCCCATACATAAAGGGAACTGTTCAAAACTGCAGATGCAGCATTGCTTGCTTCAGCATTTAATCCCATATACAAATAAGTTCTAGCAAGCAAGGCTTGAACCGTCATTTTGTTTGGTCTTACTCGCTCTGGAGTACTATAATCCTCCGCAATCAAAAAAGTAGCAGCTTCGAGATCTTGTGCGACTGCCTTATAGACTTCTTGCAAAGGTACCCTAGGCAAATGCCTGTTTATTTCATAATCAGTTTTAGTAACATACGGCACTGCTCCGTATATGTTGCCCAGATAGAAATGAACAAGCGCACGTATAAAAAGCGCCTCGCCTTTCAATTGGCTTCGGGTCGTCTCAGGAAGTGCTGTGGAATTCGTAACACCTTCAAGTATCGAATTGGCTTTGTAAATCTGGCTGTAACTGATATTCCATAATGAGGCAACAGTAGCATTATCCGCAGTCAATGCATTTTGATACGTAGGAAGCGTTAAACCTGTGGTGTAATCCTGCGTTTCATCAGCATACAAAGCTAAAGTTGATGGACTACCTGTAGAAAGTCCTGTTAATATACCAGCATCTCGAAGCTGGATATAAACTTGGGCTATTGCAGCATTTGCAGTAAGCGACGACTCAAAAACAGTAGTTCCAGTTAATTGAGAATTAGGCAAAGAAACTGTTACAAAATCATCGCAGGAGCTTCCGCTCATCAGTAGTAAAAGCAGCAATAATGTACAACAACTGCGATACAGTTGTTGTGCTAGAAAGAGTATGTTATTTGTTTTCATAGTACTTATTTTAATTAAAAAGTTAAAGTCATTCCTCCAGAAATTACACGCAGAGGCGGAAGAAATCCCGAAAATCTAAATTCAGGGTCACCACCGCGATAAGGGGTAAAAGTCAGTATGTTTTGTCCCTGAACAAAAAGTTTACAGTTCACTTCTTTCAGCATTTTTAGAGGTAGATCATAAGACAAATAAACATTCTTTAATCGAACATAGGAGCCATCAGTAACTACTGCATCACTCTCCGCATATCTGTTATAAGCTACAGTTGCCATACTATTCAAACCGGCAGTGTTTAATTGATGTAAACTTTGGTCACCCGCCTTTTGCCAAGCATCTGTTAAGTTGGTACTTTGATTATAAGGCGTTCCACCGGGAACATTCGATATGTAATCATACGCTTGCTTTTTGACAAACTGAATTAGAAAGTCAAGTTGCCAGTTTTTGTACTGAAATTGGTTCTGTAGACCGCCAAAAAACTTAGGAGACAAATCTACTAGTGTTTGCTTGTCAGCAATCGAAATAAGACCATCTCCAGTAACATCTTCAAATTCATAAACGCCGCTGTTGCTGTTTACTCCTGTAAGGTGATAAAGCTTAGCAATATCAAGTGGTTGTCCTATCACATAACGTGTAGCGGAAGTAGAACCGGCAAGACCAGGGAAAGAGAGTAATGTATTGCGAGATGCCGAATAGGTAAAATTTGTACTCCAATTAAAATTGCCTTTTGAAAAATTCACCGTGCGAAGTGTGAATTCAAAACCATTATTTTGTACCGTAGCATCTAGATTAGAAGTCAACGAACTAAACCCTGTTGTCGCGGGCATTGGTATACCTACTAGTTGATCAGAAGAACGATTACGATAGTACGAAGCGGTCAAAAATATTTGATCCTTGAAAAAGCCTGTTTCAATGGCACCCTCTAATTTTCGATTTGTTTCCCATCCAAAATCAGCATTATACAATCGTGTGGGTTGCAGTCCGGTAATGCCTTGATAATTGGCACCAGTAGCAGCATAGGTATCATAAAATTGATAATCGCCTATCTGGTCATTTCCTGTAATTCCGTAGCTCATACGAAATTTTCCATAACTTAAAAAACTATTTTCAGATACAAATGATTCTTTACTAAAAATCCAAGCGGCACCTACTGCCCCAAAAGTAGCAAACTGTCTTCCTGGTCCAAAACGGCTAGAACCATCCTTCCTACCAGTAACATTTACAATGTATTTTTCATCATAGATATAATTCAATCGTCCAAAATAAGCGTAGTAACGGTATAGAAAAGTATCGCTGTTTAATATGTTTTTCGTAGTCGCTGAAGCAAAATTAGTAATCAGGCTGTTGTTAGTAAAACCAATACCGGATTGAAATAAACGCTCAGTTGTTTGCTGTTGTTTTGTCCCTCCTATTAAAACATCTAAACTACTCTTGCCAAAATCACGTTGCCAGCGCAACTGCGGTTCAATGATCCCCGACTTTCGTTTCGTATTGTTCATATACAATACTGAATTATCACTTCCTACAGCATATGCTGGATTATATATTGTCGATGGAAGAATTCGGTTTTCTGATTGTTGTAAATCTGTAAAACCAAAATTCGTTTTTACCTCAAACCCTCCTCCTAACTGATACGATAGTTGCAAATTGGAAACAAGATCATTTGTTTTGGAACAAAAAATACCCTGTAAAGTAGCAATAGGATTGTCAAAAGTATTATTCTCCCAATTGATTCTCCCATCAGCATCATAAAGTGCAGGAGCATTAGGCGCAAGGTATTTGGCTGTTAATGTTAAATCAGTCGCTGCCTGCAAATTGTCCTGAGTGGTATAATTGGCGCCAAATTGGATCCGAAACTTAGAGTTATCTGAAACATGGTTCATAGTATAATGAACCGCTCCTTTATTATACCTAAAATCAGCAGGCAACACTGTACCTTCCGTACGGTAGTTTCCACTTAATAAATAGTTTGTGGTAGAGGAACCACCAGAGACACTCGCCTGAATATTTTGAATCAAGGCACTACCGCCCAGCAATTCCTTTTGCCAATTGGTACTTCGACTTTGATCCCATGTTCCATTTACATCATAGGCTGTGGCCCCAAATGGCACACCATCATTTGCGTACCCTTGCCTACGCATAGCGAGATACTGATCTGTATTCATTAATGCTACAAAACGCGTAGCGGTGCCCACACCTGTCGTTGCGCTAATACTAAATTTAGTTTTACCCGCTTTTCCTTTTTTTGTGCTAATCAGGACAACACCATTGGCACCACGCGAACCATAAATTGCGGTAGCATCCGCATCTTTCAAAACCTCGATACTCTCAATATCAGCTGGGTTAATACTATTTAACGGACTCATTTGACTAGCCATGGCAGTCGAAGTTCCCGGTGAACCTATCGATTCAGAAGAATAAGGAACCCCATCAATAACAAATAGAGGTTCATTTCCATCAGCACGTATACTGTTCCGACCTCTTATTTTTATTTGAAAACCACCTCCAGCAGTACCTCCATCTTGAATAATATCAACTCCAGCCATTCTACCCTGCATGGATGCGAGCACATTAGTGACGGGTTGTCTTTCTATATCTTTCGAAGTTATTCTGGCGATACTGCCAGTACGCTCACTTTCCTTCACGCTATAATAACCAGCGTTCACCTTAACTTCCTGCAGAGCTGTGGCATCTTCTTGAAGTCGCATATTAATTGTAGTGTTACCATTAACAGGCACTTCAATGGTTTTGTAACCCATAAAAGAAAAAACCAGTGTATCTGTAGAGGAAGCATCTATTACATATTTCCCATCAAAATCAGTAATTACAGTTACACTTTTTCCTTTAATAAAAACAGTTACCCCGGGCAATTGCCCTTGATTGTCAGTAACTGTTCCAGTAATTTTTTTAATCTGAACTTGATGCAGATTCTCTTTTCGCAAGCTTAAATCCGCTTTGATCTTCGCTGCAGGGATTACGCTTTTTTTTGCAAGAATAAGGTTAGTACAAAGTAATATGCAAATAAGCACAAACCACAATACCGCCTTACCCTCGATTAATGAAATATTTTTCATAATTTTGGTGTAGTTAATTAGAATTAATGTTTTTGTTAGCTTAAAGGTCCTCCCTGCAGTTGTTCAGACGGTGAGAGGGCCTTTTTTAAGATAATAATAGTAACCTGTGCTGATATACTAATTCAAAAAAAACGACAGCACAGGTATTAAATATTTTTTCATTCTTTTTTTCAATTCATAGGCATACTGATTTTAGCGTTAAAATGCTGAGTAAAGTATTGCGAGTCGATAAAAAGAAGAAGTATTGCTTAAAACCAGCTGAGGTATTGCCATAAAAAAATGGCATGGAACTCAGCTTATTGCGCCGAAGGTACTGGTATACCGTGCAACAATAAGTGAGCCCACGCCATAGGACGTGAGCATCGTACTTATTATCTCGTTGCTTAAATTACCAGTTTTTCGACGCGAGATTCAAAGCGAATGCTTCAAATATTTTCTATATGAAGAAACGCAAATTTAATAAATGATATGTATTATTTCCTAATAAATATCAAATGATAACCAAAGATATAAAATATATTTTGTAATCCAAGTGGTTGACATAATATTCTTAAATATTATCAAAATTGCAGTATGGCTGAATTGACAAAAGAAGATATTGTACTACAGAAAAAAATATCTGAAAGGATGGAGTTTTTAAGAAACAAAACTGGTTTGTCACAATCAGATTTTGCAAAAGAACACGATATAGATCGTCAGGTTATTAATAGATGGGAAAGTACCAAAAATAAAAGAGGAGTAACAATATATTCCATCAATAAATTTTGTGATATGATCAATATTACAATTAAAGATTTCTTTGACGATGATACTTTTTCAGTAAAATAGAAATATAATCCATCGCTTTTTTTTCAAGAATTAATATCATTACTTTGGTATTAATTTCGCAAATCACACGCTATAATTGGTCAAATTTATGGTAACTATAGAATGGTATTAAATAAGACAAATTTGATATCGATTTTAGGTATTTATGTGTGATGGAAATTTTATGAGAGAAATAGAGACAAGCATCTTAATGATGGTTAGAGCACTAAAAAAAATGATAAATATTCAAAGCTATATTTTTATATTTCTGAAAAAGTATATTTTTTGTAAATAATTTTTTATATTTTTGATTTGAAATAAAGTATGATTTAGTCATACCAATCTACCATAAATTGATTGTATGGGTATAATTTAGTCATACATATATACTAGTTGTACGCAATTATAAGAAAAAACACATATAATGGAAAATAGCACACCAAGTCAATCAACCAATGACGTTACAATTGTTGATGAATCGCAAATGAAACAATTCCAATCTTTATACTATTTAATAAAAGGTAAGAGAGATACCGACATTAAATTATTTACTGAATTCAAACAATTTTCTTTTCAAGATGTTTTGGAATTAAATGACAAGGTTTACAAAGTTTTAGAACTTCATAAATTAGTTACAGATATTGTAAATGTAAATGTAGGTTTAGAAAATAAAGAAATTAAAACATTTGGTAGTTGGAATGAATTTAAAAATACTGATTGGAATATATCAGCAAGGACAAAATATATAACAATAGAATGGGATTTTAATTTATTATTTCAAAATCAATTTCACAATGTTCCACAAACTCACACTATGAGAGTTAGAATTGGGAATAGTTTAAAACCAAGTGAAATGATTCAAGTTGTTTTTCAAGGAGGTGATGAATATGAACTTGAAGAAGCACAAGCACAAATGTCTTGTAAAATTGACTTTATTAATGCCCAAATTTGTAATCAATTAAAAACAATAGTTAGCGAATGGTATGAATCTTTACCAAAAAACAGTGAAGACCATAAAGTAATCAAGTTTATTTTAAAAAACGAAGTTAAAATTCAGAATTTTATAGTTTTTTCATTTTTAACTTCTGCTATTATACTCCTTAACTATCTGTTTAGTATAAGTGTTAAATATGATATTGAAATATTGCCAAAAGATGTAAATCAGAAAATGTTCTTTTTCATTACGCTTTCAATTGGAATTTTTTATATTTTTTATAAATCCGGTCAACTATTATCAAATAGAATGATGGATAAGCAAATAAACAAATTGAAAAGAAATCCAATGTTTGAATTTACAAAAGGAGATAAAAATAGATTTGCCGAAGTAAAAACAGAAAATGAAAAGCTAATAAAAGGTCTATTTTTAACAATATTAATTGGGCTATCAATTAATGGTTTGAGCGCTTTAATTGGCTTAATAATCGAACTTATCGTAAAAAAATAACTGCGTACAACAGCCGTTTGCCAAGATTGGGGGTTTAGTGGAATTAGCGTTTTTTTACTATATTTACGTTCAGCCGAAAATACTCGGTTTCAAAAGTCCCCAACCTCGCCAAGCGCCAAGACGTTAGCCGTAATATTGCCAAAAATCGTGAAAAAAGAAAAATTTATAGAAAAAGCAATTGAAGAAATTCTAAATCCTACTTTAGAAATTACCAAACAGTATCTTGAAGTTCTTGAAATTGAAATTGAAAATGGAAAGCCAAAAATTGAACGTTATGAAAATGATTTTAGCGATGATATTGTTGCAATATATTTTCAAATAAAAAACGAAAATTTTTTTCTCGAAATTCATTTAACTAAAAATATTGAAATTGATTCTGTTTGGATTCAAAATGCGCATAAAACTTATTTTTCTGCAACTTCAGAAAATCTAACTTATTCTGAATTAGAAAATCTATTGCAAAAAGAACTAACAGAAGGTTGGTCAAAAGGAGAATTAAGAAAAAACGGAAAATCAACACACACTTTTAGCAGAATAAATTATGAACCAATTAAAAGCCAATCTTATGAACTTAATAATCATTTAGAAATACTATTAACGGAATTAGAAAAGAACAGCGAAAACATAATAAAATTAACCGAAAATGCTAATGCTTATATTTCTGTTTGTAAATATCAATATATTAGTGGAAATGCAGGAATTAACTTTGACAACAAACTAATTGAAAGACTTGCCAAACTGAATTTAGGAATTGATATTGACACATATATTGTTGGGAAACCAATAAAATGAGAAAATACTACGGCTAACAGCCGTTTGTAGCAATTGGGGTTTTTGGCTTAATTTAAAGATGGTTTTGTATTTGGAAAATTTGTGTTTAATGGAAAAAACTCGCATCTTTATTCCCCAACTGCTACAAGCGCCAAGACGTTGTGCGATATATTACCGCAGAAACCGTAAAAACATAAAGAATTAAAGTAAACCTATGGAAATATTAAATCATACAGACAAAAATAAAATATTCCAAGTTTTAAAAGAAAATATAACAATTGTAGCTTTAGTAATTTATGGTGTTACTTTTCTAAATTATTATATTTATTACAATAGTTTTCAAATATCGATTTTCAATTATATTGGATTAAACGATATGATATTCTTCTTTTTAGAATACATTTTTAAAATATTAAGTTGCATAATAATAACAGAAATTCTATTATTTTCTGTTTATGTATTTCTTCATAATATATTCGCAAACATTAGATTGACTTCAACTAAAAAAAGAAGAAAATATTTTAAAAATTTAAATGAAAATAACAGAAAAAGAATATCTAATGTTATAGAAAATAGCTTTTCCGAATCTCTAATTCTATTTAAACTTACTATTATAACTTTATCAATCTTTGGACTTGCATTTTTACCCTTTAAAACGATATTAATACCCGCTTACTTTATTTATTTAATTTATCTACTTGAAAAAATTCAAAAAGAAAGAGATTATCAAATACTTACATATTTTGGTGGTGCATTGGTTTTTATATCATTGTTAATTACAACTTTTATTAATTCTTATGATAAAAGATTTGAAAAAGACGACTCAAATATTTCATTTTATGAAAACACTACATTTGTCACAACAAATAAAGATGTAAGTTGTTATAATTATCTTGGAGAAACTTCAACTCACATTTTTCTTTATGATATTGAAAAGAAAAATTCGAAAATTTATAATAAAAATAATTTAAGTGATATAACAATAAAAAATTCTAATATTATTGATTCAAGCATAACAAAAATAAGAAAAACTGAAATTTATGTTTTATTTGAAAAGATGATGAGTGAATAAATACATCGCACAACAGCCGTTTGCCAAGATTGGGGATTTAGTGGAATTAGCGTTTTTTTACTACATTTACGTTCAGCCGAAAATACTCGGCTTCGAAAGTCCCCAACCTCGGCAAGCGCCAAGACGTTACTAGCTATTTATGAGGAAGTTACAGTGAAAACAACGTCAATATTTAACTTATTTTCGTGTAATATCTAAAAGTAGAAATTTGATAATTGGAATGATAATGTGGAAGCGTGAATATTGTACGTGACAATAAGAACTTTAATCTTGGAAGTCTGAATTTAGAAACGTGAGTGTGGAAGTGTGAGTGTGGAAGCGTGATAATTGAAACTTAAATATTGGAAATTGAGTGTGGAAACTTGAGTGTTGAATTTAATAATTGAAGATTGAAATTGAAAAGGGAATATGCAAAGGTGAAATTAAAAACGTAAATTTGAAAACTGACCAAATGCACAGAAAAGCAAAAAGTAGAGAAATACAAACGTGAAATTTGGGATTTGATAGTAGAAACGTAATAAGTTTATGGCAATTAATTCTGCCCAAATAAACAGCTAGTAACAGCCGTTTGGCGAGATTGGGGTTTTAGTGGAATTAGCGTTTTTTTTCATATCTTCGTTTCGGCAGAAAATACTCTGCTTTAAAGTCCCCAACCTCGCCAAGCGCCAAGACGTTAGCGGTAATTTTAAAAGACACGATGCAAATAATTGACACACTTAATAATATATCATTTGACGAAATAGCGGAAACTTTTAATTCTGCTTTTTCTGACTACTTCTTTCCGATTACTATTACTAAAGAACAATTTGAAGATAAATTTTTGAGCGAAGGCGGAAGATTAGATTTATCTGTTGGTGCCTTTGACAATAATAAATTGACAGCATTCATTTTGCATTTTATAAATAGTTCAGATGGGAAAATAATTAATTATAATGGAGGAACCGGAGTAACTCCAAGTTTTAGAGGTAATAATCTTACCTCAAAAATGTATGAATATATATTACCTAAATTAAAAGAAAATAAAGTTGAAAAAATGATTTTGGAAGTATTGACAGAAAACACACCTGCAATTAAAACATACCAAAAACAAGGATTCAATATTATCAGAGAACTTAATTGTTTCAAAGGAAAACTGAAATTCAAAGCATTAAAAAACATTGATGAAGGTTATAAAATCATTAAATTGAAAGATTTGAATTGGAATTTACTCCAAACATTTTGGGATTATAAACCAACTTGGCAAAATTCGATTACAACGATGAATAATCTGCAAGACCAAAACATTTGTTTCGGAATAACAAAAAGCGATAAAATATTTGGCTACATCATTTTTAATCCAAAAAATAAAAGAATACATCAATTGGCGATTGATAAAAAATTTAGAAATATTGGATTAGGAAGTATGATGCTAAATTCAATTATTGAAATCGAAAAGGAAGAAATTTCTTTTATCAATATCGATTCAAGACTTGATGGATTTGCTAATTTTCTTGAAGGCAGAGGAATGAAAAATTACACAAATCAATATGAAATGGAATGTGAAATATAAAAACTACCGCTAACACACGCTAAAAAAAATTGCTGATTTTCAGTTAATTGAGACCTTTTCTTCACGAAGAATAATTATCTTGCAGAAAGTTCACAGTTCGCTTACATCAGCAACTTCTTTTAGCGCGAAACCGTTGTAATATATTTTAAACCAGAATTTTGCGGTGAAAAATTCCCTATTTCACACCTACTAAGAAAATAATCTGCAATCCAAAAAGTTGTCGTTTATCAAAGAAAATTTGAAAAGTTTTATGTGAAATAGAAACTAGCGAAATCGTTAAGCAGAAAGTAATTTGGACAAATTAAAGTGATGCAGTTTGCGTCGAAATAAATTTTGGTGAAATCGTTAAACCGAAAGTATATTGGTTAAATTAAAGTGATGCAGTTTGCGTCGAAACAAATTTTGTTGAAATCGTTACGCAGAAAGTAATTTGCTTCAATTAATGCGATGCAGTTTGCGTCGAAAAATATTGTGTAGAAATCATTAAGCCGAAAATAATTCGCATTAATGAAAATGATGCAGTTTGTGGCGAAAAATATTCTCGCGAAAAAAAGAATAACGAGAAATATTTGTGCCGATAAAAACATATTACAACACTGGTTTAGCATGATGGGGAATTTAGTTGAATTTCCGTTTTTTTTCATATATTCGTATAGCCAAAAATAATCTGCTTAAAAGTTCCCCACCAAGCTAAGCCAGGAACCGTTAGTGGCAATTCGAAAAAAAATCGCAGAAATGACAGAAATTGAAGTACTAAATATTATTAAAAAAAACGAAATTAACAAAGATGAGTTAGACAATTTTTGGGATAATATGTTCGGTTTTTTACCATTAATTATGCTTTTATTTATAGCTGAAAATAATATTGGTTTTTTGATTATTGTTTGTCTTTTGATAATCTATACTTTCTATTGCAAGTTTAATGAGAGAAAACTTTTTAGAATTAAAACTGCGAATAATAAGTTTGAAAATATTGAACTTATAAAAAACATTTCAGAAAAGCAGAATTGGAAAATGGAATCTGAAAGTTTTGGCTATTATCAATTTTATGTTCCATTTATATTTGGTCGACCTGGACATAAATTAACATTAATATTAGACAATAACGAAATATTATTAAATTTAAGAAACTTGGGAAGTTCGAAAGGAAGAATGCCATATTTATTTGGAATTGATACATTTACAGAAAAGAAAATAATTAATTTATTAAACGTTGTGGAATAACGAACTGCCACTAACAGCCGTTTGGCGAGATTGGGGTTTTAGGCTTAATTTAAAGATGGTTTTGTACTTGAAAAATTAGTGTTTAATGGAAAAATCTCGCATCTTTACTCCCCAACCTCGCCAAGCGCCAAGACGTTAGTGGCAATGTTACAGCATGTAAAATCCTGAAATAGGTTGACAAAAAATCAACAACTATTTACAGGACAACATGAAAGAAAAGAAACCAGACTGTCAAAAAAAATCCGTTGGATTTGACTTAAAACTTAAGATCATTGATAAGGTTACTAACGGACAGATTTCCGTTAACCATGCTTCGGTAAAATACCAGGTCGGACGAAGTGCAATTTATTATTGGTTACAGAAATTTGCTACCTTAGAACAAAAACAAAAAGGTATGTCAAGTAAGGATGAAATAAAAAAACTCAAGGAAAAGATTAAAGAACTCGAATTCATTAAAGACTTCCAACAGATGATAATTGCTGAAGCCGAGATTGATACCGGCAATGATTACGCAAAAAAGTCGCTGCCCGAATCATTGGCCAAAGAAGTGGAATTAAAGAAAAGAGACATTTTAAAATCAAATGGATCTGCCAATGCTTCGGGATCTCAAGACAAGCCTTCTATCAAAAAATGAACCGTTGTCAAAAACAAAAATCTGACAATCAAAAGATGATAAAAATGGTCATTGATAAAAGAGGTGAAATTAATCAAGCAATTGGAGGTCGAAAATTATATCAGCTTTTACAAGACGATATAAAACAAGAAAACATCAAAATCGGACGTGATAATTTCTTTGATTTTCTAAGAGCTCATGCCCTATTGGTACCCAAACAACGCAATTTTACACGAACTACAAACTCTAATCATCTATTTACAAAATGGAAAAATTTAGTACAAAATAAAGTGCCTAATCAACCAGAAGAACTCTGGGTAAGCGACATTACTTACTTGCGTCTTAATGGAAAAAATGCCTATTTAGCACTCGTAACAGATGCTTATTCTAAACAAATAATGGGTTTTCATGTAGCTACAAACATGAAAGCTTCTTTATCAATAGAAGCTTTAAAGATGGCTCTTAAAAATAGAAAATATCCAAATAGAAAATTAATACACCATTCCGACAGAGGATTCCATTACTGCTGGACAGAATATGTGAAAATGTTACAGGATAACGAAATTATTATAAGTATGACTGAACAATATGATCCCTATGAAAATGCGTTAGCGGAACGTTTAAACAAAACATTGAAATATGAATTTGGACTTAACCAAACTATCCCAAATAAAACAATAGCAGTAAAAATGGTAAAACGCGCTGTAAAGATTTACAATACACTTAGACCACATAACAGCTTAAACGGTAGAACTCCTGTTAGTGTTAATATAAAGGCTAACATTCCATACAAATCCTATCGTAGGAATAAAGAAATTATTTATCTAAATTTGAATTGAAAACACAGTAAAAATGTGTCAACCTATTTCAGGACTTTACAGCAACTAACTAACTAAAAGACAGAATATTACATCCAAAAAACAGAAGTTATGAAGATAAAAAAGGAACAAATAATAACAATAATAGCAGTTATAAATACTTTAATTATTGCATTTGTTTCCTGTCTAACTGTATTTATGTTCAAAAATCAAATTGGAGAAACTGAACTTATAGCAAAGATATTAATTTTGATTTGTCTTATTGGAAGTGTAATTACGAAACTTATAAGAGGTAATATATTGACGATTATCTTATCAATTTTATGTGACTTTATACTTGTACTTTTTTTATACAATTTAACAGATTATAATTCCATATATGATTTTATCAAAAGCTTACTAAATATAAAATCACACATAGTTTGTTTTTTGTATCTATATTTAATCTTTTATTATGTATATACATTGAAAAAGTATAAGAATAATTTTGTAGTGGAAAATAAACACAGCCACTAACAGCCGTTTGGCGAGATTGGGGTTTTATTGGAATTAACGTTTTTTATCATATCTTCGTTTCGGCAGAAAATACTCTGCTTTAAAGTCCCCAACCTCGCCAAGCGCCAAGACGTTAGGCGAAATACTAACAAAAACCGTATGAAATTAACTATAAAAAATGTATAATAAAGCAATATCTAAATATTTTTTGGACATTAATATGTTCAATTTACCATTCTGCTTTATTTTTGGAATGATATCCGGAATTATATGGAGTATTATTTTCTTTTCGACTTTTGGTATTTTATTTGGTTACATTGGATATCAAACTTTCAAAAAAAATCAATATTATGCATATTATAATCTTGGCTTTACAAAAATAAAACTTTTGAAAACAGTTTGGTTATTTAATACCATAATTTCCCTTTTAGTACTTTTAATATATATAAAATTTAGATAAATGAATGTATTAAATATATCAAAACTAAATAAATCTTTTGGTAAAAAAGTTATATTAAAAGACATAAACCTTGATTGTAAAGTTGGAGAAATAATTGGAATATTTGGTCGAAATGGTACGGGAAAATCAACTTTATTAAAACTAATCTTTGGAACAATTAAAGCCGATTCAATATTAATTGAAATAGACGCTGAAATTATTCCTCAAAATAAAGTAATTTCTTCTAAGAAAATTGGTTATTTACCACAAGAAACTTTTTTACCAAAAGAATGGAAAGTAAGAGAAATAATTCCGTTCTTTTTTCCAAATGGAGACGACCAAGACAAAATTTTTTATTCAAAACAGGTATCAAGTTTTGAAAAAAGAAAAGTTGGAGAATTATCTTTAGGTCAATTACGTTACCTTGAGTTATTAATTATTGGAAATTTAAAGCATAAATTTATAATGCTCGATGAACCTTTTTCAATGATTGAACCTATTTATAAAGATGTGATTAAAAATTTATTATTAGAAATTAAACAAACAAAAGGTATAATTTTAACTGACCATTATTACAATGATGTTCTTGAAATAACAAATAGAAATTTTATTATTAAAGACACAGAAAAAATTGAAATTATGGACAAAAATGATTTAATAAAATATGATTACTTGAGGTCTGATGAATAAAAGTACTTCGCCTAACAGCCGTTACAAGAGATTTGGGTATTTGGCTTAATTTAAATATGGTTTTGTATTTGTAAAATTTGTGTTTAGCCGAAATAATCCGCATATTTACTCCCAAACCTCGTGTAGCGGCAAACCGTTAGCCGATATGTTATTAAAAACACCTATAAAAATTGAAAACAAAAACTCTACTTTTATTTTTTATAATATTTAATCAGTATTCTTATTCGCAAGATATTTACACCTATTTATCTTTTCCAAACGAGAAACAAATAAGTGAAATAAAATATATTTCTGATATTGGACAGTTTTGGCAAAAAGAAAAATATTACTATACATCAGAAAATAAGATTGATAGAATTGAAAAATTAAATCCGTTCGATATTTTAATTTCAACCAAAAAATATGAATATGATAAGGAAAATCGATTAATTCAACTTAATGAACTAAATACCTTTGATTACCCGATTAAAAAAAATATCTATAAATATTTAGATGATGAATATATAGTAACATTATATGATAAATATGACATAATTCAAGGTATTAAAACATATGATTTACAGAATAGAGAAATTGAGCATTTAACTTTCAAAGGAGCCGAAAAATCATATAAATATGTTTCCAAATATATTTACCAAAATCCGGCAGATCATGATTATTACAGATATGCGCCAGATAATACTTTGGAGGAAACAAAAACATTGAGATATAACAAGATTGATGAGTCTGAAACCCAAACCTTAGATGCTGATGGAAACATCGCTATATATAGGAAATTTATATATAATGACGAGAATCTGATTGAAAGTATAACGGATTTTAGTGCTGAAAAAAAAATTGTTAGTCAAACTTTATTTAAATACAATCAAAACAAAAAATTGCTAAGCAGAATTTCTACTGGTGAAAATAACGAATATCAGGATAAAATTATTTATGAATACGATAGCAAAAATCGACTTATTAAAGTAACTAATTACGGTAGAGAAATATTAAAAGTAAAACCAAAGTTTGCAAATGGATCGGTTTATTTTTATGACGAAAATAATAAGCTTTTTGAAATTCAAGATTATAATAGTTACACAGGGGAAAAAATGTTAGGAAGCAAAGAATTCTACGATAAAGAAGTAAGGCTGAAAAAAAAACACGAATATAACCTTGGCAAAATATCTAAAGTAACGATATACGAAAATGGTTTAGAAATTTTAGAAACTCGTTATAATGATGATGGGACAATTTTTGATATTGCAAAAAACGAATATGACATTAAAGGAAATTTGTTAATAGTAACAGTTACTAATTCAGACAACTCACCAAAAGAAAAATTCGGATACAAATATGATGAAAAAGGAATGAAAACAATGGTGGAATTTTGATGAAAAACACATCGGCTAACATCGGTTTGGCAATATGGCGGGTTTGGTGCTAAATCGAAGATTTTTGCTTTCTTTGAAGTTTAGTTATAATAGAAAGTTTCGGCTTCCTTATCCGCCACATCGCCAAGCCGAAAAACGTTATGGGCAATCTAACCAAAAAAAATAAGAAAAATACTAATAATTACATTTGCAACAATATCAATATTTGCATTTAGCCAAGATTTAGACAAAACAAAAAAAACTTTAGAACCATTAGGCACAGAAAGTGCCAAAGTAGTATTGAAAGATTCAGCTACAATAGTTAAAAAAGTCAACACACCAACTAAAATTTATTTGCAATTGCCCGCAGAAAAAACCGACTATTTTAAATATATTTTTCCAATCTTAACATTACTTATCGGTATTGGTATTAATAGATTTATAGACTATAGAAATGATAACAAGAAAATAAAAAAATCAGGTAAGAGATGGCTTTCTGAATTACGAGTTTTGAAAAATCCTATAGAAAAACAAATCCAAAATATAGAAGCGTTCCTAATTGAGCATAACAATAAAGAACACTACACTTTTCCAAGACCAGAACTTGTTACAACTTTAGATTGTGAAGTGTTTAGTTCATTAGATAAAAGCGAAATTGTAGAATATCTTGAAAAATATAAGAAAAATAGCTTTCAAGAAGCTGTCGAAAACTCGAGTGAAATAAATGGATTTGTTTCAATTTTAAAAAGCACGTACGAAAATTTTAAACGCATTATTGAAGAATACAAACAAAACATATCTACTCATACGACAAGTGTCTCTAGAAATCTGCAAGAATTAATGAAAGAGTTTGGAATATATTCTGTACATCTTGAACAAGAAATAGGTAAAGATCCGATTAATGATACTAGATATAGACCAATTCTAGATTTAATGGACGTTGAAATCGCCCCTTTTCTTGAAAATAATAATTATGATATCTATAAATTAGAAAAGGATTTTTTCAAACCACTTGTCTTAATCTTGAGTCATTTAAGACAAGACCAACGAATTTATCCAATGTTAGATCACGCAAGAAATTGTATTACGGAAATTAGAGCGATTCAAATGGAAAAATATTATTTAGATATTAATTTTAGAAACTTGAAAGATTCTTACAATGAAAGTAAAAAATGGTTACCAGATGTAGTTAAAACGTTAGAATAGACTGCCCATAACAGCCGTTACAAGATATTTGGGCATTTGGCTGAATTTAAAGATGGTTTTGTACTTGGAAAATTTGTGCATAATGGAAAAAACTCGCATCTTTAATCCCAAACATCTTGTAGCGCCAAGACGTTAGTGGCAAGCAATCCAAAAAAAAACGAATAAAAAACTGACAAATGAATTTAGATTTTACAACAGATTATATTTTAGAAAATGATTATGTTTCATTAAGACCATTAAAACTTTCTGATAAAGAAAAACTAATGGAGTATTCTATTAATGAACCTGAAATTTGGAAGTTTAACATTAATGGTGGTAATGGCAAGGAAAATTTTGAAAAATATTTTGATACTGCAATTAAGAATCTTGATGAAAATAAAGAATATCCATTTATTGTTTTTGATAAAAAAAAGAATGAATATGCAGGTATGACAAGATTTTATGCTATTTCTAATGAATTTAAGCGACTTGACATTGGTTATACTTGGTATGGCAATAAATTCCAAGGAACAGGAGTAAATAAAAATTGTAAATATCTATTGCTTGAATTCGCATTTGATAAACTTCAATTTACAAGAGTTGGTTTTGGAGCAAACAGCAAAAACGAAAGAAGTATTAATGCAATGAAAAGCATTGGTTGCAAAGCAGAAGGAATTTTAAGAAATTTTAGTAAAGACGCTGACGGAAATACTATTGATGCCACAATATTTAGTATTTTAAAAAGTGAATGGAATGAAAGTGTAAAAAATGATTTGAAAATAAAGAGTGAAAATTTTGCCAGCCACTAACAGCCGTTTGGCGAGATTGGGGTTTTAGGCTTAATTTAAAGATGGTTTTGTACTTGGAAAACTTGTGCATAATGGAAAAAACTCGCATCTTTAATCCCAAACATCTTGTAGCGCCAAGACGTTGTATGCAACCGTGACTCGTCCTGAATAAAGGCAACATAATTTACGCTTTTTACGTAGTAATTTGAATTAAAAAAATTACTATACCTTAGAAATAAATAACAATTTCTGCAACATATTTCTACAAGGCTTGTCTAATTAACTATATGGATAATAAAAATGAAAATGGTTTTTCCGACAAATACCTGATTGAAAAGGTATTGACTGGGAACGCAGCTGCATTTTCTACCATTATGAAAAATACTGAAAGGTTAGTTGCGCAAATTGTTTTCAAAATGATTGCCAGTAATGAAGACAGAGAGGACCTTGCTCAAGATATTTATTTAAAAGCGTTTAAAAATCTTAAAAGTTTTAAATTTCAATCCAAACTTTCTACTTGGATTGGTCAAATAGCATATAATACCTGCTTAAATTATCTTAAAAATAAAAAATTAAAATTGCTTGAATATGATTTTGAAAATAAAACCAAAGAAGAAGCATTGGAATGTTTCAGCAATAAAATAAACTTAGATAATGACACGGAAAAACAACTTTTTCAAAAAGAGCTTTCAGAAATTTTAAGTGTTGAAATAGAAAAATTGCAACCAATCTATAAGCTTTTAATCAATCTTTATCATAACGAAGAATTGAGTTATATAGAAATAGCTCAGATAACACAACTTCCAGAAGGTACAGTGAAAAATTATTTATTTAGAGCCAGAAAAACACTTAAAGAAAATATAGAACTCACACATAAAAAAGAAGACTTATGAAAAACATACATATAAATGAAATAGAAATTCAACAATATGTATTGGGTAAAGATGATTTTGATATTAGTATAATTGAACATATAAATCACTGCCAAAAATGCAAAGCAGAAGTTGAGTTATACAAATTATTATTTGCTGAAATTAAGAAGGAGCCAAATCCAGTTTTTGAATTTGACCTTGCAAATTTGATAATGCAGCAATTACCCGAAAAGCAAAATTATGCAATTGATACATTTTTAATTGCGCTTTTGTTTGGCTTTTTAATAACCACTTTGTCAATATTAATTTATAAAACTAATCAATATTTTCCAACTCTTTTTACTGGAATTTCTACCATACAATTTTCACTAATTGTAGTAACTATTATTCTGATTTCCATTTTTTTATATGCAGATATGAATAAAAATTATAAAAATAAAATGATTTTTTTGCAACCATAATTACGGTAAACTGTCTAATGTAGTATAACTAAAATTAAAAAAATGAAAACAATTTTCTTAACAATTACTGCCATTGCATCAACATTAGTTGCCAATGCACAAAACGATAGCGTTTTAGCTTTAGACAAGGATATCCAAGTAATGACTGGGATAATAATTTTAATTGCCTTAATTTCCTTTACTATTTTAACTCTTATAAAACGTTGGATGGATTATAGGCTTAAAAACAAATCTATTGACAACGGACTTTCTGAAAATGTAATTAATTCTATTTTACAAGACAGTACTAATAGAAACAAAAATTTAAATATTAAGTGGTTCGCTATTTTAGCAGGAGTGGGAACTGCGCTTACCATTATTAATTACACGCTTCCTTTAGGCATTCATTCTTTAGCCATTATGATTTTTTGTGTATCTGCAAGTTTTCTGGGTTATTTTTTCTTTTTAAAGCATACAGATAAACAAAACGACTAAAACGGAATTTAAAAAGAGACTTATTTTAAAAAAATGAATCTCTAAAAACTACCATAATTAAAATATAGCGTCCCTTACTTTTCGAATATATCATTCATTTAATCATTTAAAATAATTAATTGCTATTAGATTGGGTTGGCTATTATATGTAGTTAAATATCGAATTGCAAGCATTTTTTGAATTAAAAAAAAACATTAATCATACCTTAAATAGAAAATATGAAAAATTTAATATCAATTTCGAAAATTATAATTAGAAACATAAAATCTAAAGATATTTTAGCATTACTATTTGTTTTTATAACTACACTTTCAACAGCACAGCAAGCCGAAAAAGAAAATAAGATTGCACCCGAAAAATTGATACAGGACTTTCAACTTTTGAGAGCCTCTCTTGAAGAAGGATATCCAGCAATGTATAGGTATAGCTCAAAAATAACTATCGATTCTTTATTTAATGCATCTGAAAAACAGCTTCAAAAACAAATGTCTGAACAGGAATTTTATGTGTTCCTAAGTAAGGTTGTTATGCAAATTCGTGATGGCCATATGGATGTTTATCCAACAGAAAATACACGCAACAAATTGGATAATTGTGAGTGTTCCGTTCCTTTCAAGGCTTATATTTCGGGACAAAAAATGTATGTTCAAAAAAATTATTCAAACCTTAGTGATGAAGTAATATTAGGCGCAGAAATAATTTCAATTAACGGTCAGCCAGTTTCCGCATTCATTTCTGATGTTTTAAAAATCACCAGTTCAGATGGTAACAATGAAACTAACAAATACAAGCGTCTTGAAAGCACAGGATTACTAACCCGCTATTTATTTTACCTACAGGGATATACTGAAAATTATAAAATAGAGTATGTACCAATGAATAATAAAGTTACAAAAACTGCCACTTTAAAAGGAATACGCTTTGAAAACCTTCTACAAATTCTTAAAAATAAATATCCAGAAGTAGCGCAATTTCCAGCAGAATTTAAACTTCTAAATGATTCTTCAGCATACCTTAAAATAAAAAGTTTTAATAGAGATGAATTTGTGAATAGTGAAATTAACTTCAACGATTTTTTGGAATCTACTTTTCAAACAATTAATAATAAAGGAGTTAAAAACCTCATTATTAATCTAAGAGGCAATTTGGGAGGAACTGATAAGTATGGCAAAATGCTATTTTCATACTTTGTAGACCACGAGTTTATGTATTATGAATCTCTAATAATCAATAAACCTAAATTTAATTTTATGAAATATACAGACGATCCTGAGTTAGAAATTCCTGAAGAGGCAATTAAAAAAAATGATGTTGGAACGTATAATGTAATAGATCATCCCAACGTTGGCATCCAAGAAAATAGTACACCTTATTATTCAGGCAAACTATATGTTCTTATAGATGGTGATTGTTTTTCAACAACTTCAGAATTTCTTTCAATGCTACATAGCTATACAGCTGCAGTTTTTATAGGTGAAGAAAGTGGCGGCGGTTATAACGGAAACTGTTCCGGCTCTGTACCTCTAGTAACGCTGCCAAATTCATTATTACAAATTGGAATTCCACTTATGAAATATTCAATGGCTGTAAAAGAATATAAATATAAAGACCGAGGTGTAATTCCAGATTACAACATATTACCAACAATAAAGGATAAAATTTTGTCTCGTGACCCAGAACTTGAATTTGCGTTGCAGCTTATTAAATGGCTAACAAGTTATAAATAAATGACACATATTATTAAAAACAATTTTATCGTGACCTTAATAAATTCTTAACAATTAAAAAAGACAATAGGGCGTAACTTGTATTTAAAAAAAAGATGACAAAATAAAAGGTATTGCATCATCATTATTATTACCTTCAAATATGATAAATACTAATAGTAATTAGAGTTTTAATGAAAGGCAGCATACAACAATGTATATAAAAAATAGGCGAAATATCAGTAAAATAAAGGCTTTTGGCTTGTATCAAACTTTGTACTCAACCGAAAGTTTCGTGCTTCGAAATTGCCTACTTTTCATATACCAAACGTTATATGCAATTTTATGGAAAGAAAAAGCCTACTAAATCAACTTGAACTCAGTTATGCGCCATTAACTGCGCATGAATTTGCAATTACTAAAAATGATATGGAGAATTCAAATCGAGAATCCACCACGGATTTTGACAATGGTAAAAAAGAAGATAAATAAGAACTAGTTAAAGTAGTAAAGACGAATTAGCAAGAAAAAGGAATTAACACTTTATATAAACAATAAATAATCACAGATGAAAGACAGAGAAGAAATTATTTTAAACTATTTACAAGGATATAACAACTTTAATGTTTCTACAATGGTGGCAAACTTTTCGGATGAAATTACTTTTGAAAACATAGACAATGGGCAAATTTCAATGACATTACACGGAATTGAAGCATTTAAATCACAAGCAGAGACGGCAAAAAACTACTTTTCTGAAAGACATCAAATAATAAAATCTTTCAAACACGAAGAAGATAAAACCGAAATTGAAATAGAATATTTCGGTGTTTTAGCGGTTGATTTTCCCAACGGAATGAAAAAAGGAAATGAACTAATTCTAAAAGGCAAATCGATATTTGTATTTAAAGATAAAAAAATAATAAAACTAACCGACATCAGTTGAAAATCGGAAAGACACAAAAACAACGAACCGCCAACATCGGTTTGGCAATATGGCGGGTTTTGTGCCAAAATCAAATTCAGTTTTTCAATTGAAGTTTAGTGCAAAATTGAAGTTTTATGCTTCGATTTCCGCCGCATCGCCTAGCCGAGAAACGTTGGTAGTAATTTAGAAAATAAACCAGTAAATTCAAAAAATTAATGCAACAATTTTAAATTTGTTGGTATAAATTTGTATTTTTTACTTATGTAAATACAATTTTAAGCAGCTTATTGCACACTGTAACTAGAGCTGCTTTTTTGTTCTTTGCTTTAGCTTCTAACTGGTCATATAATAAACCAGAATTGTGATTTGGTTTTCTAGGCAACTAGGGCAAACATACATAAAAATTCCGAAGTTATTTGTCTCTTTTTTACCTATCCTAACAAGCCCTCTTACACTACTTCCATTTAATATTGATTGGAACTTATGTAACTCCATAAAATTTAAGTTTGACATTAGATCAAATCTATATTAAATATGAATTGGTAAGAAATTATAGGGATAATTGTGATTTGGATAGTGGCACTACACTTGACAGATGAATTTTATAAGTGTATTGTAAACAAGCATTTTGATGAACGTTGGGTGGATCGGCACTTAAATAAATGTAGTGGTCCAGATTTATAATCTATCTGTTTATTATTTAAATTATACTGCCAATTGTATATGCATATTGCTTTTTGTATAACAAATCCACTATATTTACTCAAAATTAAGTTGTAGTGAGCTCTTTAGATATGCTTACGTTAGGCAAGCAATTGAAAAACCAAATTAATGGACAAATCAACACTTAACACCTATTTCCATTCCTTGTTTCCAATCCAGAAAGAAGTCGTTGAAAAAATTACGGAAACATTTTCTAATTTTGTATTAGTTAAGAATACTACGCTGTTGGATAAAGATACCATTAGTACAAAAACATATTTTTTAGAGAAAGGATACATGCGCTCCTATCTTCTTGATGAAGATAATAATGAAGTTACAACAAACATCTATTCAGGTCCTTGTTTTGTCAATGACTTTTTATCCTTCTTCAAAAAACAACCTACAAAAGAAATCTATCAAACCCTGACTGACTGTGAAATATGGGAAACTTCCTTAGAAAATGTACAAACAAATTTTCATAATATCGCCGAATTCAGGGAGTTTAGCCGTCTTTTATTTGTAATCAATTATTATAAACTTAACGACAGAGTAATTGAAATGGCAAGTCAAAAAGCAGAAACAAGGTATTTAAACCTTTTAAAACAGCAGCCATTTACTTTTCAACATGTTCCTCTTAAAATTATAGCTTCATATTTAGGAATTACAGACAGTACATTAAGTAGAATTAGAAAAGAAATCAGTAAACTATAATTTCTTGACATTTATCAAGTGCTTATGTATTCGTGAATTTTGATATTTGTGAAAAAAAATGAATAAGAAACAGATTGTTATCATAGGTCTTGGGGGTGTTGGCGGTTATTTTGGCTTTAAGATAAATCAAGCAAACGAAAAAATTAAGGAACATTCAATTTCTTTCGTAGCAAGAGGTCAGACTTACGATACTGTAAAAGCAAATGGACTAACGTTACTTTCACCTGAACATTCAATAAGTATAACAAAACCCGATGCGATGCATCAAACAGTTTTCCATATTTCTAAGCCCGATTTGGTATTTATTTGTGTTAAAGAATATGATTTAACGAATATTTGTAAGCAACTATCCGAAGTAATTACAAAAAAAACCATTCTTATACCAATGATGAATGGTGCTGATATTTATGATCGAATTCGTGAAATAATACCCTATAATACTATCCTTCCCTCTTGTCTTTATGTTGCGTCACATATAAAAGAAAAGGGCATTATTGAACATAAGGGAAAGTCAGGGAAATTAATTTTAGGCAAAGACCCAGAACATATTTCTGAAGATATAGCTTGGGTTATAAAGTTAATAGAAAGTAGTAAAATAGATTTTGAATTCAAAGACAATTCATTACTTGATATTTGGACAAAATTTATTTTTATAGCAAGTTTTGGCTTAATAACTGCAAAACACAATTCATCAATAGGAGCGGTTTGCAGTATTCAATTACAAAAAGAAGCAGCAACGAAAATAATGGATGAAATAAAATCAATTGCAGATCGGAAAGGAATTTATCTGCTAGACAACATTATTCAAAAGACATTTGAAAAAGCTGCTACGTTTCCTCCAAAAACACCTACCTCTTTACAACTTGATTTAAATTCCGGAAAAGGTAATAATGAATTAGAGTTGTTCGCTGGAACTATTATCAAATATGGAAAAGAATTGAATATGAACACGCCTTTTACTGAAAGTATCTATCAAGAAATAAAAGCCATACACGACATTTAAGACGCTATGATTTTGAAGCATGTGCCTGCCCGAAAACTAAAATTCAAGGAAACAACCAAAAGGCACAAAATGCCAAAATATCTTATATAAAGTTCTCAAACCCGACCAGCGCCATGAAGTTATCCGTCACCATAAGAAAACCGAAAAGAATAAACATAAATCTACAAATGACTCACGATAGTATTAAACTCTTTTTAGAATCATTCAAGATATTGACAGATGTTGAAATTAACAGCTTTATTCAAATGCTAACTCATAAGCTCTTCAAAAAATCGGAGTACTTTATTAAGGAAGGCGAAACTTGTAAACAAGTAGCATTTGTTTTATCGGGAAGTTTACGTAGTTATTACAATTCGGACAAAGATGAAGAAATTACTTACTGTATTACGTTTCCCAACAGCTTAGTGACTGCCTACTCATCATTCTTGACGGCACAGCCAACACAAGAAAATATACAAGCAATTGCTGAAACTGAAGTATTAATCATTCAGAAGAGTGATTTTGAGGTCTTAATTCAACAAAATCCTAATTGGGTTTATTTCTTAAAAACAATAGCTGAACAACAATACATTGAATTAGAAAAAAGAATATTTAATTTACAAAAAAGTGACGCAGTAAAACGATATGCAGACCTGATGAAAAATCAACCAGAGTACATTCAAAAAATTCCTTTACAATATTTAGCCTCTTACTTGGGAATTTCACAACGACATTTAAGCAGAATACGGAAGGAATTTTCTTTTTAGACATTTGTCCTATTAATAAAGTTTGACAGTATTTAGCTTTGCACATCTAACATTTAAAACTAAAGAGATGAGCAAAACAATTTTAATAATTGGTGGAACTGGTTTGATTGGTAAAACTATTTATGAAATGCTGTCAAGTAGAAATCCTTCTTTGAAAATTTTCATCGGAACAAGGAATAAAGATGCAAATCCAGACCATATTCACATCGATGTAAATGACAAAAGCACTTTTGCATCATTAAACATACATTCCATCAGTCTAATCATTATTTGTACAAAAGACTATCATAATAATGTTTTAGATTATGCAATAAAATGTAAAATTGATTATATCGATATTACAAAACCTACAAGCGAGCTAATTAAATCTTTAGATTTTACCCGTAAAAGATCCGTTGAAAGTAAAATTGTATTTGGTTCTGGATGGATGGGTGGCATTGCCCCATTGTTAGTAAATGCAAAAAGAGTGGTTGTTAAAGATATTACAAGTGTTGCGATATTTATTTACTACTCTACTAAAGATAAAGCCGGAAAAAGTTCTGCTGATTTTATGGCAGAGAATGTAAGTAAGACCTTCCATTTCTATCAAAATAATATAAAAATTTTTACCAAGCATTTTTTTAATTCAAAGTATCATAAATTTGATTTTGACGGCAAAAATAGAAAAGTGTATGATATTGATATTCCAGATTTATATATTTTTAACCAAATAGAAAAAATACCAACCGTAACAGCCAAACTGACTTTTGATTCTAAATTCATTACTTCGGCCCTAGGCATTATGCAAAAAATAAATTTCTTTAAAATTTTAAATTTTAAAGAAAGAAAATTAATATTTGGAGGCAGCGGAAGTGGCGATATTTCTTCTTTTGAAATATCTTTTTCTAAAAGCAACTTAAATACTGACAAAGTGACGATTAAATGCCGAGAAGGGCAAGCAGAGTTGACCGCCTTTTCTACGGTACTTCACATTGAAAAAATGCTGAAAAATGATATTAAGAGCGGCGTTTATTTTAGTCATCAACTACACGATCCTACAGAGTTTTTATCTTCATTAACTTCAAATAACGCAATTAATATAAATATTTAATTATGAAAAAAATAGTTATCATAAATGGTCATCCTAATAAAGAAAGTCTGAATTCGGCATTCGCAATATCATATAAGAAAGGTGCTGAAAAGGCTGGTGCAGAAGTAAAAGAAATTGTTATTGCTAGTCTAAATTTTAACCCCAATTTACAATTTGGTTACCAAAAAAGAACTGAATTAGAACCCGATTTGATTGATGCTTGGGATAAAATAAAATGGGCAGACCATTTGGTTTGGATTCACCCGGTTTGGTGGGGCGGACTTCCTGCTATTATGAAAGGATTTATTGACAGAGTTTTTTTGCCAGGCTTTGCATTTCAGTACAGAGAAAACTCGATGCTATGGGACAAATTATTAAAAGGTAAAACGGCTCACATTATTACAACACTTGACCAACCTAGTTGGTATTATTGGTTAGCCTATGGCAGACCAAGTGTCAACCAATTAAAAAAATCTACATTAGAATTTTGTGGAATTAAACCCGTAAAAGTTTCGTACAATGGTATCGTTAAAAACTCAACAGACGCAAAAAGATTAAAATGGGTTTTAGAAGTTGAAAAAATGGGCAGACAGCAAAAATAAAGTAGAATACTTAAAAGCGGTAGGTCAAAAGTTATGGTTTGTTATTCCGCATACACATTGGGGTAAATCATTATTTGTAGTAAAAATCCATATCTTCGTCAAACAAGACATGCAGCAGTGGGCATAACAGTTGGAAATAAGAGGATCATAGAAGGTAATAGGACTGACTTTTATAGGAGGTTATTAAGATGAGTCCAAAGTCTATGATGATGTGTATTTAATACATTAGGAAAGAAAAAAGATTCAATTAATAAAAATGACTAAAGAAGAAATAAGGATAATTTAATAATAATTCTGTTAACATCGATGTGGTAATATGGTGAGCTTATTTCTAAATCCAAGTTAAGTACTTTGATTGCATTGTAACCCGATATAAAATATTGTGGTATTTTCCAATTAAACTTACACGACGGAATCAAATTAGCTAATGTACTAGATCTAAAAGACAATCATTATTTGTGTTTAAAGATAAAAATAACAGAACTAATGGACATTAGTCAACAATTAAAGTTAGCTGACAAAAACCAAATGCTGGAATGAGTTTGGCAGTATGAAAAGTTTAGTAAAAAAATCTGAACTTGGTTCTTTTAACATAATTTAATGTTTGTTAAGCATTTTAACTGCTTAATTGGAAATAAAGCTAGTATAAAAACATTTCTTGACAATCCAAAACAAAATTGTAGAACTCAATAATCTATCGCAACACATGAAAATAGATAATTTAAAACCATTTGACGGACAACATTGTGAAACCACAACAACCGGAACATTGTTATTACAGCTTCATATTGAACTTTCTGAACCAATGCTTTTTGGACTTGGAGAAGGTCTAGGATACATATTTTGGAACATGAAATCTATGGATTACCCTTTTATTGGTGGACGAGTAAAACCTGACGTACTAACCGAAAATATAGCAAGAAACCTAAACCTTGAATTGACTGTAAATGAGACCTCATCGGTGCAAAAAGCTTGGGACAATGTAAAATCACTTATCGACAACGGACAAGCTGTAGGATTAAAGTTAGACTGCTTTCATCTTGAATATTTTTCAAGACCATTTCATTTTGCAGGACATTATACTGCTCTTTATGGCTATGACAGCGAAAACGCATTTTTAGTAGACACAAATCAACAAGGCGGACTAGTAAAAACTACTTTGAAAAGTTTGGAGCTAGCAAGAGCGGAAAAAGGACCTATGTCATCAAAAAATTTGTACTATACTTTGCACAAAACTGACAATGATTTTGACTTACGAACGGCAATTTTAAAAGCAATTATAAATAATGCAGCTGAACATATAAATCCGCCAATCACAAACATTGGCTATAAAGGAATTTTGAAAACAAGTTCAGAAATTATCAAATGGTTCAAATTAAGCAAAGACATTGAAAATGATTTTAAAATGACTGCTATGTTGATGGAAAAAGCAGGAACGGGCGGGGCTTTATTTAGAAATTTATATCGTGATTTTTTGAAGGAAAGTTACGAACTGCTTAAACTAGACAAATTGAAACAAGGTCATATAGAATTTGTAGAAATAGCAAAACTATGGAAAAATGTTTCAGACCTTTTCATAAAAGTTAGTGAAACACGAGACATTAAATATATAGAAGAAGCATCGGAAATTTTAAAAATATTATCCATAAAAGAAAAAAATACAATGGAATTATTGGCCACAATATAGCCGTATTACAAATATCATTCTGGCGAAATTGCAGATTTATTTTAATAACGGTTTTCAGCATATCGTCGTGCCGTCAAAATACAGTATGCAATATAATAACCAACTTTTCAAATTATCAAAATCTTGTAGCTGGATTGTGCAATCTAATAGGCAAATTAACAGTTACCTTTTTCAACATCTTTCATTGCCTCTAGTAAAATTTTTTTTACTTGTCTTAATTCTCTAATTTTATTGTCAATCTCATCAATTTTTTTTTGCGCAATTTCAATTATTTTACTGATAGACAATCGATTGTTAAACCAGTCTTCCATTGATTTTTTTATTTCAGACAGAGTAAAACCTGCTTTCTTTGATGCAATAATCCAAAACACTTTTTCAATGACAGTATTATCATACTGTTTATAATTATTAGACGTAACAGTTTCATCTGTTTTACCCATAATTAAACCGTAATTTTCATAGTATCGTAAGGTGTGTATTGACACTCCTGTCCGCTTTGACAACTCGTTAATTAACATGGCGTTATTTTCATTATTAAAATTATTTATACTATAGACTATACTCTATACTTGCTAGTTGCGAAATTACGTTGTAATTTTGCAACTAGCAAGTATATAAAGATAAAAATGATGCAAATAGCAATAATTGGAGCAACAGGCTCAACAGGAAAAGAATTAGTTCGTTTAGCACTTGAAGCAAATTACAATGTAACAATTGTTGTCAGAAATCCTGAACGCATATTATTTGATGAAAATGTAAACGTTTTAAAAGGAAACGTGAAAGATTTAGAAAGCCTTCAATTAGCTTTTAAGAACATAGATTTTGTAATAAGCTGTTTTGGTCCTAAAAATAATAGACAGGTTAATAATTTGTTGTCTATTGGAGCAAGTAACATTGTGAAAGCCTGTGAAAGTAATGCAGTAAAACGATTTGTTTTCATGAGTGGTTTTGTCCAAGCAGATTATGGTGAATTATCATTTACGACAAAATTACTTATGCCTTTCTTCCGACTCATATACAAGGATTCATACAACGATAAGGTAAAAGCAGAAGAAGCAATTCAAAAAAGCAACCTAAATTGGGTAATAGTTAGAGCTTCCGGTTTAAAAAAAGCCCCACCAGAACGAAAATATGTGGCAGGAGTTAAAACCAAAATTCATTTTGTAATGCTGCCTTACGCGGACTGTGCAAAATGTCTACTTGACGCAATAGTAGAAAAAAAATGGACAAGGCAAATTATTAATGTCGGTAAAATTTAAAAAAAACAAATAGATATTCCAAAGAACTGCTTAGAACAAGCATTTGCCTGGATTGATGCCTAATTTGAGTTATTTATATATATAATGTTTAGGTTTCCGCAATAAATGCTCGTGGTAAGATTCTCGAGTATAATGACTCGAAAATGCATTAGTGACTAATAAAAAACTAAAATTATGTCTTTTAGTTTTTTATTTACTATTTTTGTAGTAACCATTACAAAACTAATGAAAGGAAGACCGAACATATTTAGAGACCAGGAAATTATTCTTAAAGCCCAAGATATATTTTGGAAAAAAGGATACAACGCTACAACTTTATCTGATATTAGTAAAGCCACAGGTGCGGGCGCTGGTACCCTCTACCACACATTTAAAGGCGGAAAAAAAGAACTTTTTAAGAGGTCGCTTTTACAACGAAAAGCAGATTTAAATAATTTTAAAACTGCAATTGAGAATAGTGAAGATCCCATTGAATTGATTAAAGAATTTTTTATTAACGTAGCAACAGAATCAAAAGATGATCATTTCAGAGGCTGTATTGTCGCTAACACCATAGTTGAAATGACTTTTGTAGATGAAGAATTAGAAAACGAAGCTATCGATATATTAAAAGAAACGGAAAGACTATACACTAATACTATTCTTGAAGAACAAAAGAAAGGTACTCTAAAATCTGAAATAGAGGCTAGTGTTTTGGGGAGATATTTAATTACTGTTTGGTGCGGAATCAATTCACTAAGGAGAGTTTATCCAAATAAAGAAATATTAAGAATACAAATAGAGCTTCAATTAAAGTTAATCAATTGATTATGTACGAATATCTATTTATTAAACGCTACAAAAAGTAAACATGGATTTGAAATTAAAAGGTAAAAAAGCATTTATTAGTGGTTCAACGCAGGGAATTGGATTCGCAATTGCTCAGCAATTATTAGTAGAAGGAGCCGCCGTTATAATAAATGGAAGAGAAAAGTTAAAGACAGAACTAGCAAAGGACAAATTACAAAATCAATTTCCAAACGCTGATATTTCAGCTATAGCGGCTGATTTCACAAAGAAAGATGAAATTGAAAAATTGCTTCAAAAATTAACAGAAATAGATATTTTGATAAACAACGTAGGCATTTTTGAAATTGAAGAGTTTCAGAATATAACCGACAAGCATTGGTACAAATATTTTGAGATAAATGTAATGAGTTCTGTTAGACTGTCTCGACAACTTTTGCCAAAAATGCAAAATAAAAATTGGGGACGTATTATTTTTATTAGTAGTGAATCTGGAGTAAATGTACCTGATAATATGATTCATTATGGAATGACAAAAGCAGCTATATCTGCAATTGCAAATGGACTTTCAAAATTGACAAAAGGCACTGAAATTACAGTCAATACAATTGTGGCAGGACCAACATATTCCGATGGTGTTTCACAAGTAGTTGAAGAAATTGCAGGAGCCCAAAATATTGAAATTGAAACGATGAAAAATGCGATTATTCAACGTTCTAATCCTCATATTTTATTAGAAAGATTTATAAATCCGCATGAAATTGCAAATTTAGTAACCTATTTATCAAGTCCTGTATCTATTGCAACAAACGGAGCTTCATTAAGAGCGGATTCTGGGGTTTTAAAAATAATTTAATTACATGCGCTTTAAACAATTTCTTTAGTTACGAAATAAAGAAATTTTAACAGCATTGTTTTTTTACCAAAATAAAGTACTTTGTTATATCTTAGTTCTTATAAAAAATAGAGGAGTCCAAACTCTTTATGAAAATGATCTATTGTAACTTTTCAGTTATTTTAGATGAAGTGACTAATACAAATTGCTATACATATGAAAATACCTAACAAGAACATTAAATTTCCACTAGCTAATTATGGAAAACTATGTTTTCTTAAAAATATAATAACAAATCCTAACATTGATGTTGGAGATTTTACATACTATGATGACTTTGAAAATGTAGGTAATTTTGAGAAAAATGTGAAATATCACTTTGATTTTATAGGAGATAAATTAATAATTGGAAAATTTTGTATGATTGCTTCTGACGTCAAATTTATTATGAATGGAGCCAATCATTTGACAAAATCAATTAGTTCTTTCCCTTTTGCCATATTTGGTGATGATTGGAAAGATGCGATGATTGGAAAAGAATATCCAAATAAAGGAAATACTGAAATTGGAAACGATGTGTGGATAGGATTTAATGCTACAATAATGCCAGGGATAAAAATAGGTGATGGTGCTATAATTGCAAGTAACTCTGTTGTAAGTAATAATGTTGAACCATATTCAATTGTTGGTGGTAATCCTGCAAAAGAGATAAAAAAAAGATTTACAAATGAACAAATTGAAAAACTTTTGAAAATTAGTTGGTGGAACTGGCCAATTGAAAAAATTACCAGAAACATACAGAATTTGACAAATGATAATATTGATGTTTTAAAGATGTAGTAAATCTAATATTAGGTGGTCATTAATGCGCGAGAGAAATTTAATTTTTAATAAATTAGTAATTTTGGCCCTAATCTGATTTTTTTGGAAATTAGTTTATAATATAGTTCCAGCTAGAAAAAATAGAAAAAGAGATTAAAATTATGACCTAAATGCTCATGTTGTAGTGAAAGATTACTACAGCTAATATTATTATAAGTAGAAATTTGCAGTTGTTAATACTTTGAATTTTAAGCTAATTAATGGTTTATACACTAACTTATTAGCTATGCAATTCGGGAATTTCAATATTCAATTCGGGAATCAAACACTAGATAATTTGCACCGAATACAATCAGCGTATAGATTTGTTTTTGATTTAATCAAGAATACTAAATCTAAATAACCTACAATGAAATTATTTTCTGAGTCCCTGCAGTCGGAATTAGACCGAAAACTAGAACTGATACCTTTAGAAGGAGCTTATACAGTTCGTTATTATGAAGAGGCTATCAAAATCCTGATTATGGGTTTAGAAAAACTAAAAACCTACTTAATAAAATACAAATTCAAAGATAAAAATGAAGAGATTGAATTTTTTCGGTATGTCAAACCTATGTTTGCGGGAAAGCTCATTTATTATACCGAAATATATAATATTGAAACGAATAAACCCTACGGTCCCAAAAAAACACTTCGTAAATATTATAATTCTGAGTTGCTAAAACTAAAAACATTTTTCGACGAAAATCAGGAATTTTACCGCTATTACCGCACAAATAATCGATACCTTGACAAAATGTACTTTGTAAGAGGCAAATGTGATATTAAATTAACACTAGATAATTTTTACTTTCAGGCTGACCAGCGTTTTTCTACTTCTCATGATCATAAATTAGCAAAAATTCTGGCCAATGATTTGATTAAATGTTATATAGAATCAGAAATCACAAAGATAGAGCATAACCACGACCAGCAGAGGCTAAGAAATTTACCTTCTAGAAACCTGAAATGGACAAGCTCAAAAGTGGAACTTATAGAACTAATTTATTCGCTTCATACAGAAGGTGTTTTCAATAATGGAGCAGCAGGACTCAGTGAAATAATCAGCTTCTTCGAATCAGTTTTCGATATTAATTTAGGTCAATTCCACCGCGTTTTTCTCGAAATTCGAAACAGAAAAACTGAAAGAACTAAATTCCTAAATATCCTAAAAGACAAACTTATCAAACGTATGGACGAAGCAGATGAAAATTAAAAAAGGCTACTCAAAAATGAGTAACCTAGTTAGAACACATTATTTAAACCGCATACAATTTAACTTAAATCTAGTTCTTAATCATTACCAACACGCGTGATAAGTTTTTTCCAGTCCGGATTAATAATGTTATCTGTTACGGGGCTCGAATAACTCGAAATACTATCCTGTATATGATAAGCTTCAGATAGCGTACTGGGCATATGCATTCCTGGTACATACTTGACAGTACTTTGAGCCGACACCACTTCCACTTTTTTGGGTGCATGATAAGAATTTTCATTTTTCCCATTTACCTCCTCTAAAGTATCATCTGATACAAAAACCGAATCCATAGTACAGCAATTAAGTGTAAATAAAAAGGAAACGCATAGTGAAGTGCTTAAACATGGATTGAATTTTTTCATTTTAGATATTTTTTTTAAATGTTACTGATTACTATTTTCATCAGTTCATTTCTCCCGGGGTAATTTGAACAATGTTGGTGTTGGTTTTACTCATAAAAAACCATTTGAATTCAAGACAAAACTAATGGCTCTTTTCTCTCCCCGCAAGTCTACAACTGTCCAATTCGGGAATCTATCATATGTAATTCACGAATTGAACACATAACATTTCCTGATAAATAACAACTATACAGTGAGTTATATTCTAGAAGATAAAAAAACCCTTTATTAACGTAATTCTTTTATCAATTAATTTATTTTAATTACTTTAGTATGCAGGAACAGAATAAAGTGGTAAATAAGTCCTGCATTTTCTAATCGGTAAGCCCCCAATCTTATAGATATATGATGAAAAAATACTTAATAATACTATGGGTATGCCTGTTTCATAATGCCTATGCGCAACAAAATAATTTGTTAATCTCAGACAGCCTTTCCGGTAAAACCTATGAATTTTTTAGCAACAACATACGATATGAGGAAAAAGATAGCATTAATGAGAGGTTATATGCACAATCGTGGTTAGCTAAAGGAAAACGGGAGAAAAACTTCGGTCAAATGACGCAGTCTTATAAAGCTTTAATTTATTTAAGCGATAATAAGCTACAACTAAAATATGCAGATAGTATGCTGACTGCAGCGAGAAGTACAGCTGACATCGAATTAATCGGATCAGCATATATGACAAAAGGGATAATACAGTACGATCATAAAGAGCACAGAAAAGCTCTAGATAACTATCTGATAGCTGATGAATATATTTCAAAGACAGACAACCACTATCTAATATACAAAGTAAAATATGTAATTGCTCAGGTCAAGTATCACCTTGGATTTTACGATGAGGCAACAGCATTATTTCAAGAATGTGTGAAATATTTCAAGAAAAAAAATGAACGTGCCTATTTAAATTCATTGCATTCGTTAGGACTTTGTTATAACCGAATAGGTAAATATCAGCTGTGCAGCCAGATCAATCGAACGGGAATAAGCGAGGGCTTGCGCTTTAAAAATTTAGAAATGCAGCCATACTTTATCCATTCAGAGGGCGTAAATCAATATTTTCAATACAATTATACAGATGCAATAAAAAAATTGACAAAGATATTACCTATTGTGATTGATAATAAAGACTTTATAAACGAAACAACCGCCTATTTTTATATCGGAAAAAGCTATTGGGATCAAAAATTACATATAAAGGCATTACCCTATTTATTAAAAATAGATGAAGCTTTCCAAAAACAAAAGTACATACGTCCTCATTTACGGGAAGCCTATGAATTCTTAATAGATTATTATCAGCAACAAAACGACAAAACTTTAGAGTTATATTATGTCAAAACACTTTTAGAAGTTGATAAGTTACTACTCCAGGATTACAAATACCTTACAGGGAAAATACACAAAGAATACGACACAAAAAAATTACTCCAAAGGCAAAGAAACATTGAACAGTACTGGACAGTTATAATCTGCCTTGTGATGACAGTTATGACAGTGCTTATAGCGATACTGGTGTACAGGCACTATAAAAATAAAAGATTATTCAAAGAACTAATGAACAGGAAGCCAGAAACATCTAAATTATGTGTAGGATCAGCAAGTAAGGAACTAGATATAAATCCTGATGTAGTTGCTACAATTCTAAAAAAATTAGAAAAATTCGAGCACAGTAAAAAGTATCTCGAAAAAGAGATAAATTTATTGAAATTGGCTTCTTTATTGAATACTAATACTAAATATGCTTACAAAATAATTGCAAAATATCGTAACAAAGGAATTATTGAATATATCACTGATCTTAAAATTGATCATATCATAGAATTGCTTAAAAGTGAAAATAAATACCGTATTTACAAAAACAAATCATTAGCAGACGAGGCTGGCTTTGGCTCTACGCAAAACTTTACAAGAGCATTTAAAACCCGTACAGGGATATCCCCAAGCTATTTTTGTACGGAATTAAACAAATCTTTAACAGCAGATATTTTAAAATAATTGTAAGGAGAATTTAAATAATTCTATTGCCTCATCAGTAAGGACCGTAGTTTCTGCTTTTCGAATTAAATTGAGGCTCTGCTTAATTTTTAAATTTTTATATTGCTGATTCGTTTTTGCGGAAATAATTATTAAATTGGCTAATTTGAATAAATCTCCTTTAATTACTAAATTTTTTTTTAATGTAAACTTTAATTATATGCAATTATGATTGTAGCATCACACAATAAAGGTTGGAAAATTATTACTCAGCGCTCTCATGGCCTTCTAGCTGCTATGATTGCTTATCAATATGACATTAAATTACCCAATGAGATTATTGTTCCAACACTTATCGCAATAGCGGAACACGATGATGGTGTTGCAGAAACTTTAGAAAATAAAAATCTAACCGATGCTGGAGCACCTAGAAATTTTTTAGTAAGCGATAATTCAAGTAAGACTGACCTAAAGCAATATTTAAACGTTATGGAACTGGCTACTTCTAAATGCCAGTTAAACGCTCTATTAACCTCTATGCATTTAAATTTTATCTTTGGTGGTATTAATGAGGAAAATGATTCGAAGCTAAATTTATTTCTGAAGGAACAAGAAACTAATCGTAAACAAATACTGAAGCACCTTAATATTGATAAAAAATATTCGGAACGTTTATATAGATTAGTTGAATGGTGCGATGCATTTTCTTTGCTAATTTGTTTGGATAAAATTCAACCTGAAGGTAGAAAAATGGAAGTATCTGAAAGTCCCGACGGTGATTTAAATGAGGTTTATTATAAAGATGAAAATACAATATCTTTAAAACCTTGGGTATTTAAAGAAAATTCCTTTAAAGTTTTTTATGAATATAAAATTGTAGAACAACTAAAATTCGATTCGTTGGAAGAATTTGATGAAATTTTCAGCAAATCTCCAACAATAAGGAAAGAATTTATTTTTTCAAAATAATGTTTGCTTTAAATTCCTTTTAATTTTTTTGTAAACCAACACAAATTTATAGATTAACTCTAATAGTACGCTTAATTTTTAAAAAACTTAAAAAAATTACCATCATGTTCTTAAAAGAACCCAAATGAGAAGATTTGATATTGTAATTAAAAATAAATCCTTATTTACACAATATGCCGGGAAAAGGAAATATAATTAAAGTTACCTATATAATGTAAAATAATTTATACTGAGCTTTGAAAAATGATTCTTAATAAGTTTCTTATACGATATATGGCGGTAATTAGCACCAAAAATAATTTAGTAAAATTTTAATCTGCCGACCCTTTTTTTTGAAGTAGTTCATTGCAAAATTTTAAAGAAATATCAATGATAATTTCAATATCCTTATCATCTGCTTTTATCTCTTTTTCTTCATCATAACGTAAAACATCAGTTATAAAATTCAATACAGCTTCATCCGAATAACTACCATAATCAATTTTATCACATTCAAAATGAATAGTAATAAACGAAGTAGTATTGATTTTTAATTTCATCTGCTCATCAAGATAATCTGCTGGATTATCGATTTCAATTCCAAAATAATCGATTTCCATCTCATTTTCATCTATCAATGAAATTACTAGTGGTATAAAATCCGAAGCAGGAATATTAATTCTTTTGGTGCTTAAAATCAGTACGTGTTGCATATTTTAAATTTTAATTACTACGAATATTAAAACAAAGATAGATGTTGTGGATTATTGGAAATTTGCTTAGCCACTAAATCCGTCTTGTAAGGATATGCGAAATCTTCGACTGGCGTTAAATTAAGCCACTTACTTTCATCTTCTGGATGTAAAACTATCGGCATTCTCTTTTTAATATTGTGAATTTTGGCCATTAATGGACTTGCATGAGTTGTCAACATTGTATATGTATTAATTACCTGGCCTGATTTGGTGTCATTCCATCGAGAATATAGTCCTGCAAAGGCAAATAGCTCTTCGTTCCCAATTCCTATTTGATATTTAATTTTGTTTTTTCCTTTAGAATCTAACCACTGCCATTCATAAAATCCATTTGCTATTATTAAACACCTTTGATTGACAACATCTTTAAATGATGGCTTTTCTTTAATAGTCTCAATCTTTGCATTTAGAGTCATAACCTTAATATCATCGTTTTTTGACCAAGCAGGGATTAAGCCCCAATTAAAGTTCTCTATAATAGTAACATCCTCATTTGTAATTATTGGAGTTTTAGGAAATGTAAATCCATTTACGTGATCATCAGGTGCAAAGGAACTCTTGTCCTTAATTTTTGCATTAAAGCGCTTTTCAATTTGTAAAGCCAATTTAGTTTGTATGGTGTGGTAGCACATGTACTTAGGTTTTTAAATAAGCAAAAATAATGATTTTTACAACACTCACAATCAGTACTTTAAATTACATAAAAATTCTATAAAATAGTGTAAGACTTTTTATTTGTGCATTTGCCAACTTTGTAAAAGGAGAAACGTAATTCACCAATTAAACAAACATATTATGGAAAATAATCACAACAACCACAACAATGACAGAGGTCAAATGCTAACAGGAATGTTCTCTGACCGTGAAAGTACAGAAAGTGCATATAATGCATTACATGAACGCGGATATGCAAAAGAGGACATTAATCTAGTGATGTCAGATGAGACACGAAAAAAATACTATTCTGAAGAGAATGATAAATCTGAATTAGGAACTAAAGCGGCTGAAACTGCAGGTACTGGTTCTGCCATTGGTGGAACAGTAGGAGCTATTGTTGGAGTAATTGCAGCTATAGGTACAAGTTTAGTAATTCCAGGTTTAGGACTAATAGTTGCTGGACCATTAGCAGCTGGATTAGCTGGAGCAGGTGCAGGTGGAATTGCAGGTGGAATTATTGGCGCATTAGTTGGTTCAGGAATACCTGAAGATCGTGCAAAATTGTATGAGTCCGGTATTAACAACGGTCATGTTGTAATGGGAGTTCATCCAAGAAATGACGAAGATGCTGACTACTTAGAGCAAAATTGGAAAACAAATAGAGGTCAAGATATTTATAGATAATCTTATCTATTTTAAAAAAAATACTCGGCATATTTATGTCGAGTATTTTTTTTGATTATAAAGTAAAATTCTTAAAAATTTTAATGGGAAGTAGGGATAAAGATTTTGAAAGTTGCGCCTTCATTTAAAATTCCATGTGCAGTTATTATTCCACGATGATTTTCAACTATCCTTTTCACAATCGCTAAACCAATACCGGTCCCCTGAAACTTTTCCTTTCCATGCAAGCGCTGAAATACTTGAAATATTTTCTCACTGTATTCCTCTTCAAATCCAATTCCATTATCGCTAAATTTTATATAATAGTACTCTACATCTTGCTTCAGTTTTAAATTATTTAACTCTGATCCAAAAGCTATTAAGCTGTCAATAGTAATTTTTGCATCGCAATCAGGTTTACTGAACTTCAATGAATTAGTAATTAAATTAAATACTACTTGTCTAAATTGAACTGGAATAACATCAATTTTGCAGTCATTTATAATGTTGATAGTAGTGCTTCTTCCTTCAAAATCGTACTCTAAATCTTCTTTTACCTCTTTAACTATAGTGGAAATATTTGCCTTCTCATATACACGTTCTTGAATGCTCGTTCTAGAATAAGCAAGTAAATCTTGAATAAGTGTTTGCATGCGATCAGCAGCACTTTGCATTCTTATAAACTTATCTTTACCTCCCTCAGATATATTGTCATACTCTCTTTCTCTAAGTTGAGTCGCGAATGTTTGAATTTTTCGTAAAGGCTCTTGTAAATCATGACTAGATATATAAGCAAAGGACTGTAATTCCTTATTCATCTTTTCTAAATCATCATTCTTCTGAAAAAGCTCCTTTGTGCGTTCTAAAACCTCTCGTTCTAGCTCAGTCGTAAATATTTTTTGATCTTGAATGTCTGTACTAGTACCTACCCACATTTTTATTTTTCCTTCTTTATCGCGTTGCGGGATAGCTCTAGTTAATTGCCAACGATATGTTCCATCACTTTTTCGAAAGCGATGCTCAATTATAAAATCTTTCTCGGTTGCTATTGCGTCCATCCATCTTTCAGTGTTGTCTTCTTTTTCATCGTCATGAACAATTGAGAGCCAACCTTTTTCAATAATTTCTTCCTTATTATAACCTGAGAAATCAAACACAGCTTGATTAAAATAGCTAAATTTTCCTCTTTCATCAGCAGTCCACACAAAGTGAGGCATTGAGTCGGCTAAAAGTCTGAATTTTTGCTCATTTTCTTCTAACAGTTTCTTTGCTGTAACATTCGCCGTTACATCTGTGGCAACGACCATAACTCCTGTTACGGTATTGAAATCTAATAAAGGATGATATACAAAGTTAAAATAGCAGTTTTCCTTTTTACCAAATCGTGTTAAAGTCACTGGGAATTCATAACCATGAAAGGCTTCTCCCGTTCTATAAATTTCTTTAAAAATAGGACTTATAGTTTCTTCTGCATCAGGTAAAACTTCGAATATAGGTCTTGATAGTAAATCATTTGTGGTTTTGTCTACTAACTCTAAATAGGGAGCATTAACCATGTTGACGATATTTTCTGGACCTCGCACAATTATCATAGCAACTGGAGCTTGATGCACCGCATTACGAAAGCGCTTTTCACTTTCTTCAATTTTTTCTTTAACTTCATTCAATTCAGTGACTTCAGCAGCTGTGTTCATCACGCCATAAATTGCACCACTTGAATCTTTTAGTGGAGTAAAACTATAATTAAAATAATGAACCTTTAAAAATCCATCTTTTAAAAGAGCTACGGGCTGATTTTTAGCATTAAATGCTATTCCACTTTTATAAACCGTTTCTATCTGCTCATAAATATTTTGCTTTTCTAATTCCGGTAATAGATTTCTATATAATTTCCCAATAACATCACTTCCCTTTCCCCATGCATCAATCATGGATTGATTTGCAAGGGTAATACGCATCTCAATCCCAGTATAAACCGCGATGGGAAATGGTGCACTTTCCACCAAACTACGAATGCTTTGCTCACTTTTTTCAATTTCTTTTCGAGCAATCACTTGGGTAGTTACATCATATCCAAGAACCATAATTTTATTACTGTTGCTTTGATCATCGTAAATAGGCTCATAGGAGAAGTTCATATAAACAGTTGCTAAGGTACCAGATCGCATAATTTTTAATGGTAGCTCTGTGGTAGATAAATGTTTTCCTGATGCTCTTACATTATTTAAAATTTCTTTAACTCCTTGTAAAGATAATTCTGGTATGGACTCAAAAACAGATATGTTATCAACTTCCTGTGCGGTTTTACCCCATAAGTCTAAAGCACTTTCATTTGCTATTTCAACAATATACTCTGGGCCACGCAAAATTGCAATAGCCATAGGCGCTTGTAATATGATTGATTTTAAGTTATTCTCACTTTGCTCTAGTTGTTTACGAGCAGTATTTTGCGCCGTAATATCCTCTACTGTTCCATTAAATCGGAATGGCTTTTTATTTTCATCAAATAACACCTTACCTTTTGCATGCAATGTAATTTCATTTTTAGAAATAGGATTTACGATATTATATGCGATATCATAAATACCTCCTGAAGAAAAATCCAAAGCTTTTGCAATAGCATTTAAAACATTTTCTTGATGCTCTTCTACAATAACCTTTGTGGCATCATCTAAGTCTACTTCCTGGTCAGCACTTAAACCAAACCATTCTTTTAAACGGATATTAGCTGAAAATTTATTAGTTATTGGATTATAATCAAATGTTCCTAGAGCTGCAGTTTCAATTACAAATTCTAATTCTTTTTTACTATCTTCGAGCGCCTGCTCTACAGCTTTTTGAGAGGTAATATTTGTGTTCGTACCGAACCATGTAGTAATTTCTCCCTCCTCATTTTTTACAGGAAGAGCTCTAGTTAAAAATTGCTGATAATTTCCATCAGCGCCTTTAATGGCATAACTCATCTCAAATGGTATCCCTTTTTCTAAAGAGAAGTTCCATTCTTGCAATATCTTTACCAATTCCTCTTCACGATAAACGGACTTCCATCCCCAACCTTTCATTTCTTCAAAAGTTGTTCCCGTATAATCATACCATTGTTTGTTATACCAGTATAGCTCCCCTTTTTCGTCTGCCATCCATGCCAGATTAGGAATATTATCAGCAATAGCTTTAAATCGCTTCTCGCTTTTATTTAGTTCCTCATCTGCTAGGTTCTTAGCGGTAGTCTCAAAAATGGTTATTAAAATTCCTCCTATGGATCGATCCTGCAAAAAAATAGGACTGTATGCTAAATCAAAATAACAGTTTTGAATCGAGCCCTCTCTTAATAATGGAAACATAAAGTTTGAAAAACCTACAGATTCTCCTCGTTCCACGGCTTTAAAAATAGGTTCAGTAATATGCCACACCTCTGAAAAGGTTTCAGAAGTACTTTTCCCTAAAGCATCTATCTCCTTTTGATGTCCTAAAATGGGCACATAAGCATCATTAAAAATTTGTCGATATTCCTTTCCCCATGCGATATACATTGGAAAAGGATTATTTAGTATGATAGAAACTGCAGATTGTAGGTTTTGAGGCCAAGTATCTGGACTTCCTAGCGGAGTTTGTGTCCAGTCTTTGTTGCGAATTTGAAGTCCCATTTCCCCTCCACCTTCCAGAAAATAATATGGATTGTTCAAATTGAAATGATTAAAAATGTATTAGCACTGAATAATAAATTTACTTCTTTCGGGTTGATTAATTTTGTCTACAGTTAATAATACTGTTGCCTGATTAATTGCCTTTTTTAATATGCCAAAGTCACCTGGCTTTCTAATATAATAATGGGCTCCCATTTCATACAGTTTATTTACCATATCAATATCCATAGATGTAGAGAATATAACAACCGGTATGAATTTTAATTCTTCATTACATTTTATCTCTAATAGACATTCACAACCTGTTTTACGCGGCATATTCAAATCAAGGAAAAGAACGTCAGGTAATTGATCTGTATTATTTGTCAAGAACTCCATTAGTTCAACTCCGTCACTAACGGTAGATAAAGTAGTGGTCGAAAATAAATCTTCAACAGCATCTTGAAAAAAAAGACGATCATCCATATCATCGTCGGCAAGCAATAAATTTTCCATAAGAATGACTATTCAGAATATTACTAAAGTAAAATCTTAGGTTAAGAAAAAATTTCATCTAAATCAACCCAAAAGTAAGAAAAATTAATTATAAAAAAGCAATTTTAAATTCGTGTAATTTGCAATAACTATGTAAATAAAATTGTTCCATTTAAAACCATGAATTTTTAATAAACTTGTTTAAAAACTGAAGATAAATTGAGAATAAATTAAAATTTATTCGAATGAAAAAATCATGTTATGATTAAACTACATGCATTTACTTGTATCACTACAAAGCGATTTTAAACCTAACGTAGATTTGCAGTGTTCAAAAGGAACAAAAAACAAAACACAAGAAATCAAACATATAGTATCATGAAAAAACAAATCGTTATCATTGCACTAGTTCTTGGAGCATTCTTCTTTGTAACATGAAACGCACAAGTTCAAGCTACTTAAAATGCGGCAAGCACAACAATTAATTTTATAATATCTGACCTTATTTCATTTGATGCTAGTTCTGTAGTTAGTAATGGAATCTTATCTTTTAATTATGTGACATCAGCTGACTATAACGCAGCAAAAAATGTAATAGTAGCAAATAGCTTGATTGTAACTTCATCTAAAATTTTCGATGTAAAAGTAAAATCTGGAGGTACTAATTTTTCAGAAGGTACAAATAAAATTCCTGTAAACGTATCGAAAATACAAGCGGTAATTGAAATGAGTATGGTAGGAATTTTAAATACTATCACTTTATCTACAACTCATCAAAAATTAATAACTAATGCGACTTCAGGGTTCAAAAATCACTGAGTATTGATTATTCTATCTCAGCTCTTAAAGCAAAAACCGTACTTCTTGGTAAGCCTGCAGGAACATATAAGCAGACCGTAACATATACTGCGACTGCTCTACAAATCGAAGAAAAAGTACTTTAGTAAGAAGGCCCTCAACCATTATGGTTGAGGGCCTTCTTAATTTTAAATCCCGTTATACTTTACTCTTCTTCGCCTTCATCAGCTGCGTCAAAATTAATTGTATTGTATGCTGCTTCTGTTAGCGTAACATCAGCTTCTTTTTCTTCAGCAAGTGTAACACTTAACAATTCAGCTGCTTCATCTTCTCCTAAAGTTTTAGCGAATGCTACTAAAGTACCATAAGTTGCAATTTCATAATGCTCAATTTTTTGAGAGGCAGCGATTATACCTGCATCACGTACAGCACCTATTTCTGTTTCCTCCATTATGCTTGCTCCCTCTTTAATTAAACCGTCCATAGCATCACATTTTTTTGCAACTGCTTTTTCTCCAATGATTTTAAAAACTTGTTCTAAACGGTCTACTTGAGTATTTGTTACATCTAAGTGATCTTCAATTGCTGCAATTAAATTTTCATTTGTTGCATTTTTCTGCATTTTTGGTAAAGCTTTAGTCAACGCTTTTTCTGCCCAGTAAATATCCTTTAGAGAATCAAGAAATAATTCGCGTAGTCCATCTGCGGCAGATGATTTTGCTTTTACTTTTCCAGCTGTAGATTTTTTATCAGAATCCGTTTTTTTCTCACCTGTACTTTTTGTGGCTTTTTTACTTTTAGTATCTTTTTCAGTAGTTTTCATAATATAATGTGTTTAATTTGATTGCTTTACAAATTTAAAAATATTTTAATATTTGAATGTTATATAATTCCTAGCTTATTTTTCAGAATTTTTTTAATTAACTTTCGTTTATAATTCTATAAAATTTACAGCTATAGATATAAATTTTATTTTGCAATAATTTTTAACTTTGATTATCACCAATAATTAATTTGAAGTATGGATTTGTTGAAGAAACGTATAGAATATAAAGTAGGCCAGAAGGTTAAATTACAGCTTAGAGATCAGGTAATGGAAATAATAGGATTTGAACCTGAATTTATTGAAAATGTAATAACGCAATGGGAAAATGAAGATGGCTCGATTGCTACTGGTAAGTTTATGGAATTAGAATTAGAACCTGTTAAATAATAGTTATTTCACTTTAATGGCCTTTAAATATCATCCCTATTATGAATCTGTGGATAAATGCACAATTAAATAAATTTAATAATTTAAATAGAATATCATGAGAGCAATTTGGACAGGAGCAATTAGTTTCGGACTTATAAATATCCCCATCAAAATTTATTCAGCTATTGAAACAAGTACTTTAGATCTAGACATGCTTGACAAAAAAGATCATTCTAATATTAAATTTAAGCGTGTTAATGAAGCTACAGGCAAAGAAGTTGCCTATGAAGACATAGTGAAGGGATTTAAAATTGAAGAAAAATATATTGTTTTAGATGACGAAGATTTTGAAGCTGCAGATGCAATTAAAAGTAAAACTATAGATATTTTAAGTTTTACTAATGAGCAAGAAATCGATAGCTTGTATTACGAACAACCTTATTATTTAGAGCCTGATAAAGGTGCGGCTAAAGCTTATGCGCTTTTACGTGATGCAATGCAAAAATCAGGCAAAGTAGGTGTGACTAGTTTTGTCATGCGTAGTAAGGAAGCTCTTGCTATTCTAAAGCCATACAAGAATGTTATTGTTTTAAATAAAATTAGATTCCAGCAGGAAATCAGAGATACTAAGGAATTAAAGTTGCCAGCCGTTTCCAAGAAAACTACAGAAAAAGAATTAGACATGGCAAATAAGTTGGTAGAGCAACTTACTGAAAAGTTCGACATTTCAATTTATAAGGACGAATATTCTGATAAATTAATGGAAATAATTAAAGCTAAAGCTAAAGGCACTAAAGCTAAAGCTCCTGCATTAAAAGTGGTTCACAAGCAAAATGATGATTTAATGGCAATGTTAAAGGCAAGCTTAGAAAAGAAAAAATCTTCTTAACTATTATACTTTTCAATAACTTTAATGATGTCGATTCCTGCACCAAGAACGGGTTTCCAAAGATCTCCTTTCCTTTCAAACCTTTTCAATGCATTCTTGATGGTAAAGTCACTAGGACGCATTTTAAGTTGAACTTCACTCCATTCTAATGGAGTAGAGACTGTTGCACCTGCATGTGGCCGTACGCTGTAAGGCGCAGCTATAGTTTGTCCTTTTCTATTTTGAAGATAATCAATATAAATTTTATGATTTCTCTTCTTTATACTTCTTTCTAAAGTAGTAGTTTCTGGTAATTTAGATTGAATTTCTCTCGCGATTATTTGAGCAAATATTTTTACGGATTCATAATTATACTTTCCTCCTAAAGGAACATAAACGTGCATGCCGGTAGCTCCAGAAGTTTTACAGTAACTTTCTACTTCTAAATTATCCAACACTTCACGAACCATTAAGACAGTTTTAATTACTTCTTCAAAATTACCATCATCCGGATCAATGTCAATAACCATCCAGTCGGGATTTTCAAGATTTTTAATAGTGGAATTCCAAGGATTGAAATCAATACATCCTAAATTTACCATGTAGATTAAAGTCTCTTTATCATTACATATTAAATAATCAATTTGTTTTTCGTTGGAATCAGAATATACTTTTTCAGTTTTTAACCATTTTGGTGATTTGTCAAGATTAATATCCTTTTGATAGAAATTAGTACTCTCAATACCATTTGGAAATCTATTTAGAGATTGCGGTCTATCCTTCAAATAGGGTAATATATAGTCACTTACTTCACTATAATAATGTATAAGCTCTCCCTTTGAAATCATATCACCTGTAAAATATATTTTATTTAAGTTTGTTAAAATGAGGTTTTGTTTGCCTATTTTAACTTTTAAATCTTCTTCTAAATTTTCAAACTTATTTACTGAAGAACTATTTTGTTGCTGCAACGAATTATCTTCCCTCACTACTGTTTTAAGCTTTTTATCATCACGAATTCGCAAAAAAACAGGATGTCTTAATCGCTTATCAGTAGTCCACTCTGAAAATTTAACTGTACAAATAAAGTGCGGTTTCATCCACTGGATAGTTTCGCGGAGCTTTATCTTTTCTGCTATGGGAGATTGATTTAAGAGGTAATCTTTAAACTTGTTATACAATGTTTTCAAACTTTCATCGGTAAAACCGCTTCCACATTTTCCTATATATCGTAAAACTCCATTATCATATTGTGCTAAGAGTAAAGCACCAAAGTAAGCTCGATTATCTTTTGGTTTAGTAATCCCTATTATGATAGCCTCCTCTTCTAGATAATTTTTTATTTTTAACCAGTCAGCAGAACGCTTATCTAATTGATAGGTACTATCAGCTCTCTTAGCCATAATACCTTCCTCATTATCCTTTTTACTTTTTTCAAAAAGTTTAATGCCCTTTTCAAAAATATGATTTGAATAAAAAGTTCTTTTAAATTTATATTGCTGAAGTAAGATTTCCAGCAATTCCTTTCTCTCTAATAATTTTAGATTAACAACTTCATTTTTATCTAAATTTAAGATATCAAAAATGTAATATTTAAGATTGCCTTCACCAGTTTTAAGAAAATTCTGGAGCATTTGAAAATCAGATTTACCATTTTTATCTTCAACTACAATTTCTCCATCTAAGATCACTTCATGATCAATTACTTTTAAATCATCAGCTATACATTGAAAATCCTTTGTATAAATTTGCTCGTTACGGCTGTATAAGGAAACTTTATTACTACTTATTAAAGCTTGAATGCGAAATCCATCATATTTCTTTTCAAATACCCATTCTTTATTATCAAATGCATTTTTACTAAGTGTAGCGAGCATAGGACTTTGAAATATAATTTCTTTATTTTTATTCTCTTGTGCGGTTTCGGTTTTTTCTAATGACTTACTTTGGATTTGAACTTCTTTCAAAGTTAATCCTGTTTGTACAGAAGCATCACTTTTCAAAATATCCTCTAGTGAAGCAAAAGAATCCTCTTTCTTAATTAACAGCCATGCATTATCCTGCTTGCCTTTTAATTTTACAAGTGAAAAATCTCCATTAAGTTTTTTACCATGTAATGTGAAACTAATATGTCCTTTATTGAAACCTTTTAAAAGCAGGTCTTCATCCTCTTTTAAATTCTTTTTTTCAGTTGAAGTGTAAGTGCCATTATCCCAAACTATCACATTGCCTGCGCCATAATTGCCTTTAGGTATTGTACCCTCAAAATCTCTATAACTATAAGGATGATCTTCAACTAGCACTGCTAGCCTTCTTACATCAGGATCTAAAGAAGGTCCTTTCGGAATAGCCCAACTTTTTAAAACACCTTCCATCTCTAACCTAAAATCATAATGTAAATGAGACGCGGCATGTTTTTGAACTACAAAAATAAGTTGACTTTTTGAATGTTCTATTTTGCCTTCAGGTTCCTCCGTTTGGTCGAAGTTGCGCTTATCTTTATATTTCTCTAATGACATATTGCTGGAGAATTTGATTTACTTCTATGCTAATTTATTAAATAGCAGTATTTAATACCTTATTCCAAATTTACAACTTCGCATAAAAAACAGCCTTACATAATTACATCATTAATTTCAGTTGAGAATTATAAAATTGCTACGTATTTGAATCTTCTAAAAGTCTTACTCTACTAGGAGCTTTTTCTGCAAAAGCGTTAATTACTTGAACGAAATACTGATTTGATGCATATCTAGTAATATGTTCTTTTACTTCTGATATTTCTGTAATTACTATGTCAGATGCAATATATCCCATTCCATAAAAGTGTCCTTTATCAACCCATATACAACTTTTTTCGTCTGGAGTTCTTCCCTTATCTAATATTGCAAAGCTTGGTAAACTACTTTTGAAAAAATCTAAGGCAGCGTCTATTTTATCATTATGGGTACTTAAATCTGGAAGGTCCTCTTTCAAAGTATCTAATAAATCTGCTTCTTGACAGTTAACTCCATAAATACAAAACCTATGATCTATTTCAAATTTTGTCCCTAACTCGCGTAATTTATTATTTCCATCATATAATGAACTGAATGTTTCAATACACTTTTGATTTTTTGTAATTTTTCCAATGGCTAAATACTGATATCCACTTCTTGCTTCATAATTAAAAAGTCCAAATTTTGGTTCATACTTTTTTAAAGCCTTATTATATTTAGGCCATAGTTTCTTAATTTCAGAACCTTCTAACAATAGTGCCATTAATTCTGTAGCACAAATTTCAAACGAAATAGAATAAGTGTCTTTTAAAAAATTTTGTCTTTGAGGCGTAATTTTATGACCTGTAAAGTGTGATGCAACTCTCTTTTTTAAATTGATTGCTTTACCAACATAAATCACTTTACTGTGTTCATCGTGAAAATAGTAGACACCTGGTTTCTCCGGTAAGTTCTCAAAATCTTGAGGAGGAAGATTTGGCGGCAAGCGCTGATCTTGAGCAGTATTCTTTATCATCTTGCTTAGTTCAGCGTCAGCATCCCATTCCAATAATCTTGAGAATAAAATTGCCGTCGCATCTGCATCACCTCCAGCGCGGTGCCTATTTTCTAAGATTATATCTAAAGATGTGCATAATCTACCTAAACTATATGAAGGCAGGCCTGGTCTTATTTTTCTGGTTGCACGAACAGTGCACAGTTTTCTTGCGGTCCATTTTAATCCTGCTTCACCTAATTCATGACGAACAAATGAATAATCGAAATTTACATTGTGAGCGACAAATACTCTGTTATTAAGCATTTCAAAAACTTGATCAGATATCAAGTCAAATGTTGGTGCATTCTCCACCATTTCATTTGTAATTCCTGTTAAGGCAAATATCGCCGGCGGAATATTCTTCTGCGGATTTACAAGTGTTTCCCAACGGTCAATTACTTTTTCACCATCGTGGATTACAATTGCGATTTCCGTGATCTTACTATAACTAGCATTACCACCTGTAGTTTCAATATCTACTATTGCGTATTCTTGTTTTTTCATTTAATTATTAAGATGTAATAATTTCTCTTTCGCAAGGACGCTATTACTTTGATTATTAATACTATTAATTGGTTAACGCTATTTTATTTTTTAAATCACCTATTTCATTCTTTAACTCGATAAACATATTTTTTATGCTAGTGCTTTCTAATGCTTCTGATTGTTTATCACTTCGACCAATATTGCATTGATATTCCCAAATTTCTAAAATATCAGAGGCTCTGACTTCATATGCAGGATAGAAAAAATTGTCTGACGAAACGGTCAAAGAATTTTCTATTTTCTTATTTAATCTTTTATAAACCATTCCCTCAGATCTTGTAATTATAATATAAGTTTTGCCGCTTAGGACTTCACCTAATTGCTCCAGATATCGTCCAACTATTATATCTCCATCTTGATGTGGTGGCATCGAATCTCCTTCAACTGGAAATCCTCTATATTTTCCATTTCCTAAAAAAGGTAAATATATCTGTTGCAATTGCTCGATATATTCCGGATCTCCATAACCACTTAAATATCCTGCTTTCACTTTTTGAGTCACTACTTCGATACGATTTTCGCCCAAACTATCTACTTGAATTGGCAAAATAATGCGATTATTATCTAATTTAAGAAGGGTATCTAAATTCACTGTTCTAACATCCACAAACAATAAAAGATCCAAACTAACTTGATAAAATCGAGCTATTTTTTTTAAAATTTCATAGGGTGGCTCCGAAGTTCCGTCCTCGTACTTTACATAGCGACCTCTAGTGATATCAAGGCCTTCAGCTACTTTCTCCTGAGATAATTTATACTTAGATCGCAAAGCTCTGATATTGTCTGAAAATAAGGACATAATAATTATGTTATAATTTATAACAACAAATATACTAAAAAATGTTATTATATGTACTAATTTTGAAATTTCAAATTAAATAAAATGAGACGCTCAATTGTACATATGGATCTAGATACTTTTTTTGTATCGTGCGAAAGGTTGAATAATTCTCAGCTGGAAGGAATCCCTCTAATTATTGGTGGAGGAGATCGTGGTGTTGTATCTTCTTGCTCTTATGAAGCAAGACGTTTTGGAGTGCGTTCTGCTATGCCTACAGCAATGGCGTTAAAACTTTGTCCGCAAGCCAAGGTCATTAAAGGAGACATGGAACGTTATTCTCAACTTTCCCATTTGGTTACAGAAGTAATTCAAGAAAAAGCACCAATAGTTGAAAAAGCAAGTATCGATGAGTTCTATCTCGATATAACAGGAATGGATCGTTTTCATGGTTGTTACCAATGGACAAATGACCTAGCACAGCGGGTATTGAAAGAAACTGGATTACCGATAAGCTTTGCTTTATCTATTAATAAAACAGTTTCAAAAATAGGAACTGGAGAGGGAAAACCAAAAGGAAATTTAGATATTCCTGAAGACCAAGTAAGAAACTTTCTGAATCCCTTATCAATCCAAAAAATACCTATGGTTGGTGATGTTACTTTTCAACTTTTATCACGAATTGGGATTAGAACTATACAAACTCTTTCTGAAATGCCTGCAGAAGTGTTGCAAAGAATGATTGGCAAAAATGGAGTAGAGATTTGGAAAAAAGCTAACGGAATTGACAATAATCCCGTGGAGCCTTATACGGAACGTAAAGCAATTTCAAGCGAGCATACTTTTACGCAAGACACTATTGATATTGTGCATTTAAAATCAATTCTTTCAGGAATGGTTGAAAAACTAGCATTTCAATTGCGCTCAGAAGAATGGCTTACTTCAACTGTTGTTGTCAAGATTCGCTATTCTAATTTTGATACAGAAACCAGACAATGCAAAATCGCCTACACATCAGCGGACCATTTACTTACTAAAAAAGTATTAGGACTTTTTGATCTTTTATATCAGCGGAGAATGCGTTTGCGATTAGTTGGAATCCGTTTTAGCGATTTAGTTCGTGGAACGTATCAAATAGATCTTTTTGAAGATACAGAGGAAATGCTTTCACTCTATGCTGCTATGGATAAAATGAAAAGTCGCTATGGTTATGACTCTGTGATGCGTTGTGCAGGAGCATCTTTGAAACCTAATTCTAAAGACATTATTTTAAAGCGTAAGTCATAAATCATGTATATCAATTGCCATTCTTATCATTCATTGCGCTATGGAACGATTCCTCTCGATGCCTTAATCGAGAAGGCGGTTGCTTGTGGGCTCACTGCATTGGCGCTTACTGACATTAATACCGTTACTGGAATCTATGATTTCATTACTGCTTGTAAAAATGTAAACATAAAACCGATAGTAGGTATCGAATTTAGATCAAATAGTGAATTTAGATATATTGGTTTAGCTCAAAATGCAAGTGGATTAGCAGAAATGAATCGCTTTTTAACCCATCACAATTTTACAAATATTGCTCTTCCAATAGAAGCTCCTGCTTTTGAAGCTGTACTAATTATTTATGCTTTTGAAAGTGCACCAGCAATTTTAAAACCAAATGAATATATTGGAATCAGGCCTGAAGAGGTGGGCAAGCTATTTGGATATAAAGGGGACTTTGACAAATTAGTAATTCTTCAGCCAGTTACTTTTAGAACCAAAAAAGAATACAAGCTCCATAAAATATTACGTGCCATCGATAACAATATTCTGTTATCAAAATTAGAACCATCTGATATTGCGACTACTTCAGAAGTGATGGTGTCGCAAGAGCGCTTAATTGCAGCGTATAAAGAGTACCCTCAAATACTTTCTAATACTAATGCTGTAATTGAGTCCTGCGATTTTCAATTCGATTTTGACACGCCAAAGAACAAAAAATATTACACCAATTCAAGAGAAAGTGATATTGCATTGTTAACCACTTTAGCGCATCAAGGTATGCATTGGCGTTATGGAAAAGAAAATCCTGCCGCTTTAGCTCGAGTAGAAAAAGAGTTAAAAGTTATTAATGAATTAAATTTTAGCGGTTACTTTTTAATCACTTGGGACATTATTCGATACAGTAACAGTAGAGGGTTTCTACATATTGGTCGAGGAAGTGGAGCTAATTCTATCATTGCCTATTGTTTAGGGATTACTGATATCTGTCCTATCGAACTAGACTTATATTTTGAACGTTTTCTAAATGAAAATAGGAAAAGTCCTCCCGATTTCGATATTGACTGGAGCTGGCAGGAAAGGGATATAATATTAGAATATATCTTTAACCGATATGGATATGAAAATGTAGCTTTCTGTGGAACCAATGTGGAATTTAAGTACCGCTCTATTTTTAGAGAAGTGGGTAAAGTTTTTGGTTTACCAAAAGACGAATTAGATCATCTTGCCAAGAATCCAATGCGTTTACAGCAGAATAATAGTGTGGTAAAGGAAGTACAGGAATATGGAATGTTATTAGAAAAATATCCTAACCAGCGCAGTATGCATTCGTGCGGAATCTTAATTTCTGAAGATCCCATCACCAATTACACGCCATTAGAAATGCCACCAAAGGGATTTCCAATTGTGTTATTTGATATGCACGTTGCCGAATCTATCGGTTTTGAAAAATTTGATATTTTAAGTCAAAGAGGAATTGGTCATATTGATGATACGGTGAAACTAGTTGCTAAAAATAGAGGGATACGCATCAATATAAGAGATACTAAAATTTCAAAAAATGAACTTAAAGCCAATTCCTTTTTATCACAAGGAAAAACAATAGGTTGCTTTTATATTGAAAGTCCAGCTATGCGTGGTTTACTTCGTCGTTTAAAGTGTGACAATTATAAAACATTAGTGGCTGCTTCTTCTATCATTCGTCCTGGAGTAGCTAAGTCTGGAATGATGAAAGAATATATTTTTAGACATAATCATCCTGACCAGTTTGAATATTTCCACAAAGTTTTTGAAGAGCAACTTGGAGAAACTTATGGAATTATGGTTTATCAGGAAGATGTAATTAAGATTGCTTTGCATTATGGCGGTTTGCCTGCAGCTGATGGCGATATTTTAAGAAGAGCTATGAGCGGAAAAGGACGATCCTTAACTGCTTTACAAAAAGTAAAAGATCACTTTTTTGAAAGCTGTGCTAAACAAGGTCATGCAGACGCGCTTAGTCAAGAGATTTACAGGCAAATAGAGTCTTTTGCAGGATACTCCTTTTGTAAGGCGCATTCAGCATCTTATGCAGTTGAAAGTTATCAAAGTCTATATTTAAAAGTATATTATCCTATTGAATTTATGGTTGCTGTGATCAACAACCAAGGAGGGTTTTATAGAACGGAAGTTTATGTTCATGAAGCAAGAATGGCTGGAGCAACTATCCACAATCCTTGTGTAAATAAAAGTGAGTTCACTACAACCCTTTATGGCGATTCGATTTATTTGGGATTTATGCATTTACAAGGTCTACCAGAGAAATTAGCTAATGCTATTTTAAAGGAACGCGAACTTCATGGAGACTATGTTTCTATGGAGGATTTTTGTAACCGAGTAAAAATAGGCTTAGAAAGTTTGAAGCTTTTAATATTTATTGGTGCTTTTCGTGAAACTGGAAAAACTAAAAACCAACTACTAATTTTAGCGAGCTTACTTTTTAACTCATCTGTAACTGACAATCAAATGTTGTTGCTGCAAGAAGCAGTAAAGGAATATAAATTACCAACTCTAGAACGCTCTCGTTTTGAAGATGCTTTTGACGAAATTGATCTTTTAGATTTCCCTACTTCGTTTACCGTTTTTGATTTATTGCAAAGTCCTTTTCGGGGTGATGTAATGGCTAAAGATTTAATCCTGCATCATAAAAAGCAAGTTCGCATGTTAGCATACTTGATTTCTAGAAAACAAGTTCCTACGGTAAGGGGAACTATGTACTTTGGAACTTGGATTGATCATGAAGGTAATTATTTTGATACCACCCACTTTCCAGATAACTTAATTCAATTTCCTTTTCAAGGTGGAGGCTGTTATTTACTATTAGGAATAGTCGAAGTAGACTATCATTTCCCTACAGTTACGATATCAAAAATGGCTAAAATGCCTTTTGTCCCTGATCCAAGATATTCTGATGCGAAAGATCATCAGTATATTACTCAGGAAAATATTAAAGAAGATGTAAGTAGCACTAGTAGAGATCCCTATCCAAGAGCTCATGAGATTAATTTACCAAGGAATAAGATGGTATAGTAAATAACTACTACTATCAGGTAGAGCAAAGGTAAATCAATTAGTAAAAATTTTGAATATCTCAGAAATTGAATTAACTACTGTACTCCTAGCAGGTCATAATATGATTTGATAAAAATCGAAAACACTGCCTTAAATGCTTTAAAAATTACCAAGGAAAATCTACTAAATGAATTAATGGGAAAGATGTTTAAAAAATCACTAACAGTCTTGTAAAATATTATTTTCTATAGATATAGAAAAAAAAAGTCATTTTTTTTATCATATTTGTATATGTAAATAAGTGAAATTTAATATTTTAAATCGACTTCTATGGTGCAACTATTAATTTACATTGTCACATGGGCTTCATTCTATATTGAAGCCCTGATAACATTTCTTCTAAATTTTAAATACTGAACGTAAATTTCAATGAAAATGCAAATCTTTACAGCCGTATAAAAATATTTTTTACTCTAAATGAGCAAGCTGCTTTCACTCGCACTAATTATTTCAGGTTATACATTTACTCTCGAATACAATTTTATAATCAAACCTTTAAGGCGATTTTGATAATCTTCAATTAGCCATTCCTTATAATTCTTGCTGGCATTGTCAAGATATTTTACATATTGCTTTACGCGCCATTCTATCTCAGGAAGTAGTTCTACTGCCAAAGCAATAGCTTGCGACAATGTTTCTGAATTATCTAAGCACATCTTTGTATGTTGTCTAATAGATTGTTGAATCACTGTTTTTGGTTTTCTAACGTTATCAATCGCTTCTTGATAATTTTCTTCTACATCATAGGCCATTTCTAATGTATTAGGAAAAAGCGCTCGCATTTCTGCTGTAATGGCACTCGATTGTGCAGCTGAAGTAGAACTTGCTTGATAGTTTAATTGTTTAGCAAAAGCATCTGGATGATTAAAAATGTAATTCCAATCTAAAGGTGCTTCCCATGGTCCAAATCGCTGAATGTTGTTTCCTAAATCAGTAATTCCAAATGATTTCTTTGAAGATAGCCTTCTTGCTCCTCGTCCTATCATCTGATGATATAAAGTGATCGATGTCGTAGCTCTATTTAATATTACATGCTTAATTGACGGTTCGTCAAAGCCGGTTGTAAGAATGGATACCGAAGTAAGAACGGCATCTTTAGTAGTTTTAAACCATTTCAAGATTTCCTTACGTTCCTCGTCAGATGTTTTATTATCTAAGTGTCTTATCGGTATTCCAGCTGCTTTGAAATTTTCCTCAACCTGTTTTGACACTGCAATTCCATTATTGAAAATTAAGGTTTTCTTGCCTGAAGCATTGTCTTTATAGGCATTTAATAATAGTTCCTGCATTGGAGCAGAACTATACAATTGGTTTGAGGAACTAACTGTAAAATCGCCATGAATTCCAGTTTTTAAAGAATTTAATTCTACTTCATAAATAAAAGACTTGGGCTTAGAAAGGAAACCTTTGTTAATCAAATTTCCAATGCTTTCACCAGTAAGAAGCTTACTGTAATACTGATTCATAGGTTTTGAAATATCAGAGCTGAAAGGTGTTGCTGTTACTCCAATTACAAACGCATTTTTAAAACTCTTAGTTAATTTTCTAAATGAATTATGATGCGCTTCATCAATAATGACAAGTCCTACCTCCTTAGTTTTAATTTTTTTTGCTTTGATTCTATTACGCAATGTTTCAACCATAGCTACATAACAGTTGGAACGATTTATAAAAGTATTACTCTTACTATTTATAATTCGATTGTGAACTGTAAGCTTTCTTAAAGTAGTTGAAGTTTGTCTAGAAAGTTCCTTCCTGTGGGTTATAATCATTACTTTTTGACCATATTGCTCAATAAATTGTCTGGCTATTTCAGAAAAAACCATAGTTTTTCCACCACCAGTTGGCAACTGGTATAATAGTTTACTTTTTGCTTCACTTTTTATTGTGTCAAAAATTATTGCAATATCTCTTTGCTGATAATCATAAAATGATGTTGCTGCTTGCGGTGTAATTTCCATATTTTAAAGTCTATTTAAACACTACTTTTATTAAAGATATAATGAAAATTTAGAAATATTTTTAAATGAATTAATTGATTTCTAAACAAGTAAAATACCTGTTTTCAGTAATGTAATTTTTTAATTTTTATGACAATAAAAGTAATACTACAACCTGTTATCAAATTTACATAATCGTTGTACTACAATTACATAATTGATCTAATGAAAGTACGTTAAAAGGACATATTTTAAATTAGTTTTAAGTGACATTAGAATGTTATAAAAATATTCAGTCTTTCCTTTCAAAATTATAAAAATTGTAATTAGATAATACATTTTATAAAAAAAGGCAGTCATTAATAACAGCCAAGTTATTACAGCGAATTTATAAATGCAAGTAAATCTTTTCGATTCTGTGCTGAAAGTTTTTTATAGCCGTCTTTACTTTTCTGCGCTTCACCTCCATGCCATAAAATAGCTTCTTCAATATTTCTGGCACGACCATCATGTAGTAAATTGGTATGTTTATTTACCGTTTGAATTAAACCTATACCCCATAGAGGCTGTGTTCGCCATTCGTTACCTGAAGCTTTAAAATCCTTTGCATTATCAGCTAAACCCGGACCCATATCATGCAATAACAAATCGGTATATGGACGTATAGTTTGATTTCTTAATGACACTATAGGGTGTGTATTTCCAGTTTTCATTTTGGGAATGTGGCACGAAATACATTGTAAAGTTTCAAAAGTTTTTTTACCAGCTAATACATTTTGATCGTTATGGTTTCTTCGTGCAGGAACTGCAAGTGTACTTGAATAAACGGCTACTCTATCTAAATTTATGTCTGTTATTTCTGGAGCTCCTCCATTTGGAATTTCGTCACAATTTACGCCTGGTGGACAGTTTTCATTGGGAAATAAATAGGACGTAATACCCATATCTCCAGAAAATGCTGCAGCAACTTGTTGTCTAACGTTTGGCTGATTTGATTTCCATCCAAAGCGTCCTATTTTGGTAGACTTTGTAAGTATATCATAAACATAATTTGGCCTTCCTGAAATTTCATTTTTATTATTGTCAATTGCAAAAGATAAAATAGTGTTTTCGTCAATCGCTTCTAGCAGTCCTAAGCCAGTCATTTGTGGCGCTATCCTAGGTGAAATTTTTGTAGAAGTTCCCAGACTTCCGTACCCTAAATCTCTAATTTGGTAACTAGGTTTTTGTAACTCAACCGTTGTTCCGTCGTCAAATTTCTCTATAATTGTTTGATATGAAACTGTATAGGAACCTTTAATAGAATGTCCTAAAATAGCACTATCCTGCAACTGCCCGCCATAAATAGGATCTACATAATCACTTCCATCAGGATAATTACCTTCCGTAGTTAAACGCAACAATAGTCCGCGAGATTTTTCACCATCAAATGCTGGTGGTTTACCTCTTCCGTCTTTAAAGTGGCAATTAGCACAGGAAACTGAATTAAAAAAAGGTCCTAATCCATCTCTAGCTGTTGTTGAAGCAGGTGCGGATACCCAACTTTGTCTAAAAAAAGAGTTGCCCACCCCAAAATCTATCTGTTCAATATTTGTCAAATTAGTACCTGCAAAACCAAAGGCTTCTTCTGAAGAATTAAAAACAGTAAAATCACCGCCAGAAAATTGCTCTTTCTCATCTGCTTGCAAATCAACATAAACTTCGTCTGTATCACTACAACCTACTAACGTTAGCAAAGAGATCGTTAGGAAAATTTTTAAAATCTTTTTCATAGTAAATAAAAAAAGTGCTCTATTTAAAGAGCACTTGATAGTTAAATATTAGATAATTAGCCATTAACAATTATTCCAATTTTAGCTGCTCCAGCAAGTAAATTTTTTCCAAAAACTTTAATCGCAGAAGAACCTGCTGTAACTTTTTTTCCTTCAGTTGATGCTGTCCCACCTGAGATTGCTAGATCAAAAGGAGTTTGTATTGCTGCAACTTTTGCTAGTGCGTCTTTTATTGAAGCAGCGGTGTCTGTAAAGCTAGTTTCATTCACGTGTTTAACTAGATCTTCTAAGGACGCTCCATCTATTGTGCCGTATTTTCCTTGATATACATTAATAACTCCTTGTAAATTTAAAGCAATATCTCTATGTGTATTGTCACTAAAACAAGAGTGTTCGTCTTCTTGATCTGCATTTTCTAATGCAACATCCATACGTTCAACGGGCAATTCTGCTAACGCTAGAGTAGTGATTCCTAAATACATGTTTTTTAAAGCCGTATCTTCTGCCAATGCTAAAAATTCTTTTCTATAATCATCTCCAACTTTCCATTGATTTACTAAGTAGTCTAAATTATCAGTTAAAACATCAGCACATGCATTCAAATAATCCGCTCTTCTTTTTTGATTTTTTGCAGTTCCAGCGACCGTTTGTAGATAATCAGTATAAGGTCTTAGTCCTGCTTTTTTCTCAGATGGGTCTGTCAAATCTTGTCCCCACAATAAAAATTCAATAGCGTGATATCCTACGGCTATATTCTTTTCGCCTGACTCCGTTTTACTAATTGTCAGCAGCACAGTTTTGTTAATTATAGGATAAAGCAGAGTTTGATTAATGATTCCATCTTGTGTCGTTGTTCCATTATTATCAACATAATCAATAAAGTTTTCATCTAATGGCCATGAGTTAATTAATGCTTCTGGACCATTATCTCCGGTGTCAATTGGTCCATTTGCAAAACGGTAAGCTTCAGTCGTACCATAACTTTCTCTTGAGACCTTCCATGCATTTTTTGCAGCTACAAAATTAGCCTCTGAAGGCGTGGTTGTAAAAGTTGTTACTGCTTTTTCTAAAAGTACGGCATCATCATAAGCTTGCTTGTAATTAGCATATGCTATCGTGGCATAATTTTCAATTACTTGCTTCTTTGTTACTTTCTGTTCAACTTCCGTAGACTTATCATCACTAGTACAAGATGCAACTGTCACACCAATTGTAAAGATAAAAACTGCTTTTAAAAATGCCTTATTCATATTATTGTTATTTAGATTAATTAAAAAGAAGAGCAAATATAAAAATATTTATTTAATAAATATTTCTTAGTTAGAAGAAATTTAAGATTTAACATTTGTCTAATTATCAGAATTTGCTACCATTTTTGAAAAGTTCGTTGAGCATAAAAAAACCTTAAATTAATTTAGAATAAATTCAAATAACTTATTTGACTTTTGTATTTTTGTAAAAAAATTTTTAATGAAGAAGCTATTATTTTTATTTTTCGGACTTGGGATTATTATATCTTGTTCGTCAAACGACTCAGATACAGACACTACCAGCAATCCTAATGCTTTTGATAGAGCGGCACTTTTGACAAATTGGGCAGATAATATTATCGTGCCACGTTACGAAATTTATAAACAGAAAACAGTTCTGTTAGAAAGTGCCACAACTTTATTTTTTAATACTCCAAATACTGTAAATCTTGATTTGTTGAGAAATGCTTGGTTCGAGGCGTATAAATCATATCAATCAATAGCGCTGTTTAATTTTGGTAAAGCAGAGGAAATTCGTTTAAATGAAATCAGCAATACCTATCCTACTGATGTTGCTGGAATCGAAAATAACATAGCATCTGGTAGCTATAATTTAAATTTGAATGCCCAATATGCAAAGCAAGGATACCCAGCAATCGATTATTTATTGAATGGATTAGGAACTGATGATGCTAGTGTTCTTAAGTTCTATACATCTAATGCCAACGCAGCAAAGTATAAAGACTATTTATCAGCAGTCGTAAAAAAAATTAATGATAATAACACAGTCGTCCTTAATGACTGGAAGACAAGTTTTCGAGATACTTACGTTAAAAACAATGGTACCTCCGTTACAAGTGCAGTAAATAGCACAACAAATGCATTTGTGAAACATTTTGAAAAAGATATCAGAACCGCTAAAGTTGGAATTGCTGCAGGTAAATTTTCAAATGAAATTAAGTTTCCTGAAAAAGTAGAAGGGTTTTATAAAAATGATATTTCAAAAACCTTATTAAAAATTGCTATTCAGTCTTCTAAAGATTTTTTTAATGGAAAAAGTACTACTTCTGAAATAAATGGATCAGGTCTGAAATCATTCCTTGACTATGTAAAAGCGGAGCGTGATGGTGTACTTTTAAGTAGCACTATTAATAAGCAGTATGATGTGGTATTAAATTCTACTACAATTTTGAATGAAAGTTTTTCCAATCAAGTAAATGCTGATAATTCAAAAATGTTACTTACTTATGATGCTATGCAGAAATTAGTTATATATACTAAGCTAGATATGATGCAAGCATTAAATATTTCTATTGACTATGTTGATGGAGATGGAGATTAATTATGAACAAAGCAATCAAAGATTATCTAAGTAAACAGTCATCAGCCGGAACGTTAGCTTTTTTTAGGCTGGCTTTTGGTTTAATGATGTGTTTGAGTTTACTTCGATTTGTTAGTTACGGATGGGTTGACAAATTTTACATTAAACCCTTATTTCATTTTACTTATTATGGATTTGAATGGGTTCGTCCTATTGGAATTTACACCTACTTAATATTTTTCATTGCATTTATCGCAGCACTAGGAATCGCACTAGGATATAAATATCGATTCTCAGCCTTAATTTTTTTTATGAGTTTTACGTATATTGAATTGATGGATAAAACCACTTACCTTAATCATTATTATTTTATTTCGGTAATTAGTTTTGTTCTTATTTTTTTACCGGCTAGCGCATTTTTTTCAATAGATGCTTATCGAAATGCACAGAAAAGATTTGAGTATATTCCACGCTGGACGACAGATGTTTTAAAATTATTATTAGGGATTGTCTATTTCTATGCAGGTTTAGCTAAGATTAATTCCGATTGGCTTTTTAATGCCATGCCCTTAAAAATTTGGTTGCCTACCAATTCAAATTTGCCCTTTCTAGGAGATTTATTAAACGAGAGTTGGGTTCATTATGCGTTTAGTTGGAGTGGAATGATTTATGACTTAAGCATTCCTTTTTTATTACTGTACAAACGAACGCGCTGGTTTGCATTTGTATTAGTTGTTATTTTCCATTTAATAACAAAAATATTATTTCCAATTGGGGTATTCCCATACATAATGATTGTAAGTAGTTTAGTGTTTTTTGAATCTTCATTCCATTTAAAAATATTGAGAAGAATTACCAAAGCATTGAACTTTAACATAGCAATGTTTCAAAATTCAAAAGTGTTAGTCGAAAATTTAAATTCATTTAGTCAAATAAAGCGTGTGATTTTGGGACTGTTTTTAGTTTTTCAATTAGTGTTCCCTTTTCGATACTTAGCCTATCCAGGTGAATTATTTTGGACTGAGGAAGGTTTTCGTTTCTCTTGGCGGGTAATGTTAATGGAGAAAGCTGGATATACAGAATTCAAAGTTGTTGATGCTCGTACAAAGCAAGAGATTTTGGTAATCAATCATCAATTTCTATCTGCTTTTCAGGAAAAACAAATGGCTTTTCAACCTGATTTTATTTTAGAATACGCACATTTTTTACATAATTATTACAAAAAAGCAGGTGTCAATAATCCTGAAGTGTATGTCGCTAGTTACGTTGCACTAAACGGTAGACTGAGTAAAACATATATAAATCCTTCCATAAATTTAGCTAAAGAATATGAATCTTTCCAACACAAATCATGGATTCTTCCATTTAATGACACTATCAAAGGTTTTTAAATTTTTTACAATTTTTTTATTTTCCACCTCGGTATTTTCACAAAATAAAATTTCTGGTTTTGTGCACGACGCGATGGGTAAAAAAATAGTAGCGGTAGAAGTCATTAATAGCAGTACCAATCAAAAAGGTACTACCGATGCTAATGGCTATTTTGAAATGATCGTTACAAATGAAGGATCTTACAATTTTCTATTTTATAAAGATAATTATGCTATTACAGATGAAGTGATTGTCGCACCTACCAATAATTTAGTAATTACTTTGCGTGCAATGAATTCACTTTCAGAGGTGATAGTAAGTAAGGAACGCGATAAGGTATTTACATTAAATAAACTAAAGGATATTGAGGAAACAGCTATCTATGCTGGTAAAAAAACGGAGGTTATAGCAGTTTCTAACCTTTTGGCTAATAAAGCAACAAATAATGCAAGGCAAATTTATGCACAAGTAGTAGGGCTTACAATCAATGAAAGCTCGGACGGAGGTTTGCAATTAAGCATAGGAGGAAGAGGTTTAAATCCTAATAGAACCTCTAATTTTAATACGCGTCAAAATGATTATGATATTAGTGCAGATGTATTAGGATACCCGGAAAGTTACTACGCTACTCCAACTGAAGCTTTGGAAGAAATACAAGTTATTCGTGGTGCAGCTTCCCTTCAATATGGAACACAGTTTGGTGGATTAGTAAATTTTAAAATAAGAAAACCAGTTGATAAACTTATTGAGTTTTTGACGAGAAATACAAGTGGGTCTCATGGGTTGTACACTAATTTTAGCAGTTTAAGTGGAACTTCAAAAAAATTCAGTTACTATACTTTTATAAACTATAAAAAAGGAGATGGTTTTAGACCAAACTCTGATTTTGAAAGTAAAAATTATTTTATAAACTTAAATTATCAATTCACTAAAAATACTTCTTTACACTTTGACTACACTTATTTTAATTACTTAGCACATCAAGCAGGAGGTTTAACAGATGAAATGTTTAATTCTAATTCAAATCAAAGCAATCGTGAACGAAATTGGTTTGGTGTAAATTGGAATTTATATGCGCTGCGATTCAAACATCATTTTGAACATAACGCTGATTTTTCTTTACAATTTTTTGGTTTAGATGCAAGCCGAAAAACAGTTGGTTTCCGTCCTAATAGAGTTTCTATTCCGGATGAGGTCGACACCGTACGAGATTTGATTACTGGAGATTTTGTTAACTGGGGAGCAGAAGCGAGATACCTTAAGAGGTATAGCATTAATGATAATTTAAGTGCTTTTTTGATAGGAGGTAAATATTACCAATCTAATAATACTGGCATTCAAGGACCAGGAAGTTCAGGAAGCAATGCTGATTTTAATTTATCTACAAATGAATTTCCTTTTTTCGAAAACCAATCTGATTATCATTATCCAAATCTAAATTTTTCCCTATTCGGTGAGAATATTTTTAAGATTAGTTCTAAATTTTCTATCACTCCTGGATTTCGAATTGAAAAAATTAGAACAGAGGCAAATGGTTCCTACAGAAAGATTAATCGAGATTTAGCAGGAAATATAATATTAGATGAAACTATTTTTGAAGAGAATGTCAAGGATAGAAATTTTGTTTTATTTGGTGTCGGACTAAGTTTTAAACCCAAAAATGGCATAGAAGTATATGGAAATATTTCTCAGAATTACCGATCTGTAACATTCAATGACATCCGAACTGTAAATTCTAATCAAGCAATCGCACCTGGCATTTCTGACGAAAAAGGATATACTTCAGATATTGGTATACGTGGGAATTTAGGAAATAAAGTAAGTTTCGATTCGAGTGTTTATGCATTGTATTACAATGACAAAATAGGAGAATATAATACTGAAATAGGTGGGCTTTTCTATCGTTATCGTGACAATATTGGAACGGCATTGACTTATGGCTTTGAGACCTTACTAAATTGGAATATAGCTGAAACATTCTTTGTGAAGTCAGATGATTTTTTGTGGAATGTTTTTACAAATGCAGCTTTTACAGGTTCAGATTATTTAAGATCAGAGCAAAAAGGAATTGAAGGAAAGGAAGTAGAATTTGTACCAATGTTAAATTTAAAGATAGGATCTGGTGTAGGATATAAAAACTTTATGGCGAGTATTCAATTTTCGTACGTTTCCTCTCAATTTACTGATGCTACTAATTCAAAGGTTGGTGCTAATGCAATAAGCAATGGTACTTCAGGGCAAATCCCATGTTACTATGTGGGCGATATATCTCTTTCTTATAAATGGAAGCAATTTAAGCTAGAAACGGGATTAACAAATTTTACCAATAATACCTATTTTACAAGAAGAGCTACTGGTTATCCAGGTCCAGGAATTATCCCCTCTGACCCCATATCTTTTTATACCACTTTAGAATTCAAGTTTTAATTTTAATGAAAATCTTGAATTAAGTATTAAAAAAAACATACCATCTAGATTGAATATCACTTTTTGTTACTTGTAAATAAATAGTAATTGTAATAGCAAAACTAAAAAAATAAGTAGCTTAAAGCTAAATGCGATTCACACGAAAAACTTAAAACTATCCTAAAATCCAATGGAAGATGAAAAATTGAAATAACTGAATTTTACTTAAATTCATTATGAAAAATTTTATTATAAAAATTGATCGATGCTTGGACTATTGTTGTGTTACTAATTCCCCTTGAACAATGGAGACGTGGGCTTTTTATGTATGCCCGAACGGGTGGAAAGGACATACGCCGTTACAGCTACTTCAACAACCTGACTACCCGTGACCTTCGTTTGCAACAAGCATCGATTCAATTTTTTATGTAAAGCTTAAAGCTAGACTTAAATCAAAATTCAATTTTTTCTTCATTTTTGTTTCTACAACGTAAAAATTAATTATTAAAGATTAGCTTGAATTCTGTTATGTAAATTTATATCATCCACATACTTATCATCTTACAGAATTTTAAGAGAAATTTATATTATTTTATATACAATAAAAAATAAATATATAATACTATATATCCAATTTAAATAAATTGTATATATAGTATTTTATAACTGATGCCCTTTACTATTTGAACGCATATGAAAATTACAGTAACTATATGAAGACTTATATAGCAAAAATTGACATAGAGATTTTAGAACAATTTAGTCGAAAGCTATAAGTCCTTTCTAAAGCTTTAAAATAATTTTACAATTATTAATTATGATAATGAAACAATGGAAAATAAAGATGATAAGTTTTTTATAAATTAATTTCTTTCCAACGAAAGAACTTTTCTATCGTGGATTCGTACTGCTGTAGGGATACTCGTTTTAGGTTTTGTTACTGTTAAGTTTTCACTGTTCTTAAAACATATTCCAACTAAGAATATTCAAGAAATACCAATACATATTAGCGACTATACCGTTTATATGGGTTTTGGCTTCTTAATTGCCGGAGCACTTATAATTTAGCTTATCTCCGATACATTCAAACAATCAAATTACTTAAGAAAGGGGAGTATAAATATTCCTCTTTACTTGTTACAATATTTTCTGTCATTCTTTTTATTATGGTTATTTCTCTTATCTCTTATTTGACTGCAAGCAATTATTAGAATGATGCAAATCCTACCTTTTATGTGCTAAATCAATTCGCAATCATCTTATAATTAATAAAGTATAAAATGTAATTATGTAAATGATAACGTGATTCTTTCACTAATTTTAATTTATTATTAATTCAAACATTCAACAAAATGGATAATTTAAGTAAAACAACAAGTGACATCAAAGAGGCAGCAAAAGAAAGTGTAGAAAACATGATAACTAATGAAAATGTGACTGACCACACAAATAAAAGAGATACCTACAATTCTCCTGACCATGATGACAATAGATTAAGTGATCAAGAAAATAAAGAACTTAATGAAGAGGAAGATAATGACGATTTCCTGAATAATGGGGAAAATGATTACGACATGGATGAAATTGACGAAATTGACGAAATTGATATCGATGAACAATCGGACAATGATACAAATGATGACGAAACTCCGCAGAACAACGAGCACTTTTTAAATAGCGCTGATCCTAATGATCCAATAGGAGACGGGTCAAATAGAAATGAAAATTATTAATTTAAAAGAAGAACATAATAATAGAAGGATTTGAAAAAATTCTGTAATAGAAAAATATATGATTCTTAATTATTTTGAAATTATAAATCTATGCTCCTGTTCATGTTTATCAATGATGAAACAGTTATAAGGATTTTTAAAAATTAAAAATTTGAAAATTATAAGTGGCTCCACAGTGGTTGTTTGTTTAAAAATGTAAAAAAAATATAATTGACATTATTATTTTATTTATCAATCTAAAATTAGTTATCATCGTCGTGGAGTCACTTATAACAATTAAATAAAATTTTATAAGAGGTAACATAAAAATATCGAAAAATGGAAAATAAAAATTCATCCCAACATTATGCATTAAGCAATATACTTCCTAAAAAAAATGTTCCTACAATTGAAAGGATATTAATGATTGCCGGTGGTGCTTATGTTCTTTATAAAGCGTTTTCCCAGAAGGAAAGTAGTACAGCAAAAAACACCGTTGGTGGAGCGATGCTACTACGTGGACTTTCAGGATATTGTCCAGCATATCATGCTGCAGAAACCTTTAGTGATGCTGATCCACATTACGTAGATATTACAGTCAGTACAACGGTAAATAAACCTATTTTACAAGTGTATTCTTTCTGGAGAAATTTAGAAAACTTACCTAAATTTATGAATCATTTAGAAAGTGTGCAAAATCTAGATCATGAAGTTTCTGAGTGGACAGCCAATGGCCCATTGGGAGTTGGAAAAATAAGATGGAAAGCAAAAATAAGCAAAGAAGAAACTGGTAAATTTTTGAGCTGGAAATCAGTCAATAATTCATCAATAGAGAACATAGGAAAAGTTTCTTTTAAACCAGTTGGTCAGGCTACTACTATTGACGTCACCATTTTGTATCGAGCACCATATGGCGTTTTAGGGGATAAAGCAGCACAATTATTTAATTCTTACTTTAAAAATATGGTTAAAAATGACATTGAAAGTTTCAAGTATTATATCGAATCAAATGGGTTAAATACCGATTAGAGAGAATAAATAATTTTACTAGGTAAAAGCAGATGTAATTCACTTTATAAAAGATAATACACAATTGGACATATGGTCTGCTACATACTTACACGACCTAGTTTCGCACTTGAAGATAGAATAAATTAAAATATGCGTGCAGTAGTTTGTATGTTTTAGTGTTTTCAAAATGAAATCTTATAATAGTTATTTACTAATAAAATAGCTATTCAAGAAAGAATATAATTTATAGTATGTCATTTCGAAATTCACTTTCAACTGCACTGTTAGTGAATATTTGTTCATTTTTTTAATAAAATTTATTACCTTTATTCATTACAAAAAAATCCAAAACTTTGGAAGTAACCCTATGGGTGTCCCTGTTCTTAAATAGTATATCGTAAACCCCTATAATCACTGGAAAATATTTAAAGGCAACGGAACCTCTTTCTCCGCGAGCTGAAAAGCAACTGGGAAGATAACCCCGTAAATCTTATGATTTATGGGGTTTTTCATTTTATATAGAATTTCAATTATTAAATAATTTTTGGATAAATCTCAAAAGTTGGGTAATAGCAAAAAATAAATTACTATTCTTTGTGTTCAATATCAAAATAATATAGCAAACTAGGCAGTACTATTAATAATAACGGCATCGCAATCAAAAAACCACCAATAACTGCAATTGCTAAAGGCTGATGCAATTCTGAACCTGTACCAATACCAATTGCCAAGGGCATTAAAGCAATGATTGCTCCTATAGCAGTCATTAATTTAGGTCTTAACCTTGTTGAGATCGCATATACGAGCGATTGTTTTTTATTATTCGAAATTTGATACGTTTCTTTAAATTGTAAATAGGTAAAAATAGCATTCTCACTAATAATTCCAACAATCATAATCAATCCGGTATAGCTACCTACATTTAGTGGTGTGTTTGTTAAAAATAGTAAGAGATAACTTCCTGAAATTCCTAAAACTGACACAAACAGCAAGATGAAAGCTACTTTTAGATTTCGAAATAGAAAGAGCAAAACTCCAAAAACTAGTAAACACGAAGCTACTAAAATTAGCAATAATTCTTTGAATGATTGTTGTTGGTCCTTATAAGCTCCCGCATAATCAATGTAATACCCGCTAGGAAGAACAACTTGGCTGGACACTTCCTTTTTTATATCCTTCATCACAGTTCCCAAATCTTTATTGTCTAGCCTACCCGTAACTACACACATCATTTGCAAATTTTCACGCTCAATTTCAGCGATTCCTTTCGAAATGGAGATGTTGACAAGAGTGCTAATAGGTATTGATTTTCCATTGGGTAAAAAAATAAAAATCTTTCTTATCTCTTCTAAATTTCTATTTTGAGTATTTGGATATATCAATCGAATTGGTACTGCTTTATCCAATTCTAACACCGAACCAATCACATTTCCTTCTAATAAAGTTTGGAGTTGAAACTGTAAATTGGCCGGAGTAATACCGTATTGTGACAACTGACTGTAATTTGGAGTAATACTGATAGAAGGTCCAGCATACACAACGCCATCAAAAACATCAGCAGTTCCTGGCGTTTTTTCGACTATATGAGCGACTTGTTTTGCTATTTTTTGAAGTTCAGCTTGGTTGTTTCCAAAAACTTTTACTTCAATAGGTGAAACTGAACTCATCAAGTCCCCTAACATATCACCAATTACTTGACCAAAATCAATTCGAAGAGCAGGTTGTGACGTTTCTACTTTTAATCTAATTTCATCAATAATATCATTACTAGTTTTGGATCGGTCTTTTTTAAGTTGAATTAAATAATCACCTCTATTGGGTTCTGTAATAAAAAAGCCCATTTGCGTACCAGTTCTTCTGCTATACGCTTCTACTTCGGGGATAGTATGAATTATTTTCTCTACCTCAACTAGCATTCTATCCGTTTCTTCTAATGATGTTCCTGGTGGCGATTCGTAATCTAAAACAATACTTCCTTCGTCCATTTCAGGAAGAAAACCAGTTTCTAATCGCGGGAGAATTAAAACTATTGAAACAATTAATAGCACACAAAAAACAAAACTCATGATGGGTCTTTCAATAAAATAAGCCACCCATTTTTGAGTTTTTACCTCATGATGCTCTGTTACTTCTTTTTCTTCAGAAATGACTTTTCCTTTTTTAGTAAGCAGTAAATAAACAACAGGCAACAATATCCATGTCACAAAAAACGAACAAACCAATGTGATAATCATGGTATCCGTTAGCACTTTAAAATAAGCACCTGCAACACCACTCATTAAAACAAAAGGAAGAAAAATAACAATTGTACATAATGAAGATCCTACCATTGCAGGAAAAAGATACTGAATTGCCTTTTGCAACAAAGCTGTAGTAGGTTCTTCAGGATGCTCTTCATGGGTTCTATGAATTTGCTCTACCACAACAATAGCATCGTCAATTATAAGTCCTAAAGCTGCCGCTATAGCTCCCAAAGTCATAATATTAAACGTTTGTCCTGTAAAATATAATACTAACAACGTAGCGCAGAGTGTAACTGGAATTATAATTAAAATAGTAGCGCTCGCTTTGACAGATTTCAAAAACAAAATAGCTACAATAATTGCTAAAAAGAGTCCAATCAGCAAACTATCGGTAACGCTTCTTACGGCATCTCCCACAAAACTAGCTTGTTCATAATACGGCTTTATTTTTAGATCACTTGGAATTATTTTTTGTAATTCTTTCAACTTCAATTCCATATCAGAAGACATAGTGATTAAATTGGCATTAGGCTGTTTTATAATAGCAATTAAAACACTTTCTTTTCCATTAGCATTGACTTTGATATATTCTTTAGCCTCTTGTAAAGCTACATTAGCCACATCTTTTAAGGTTATAATCCCTTTTCCGTTATTTAAAATTACAAGATTTTTTAAATCCGATTTTGTTGCAATTTGAGCGTCTGTTAATGTTAAATATAAAAAGCGATTATCAGCCAAATATCCATTGGAAGTAATAAAATTAGTTTGGTTCAACACCTGCGAAATGGCGTCTGGCGTGATTCCGTAGGCAATCATTTTATTCAGATTGAGTTCAATCCAGTATTCTTTTTCTTTTCCACCAACAACTCGGACTTCACTGACACCTTCTACCTGCGAGAGAAATGGTTTAATTGTAAAATTAGCTATCTTCTTAATTTCGATAGGAGATCTGTTTTTACTTTCGATAGCATAACCAATAACTGGCAGAATCGATGGGTTCATCTTTTCGACTGTTATTTGGATATTTGCCGGTAAATCGCTTCTAATTTGGTTAATCCTGGACTCAATTTGTTGTTTACCAACATCCAAATCAGATTTCCAATCTATAAAGGCTGAAATTTCACAACTACCTCTACTGGTGGTGCTTCGAACGGTTTTTAGATTTGGTATTTTCTTTATCGCATTTTCTAATGGCTTGGTTACAGTAACCATCATTTTATCTACGGGTTGTTGGCCTGCATCAGAAATCACTTTGATTTTAGGAAAAGTTATTTCAGGAAATAAACTGGTTTGCATTTTAGAATACGCAAAAATACCTCCTAACAATAGCAAGAAAATAATGGTGCTTAGTCCGCTTTTATATTTTACAAAAAAATTATTCATTACTTGCTACCATTTATAATTTTCACTTTAATAGTGTCCCCTACTCCATAATTCCCAGAAGTGACTATTCTATCTGTAACATTAAATTTAGGAGTTATAATCTCCGTTCTTTCTTGGTTTTTCAAACCTATTTGAACAGGAACTTTAATAGCGGTAGAATCATTTTTGAGTAACATAACCCAATATTCTGTTTCGATTTCATTACTTAAAATAGCAGATTTTGGCAACGTAATTATATCCGATTTATTCGATTTTGGGATACGTACCGAAATAATAAGGTTTTCAGGTAAAACTTGATTGGAATTCATTTTTAAAAATATACTTTGCATTTGAGACATTGTATCTACCGAAGGGATGAATTGCTTTACTGTTGCAGAAATTGATGTGCCATCAGGCAAATAAACCGATAATTGTTGGTTAATAGAAACATACTTTTTTAGTTCGAAAGGAACATTTATAACGACACCATAATTATCTGAATCATTAATTACTGCTAATATATCGCCCTCTTGAACATAGTTTCCTTTTTCAACATTTACAGCAGTAATAAAGCCATTGGAACTTGATGTAATTGAAACTGCTGTCCCAAAATGCAAATTCGGATCTAATTTATTCACATCATTTCCTAGTGCAATTGACTCTTTAGTTTTTATCGAAAACAGTCGCTTTCCTTTAGCAACTTTATCATTCGTAGTCGCATTGACAGCAGTAACATAACCAGTAATGATAGCCTTAATTGGTGTTTTGACAATGTAAGAAACCGTACCTGAAACCTCTTCAAAATCATCAATTCCTTTATTATCAACTGTAGTTACAGTAACAGGAATTATGGTTTCTGTCTCCGTTACTGCCGCTTCTTTTTTATTACAAGAATACAATAACATAGAAAAAAGCACCATGGAAAAAAGTATCGTTATCTTATTTTTCATTTGTGTTCCAATAATTAAGTTCATTAATCAATAGTAATCTTGCCATATTATTTTGAGCAATCGCATTTGTAATGGTTAAGGAATTACCTAACGCAATCACAAAATCAGGTATCATTGCATTTCCAGTCACTAATAGCTTATTAAAAGCGTCGAGTAATGTTTTATTAATTTTTAACTGTGATTGCAGTTGCTCATTCATCATTTCGTTTTGACTTAATTTCAATTCTAACTGCTGTTGCTGTTGTTTGAATTGTCGCTCAAATTGTCTTTTGTAAGCAATGTTAGTTTCTGAGACAAATTTGTTTTTAGTAATTTGCAGTTTTCTTTGATTTCCATCGTAAATAGGCACCGAAAGATTAAGACCAACAGCACTACCAAAATGCTTGTAATACTGCCCCGTTAAAGTAGAAATATAACCGGCATCTGCTAATATGGTTACAGACGGTTTATAGGTATTTGCAATATTTTGCTTTTGATTCTCAATACTTAAACTATCAATTTTAAATTGTTGATTGTAAATTGAACTCTCAGCATTAATGGCTTGTTTTAATTCGATTTGAGGATGAATTAATACTATATCTGATTTTTCATTGGTGCCTGATAGATAATTTAATATTTGCAAATCATTTTCAAATTGGTTTTTCATCTGCATCATCATAATTTCCTGTTGCTTCACTGTTGCTAAAAAAAGAAGATAATCCGTTTGTTTGTAAATCGATTTCTGAGTGAACTTTTTTAGAATTTCTAACTCATTATTCAATAAACCAAACTGTTGTTGAAGATTTAGATACTGACTATAATCAGAAAAAGTAACGATATATTGAAGTCGGATTGCTTTTGTAATATCATTTGCTGTGATTTTTTTATTAAAATCTACTTTGTCTTTTAATAAAGTAATGGCACCTAGCTGATTATTTTTTTGGCTTTTGCCAAATATCTTCTGAGAAAAACTTACTATTCCGTTTACGTTTTGACCATTAGTAATGGCGGTGTCATATCCGAAATTATTAATTACAGGCGCATAATTACCGGTTAAATTAACACTTAACTGTGGTTTTAAATTGGATTTATACAATAAACTATCTATTGACAAGGAACTAGATTGATTATTCAAATCGTTTAATAAAGCGGTATTCAAGAGTGCTTTTTCAATAAAAAAATCCACATCTCTTTTTTGAGAAAAAGATGTAATTGAAAATAGTGATGTTATGAAGAGTATAACAATTCGCATAGTTTAGTAAATATAAAAAATTAGAACATCTCATTTACAAGATGTTCTAATAATAAAAATTGTAGTAATAAAAACTATTTTCTTTTTAAGAAATTCCCAGAAGCATCAAAGATTAAATCACTGTCTTTTCCGTCAATTTTAACCTCTGCTTCGTATGTAATTACATTTTTGTTATCTGTAATTTTAGCCGTTTCTTTGATCTTTTTATTTGGATAAGTTGTTGCGATATAAGTCAACGCTTTTGCAGGGAATTCAGTTTTACTAATTTCAATTTCTGTAGCTAATTTATGTCCTGCTTTATCATAATCTGCAGAAGCTTCTTTGCCATTCATTTTAAATTCAGCTTCAAAACCATCTTTCTCCACATCCCATTTTACTTTGGTATTTGGATACTCCTTTTGAAAAGCCTCTTTAACAACTTTAGGCACTTCTTTCTTGTCTTTAGTTTGTGCGAATCCTACTGTACTCATTGCCATTGCGGCAACTAAAATTAGATTTTTCATAATTGCTCTTTTTTTAAATTATTAAGCAAATATCCAATAGGAATCTATTTCAATTCTGTATTTTTTTAAAACTGATGCAAATAAAACACGTGTTCTTTGTTTTCATACTTGTATTGAATATCAATTGAATTCGCTTCCGCTATTTGTTTTACAATTGCTAATCCTAATCCAATCGAATTGGTATTGGAAGATTTTTTTTCAAAACGCTCAAAAATTGTATTTTGATTCAGCGGTTCCAATGTGCCAGTATTGCTTATAACTAAGGTTTTATTTATTATCGAAATAGTAATTTTTCCATTTTCGATATTATGTCTGATTGCATTTTGCACCAAATTATTAATTAAAATAAAACATAGTTCAGAGTTAATATTGAAATCTAATTTTTCAGTCGTTTCATATAGAAACTTTGTATTTTTGTCTAAAATAAAGTCCTCATTTAGATTCTTTACTTGTTCAATTAAAGGAAGTAATTGTACCGTTTCTAATTTATCATATTGTTGATTTTCAATTTTTGAAAGTAATAATAATGATTTATTTATTTTGCTGAGTCGACTGGCTGCCTCTTCAATAGAAACTAATAATCGCATGGTTTCTTCATTCAATGTGTCCTCTTGGAGTAATAAATCTATTTTTCCTTTAATTATAGCCAGTGGAGTTTGAAATTCATGAGATGCATTCTCCGCAAATTTCTTTTGATTTTTATAATCAGTAATCATTTTTGAAGTCATCCCATTTATCGAGGAATTTAATGCACTGAATTCTGTGATATCATTGGATTCTAATTTTTTAAAATCATTAGTCTGAACATTAAAGTTCTTTATATAGGTTAAAGTAGTAAGAAATGGTGCCCAAATTAGTTTTGAAATTCTAATGTTTATATAAACAGTTATTAAAAGAAGGAATAATAACAAAATGATAAAGACAACAAATACAACCTCCATTAACTCATCAAGTTCTATATTACTTTTCCAAACTTTGATATGATAATTTTTTCCGTTGATGATTTTATTAACTTCAATCATTTTGTTCGAAATGTATTCTTTATCAATATCAGAATACATCAAAGTATCTTTAACGGTTTGCGTGATGATTTTATTTTTGTCAATTTCTTGAACATAAACTTCATTATTAGCTTCAAAAACAGTTAAAACCAAACTATTTCCTTTAGCTAAATAGTTTTCAATTACTTTAACCCTAGTCAACAATAAAGACTGATTACTTTCACCAATTTCATTTAAAAGAAAAAAATAAATGAACAAAGAAGAAAATAAAATTATCGGAATCGTATACAAGATATAATACCGACTGGTTTTGGTGAGTAGCTTCATAATTCTGTTTTAAAACTGTAACCAATCCCGTATATTGATTGAATATAATCTGTACAATTGGCCGCCAATAATTTCTTTCTTAAGTTTTTTACATGATTGTAAATAAAATCAAAATTGTCAAACTGATCGGCATTATCGCCCCATAAATGCTCTACAATAGCACTTTTTTGAATTACTCTATTTTTATTAGAGATGAAATAAACTAATATATCAAACTCTTTTGATGTCAAGTTTAGTGGTTTTTCGTTGATTAACACTTTTCTTTCCTCAGGGTATAATTTAATTTCATTGACAATTATCGCAGCCTCACCATCAAAATTATTACGTCTAATCAATGCTTTTATCCTCGCATTTAATTCTGGTAAATAAAAGGGTTTTGGCAAGTAATCGTCTGCTCCTAAATTTAAACCATCAATTTTATCATCAAAGGAATTTTTAGCAGAAATGATGATAATTCCTGTTTTCGATCTTTTATTTTTTATCGCTTTTATTAAGTCTAATCCGTTTCCGTTCGGCAAAGTGATATCTAGTAAAACGCAATCATATTCATACACTTGTATTTTTTCAAAAGCAGAATTAAAATCATTTGCCACCTCTACTCTATTTTTCTCTAATCCTAAGTAATGGCTAATGCTTTTCTGCATTTCTATTTCATCTTCAACAAGCAAGATTTTCATTAATGATATGATATTTGTTTAAACAAAAGTAATTTTTAAATCAAAAATAAATTGTTATTTATATTTTAAATCGAATCGTTTTTAAAATAAAAAAAGGGAAATTACTCTCCCTTTCTATTATAAATTTATTTAGTCACACAATCTACAGGATTGAGTTTGTATTTTACGCGATCAAAATCTATTGGTTCGCCGGAAACAAAATGACCAGCACCTAATGTAACTTCTATTTTTCCGTTTCCTAAAATAAGTTGATTGTCACGCTTTAAGAAAGCCATAGGATTTTTAAAAGTAGTCTCTTTATTATTCCCTTGGATGTATGTGTAGCTAACAAAAAGTGTATCACCACGAAATTCTCCGGCAACTTCACCAACATACTTAGGTGTATTTGCCATAACCATATCCATGTTTCCCGTTATGTGTCCATGTTTAAAAGTATTCATTTTCAATGCTATTGTATCTTTTTCGTAAAGTGCTGTATAACACTCAACCTTTACAGGCGCTTCTTCTGGAGTTGCTACAGGAATTTTTTCACTTTGATTATTTTTACAACTTCCAAAAATAACACAAGAGAACAATAAACAAAACACACCAAGATTTTTCATAATAGTCTTTATTAATTAATAATAGTATTAAGGTTTATGCTAATTTACAAAAGAAAAAGTATGTTTTTTACTTGTTTTTAAAACTAAAGTTTAAAATTTTAAAATTCAGACCTTTATTGCATGTAAGATTACAAAATTTTCAATCAATATTTTTTAAAATTAGATTTAAAGAATTACTGTTTGACTATAAATAATATAACTGAAATTTTTTTTACTAATTTGTTAAAAAGCATTCGCCTCTATTAAAATGCGAATATTTTCCCAAAACTGAACTTCTTAAAAGTATTTATAAACCTAAAAACATATTTTTGTAAGTACTGTAAAATCTGTAAAAAAAGAAAATGGACCAAGATAAATTTATTTTTTGCCTCGAAGCTGTTGCCGATATAGAAGTTCAAAATAGCACAGAAATAGTGAAACATTTAGAAGAACTTGCTTTAAATCACGGTGTATCTAGCATTTATAAAAATTGTGATACGATAGAAGGACTTGAGGAGAGTTTGGGTGCGTTACTTTATGACGATCACAATTTTAAAGATTATGAAATCATATATTTAGTAATGCAAGGTCAAGAAAATTCTATCTGCATACATGATTATTTTTATAGTTTAGAAGAGATTGCGGAACTTTTTGAGGGAAAAATGAAAGGAAAAATTGTTCATTTTGCCAATGAAAAAATTCTAGATTTAAGTTCAGAAGAAGCACAATACTTTCTAGATGTAACTGGAGCCAGAGCAATTTCAGGCTACGGAGCTACTTTTAATAATATTAGTAGCATTCATTTAGACAAAGTGTTTTTTAGTTTATGTCAAGAAGAATTTGATTTAGTAACAATCGTAGAAGAATTGCATCAGAAATTTTATGAGGCCTGTAAAGCTCTTGATTTTAGATTATACTATTAGAGTAATTTTTCAAATATAAAATCATTTTTATTAATTTTTATAAAACAGCTTTTCTATTGCTTTGCCTATTATTATAAGATTTATAAAATACTTGTAAATCATTTTGAGTTTGTTATAAAATGAAGTCTATAATGACTAAATTTGGTAATCCTGCGAAGGTTTTTAAATAATATTAATAAAAGCATATAACAACTCAAAAAATAAATATGGCTAAAGAATTAAAGAATTACGAAGTACATTTAGTCGAGGAAAATTTACTTGAAATTACAGGTAAAGGTGATAATACGTTATGGAAAAACGCCCAAGTCTTAACTGATTTTTGTTCTCCTTGGGATTCTGAAAAACCATCAAAAATTGAATTTAAAGCAGTTTGGGATCGTGAGAATTTATTTTTTTGTTTTACAGTATCGGACACTATGATACACATTGATAGAAAAGATGATAGCATTCATAGCATAGGAAGTTCGGATCGTGTAGAACTTTTTTTTAGATCTAATCATGCAATGAATCCATACTATTGTTTGGAAATTGATACTGCTTCAAGAATAATGGATTTTGTAGCCTATCCTAATAAAAAATTCGACTTTGATTGGAACTGGCCACAAAATAATATGGCGGTAAAATCCTCTATTGATGATAGCAGTTTTACCATCGAAGGAGCCATTAGCATCGTTTCACTTAAAATGCTTCATTTAATTAATGATAATAAAATTGAAACTGGATTGTTTAGAGCTAAATATAACGAAAAAGAAAAATCAATTTTTGAACCCGTTTGGATTTCTTGGGTAAATCCAGAAACTGAAACCCCAAATTTTCATACCCCATCCTCATTTGGAGTACTCCATTTAATAGAATAAAGCAGTACTTGGATTTTAAATAATAAAAAAGAGAAATTGGATAATAGTTTATATATCTATTACCCAATTTCTCTTTTTTGCTGTATATAAACATTTAATAATTTAAATGTAATTTTAGTGATTGATTGCTATTCTAAAATAAAACTAACAGTAACATTAGCGGTAATATTTATTTCTCCTACTGCAAGTGTTTCTCTTGGAGCACTCATATCGCTACTTTCCATCATTTTCATTGCTGCATATCTGGGTTGCGGGTAATTCGTCTGAGAATTATCAGATATGGTCATCGCACGTCCTATTTTTTGTCCTAAAACCGAAACATAATCTTGTGCTTTCATTTTCGCTTCTTTCATCGCTAATTTTCTAGCATCAGATTCATATTGAGCCATTTTAGAAGATTGAAATGTTACAGTATCAATTCTGTTAATACCATTATCAACTAAACCTCCCATTAACTCATCATACTTACTCAAGTCTCTTAATAAGATCTCAATAGTTTGAATAGCATTATAACTGTGTTTCTTTTTTTCATAATCATATTGCGGATTTAATGAAACGCGTTGTGTTTTATAATCTGCAGGAGCCAAATTCATTTTTTTAATATATTTCAAAACAGCGTCAATTTTTTCGTCATTCTGTTTCTTTACATCTTTAGCGTTGTTGCCTTTTGTTTCAACAGTAACAGCAATCGTTGCTTCATCTGGAACTACCTTAATTTTACCTTCTCCGCTTACATTGATTTGTGGAATTTGTTTTACTTCTTGACCATATGACATCGTTACGAATAATATAGACAATATAAATAGTGCTTTTTTCATTTTTTTATAATTTTAGTGTTTGTACTAATTCCTTTTCAAAAGTTATGCCAATTATAGTTTTCCTGTCTTTTGCATTACAAAAAGAATTACAATAGGAATCGCTAATAAAACCACCATCAAAGTATGATCGACAAGTAAAGAAGGTTGTTTTATCAATGTGATTAAATAGCCTCCTACTGCACCGCCAAAATGGGCTGTATGACCAATATTATCATTTTTTGCTCTCATACCATAAATAGAATAGAGTAAATAAAGTATTCCAAAAAGATACGCTGGCATAGGAATAATAAAAAATATTCCGAGCATCATATCTGGTTGCAATAATATTGCAGAATATAAAACTCCCGTTACAGCTCCCGATGCTCCTACAGCTCTGTAACCATAATCCTCTTTATGAAATGCCATGGTGAGTAAGCTTCCAAATATCAAACTTCCAAAATAAATTAAAACAAATGAAAAACTACCCATTAAATTAATGACCACTGGAGCAAAAAAGAACAGTGTCATCATGTTAAAAATCAGATGCGTTATATCAACATGCAGAAAACCAGAGGACAACATTCTTATTTGTTCTCCTGCTCTAATACTTCCTACATGAAACTCATATTTTCTAAAAAAAGAAAGGTCGTTAAAACCTTTATAACTAATCAAAACATTTACAATAATAATTGCTATCAAAAGGATATTCATAAAGTATGTTTATTGTGTGTTGTAAATATAGTCATTCTCAAATACGCACAGAGTAACTACTCAAAATTAATATCAGTGTAGATTTTTGACTTATATTTGCATAAAAAATAACGGCATGCAACTTCTTATTTTCCTCTTAGCCTTCCCGCTTTTATGGATTATCTCCATACTCCCTTTTAGAATATTTTATTGGTTCTCTGATTTTATTTACTTACTCGTTTATTACGTGATCGGTTACCGAAAGAAAACAGTTAAAGAAAATTTGGCTTTAGCTTTACCCCATTTAAGCGATAAGGAGCGACTTATTATTGAAAAAAAATCATATCATCACTTGTGCGATTTATTTTTAGAGATGATTAAAACCATGTCGATTTCTTCAGAAGAAATGAACAAAAGATTTCATATTACAAATATTGAATTGGTTAAAGAATATGAAAACAAAGGAAAAAGCACTGTCTTATTAGCCTCTCACTACGCTAGTTGGGAGTGGTTGTTATCTATAAACGCAAAAACAAAATTTAAAGGAATAGGTGTTTATAAAAAAATTGCTAATAAATATTTTGATAAACTCATTCGCAATATACGCTCTAAATACGATGCTGAATTAGTAGAAACTAAAAAGACAATCCCTTTAATGGCCGAGAATGAAAAAAATGGTGTTCTAGCTATGTATGGTCTTGCTAGCGATCAATCTCCAAAAATGAACAGAGCTTTTCATTGGGATAAATTTATGGGAATAGAAGTTCCCGTTCATACTGGAGCTGAAATGCTATCTAAAAAATATGATTTAAATGTACTTTTTGTTAAAGTAAAAAAGGTAAAAAGAGGTTTCTATGAAGCTACCTTCATCCCAATTACTGACAACCCGAGATCTATTCCTGATTTTAAAATTACAGATATTTTTTTAAGAGAAGTTGAAAAACAAATTCTAGAGGCTCCAGAATATTATTTCTGGACGCACAAACGATGGAAACACAGAAGATAAACTTATTAGTAAAATAAAAAAAAACACTAAATCTAAAAAAATAGACTTAGTGTTTTTTTTTATTTTTAACAATCAAATTATTAAAGAGAGAACCAATTTTTAACCAATTCATCTTCTAGAGGCTGCGCTTTTTTATTGATAAACTCATTGGTATTAGAGTTATAATCGTAATCCAATGCCCATGTTTTATGATTTTCTGCTAAGGATTTAATACCTTGACAAACATATTCTATTTCCTCAGTAGTTGTCGTAGGATGAATAGACATTCTAATCCAACCTGGTTTTCTAATCAAATCACCTAATGTAATTTCATCAATCAATTTACTAGAAGTTTCTTGATCTACATGTAGTAAAAAATGACCATAAGTTCCAGCACAACTGCATCCTCCACGTGTTTGAATTCCAAATTTATCATTTAATAATTTTACCCCTAAATTAAAATGCAAATCCTCTACAAAGAAAGATATTACACCTAATCTATCCTGATGCTGTCCTGCAAGTATTTTTATATTAGATATATTTCCTAACTCAGAGAAAATATAATCAACAATTTCGTGTTCTCTTTTTAAGATATTATCAATACCCATTTGATCTTTCAACTGAATGGCTAATGCGGTTTTAATCACTTGAAGAAAACCTGGAGTTCCACCATCTTCTCTATCCTCGATATTATCTATATATTTATGTTCTCCCCAAGGATTAGTCCAACTTACCGTTCCGCCTCCGGGATTATCCGGTACTAGATTTTGATATAACTTTTTATTAAAAATTAAAACACCACTTGTACCCGGACCTCCTAAAAATTTGTGTGGTGAAAAGAAAATTGCATCTAAATAACTTTCTGGATCTTTTGGATGCATATCGATACTTACATAAGGACCAGAACAAGCAAAATCTACAAAACAAAGTCCGTTATGTTGATGCATCATTTTGGCAACATCATGATAGGGAGTTCTAATTCCGGTAACATTTGAACAAGAAGTAATTGAGGCAATTTTAAAAGGGCGTTCTTTATATTTATCTAATAATATTTCTAAATTTTCAATACTAAACAAACCATCCTCAGAAGAAGGAATTACTTCAACATCAGCTATAGTCTCTAACCAGGAAGTTTGATTAGAATGATGTTCCATGTGTGAAATAAAAACAATTGGTTTTTTTTCGGCAGGAATAGTAATAAAGTTTTTTAAATTTTCAGGTACTTTTAAACCTAAAATTCGCTGAAATTTATTGACAACTCCAGTCATTCCTGTGCCATCAGTAATCAAAACATCATCGCTATTGGCATTTACATGATTCTTAATGATGTGACGTGCTGTATGATACGCTTTTGTCATTGCAGTACCCGAAATAGTAGTTTCTGTATGAGTGTTAGCAACGAAAGGACCAAATTCATTCATTAATTTTTCTTCAATTGGGCGATACAAGCGACCACTTGCTGTCCAATCTGTATAAACAATTTTTTTTGGGCCGTATGGCGATTCAAAATCCTGATCTATTCCAATTATGTTTTTGCGAAATTGTTGAAAATATTGTTCTAAAGCTGTAGTTGCTGTTTTGGTAATCATTTTATATTTAATTAGACCTCAAAGGTATTGATTTTTCCCAAATAGTCATTTTCAACTTTTGTTAATAGTAAAGAATCTTTATTTTCTTTGGATTATGGAGACCAAAATCACAAGATAAATACTCCTTTTATGATTTAAATATAAGATTAAACTACAGTTCTTAAAAGCAAAACTATTTATAAGGGATTTAGAAATAAAAAAACCTTCCAAAAAATATTTTGAAAGGTTTTATCTGTAGAGATTAAAGTGAGTTAAATACCCGCAATCGCTTTTATTTCATCAATAATACGCAAAGCTAAACCATCAGCTTTTTCTTGAGTAGATGCTTCAGTATAGATTCGAATAATAGGTTCTGTATTTGATTTTCTCAAGTGAACCCAATTTTCTTCGAAATCAATTTTCACACCGTCAATAGTGGTAATATCTTCATTTTTATACTTTTCTGTCATTGCAACAAGAATAGCATCAACATCAATTTGTGGTGTTAATTCAATCTTATTTTTGCTCATGTAATATTCAGGATAAGAAGCACGGAGAGCAGAAACACTCATTTTTTTGTTGGCTAAATGGGTTAAAAATAATGCAACTCCCACCAAGCTATCCCTTCCGTAATGCAATTCAGGATATATAATTCCGCCGTTTCCTTCACCACCAATTACAGCATTATTGGTTTTCATTAATTTTACAACATTCACTTCACCTACAGCACTCGCCTCGTAGCTTCCTTTGTGCTTATTAGTAACATCGCGCAAAGCACGTGAAGAAGACATATTAGATACTGTATTCCCCGGTGTTTTACTTAACACATAATCTGCACAAGCAACTAAAGTATATTCTTCTCCAAACATTTCTCCGTCTTCACAAATAAATGCTAAACGATCCACATCTGGATCTACTACAATTCCTAAATGAGCACCTTCTTTAACGACAAGTTCCGAAATATCAGTCAAATGTTCTTTTAAAGGTTCTGGATTATGAGGAAAATGTCCGTTAGGTTCGCAGTAAAGTTCTACTACTTCTACACCCATTAACTCTAGTAATCTCGGAATTATAATTCCGCCCGAAGAATTTACACCATCAACAACCACTTTAAATTTGGCGGCTTTTACAGCATCAACATCAACTAGTGCTAGGTTCAACACTTCATCAATATGTATGTCCATATAAGCATCATTGATCATTATTTCTCCTAAATGATCCACTTCTGAAAAATGAAAGGCTTCTGCTTCTGCAATTTCTAGAATTTTTAATCCTTGATCGCCATCCAAAAATTCCCCTTTTTCGTTTAGTAATTTTAAAGCATTCCATTGTTTAGGATTATGAGAAGCGGTAAGAATAATTCCACCATCTGCATTTTCAATGGGTACAGCTACCTCAACGGTTGGCGTAGTAGAAAGGCCTAAATCAATTACATCAATTCCTAAACCAATTAGCGTATTTACTACTAGATTATGAATCATTGGCCCAGAAATACGAGCATCACGACCTACTACAACTGTTAATTTTTCTTTTCCACTATATTGTTTAAGCCAGGTTCCGTAGGCAGATGCAAATTTAACAGCATCAACAGGAGTTAGATTATCTCCTACTGTTCCTCCTATTGTTCCACGAATCCCTGATATTGATTTTATTAATGTCATTTAATACGGTTTAATTTGTTCTAAAAAAATTTAAATATTTACAAATATAAGAATTGAAGAAGTATAAAAGTCACTTAGAATTTAAAAAATAGGATAAAAAACCCTAATTTAGGCGAATGAATTTTTTAGCCCATATATATCTTTCTGGTGATAACGATTTACTGAAAATTGGCAACTTTATGGCCGATGGAATACGCGGAAAACAATTTGAGACTTATTCTTTAGAAATTCAGAAAGGGATTATCCTTCACCGTGCTATTGATACTTTTACGGATGCACATCCAATCTTTAGGCAAAGTACCAAACGACTTCACGAAAATTACCATCATTATGCAGGGGTAGTTGTTGATGTATTATACGATCATTTTTTAGCCAAAAATTGGAAGAATTACTCTAATGAAAAATTAGAGGATTTTGTAGCTCATTTTTATAAATCTTTAGAAGAAAACAAAAACCTACTATCAGAAAGAGTGTTGCGAATAATGCCCACTTTATTCCAAGAAAATTGGCTTGTTAGTTATCAAACAGTTGAAGGAATAAATCATATTTTGACCCAAATGGATCGGCGCACTAAAAATCAATCTAACATGCGATTTGGAACACAAGATCTTACTGAATTTTATTCCGAATTTGAAGATGAATTCACTCGTTTTTTTAAAGAATTAATATTATTTTCGAACGAAAAATTAAAAACCTTATGAATAAGTTTATACTCTTAATTGCCTTAGCTTTTTTAAGCTGTAAATCCAATGAGAAAACAGTAACACCAACAGGCTTGGTAAGTAACAAAGCTATGGTAGTTTCAGCACGTGAAGAAGCTTCAGAAATCGGGGTAGCTATCATGAAAAAAGGAGGTAATGCATTTGATGCAATGGTTGCTACTGAACTAGCATTGGCTGTAGCGCATCCTCAGGCTGGAAATATTGGTGGTGGCGGTTTTATGGTTTTTAGAAAAGCTAATGGTGAAACAGGAAGTATTGATTATAGAGAGAAAGCGCCAATGGCTGCCTCAAAAGATATGTTTTTGGATAAAAATGGCAATGTAATCGAAGGAAAAAGTACCCAAACAGCTCTAGCCTCTGGAATTCCTGGAACTATCGCAGGAATATTTGAAGTACATAAAAAATATGGCTCTTTACCCATGAGTGAAATATTAAAACCTGTAATTGCGCTAGCAGAAAGAGGAGTAATTATCACTAAACATCAAGCAGAAAGTTTAAATAATAATAGAGAAACTTTTATCAAAAGAAACGGAAGAAATAGTTTATTCTCTAAAGTTTACAAAGAAAATGACACAATAAAATACACAGCATTAGCAGCAACATTGCAACGCATTGCTAAAAATGGTCGTGAGGAATTTTATAGTGGCGAAACGGCACAAAAACTAGTAGCATTTTTAGCGAAAAAAGGAGGAAATGCGACTCTAGAAGATTTTCAAAAATACCAAGCTAAATGGCGTACTCCAATTACCTTTCAATATAAAAAATTAAAAATTACCTCTATGTCTCCTCCCAGTAGTGGTGGAATTTGCCTGAATCAAATCATGAAAATGATAGAGCCTTACAACCTATCGCAAATGGGACATAATAGTTTAAAAACAATACAAGTTATTACAGAAGCTGAACGAAGAGCTTATGCAGATAGAAATTTTTATTTGGGTGATCCTGATTTTGTAAAACTGCCTATAAAAGAATTATTAAGCCCTTCCTATTTAGAAAAAAGAATGAAAGATTTTTCATTTGACGCAGCTTCTAAATCATCAGATATCGCAGCAGGTGAAATTAAAGGATATGAGAGTAACCAAACCACACATTACTCTATAGTTGATGCTGCAGGAAACGCTATTTCTGCTACCACAACATTAAATGATAATTATGGTTCTAAATTGTATTGTGATGAATTAGGTTTTTTCTTGAACAATCAAATGGATGATTTTAGTGCTAAACCTGGAGTTCCTAATTTGTATGGATTAACAGGAAGCGAGGCTAATAGTATTGCTCCTGAGAAAAGAATGTTAAGTTCGATGACACCCACTATTGTAGAAAAAGATGGTAAATTATATATGGTCGTTGGAACTCCTGGAGGTTCTACTATTATCACTTCTGTTTTACAAACCATCTTGAATGTATATGAATTTGGATTAAGTATGCAGGAAGCAGTCAATGCTCCTCGTTTTCATCACCAATGGTTGCCTGATGAAATCACTTTTGAACCTAACTCGTTCTCAAAAGAAGTTTTAGAAAATTTAAAGAAAAAGTCTTATATCATTAATGAAAAAGACAAAGAAATAATAGGTCAAGTTGATGCTGTTTTAGTTTTACCAAACGGAAAATTAGAAGGTGGTGCAGACCGAAGAGGAGATAATAAAGCGGTTGGTTTTTAGACCGTTTTATTTAAATAGAAAATTACTGAACTCAACAATTGAAATGCATTAGAACTATTTTTAAAACTAGGATTTATAAACATGTATTAAAAAAATATAAGAACAATTTAAAATAATACTAATTTTGCAGTCCCATTAAAAAATCATAATGTTCAAAAAATATATTTCTAAATTACAAATTATTATTGCCATTGCGCAATCCATATTAACGCCTAAGCAATTTATATTTCTATCAGCTGTATTAGTCGGTATTTCATCTGCTTTGGCCGTAATCGTATTAAAAACTTTTGCACACTGGGTCTTTTCATTTGCTACCTATGTGAGTAGCATTTCAAAACTGGGATTTATCAATAGTATTTTACCTATTATTGGAATAATGTTAACGGTGTTTGTAGTAAAAAGAGTTTTGGGAGGAACGATACAAAAGGGAACTTCACAAATTTTGTATGCAGTTGCTAAAAAAGCCAGCATAATTCCAAAAAAACAAATGTATGCTCAAATTATAACCAGCTCCTTAACTGTTGGCTTAGGAGGATCTGCAGGTTTAGAAAGTCCAATTGTTATTACGGGTGCAGCATTTGGTTCCAACTATGCTCAAAAATATAAATTATCGTATAAGGATAGAACCTTGTTAATAGGATGCGGAGTTGCTGCTGGTATTGCTGCAGCGTTTAACGCTCCAATTGCAGGGGTTTTGTTTGCTATAGAAGTATTGCTAGTAGATGTAAGTATTGCAGCATTTACACCCATTATGATTGCAGCAGCTACTGGAGCGCTAGTATCTGTTGTTGCGCTAGATGAGACCATATTACTCTCCTTTAAAAAACAAGAAGACTTTGATTATCATAATATAATTTTTTATATACTCTTAGGAATTTGTACTGGATTAATGTCCGTTTATTATTCTCGTAATTTTCAGAGAGTAGAGCATTTCTTTTCCAGTATGAAACTTTCACCTTACAAAAAGGCTTTATTTGGATCTTCTATTTTAGCGATTCTTATCTTTATGTTTCCCACACTTTTTGGAGAAGGTTACGAAAGCATCAAAACATTAGCAGACAGTGATTCTGGAAAATTTTTAGAAAACACCATCTTTAGTAGTTTTCAAAACAACAGTTGGGCACTTCTACTATTTGTAGGATTTACAATGATGCTAAAGGTTTTCGCCAGCGGTATCACTATAGGAAGTGGTGGAAATGGTGGAAATTTTGCACCTTCATTATTTCTAGGATCTTATCTCGGATTTTTCTTCTCTAAATTTATAAATCTAATAGGATTAGCAAAACTACCCATTAGTAACTTTACACTTGTTGGAATGGCGGGTATTTTGAGTGGTTTATTTCATGCTCCGCTAACTGCCATATTCTTAATTGCCGAAATTACAGGAGGATATAGTTTAATGATTCCTTTAATGATTGTTTCCTCAATAAGTTTTGCAATATCGCGTCGTTTTGAAAAACACTCGATTGATGTAAAAACATTGGCTCAAAAAGGACATGCGTTTACTAGTAATAAAGATTCTAATGTACTTTCTACACTCGAAACTAATTCAATCATACAGACCGATTTTCTTACCGTTACTGCAGACGAAAATTTAGAAAAATTAGTCGATTTAATCTCCCATTCTACGCAAGTTATATTTGCTGTTGTAAATACTGAAAATGATTTGGTTGGAATTGTACATTTTAACACGATAAGAGAAATAATATTTAACACTTATAGAGTCAAATACACAAAAATAAAAGACATAATGCTACCTCTTAGCGAAATTGTTACTCCTGATGAAAGTATGGAAACAGTGATGAATAAATTTGAAAAATCTAAAGTCGCATTTTTGCCCGTACTTAAAAATGATAAGTATTACGGTTTTATATCTAAGTCTGTTGCATTAGAAGCCTATAGAACAAAACTAAAATCAATGACAATAGAATAATTTTTTTTTTTGTGGTTTAAAAAAAAATTTGTCAATTGTAAAAAATCCACCAATTACAAAAAAAAGGCCTTTATTGAATCAAAATAATTTAGCTAAAGTTTAAATTTAATTTGCAATTCCATAGCTAGACACAAATACATTTAAATAAAAAAAAACAGACCTATAAGCCGGATTCTGTCTCCAATAAATTGGAGCCTTATCATTTATCTAGATCACATATTACTATGTGACTCAAGCTATCTACCCTTCAACAACGGACGAGAAGCCCTTAAATGCTGATATACTTGATATTTCACCGCATAGAGTTTACCTGGTTTCACTACAGCATTACCTGTACATACTTTCTGTTGCACTTGTCCTAATTCGCCGTGGCGAACCGACGGGTGTTACCCGCTATGCTTCCCTTTGGTGTCCGGACTTTCCTCCACGCATATAACGTGGCGATAAGGCGGTCTGTGCCGCAAATTTACACTATTTTTCTCTTCTCATAACATTTTAAACCAATCTACTTTAACATGAATTTTGCAACCACTTAGCCATAAATCAGTTATCTTTATAATGAACGTTTAAATAATATCACTATGTCTAATATGTATCACTACACCACCGTTTCTCAAGCATTAGAAGAACTCTCCGAAATGGGATTTAATTTTGATTTTAACATCGACGATAGCGAAATAACCACAAATCCAGATCACTGCGAAATTCAGCACATATACCGTTATGAAGGAGATAGCAATCCAGATGATGAAGCTACTGTTTATGGCATTAAGTCTAAATCGGGTAAAAAAGGAGTTTTTGTAACTGGTTTTTCTGCCAATTCTGAAAATGATGCAGCACGTATTTTAATTGACATAACTATCAAAGGTAGAGCCGAATAAACAACTGCAAACAAAATTTCATCTGCTCTTTTTATGGAGCTATTTCCAGCTATACGTTGCAATCTTAATTACTATCCCAAAACTCCAGGGCTAGTAATTAAGGATTTTCACTTCTATCTGGGCTATAATTTAGCTACTACAAAGACGCTTTAGCTAATATAAAATCTTTCAATATTTAAATTTTTCCATATTTAAATTAAAGCTTATATTTGCTTTCGAATAAAAATCCTATGGAACAATTTGTAGTATCGGCACGTAAATATCGTCCTCAAACATTTAAAGATGTTGTTGGACAAAAAGCAATTACCAATACTTTACTAAATGCCATAGAAAGCAATCATCTTGCTTCTGCATTACTATTTACAGGACCTCGCGGCGTTGGTAAAACAACTTGTGCACGAATTTTAGCCCGAAAAATAAATCAACCGGGTTACGATGATCCAAACGAAGATTTTGCTTTCAATGTATTTGAACTAGATGCCGCTTCTAACAACTCTGTTGATGACATCCGAAGCTTAATAGATCAAGTTCGTATTCCACCACAAACGGGGCAATATAAGGTGTACATCATTGATGAGGTTCATATGTTATCTTCAGCTGCTTTTAATGCTTTCTTGAAAACATTAGAAGAGCCGCCAAAACACGCTATTTTTATTTTAGCAACTACTGAAAAACACAAAATTATTCCAACGATTTTATCTCGTTGTCAAATATTTGATTTTAAAAGAATTACCGTAAAAGATGCCAAAGAACATTTAGCAGAAGTAGCAACAAGTCAAGGTGTTATTTTTGAAGATGATGCGTTGCACATAATTGCTCAAAAAGCTGATGGCGCAATGAGAGATGCTTTATCTATTTTTGATCGAGTAGTTTCTTTTTGTGGTAAAAATTTAACACGCCAAGCGGTAACAGAAAACTTGAATGTGTTAGATTACGAAACTTACATTAATATTACCGAGTTGATTTTGGAAAATAAAATTCCAGAATTATTGATGGCTTTCAATGAAATATTGGCAAAAGGTTTTGATGCACATCATTTTGTTTCCGGATTAGCTTCTCATTTTAGAGATTTATTAGTTTCTAAAACACCTTCTACGCTATCGTTATTAGAGGTAGGAGAACAAGCACAACAAATGTATGGAGTTCAAGCACAAAAATGCAATCCAGCATTTTTATTAAAAGGAATTGAAATTGCCAATGATTGCGATTTAAAATATAAGTTGAGTCAAAACCAGCGACTTCTTGTAGAATTATGTTTAATGCAGCTTGCCTCTATCACCTTTGATGGAGAAAAAAAAAAGTTGAGCAATTTATAATTCCACCTACGTACTATAGAAAAAATGATTATTCTATAGTTGACACCAATAAAGCACCCGAAAAACAAAAAGCAGTAAATGAATCTGCTTTATTGAAAACAGAAATTGATACAGTAGCGCCTGCTTTAAAATCAAATCCTATTTCAAAACCAATCCTAAAAGATAGTAATTCAGAATCTTCTGCACCAAAAGTTTCTGCCTTTTCACTAGCTAGTATTCGTGCGAAAAAAGCATTGGAAGAAAGCAGTAAAGGAATTGTAAAAGAAGCAACCCATTTGCCTACAGAACCCTTTACCGAAACAGAAATGTTGTTGCAATGGAATAAATACGCCCAGCGTTTAGGAGACAAAGGATACAAAATTATGGAATCTTTATTATTAATCAACGATCCCAAACTTAATGGAACCGCAATAACATTAGAGTTACCAAATGAAGGTTCTAAATTAGATTTTGAAAAGGAATTAAATGGTCTTTTAGGGCATTTAAAAGGGCATTTACACAATCATGACATTACTATAGAAATAACTGTAAATGAAGCTGTGGAAAACAAAAGAAGTTTTAACGATCAAGACCGTTACAACAGACTACATGAAATAAATCCAAATATTGAACTCTTACGAACAACATTTGGATTAGATATAGATGCCTAGAAAAAAATTATATTTTGTTGAAATACATCGCTTTTACAATTCCGTCAGAAAGCCCAATTTTAGGCACATAAATATTTCTTGCACCACTCCATTTCATCGCATTTAGGTATATTCTTGTGGCTGGAATAATTACATCGGCACGATCAGGATTCAATCCCAATTCAGAAATCCTTTGTTCGTAAGAAAGTGAATTTAAAAACGCATATTGAGAATTCACATAAATATAGGAGAGCGGTTTGGCTTGTAATTTGCCCGACATTTTGAACAACTTATTGATATTTCCTCCAGAACCGATTAATGTAACTTCTTCATAATCTTGTGTATTAGCCTTAATCCACTTTTCAATTTCTTCCCAAACCACATCGCAAACCATATCATTTAATAAGCGAACAGTTCCTGCTTTAAAAGATCTTGAGTTTATAATTTTACCATTTGAAAATACGGTAAACTCAGTACTACCACCACCAACATCTACAAAAAGATAGGTTTGATCCGTCTTTAATAAGTGATGTAAATCTGTTGATGCAATAATAGCGGCTTCTTTCTTACCATCAATAATTTCTATTTTTATATCTGCTTTTTTCTTAATGATGGCTACAACTTCTTTTCCATTATAAGCTTCACGCATTGCTGAGGTTGCAAAAGCCATATATCGTTCTACTTTATGAACTTTCATCAAAAGATTAAAAGCCTTCATCGCATCACACATTCTCTCGATATTCTCTTCTGAAATTTCTCCTACGGTAAAAGCTTCCTGCCCCAGTCTAATAGGAACACGAACTAAGGAGCTCTTGTTAAATTGAGGCTCTTTACCTTCTTGCTCCACAATATTTACGATTAGTAAACGCATGGCATTAGAACCAATATCTATGGCAGCATATTTCTTTATTTTAATCATGTTCTTTCAATTGGTTTATTTCTTAGTACCATAATACATCATCACAATTTAGCAGATAGTTATAGAATTTGTTCTTTTTGCGTAGCAGCATTAAGTTTATTGGCATAATACCTATAAGTCTCAAATTGAGCTCTAAAAATAGGATTATGATTTCGAGCTTTATATTTATTATCTAACTTATGAGAATGCATACGTACTTTTACATTTCCTTTCCAACCAATATCAAAATTGTCTATAAGTTCATTTTTTATACCTTGATCATAAATAGGACAAGTTACTTCGACACGTCCATCTATGTTTCGTGTCATAAAATCAGCAGATGAAATATAAACTTCAGTTTGTCCCGCGTTACCAAAAATATAAACTCTCGAATGTTCTAAATAATGATCTACAATACTTATCGCTTCAATATTTTCACTCATACCGGGAATCCCTGGAATTAAAGAGCAAATTCCCCTAATTTGCAAACGAATTTTAACTCCAGCTTTACTAGCTTCGTATAACTTATCAATCATTTCATAATCAGACAAGCTATTCATTTTTAATTTAATTTGAGTTTTTCTTCCCGCCAAGGCATGTGTAATTTCTCTATCAATTAATTTTATAAATCGCGTTCTGGTGTAATGTGGTGAGACAATTAGATGCTTGTAACGGTGCACTCTATAATTGACATCAAAAAAATCAAATATCTTTACAATATCTTTAAGAATTTGTTGGTGACTGGTAAAAAGAGTAACATCAGTATAAATTTTAGCAGTAGATTCATTAAAATTTCCTGTCGATACAAATCCATATCTTTTTACTTTATCGTTTTCAGTTCTCTCTATTACACATATTTTACTGTGCACTTTTAGTCCTTTTATACCAAAAATCAATTCAATTCCTTCCAACTGCATTTGTTCAGCATACGAAATATTTGATGCTTCATCAAAACTGGCTTGCAATTCTATTTGAACCGTTACTTTTTTTCCGTTTTTGGCAGCATTTATAAGAGAACTAATAATCTGAGAATTTTTGGCCAATCGATACAATGTGATTTTAATTGAAATCACTTTTGGATCTAAAGCTGCTTCTCGCAAAAACTTAGTTAAATAAGAAAAAGATTGATAAGGTGCATTTAGCAAATAATCTTTTTCACTAATTTTTTCTAATATGCTACCCTCTAGACTTAATCCTGGAATAGGTAATGGAACATTTGTCTCATATAGCAAATCATATCGACCTAGGTTAGGAAAACTCATGTAATCTCTTCTATTGTGATATCTTCCGCCAGGTATGATACTATCTGTAGAAACGATTTTCATCTTTTCTAGAAAAAATTGTAATGTATCTTCTTCGATTAATTGATCATAAATAAAACGTACCGGCTCCCCTATTCGTCTGTCTTTTACACTTAGTGATATTTTTTCGATCATACTTTTACTTAAATCACTGTCGATATCCAATTGAGCATCTCTAGTAATTTTTATCATGTGCGCCGAAACACTTTGATAATCAAAAATATTGAATATATTTTCTAGATTGTGTCTAATAACATCGTCTAAAAGTATGATATATTGTTTTTCATTATTAGAAGGTAAAACAACAAAACGATTAATTGCTTTAGGAATTTCGATGACTGCATAACGCACCTCTGCATCTTGATTCATTACCAATTTTACAGCTAAATAGCCAGAAGTATCCTTTAAAACAGGGAATTCTGCTAAATCATTTAAAATAATCGTTACTAATTCAGGACTTACTTTTTGAATAAAAAAATCTTTAAGAAAAATTTCTTGTTCAATAGTAATGTCAGCTTCTGTTATAATAAATATATTTTTTGTTTCTAGTTCGCTTTCTATAATGTTCAAAATTCGTAAACTTTCTGATTGCTGCTGAATAACAATTTCGGTAATATCTTTTACTAATTGTTGAGCCGAGATTCCTCTTAAATACTTTTCTCCTGAAATTCCTGAAAGGCTTAAACGTCTAATTGCTGCAAAACGAACTCTAAAAAACTCATCTAAATTATTAGAAAAAATTCCTAAAAAACGTAATCTTTCTAATAATGGAACCGTTGTATCACCAGCTTCTTGAAGTACTCTGGCATTAAATGCTAACCAACTTTTTTCTCTATCAATGTATTTATATTCTAACACTTTATTCATCTTAGATTTTTGGGAAATATTATTTTTTTTGTTTTACCTTTTTTGATTTTTTTCCAATTATCTGTTTCAAATTTCAAATATACAAAACCCGATGTAGGAACATTTTCTATAAATTCATCCCCAAATTTATTAACAAAATCTGTAATTGCCCCGTTATGACCAAAAAGAATAACATTTTCGCAACTATTTGTACATGATTTTATAAGTTCCTCGAGTTTATTATCGTCAAAAGTATAAAGGTCGTCTTTGTAAATGATACTTTCTACAGGATAGGCTATATTTTGAGCAAAAATCATTGCTGTATTAGTAGCTCTTTTTGCTGAGCTACTCCAAATAATATATGTTTTAGGAATGAAATCCTTAATATAATTTGAAACTAAGTGAGCGTCTTTTATACCTTGAGAAGTCAAACCTCGATCTTTATCATGCATCGGAACTTCCCAACTTGATTTTGCATGTCTAACTAATATTAAGTTTTTCATATAGATAAAATTTTATTTCCAATTAATAGAAAATTAAAATATTCAGATACAATTTACAAAACATAAATACAAACTGATTTTCTTTTAACTTTTAATTTTATAAATGCATATTTTTAAAGATAACAAGAAATCAGACATAGTCGACTATAAAATATAATATTCAAGAATATTATGTTAAAAACATATAAATAAATCTTAATTTATAAACTAAAAAGCCCTGTTTTTTTTCTAAATTATAAAAAAACTTAAAAAAAAGAACCTTTTAACGAGTATTTAAGTTGTTTGTAGATTTTAAAATCAACAACTCATCTATTTTAATAAATTTATAATTAATTAGCTACTAAACAGATGATTAGACTCTAATTAAATATTATTGTTGTATAAATAATTTGACTTGTTTTCCACCAACAATTCAACAACAACACCAACTATTACTTTTTTTATTGTCATTAACATGCAATCAAAATTGAATTTTTATAAATGACTTTTTAATATGTTTTTGCATAAAAATCATTAGTTACTATTTCTTAAAAAACCAATTTATTTTAAAAAAAAGTACAAAACCTTAAATTATAAAATTATGAATATATCTTTTACTCAATTAAAAAATAATATTCCTACTTACTTCATATTATATATTTTCTTTGAAAAATGGTTTTCAAGCTATTTTCCTATAGAGAACATAGAATTAATTAGAAGCTCTAGGTATTTAAAACCACAAAAAGAATCCAATAAAAACAAACGAAAGTTTCAGTATTTAGTTTTCAAACCTCAGTCTTTAATGTGTCTTACAAATAGAACATTAAAAGTTTTTAATCATAATCTTTCTCAAATATTCTTCACTATCCAATCACTGAGAAATAAGATTATGATTAGGAAAATAAGAAATAGGCATAATTTAAATAATTCCTTTATTAAAAACTATCCTAACACAACCTAGCCAATAAAATTAAATTGATTTGGAAGTATTTAAAAAAAAATATTTTTCTAAACCTAATGAAGGAAATTAGTTAAATGATTTACTCTTTAGATAATTCAATTCCGATCTCAGTCTTTTAAATAAAGGACCTCGTTCAAAATTACAGTTTTGTTTCTCAACTTATTGACAGTTTTATTACTTCTAAAGTAGTAAAACCGATTGCTAATACACTGTATTTAAGAAATCTTAAAAATTTCTTTTGTATTGGTTTCAGATGCTTGTACACTTTTGTGAAAGAAAATAGCGTACAAACAATCCTAAAAAAATTACCTATTAAAAGTTTAAAATCAACTCTATGAAAACTAAAATTACTGTTTTTGTACTTACATTTTTTTTATTTGTTAGTACTTTATATGCTCAGCAAGATCCAGACAAACTTGGTGGACCAGTACTAATTGGTCAAGTAGCCCCTTTTGCTTTACCTGTAGCTATTGGTAGTAAAAAACTCAAATCAGACACATTTGCCTTGAGATCACTCGCATCACCTAATTCTCTAGAATGGCCAAATCCAGGTGCTGTACATATTGAAAAAACTGCTGAAGCGGTAGAAAGCGGAAAATGGAAAATTAATCTTATGGTTGAAGGAAAAAACATTCCTAAATCTACCGATCTAATTTTAGTTATTGATGATTCTGGGAGTATGAACGGTACCAAAATAACTAGTGCTAAAGAGGCAGCAAAAACATTTGTTAACCAATTACTAAATGGTTCTACCGATATAAGAATAGCAATTGTAACACTAAATCCTGCTTCTGGAGGTACAACAGGAAACCCACAAATCGATCAAGTATTTACCAATAACACTTCTTCATTAAACACAGCCATTGACGCAATTGTTGCCAATGGTGGTACAAATATTCAAGGAGGTTTTTATGCGGCCAGACTTTTAGTAGAATCAAGCACTGCTGATAAAAAAGTGGTGATATTATTGTCAGATGGTGACCCTACTTATAGTTATAATTCTAATATAGCACCACCTGCTTTTACTGTAGGATGTGGCAGTATATCTAATTTTAATATTTCAAGAAGTGATTATGAAAATAATTATTTAAAAGTTTCATCAAGTATTTATACAAATGTTGTTGGTGATGGAAACAATTTTAATTTCACCTTATTTACTACAACTTGTGGCAATAAAACCTTCAATGCGGGAAATCATGGTATACCAACGATATATGAAGCTAAAAAGATTATTAGCGATGGTGCAGATATTTATACCATTGGTTTTGAAGTCCCAGCAAACGGAGCTGCAGAAAGTACCTTAATGGGTTCTCAAAACAAAGGCTATTTTCCAGCAAATTCTAGTAATATATCTAATATTTATTCTCAAATAAGATCAAATATTTCGTACGCTGCGACTAATGCTGTTTTAACAGACCCAATGAGTACGTTTATACTTTTATCTGCCAATGTTACACCAACCTATACTGTTTTGCCCATCACTACTGGAAATGTTGTGGTATCAAAAGGAAGTGTAAATTTTAGTAATAACGGTTTTGTTTTAAATGATCCTGACAACCCCGCAAGTGGAAATAGTAACATCGTAAAATGGAAAATAACATGGAATATAGGTACTGTTTCTGAATTGGGAGACAATATGTATTATTTTGTTACAATGGCACCGAATACCGATACAACTATTCTTTATGATGCAAATGAAAAAACATTTATGGATTATACAGATGTAAACGGTAATACGAATGCACATCAAGAAACACCAACCAATTTTACAGTACCTAAAGTCAGCGGTGGAAAAGGATCTATAGAAATTATTTACTATACCGTAAACGATGCAGGAGAGCCTATAAATAGTGTTGGAACTGTTGTTACTAAAGAAAATGCCGTTAAGTTAATACCGGGAAATAGCAAATATTTCGAAATTAATGGAAGCACAGCTTTAGAGGTTAATCAAAATTATACTGTAGTACCAGATATAAATTATCTTTCTAACAGTATCTTATATAATTTGTATTGTAATTTAGGTAGTATAATAGTTACTCCAATTCCAAGTGATCCTAATAAAAAAGTATGGTTTGGTTATGTAGTTAACTCCACTCCTAAAGTTACCAATGTTGAATACTGTATAAATAGTCCTGCAGTACCATTGACAGCTACTTTTTCAGCTGGCCATACTTCACCAACTTATACTATATATTATTTTGATTCTCTTACTGGAACTCCAAAAACAAGTATAACACCCTTAACTACTACTTTAGGACAATATACTTATTATGTAGCCGAAGGAAAAACAACTTCCTGTATAGGATCAAAAGTACCAATAGTAGTTTCTGTAAATGCATTACCTATTGCCGCTATTGCATCGGATAACGGACTGGCTTTGAGTTGCACGACTCCAAATACGACTTTAACAGCTAGCGGTGGAACCAGCTATTTATGGTCGAACGGAGCAACAACTCCTGCTATTACGGTTTCAACTGCGGGAACATTCTCGGTAACGGTAAAAAATGCTAATGTTTGTTCATCGACTGCTTCGGTAAATACTACGCTTGATAATACTCTTCCTATTGCCGCTATAGCATCAGATAACGGATTGGCTTTGAGTTGTACCACTCCAAATACGACTTTAACAGCAAGTGGTGGAACCAGCTATTTATGGTCAAACGGAGCAACAACTGCTTCCATTATTGTTACAACTGCGGGAACATTTTCGGTAACGGTAAAAAATGCTAATGGTTGTTCATCGACTGCTTCGGTAAATACTACGCTTGATAATACTCTTCCTATTGCCACTATTGCATCGGATAATGGATTGGCTTTGAGTTGTAACACTCCAAATACGACTTTAACAGCAAGCGGTGGAACCAGCTATTTATGGTCAAATGGAGCAACAACTCCTGCTATTACTGTTGCAACTGCCGGAACATTTTCGGTAACGGTAAAAAATAGTAATGGTTGTTCGGCGACTGCTTCTGTTAATACTACGCTTGATAATACTCTTCCTATTGCCGCTATTGCATCGGATAACGGATTGACTTTGAGTTGTAACACTCCAAATACGACTTTAACAGCAAGCGGTGGAAGCAGCTATTTATGGTCGAACGGAGCAACAACTGCTGCTATCACTGTTGCAATTGCGGGAACATTTTCGGTAACGGTAAAAAATGCCAATGGATGTTCAGCAACTGCTTCGGTAAATACTACGCTTGATAACACTCTTCCTATTGCCGCTATTGCATCGGATAATGGATTGGCTTTGAATTGTAACACTCCAAATACGACTTTAACAGCAAGCGGTGGAACCAGCTATTTATGGTCGAACGGAGCAACAACTGCTGCTATTACTGTTACAACTGCCGGAACATTTTTGGTAACGGTAAAAAATGCTAATGGGTGTTGGGCTACAGCTTCGGTAAATACTACGCTTGATAATACTCTTCCTATTGCCGCTATTGCATCGGATAATGGATTGGCTTTGAGTTGCACGACTCCAAATACGACTTTAACAGCAAGCGGTGGAACCAGCTATTTATGGTCGAGCGGAGCAACAACTCCTGCTATTACAGTTGCAACTGCCGGAACATTTTCGGTAACGGTAAAAAATGCTAATGGGTGTTCGGCGACTGCTTCAGTAAATACTACACTTGATAATACTCTTTCTATTGCCGCTATTGCATCGGATAACGGATTGGCTTTGAATTGTACCACTCCAAATTCGACTTTAACAGCAAGTGGTGGAACCAGCTATTTATGGTCAAACGGAGCAACAACTGCTGCTATTACGGTTGCAACTGCCGGAACATTTTCGGTAACGGTAAAAAATAGTAATGGGTGTTCAGCTACTGCTTCGGTAAATACTACGCTTGATAATACTCTTCCTATTGCCGCTATTGCGTCCGATAACGGACTGGCTTTGAGTTGTAACACTCCAAATACGACTTTAACAGCTAGCGGTGGAACCAGCTATTTATGGTCGAACGGAGCAACAACTGCTGCTATTACTGTTGCAACTGCGGGAACATTCTCGGTAACGGTAAAAAATGCCAATGGTTGTTCGGCGACTGCTTCGGTAAATACTACGCTTGATAACGCTCTTCCTATTGCCGCTATTGCATCGGATAACGGATTAGCTTTAAGTTGTAACACTCCAAATACGACTTTAACAGCAAGCGGTGGAACCAGCTATTTATGGTCAAACGGAGCAACAACTCCTGCTATTACTGTTACAACTGTAGGAACATTTTCGGTAACGGTAAAAAATAGTAATGGTTGTTCGGCGACTGCTTTGGTAAATACTACACTTGATAATACTCTTCCTATTGCCGCTATTGCGTCCGATAACGGATTGGCTTTGAGTTGTACCACTCCAAATACCACTTTAACAGCAAGCGGTGGAACCAGCTATTTATGGTCGAACGGAGCAACAACTCCTGCTATTACGGTTGCAACTGCGGGAACATTTTCGGTAACGGTAAAAAATGCCAATGGATGTTCGGCTACAGCTTCGGTAACTACTACGCTTGATAACGCTCTTCCTATTGCCGCTATAGCATCGGATAACGGATTGGCTTTGAGTTGTAACATTCCAAATACGACTTTAACAGCAAGCGGTGGAACCAGCTATTTATGGTCAAACGGAGCAACGACTCCTGCTATTACGGTTGCAACTGCGGGAACATTTTCGGTAACGGTAAGAAATAGTAATGGGTGTTCGGCTTCAGCTTCGGTAAATACTACGCTTGACAACAGTCTTCCTATAATTTCTATTTCTTCGCAAACAGATGCTTATTGCTTTGGAGAAAATAATGGTACTATTAGCATTATTACTGAAGGAGGAAAAAGTCCTTATACTTATGAATGGACAAAAAATAATATTGCCTATTCTACTTCTAAAGATTTGATAGGACTTTCTCAAGGTATTTATAAGGTAATTGCAACTTCCGCCAATGGTTGTTCCTCTGATGAATTAAAAGTTATTATTCAGCAACCGAATGCTGCAATAACAGCAACTGCAATAATCATTGATAATACTAATTGTGTAGGATGTAGTAATGGCAGCATAACTCAAACTATTTCTGGAGGAACACTACCTTATACTTATTTATGGTCAAATGGTGCAACAACAAAAGATCTTACTGGTTTAATTAAAGGAAATTATAGTGTTGAAATCAAAGATAAGAATAGCTGTGTTGCAAATTACTCCTATTCAATTCAGGAATCAGGAATAGCTCTTGTTAAAAAAGGAATTTTCTATGATTCAAATACCGATGGTTTTGCACAAGCAGGTGAGATAATCAATTACACTTTTATAGTAACAAATACTGGAAATGTAACAATAAATTCTATTGTCATAACTGATCCTATGAAGGGGTTAACAATAAAAAACAATAGTATTACTTCTCTTAATGCTGGTGAAAATGCAACTTTAACAGGAATTTATATTTTAACTCAAGCTGATATTAATGCAGGTAAAGTAATTAATTCTGCAGTTGCAATTGGTAAAGATCCGAAAGGAAATGAAGTGAAAGATATCTCTGGAACGCAACAAAATAATGATACTGCAACAGAAACACCTCTAAATCAAAAAGCAAGTATTGCAATTACAAAAGATGGCATCTATGTAGACGCTAACAAAGATGGAATAACCAATTTAGGAGATAAAATAGTCTACTCCTTCGTGCTAATAAATACGGGTGATGTTATCTTAACTCAAGTCAATATAAGTGATAATTTAGAAGGTCTCGTAATAACAGGTAGTCCTATTACATTACAAATTGGCGAGTCTAATGCTACTTCTTTTTCAGCTACTTATTCAATTACCCAAGCTGATATAGATAGTGGTTTAGTATACAATTTGGCTACTGTTACTGGCACAACACCTTACAATGATAAAGTAACTGCTACTTCTACAGATCCTACACAATGTATGAATTGCGTATCAAAAACAGATTGTAAAGATTGCACAATAACAACGTTAAATCAAAGTGCTAATCTCGTGGTTTATAAAACAGCAGCTGTCACAGGCTATAGTTTAGTTGGAGAAATAATCAATTATAAAATTATAGTTAGGAATTCAGGAAATGTAACACTTCATCAAATTGTAGTAACCGATCCATTAACAGGATTAAATACAATTATTTCTGTTTTGGCGCCAGGTACAGAACAAGAATTTAATGAAAGCTATACCATAACTAAAAATGATCTTGACAATAATTCTGTTATTAATATCGCTAATGCAAAAGGATTAACACCTACAAATGCTGAAATAAAAGCCTCTGACACCGTTGAAATTGATAAAGCATTTGTATTAGGTTGCAGATCTATAGTAGTACACAATGCTTTTTCTCCAAATGGCGATGGTATTAATGATGTTTTTACAATCGATGATATTAGTGAAACCAATTGTTATCCAGAAAATACAGTTGAGATTTATAATCGTTGGGGTGTTTTAATTTTTAGAACTAAAAATTACAATAATCAAACTAATAATTTTGATGGTATATCGCAAGGAAGAACTACAGTTAGTGAATCTACTGGTTTACCAAGTGGAACCTATTTCTATATTCTAAACTATACTTCTATAGATGGGAATGGTACTATTCAAAACAATAAAAAAGAAGGTTTTTTATATCTCACGAAATAGATTCAAACTATGATTTTAATCCTGAGTCTCTCTAAATGACTCAGGATTAACTCCTAGTTTATAAAAATCAACATCGTTAAAAATTAAGTTTATACAAATAGTATTTCGCACGCTTATCAAAAAACAGTTCAATATATTAATAATAATAAATTTACTATGAGAACAAAAATATTTTCAGTCATTTTGATCTTTACATTTTTTGTGAGTCATGCGCAGCAAGATGCGCAGTACACACAATATATGTATAACACTATAAATGTAAATCCAGCTTATGCAGGATCTAGAGGCGCAATGAGTATTTTTGCTATGCATCGAACCCAATGGGTAGGATTAGATGGCGCTCCAGTTACGAATGTAGCTTCTATTAACACCCCTTTAAACGGAAATAATCTTGGTATAGGCTTCTCTGTAGTTAATGATAAAATAGGTCCTACAAAGGAAAACACTATCTCTGCCGATATTTCCTATACGATTCCGACATCCGAATCCTACAAACTTTCGTTTGGTATAAAAGCATCGGCTAATATTTTTAATCTAGACACATCAAAACTAAATCCTGTTAGTGATTATCCTTTAGATCCTTCAATACAAAATATCAATAATGAATTTTCTCCAAACATAGGTGCTGGTATTTATTTACATTCTGATAAAGCCTATATTGGTTTTTCTATTCCAAATTTCATAGAGTCCAATCGATATGATGATAATACAGTTGCCATTTTTAAAGAAAAGATAAATTATTATCTAATGGCAGGATATGTTGCAGATCTGACGAGTGACATAAAATTTAAACCCGCTATTTTTTCCAAACTAGTTATTGGCTCACCACTACAAGTAGATATTTCAGCCAATTTTATGTTTGTTGAGAAATTCACAGTAGGTGTTGCTTACAGATGGAGTGCTGCACTTAGTGCTATTGTAGGTTTTCAGGTTTCTGATGGGATGTACATCGGATATGGTTATGATCATGAAACTACAAAATTGAACAACTATAATTCTGGTTCGCATGAAATATTCTTGCGCTATGAAATATTCAAAAACAATGACAAAATTACAACTCCTCGTTTCTTTTAAAAAAGATCAGTATGAAAAACAATATATTCCTCTATATAATTATATTGAATGCTTTGACATTTAATGTATATTCTCAAAAAGCAAAATTGATAGCTGCAGACAAAAAATACGATAAGTTTGCCTATATAGATGCTATAAAAACCTACGAAAGGGTTGCGGAAAAAGGATATAAATCGACAGAAATGTTTAAGAATTTAGCCAATTCTTATTACTTTAATTCTGATTTTGAAAAAGCTGCAAAGTGGTATGCTGAATTATTTGAGATGAACAGTACCGATTTAGAACCAGAATATTACTACAGATATGCTAATTCTTTGAAATCTATTGGTCAAGATGAAAAAGCCAATGAATTATTAAAATTATTCGATAAAAAATCTGGAAATGATAGTCGTGGAAAACTATTTGCCAAAGACAGAAACTATCTAGAGGAGATAAAGGCCAATTCTGGAAGATATAAAATTGAAGATGCCGGAATAAACTCTGAATATTCTGATTACGGTACTGCAATATATAATAATGAAATCGTATTCACCTCAGCTAGAGATACCGGGAGTTTAGGTCAGAGAAAACACAAATGGACTAATCAACACTTTACAAATTTATATTCGGCCACTTTAGGAGAAGACATGACTCCCAATAAACCTAAAAAATTTGATTCTAGAATAAACTCAAGATTTAACGAATCTACTCCCGTATTTACCAATGATGGTCAAAGTATGTACTTTACTAGAAATAACTTTTTAGATGGAAAAAAAGGAAAAGATGGTAACAAAATTACTTTAGTAAAAATATATAAAGCAACCTTAAAAAACCAAAAATGGACTGATGTAATCGATCTTCCTTTTAACAGCGATAATTATAGCACAGCACATCCTGCTTTAAGTCCAGATGGTAAGACACTGTATTTTGCCTCAGATATGCCCGGAAGTATAGGCCAATCTGATTTATTTAAAGTAGAAATAAAAAGCAATGGGACTTACGGCATACCTATAAATTTAGGTACAACTATAAATACCGAAGGAAAAGAATCGTTCCCTTACGTAAGTGACGAAAATGAGATTTATTTTGCATCAGACGGTCATCCCGGTTTAGGTGGTTTAGATGTTTTTGTAAGCACAATAGCAAGCGATGGTTCTTTTGGAGAAGTGCAAAATTTGGGTTCGGATATAAACTCCTCAAAAGATGATTTTGCCTATCTAATTGATACAAAATCAAGACGAGGTTTCTTTTCATCAAACAAAGAAGGCGGAAAAGGTTATGATGATATTTATAAGTTTTTAGAATTAAAAAGACTTTCTTGTCAGCAACTTTTATATGGTGAAATCACCGATACAAAGACTTCAAGTATACTTGCTGCAACTAAGATAACGCTCTTTGATAACAAATTTAATATAGTTAGTTCTACCCAATCTGATGATAAAGGAAATTATTCTTTTAATGTTCAATGTGGCAAAACATATTATGTTAGAGCAGAGAAAAGTAATTATAAAACTAAAGAAGAAAAAATAGCAATAAGTACAGCAAACGGAAAAACACATTTACCAATTGCATTAGAAAATGATAAATGTATTGTAACTGTAGGAGATGATTTAGGTAAATGTTTTAATATAAAAATGATATACTTTGATTTAGATAAATCAAGTATTAGGCAGGAAGCAGCATTTGAGTTAGAAAAAATATTAGATGTTTTAAAACAAAATCCAACCTTAAAATTAAACATCCGTTCGCACACCGATAGTCGACAAACTGCTGTTTATAATATGGCTTTGTCTAACAGAAGAGCTAGTGCAACTATTGCTTGGTTGATACAAAATGGAATTAATTCCAACCGACTTACCGGCAAAGGATATGGCGAATCACAACTAGTAAACAATTGTTCTGACAATGTTATTTGTAGCGAAGAAGAGCATCAAATGAACCGAAGAAGTGAGTTTATAATAACTGCCTTATGATATAATTATTTTAGATTTTAATCAAAAAAAAAGGCTGTCTTTTGGGGAGAAGACAGCCCTTTTAATATAAAAAAAACTCAACTTAAATTTTTGCAAATATATTAGTATAATATTTTCTACCATTGGCAGGATTTTCTTTAATTGCAATTCCAAAATGGGTAAAATTGCCTTCAATATTTTCTCTATGCCCAGGACTTGCTAACCAAGCGTCTAATACTGCTTTTGGAGTACTATAATTATAAGCAATATTTTCACCTACTGATTTTGCTCCTAAGGTTTTCATTATATTTTCTGAACGAGCTACAAAATCATTGTGATTAACAACATTGTTAGTAATCATATAATTATCATGCTCTTCTGATTTGTATGACATATGGTTAATTCGCTCTAAACGTTTTAATCCTAAACTAGCTCTATGATCATTAATTAGATTCATCGTTTCTAACTCAAATGAGTTATAAGAATAATTAATTACTTTCTCTACCGATGCATCAGCAATTTGAGTTTCTGAATCATCTGATGAACATGAAATAGAACTACACATTACTGCACCTAGCAATAATACATAAAGTAAATTTAGTTTCATAATTTTAGTAGTTTAAGATTAAAGTAGATTGTGGGGCAAACAACTTCAATAAGTAAATAAAATGTTAATTTCTTGATCAAAACTAATCATTTTATCGTTAAACTGCCAAAAATAATCGACGAACTACATCATAATAATTTTTAAATGTTCTTTTTCCTACATTAAGAAGACAGTCTCTCAATTTTCCATGAGAAATCATCCTGACTGGAGTAACGTATCCTGTCATGCAGACGATTAGGTCTGCCTTGCCAAAATTCTACCTCAATAGCGGTAACTAAAAAGCCTCCCCAATATTCTGGTCTTGGAATCACAATTCCTTCATATTCTCCTTCTAATTGTTTTAAATTTTCTTCTAGATACTCGCGAGAAGGAATAACTTCACTCTGATTTGAAACAATTGCTCCTAGCTTACTTCCGTTAGGTCTGCTCTCAAAATAATGATCCGATGTAATCGCAGGAATTTTATTTGCTATTCCTTTTATAATTACCTGACGCTCTAGTGTGTGCCAAAAAAAAGAAAGACAAACATGTGGGTTTGCAGCAATAGCCTTTCCTTTTTCTGAATTGTAATTGGTATAAAAAATAAAACCTTCTTCACTAAACTTTTTAAGTAGGACAACCCTTGATTTAGGAAAACCATCCAAACCTATCGTCGAAACCGTCATAGCATTTACTTCACTGTCTCCACCAAAATCTTCTACTTCATGAAACCACCTGTTAAACAAGTTAATAGGATCTTCAGGAATAGAAGATTCTAATAATTCACTTTTATCGTAAGATTTTCTGTAATTACTTAAGTCATTCATGTTTTTATTTTTTTAAAATGTATTTTTATAAAAAATGAGGTTTAAAATAGCTAGCAATTGAATAATGCAAAAAACTTTATGTACTAAAATTCAAAACTTTTACCATCATCTGCCAAAAGAATTTCTGGAAAAATTGTAATTGCTTCTTCTTTAAACATTTCTATATTTTCATATCGCGTAGAATAATGTCCTAAAATCAATTGTTTTACATTAGATTTTAAAGCAATTGTTGCTGCTTGTTTAGCCGTGCAATGTAGTGTTTTGCTAGCTAGATTTTCTTCAGAATCTAGGAAAGTCGCCTCGTGATACAAAACATCTGCATTTTTAATAATAGAAATAACAGCTTCATGATACGCTGTGTCAGAACAAAAAGCATAGCTTTTTGCAGGAATAGGATCAAAACTTAAGTGTTCATTTTCAATAATTCTTCCGTCTTCTAAAGTGATATCCTTACCGTTCTTAATTTTTTGATAATAACAAGAATCAATTTCATAATTTTGTACTGCATCCAAATTAAGTTTCCTCTCCCCTATTTTTTCTTCAAATAAAAAACCATTTGTATATACCCGATGTTTTAATGGAATTGTTTTCACCGTAACCTTATCATCTTCAAAGATTATTTCACTTTCTTTAGAATCAAGTTCATGAAAAAACAGATCATAATTTGTCCACGAATTGGATAATCGCAATTGTAACATTATGATTTCCTTTATTCCTTTAGGACCATGTACATGCAAATCGGTTGTTCTATTTAGTAAGCTAAAGGTTGAAATAAGACCTATTAAACCAAAAAAATGATCTCCATGTAAATGGGAAATAAAAATATGATTTATTTTAGAAAATTTAATTTTATTTCTTCGCAATTGTACTTGAGTTCCTTCACCACAATCAATCAAAAAAAGCCTGTTTTTAATTTCTAAAATCTGTGAAGTAGGATTTGTAAATGTACGAGGAGTGGCTGCATAGCAACCAAGAATTGTTAGTTTCAAATTATTATTTGATTTATAAAAATTGAATATGTACAGTTGTTTCCTTAAATAGCAACAACGTTATTTTATATATTATTCTATTTTTCAATATTATATACCTAAGTATTACATCAAAAGCGAATCAAATAGGCAATACGAATTATATTTAGTAATAAAATTTTATTAGCATAAAATAGACCTGAAAAAACAATGTATAAAACTGTAGTACTATTTTTTTATACTCCTATTCACAACTATTTTTAAAATCCAAGATCTCTTTCTATTTCATCCATTTCTATAATATCGTGAGCTTCTAATAACGAAGGAACAATAGTTAATGTATTAGGAGCAGCATTGTAATCAAAGTCATCCGCTACAACTACAAAAGATTTTTTTGATTTTTTATGCTGTTTTGAAATCGGAATAAATAATTTAATATCGTTCAATGATAGCTCTTTATGCATTAAAAGATCAATTATAATGTTACTTTTTTCAAACGACTTATACTGTTCTGTAACCGTCATCAAGAATGAATTAACATTACCTTGAGTATCTCTAATAGTTATCGTGTGACCTTTTTGATCTACTTTCATTTTTTTTTATTTATGACTTAGAACAAGCAAGTCTGGTTAAATAAATATTTATTTAAAAGGAATTATTGAATTTTTGAAGCCAAAAGATAAATAACGGCCATTCTTATAGCAACACCATTTTCTACTTGATTTAAAATAACCGATTGTTGAGAATCTGCAACTTCACTGGTAATCTCTACACCGCGATTAATAGGCCCGGGATGCATAATTACAATCTCTTTGTTAAGCGAATCTAAGAGAGTTTTATCTACACCGTATTGCTGTGCATATTCCCTAGTAGAAGGAAAATAATTCACATCCATTCGCTCGTTTTGCACACGCAACATATTGGCTACATCGCACCATTCTAGCGCTTTTCTTAAATTAGGTTCTACCGTAACTCCTAATGACTCAATATGTCTTGGAATAAGTGTTTTAGGCCCGCAAACTTTCACTTCGGCACCTTGCATTTGCAAAGCATATATGTTAGATAATGCAACTCTAGAATGCAAGACATCACCAACAATTACTACTTTTTTACCCGCTACTTCTCCTAGTTTTTCTCTAATAGAATAACTGTCTAATAAAGCTTGAGTAGGATGTTCATGCGCTCCATCACCAGCATTTACAATACTTGCTTTGACATTCTTAGACAAAAAGTAAGCAGCTCCAGGATTTGCATGACGCATAACGACCATATCTACTTTCATAGAAAGAATATTATTTACAGTATCAATTAATGTTTCTCCTTTTTTGACAGAAGACTGTGCTGCAGAAAAACTAATTACATCAGCTGATAATCGCTTTTGCGCCAGCTCAAAGGAAAGCTTTGTTCTAGTACTATTTTCGAAAAAAATATTGGCAATAGTAATATCTCGTAACGAAGGCACTTTTTTTATGGGTCTATTAATGACTTCTTTAAAATGATCGGCTGTTTCAAAAATTAAGTCAATATCATTTTTATTGATATATTTTATTCCTAATAAATGATTTACGCTTAATTCTTTCATTTTTATTTACGATTATTAATTTTTAATAGTTAAAGTATTAATACAATTTAACTTGTAATTAAATACACTCCATCTTCTCCTTCATTTTCTTTCCAACTTACTTTCACTTTTTCGTCATTAATAGCATCTACTTGTCTTCCTCTATAATCAGGCTGAATAGGTAAATTACGACTAAAACGTCTGTCTATCAAAACCAACAACTCTATTTCTGATGGTCTACCAAAAGACTGAATAGCTGTCAAAGCCGATCTGATACTTCTACCTGTAAATAAAACATCATCTATAAAAATGACTTTTTTATTTTCGACAATAAAGTTAATCTTGGTTTTATTAGCCTCTAATGGTTTTTCTGTTCTACGGAAATCATCTCTAAAAAAAGTAATGTCGAGATAACCCAATTGAATTTCTGGAGTTTGGTATTCTTTTTCTAAAATTTCTTTTAAACGTTCTGCTAAGAAAACACCTCTGGGTTGAATACCAACTAAAATTGTATCTGAAAAATCTAAGTGTTTTTCAATTAATTGACAGGCCAAACGATGTAATATGATAGTAACTTCTTTTGCAGTAAGTAATACTTTTTGACTCATAGTAATTTATATTGTTTGGTGTTGCAAATATACAAATTCAAATTTATCATTTTATCATTAACAAGATAGAAATAATCATCTATTTGTATTTTTCTCTTTATAACTTAATCTCACGTTTCAATTTTAATTATAAAACTCTACTATATATAATTTTCTAATTTTAATTGAATTTAAAAAAAATGATAAAATTCAACTTTAGGATCATTTTAATTAAAATAACAAATAAAGAGCAACTTATTGAAACCGAAACAGAGATTAATAAATACTAATTTTAGCAACTCTAAATTACATAATAAAACCAGAAAATTGTGTAACAAATTACAGCATTCTATGGTATAATTTTACACTATAACCTAAACATAATAATCATGCAAAAACAAATAACACGTTTATTAATGCTTTTTATAGTATTAATTTCATTTTCAAGTTGTTCAGTAGTCGAAGGAATATTCAAAGCCGGAATGGGAGTTGGTATTTTTATAGTAGTTGCCATCATAGCAGTAATTCTATTTATCGTGAGCAAAATTTTCTCAAAAAAATAATACTTTTAAGTTGGTATAAATCTTCCTAAAATTTAATATTTTTAAGTTATGAGATATTTATTTGACAGTTTTATCAATAAAAATAGTTGTTTTACAATGTTATTTTAAAACAAAAAAGAGCCAATTAATTGGCTCTTTTTTGTTTTAATTAAATAATTATTTTTTAGTTTAATAAAAACAAAGCATTACTAAATAATAAATTTCCGTTTTCCCAAAAACCTCTAAACAATGGATTATCAACCATGTAAACAACCATACCGTCGCCTTTACTTTCAACAGCAAAACTTACGGTATTAGTCAGTTTCTTTTTCATTCCATTACCTATAAAACCATAACTTTTATAATCTTTAGGAATATAAGCCACATTAATGGCATCTTTTAATAAAGAATACGTTCTATCATCTGTTTTTAAACTATAGTATTTATCTCCTAATCCAAAAGATAGTGGATGAGTTTTATTAAGTGTATTTTCGATGATTGCTCCAGGAATCGATTTAGAAATATCTCTTCTTTCTGTGTCTTGGTAATCTAAAAAGCGTTCTTTTAGAACTGCATCCTCTTCTTCTTTTTCAGAATTTAATTTATCCTCTTCAGATGCAAATGGACTTAATGCATATCCTTCTTTTCCATCAAAAAGACTCAAAGCACCATTCATTGCAATTACTTTTCCACCACTTTTAATCCATTCTGATAATTTCTTTTGTTGTTCTTCAGAAAAATTATAATCTCCATCAGCTAAAATCAAAGTGTTGTAATCAAAAAGTTTTATTCTGTTAAAATTATTTACTTCGACAACGCTTACAGGATAATCAACGGTTTCTTGCAAATAAAACCAAGCAGCACCAAATTCAGTCGAACTCACTCCTTTTCCTGATAATAAAACAATTTTTGGTGCCGTTAACAAAGTAAAGTTTTCTCCTCCAACATCTTTAGCGTTTGATGAAAATCCTGTAGAAATGTAATTATAATCTGTTTTAATCTTAATGAGATCTGTAATTGTTTTTTCGAAATCTGCAATTTTAGGATTATCTCCTTTGGTAACTAATAACCCACCTGGTTCTATGGTAATATCGCCAAAAACAGCTTTCTTCATCGCAGCTCTCACTTTGATATTATTTTGATGTAATAGGGATAAAACCTGAGCTGATATTCTATTATTCCACGGAATATGAAAAGCATAGACTTTTTCAGGAACACTTTTTTCAACCACTTCAATCGTAGCTTTCGTTTTAATAGCAATACTGTTTTTTAGTGCATAACCCTCAACTCCGTATGCTAAAGGAAGTGCCCAAGCAGTAATATCATAAGACAAACTATCATTTAATTTTTGATTAGGCTCAAAAAGAACTTGCGTAAAAACTGCTTTTTGCTGATCTACTTTTACAATTAGATCATTGGGTTCTATGGCAAAACCTTTATCTGTTTTGGTGCTGTAATTATAACCCGAAGTTTTTACACTTGCATCAGCATAACTATATTCGATATTATTTTTTTTCAACAAATCCGCAAGCTGAATCAACTTGGGATTGTTTTTCATTACATACATTTTATAATTTCCCTTAACCGTTTTTCTAGAATTGTTCATAAAACCTCTAAAACCTTTTAGCAAAACATCGGCTTGGCTAGCGGCAGATTCTACAACCGTAAGAACTGCAGTGGCATGATGTAGAATACGATCCTGAATGGTAACTATATTTCCATTATTCATCATTACGGCTCTTCCAGCTCCAATTCCTCCTTGCTCCATTGTCATTCCTACTGCTCCATTATAGGCAGGATAAGTGTCACCATAACTAGGATAAAACAAATCAAAACGTTCACTCGTGTTGTATAACCAATTTTGAGCATCAAATTTTTTGGAAATATTGGCGCCTAAAATAGCATGAAAATCTCTTTGGTATTTTTCAATATAGTTATGTATTGGCTCTGCAGATGGCGGAAAAAAGTATGGAGAATCATATCCTTGTTCGTGAACATCCGTATGAACTTGCGGCATCCATTGGTTATACATTGCAATACGCTGCTTACTTTCTGGTTGTGTTTGCCATGCCCAATCTCTATTTAAATCAAAAATATAGTGATTGTATCTTCCTCCAGGCCAAACCTCCATGTGTTCTCTATCAGTAGCTTCTGGATGTGTTTTTTTTCCTGATATTTCTCTTAACCAGTTTCCGTATCTAGAGTAGCCATCTGGATTAATACAAGGGTCTAAAATTACGATTGTATTTTCTAACCACTTTTTAGTTTCGGTATTCGAGGGATTGACTAATTCGTAGGCAACTGTCATAGCACTTTCGGTTCCTGCAAATTCATTTCCGTGTACGTTAAAACTCAACCAAACGATCACCTTATCGCCTATGGTTTGGTTTCCCTCTTTAGATAAACCAATAGCGGCCAAGTTATTGTTTCTAATTTGCTCTAAATTCGCTAAATTTTCAGGAGTAGAAATAAAGAAAACATTTAAATCTCTTTGTTCTGGTGTAATTCCGTATTTCTGCTGTTTTATAAAAGTAGATTTTTCAGTAAGCTGCTTAAAATAATTTTCTACTTGATGGTAATGCGTTATTTGCTTGCCATAAGTAGGCAAAAATTCTGCAGGACTTTGTACTTGTGCAGTAGCACTCAAAGCCAAAGTCAAGACTATACAAAAAGAGAAAAATATTTTTTTCATTATTCATTTGGTTAGTTATGCTTCAAAAATAGCATTTTACCCATTCTTGTACAACATATTTAATCGAATAATACTAAATTACTTAGAGGTATTTCTACCATTTATCAAACATTTTTTATAATCTAAAACTATAAAATTGTGCCTTCCGAGTATTAAATAAATAATAATCTTGGCGATATCATTCGTATCCTAATAACATTCTACTATATTTGCGGATAACAAAATGTACTTTAAAAATGGAAGAATGTATCTCAGTTTTTGACATGCTAAAAATTGGTGTAGGACCTTCGAGTTCTCATACACTTGGCCCATGGAGAGCCGCAGAGCGCTTTCTAGGCGAATTGAGAAATGAAAATTTAATACTAGACATAGACAGAATACAAATAGATTTGTATGGGTCACTTTCTTTAACAGGAAAAGGACACGCAACAGACTTGGCGGTGATGCTAGGACTTAGTGGTCAAGATCCAGAATACATTCCTATTGAGAATATTGATTCGATAATAAAATCTATTAAATCTAAAAATGAAATTAATTTAGGAAACGAAAAAATCATTCCTTTTCATCCTACTCAAGATATAGTTTTCAATAAAAACTTCCTCACCTATCATGCTAATGGTTTAACATTTACAGCATACAGGAACGATAAAACCTCCTATGTATCAACTTTTTATTCTATAGGTGGCGGATTTGTTATCAAAGAAGAGCGAGATAATGCCAAAACAAAAACCAAAATAAAATGTGCTTTTCCTTATCCGATTGACAAGGCAGCAGAATTATTAGAATACTGTAAAAAAGAAAATAAATCCATTTCTGAAATTGTTTTTGAAAACGAAAAGTCAATGCGCACCGAAGCCGAAATTGATCATGAGTTAATTCGGATTTGGAACACCATGTTAGAGTGTATGTACATTGGTTGTCATTCAGAAGGAATTCTTCCAGGAGGACTAAATGTTCGCCGCCGCGCTTTCGACATGCATCAAAATCTTATTGGTTTAGCCAATTACGATTCACCACAAACTTGGCTTGAAGAAATTAGAAAAACCGAAGTTAAATTTCGACAAATACTAAAATGGGTTTCTTGTTTTGCACTTGCAGTCAATGAAGTAAATGCAGCTTTAGGTCGTGTTGTTACAGCACCTACCAACGGAAGCGCAGGTGTTATTCCTGCCGTTTTGATGTACTATTTAGTCATAGAGAATCATCAAGCTGGACCTAAAGAGATCAAACAATTCCTGATGGTTGCGGGAGAAATAGGTAGCATTTTCAAAAAAGGCTCTACCATCTCCGCAGCAATGGGCGGATGTCAAGCAGAAATAGGCGTTTCCTCTGCAATGGCAGCTGCTTCTTTATGTGAATTAATGGGCGGAACTCCAGAACAAGTACTAATGGCTGCAGAAATTGCCATGGAACACCATTTAGGTCTTACCTGCGATCCAATTGGCGGATTAGTGCAAATTCCTTGTATAGAACGCAACACTATGGGCGCAATAAAAGCCATAAATGCTGCCGAATTAGCGCTAGAAACTGACCCTAAAAATGCTAAAGTACCGCTAGACAAAGTCGTAGATACGATGTGGCAAACAGCAAAGGACATGAACAATAAATACAAAGAAACTTCTGAGGGTGGATTGGCAATTGCCGTAAATATGGCTGACTGTTAACATTATAATGTATAATAAATTAGTTACTACCATTTTATAAAATTCATTTACACTTATTAAATCCAATATTTTTAATAAAAAGCTTTAGGGCGTATCCCCAACTCTATTTCCCTACTCTGGGGAAATAGAGTTGGGGTCGGGCTTTACGCTAAATCTTTTATTACGCAAAGCTCCATAAAAGGATATCGCTGCTATCCCTTACGCAAAACTCGTAACACGAACAAATAGAGCGTCTTAAAAATTGAGATTAAAAAAAATATAATTATCTTTAAGCTACAAAACCAAATTATTATGATCTGGACAGCAAAATTGATAAAGCATAGAGAAGAAAATAGAATTGCAGTACTATTTGAAAAAAATAGTGCTTTAATTAATCGAATCAAAGAATTCGAAGACGCCAGGTGGAGTACAAGAAAAAGTGTTTGGCATCTTCCAGACACTTATGAAAACAGAGATCATTTCAAGATCATCCAATATGAAAATACGATTCCATCTGTTGAAGGAATCGAACAAATGCATAAATTCAATCAGTGGCTATCCTCCAAAAGATACAGTCCAAACACAATAAAAACTTATACCGAAGCTCTAAAATCATTTTTAGTATTTTATAGAGAAAAAAGCATAAAAGATATTACCAATGATGACATTATCATCTACAACAATGAATATTTGTTAAAGAAAAAATTATCTGCTTCTTATCAAAATCAGATTGTAAATGCTATAAAATTATATTTTAGAACAGTACAAGAAACAAAAATTGATGTAGAAAAAATACATCGTCCAAAAAGAGAAAAAATTCTACCTAATGTATTAAGCAAACAAGAAATAAAATCAATTTTAGATGCACATAGCAATTTAAAACACAAAGCTATGCTATCAATAATATACAGTTGTGGATTAAGAAGAAGCGAATTATTAAATTTAAAACTTATTGATATCGACTCTAAAAGATACATAGTAAATATTAGGCAAGCAAAAGGAAAAAAAGATAGAATAACGCCTTTATCACTAAAGATATTAGAACTCCTAAGGGAGTATTACAAAGTACACAAACCGGTGAAATATCTCTTTGAGGGAATTGAGTTAGGCACAATTTATTCTGAACAAAGCTTACAAAGTGTATTGAAGCAAGCATTAGAAAAAGCAAAAATAAAAAAACCAGTAACACTACATTGGTTACGTCACAGTTATGCTACCCATTTATTAGAAAGCGGAACAGACCTAAGATATATTCAGGAATTATTAGGACATAATAGCAGCAGAACAACTGAAATATATACTCATGTGAGTACAAAAAGTTTACAACAAATAAAAAGCCCGTTTGACGATTTGTAAAAAAATAATTATATATTCGTTGTTAATAAAGTATAACAGTTATCATACAAATCCACCACTAATGGGTTGTATGAGTATGATTTTGTCATACATATATGTAAGTTATGTGAGATTCCAAAAAAAAATCGCGGAAATTTGGAAAGTTACCATTTTTTGGTAACTTAGCTAAAAAATTTAATTATGGGACGAAATACTTCTATATCGCTTGGTAATCATTTCGAAAGTTTTATTGAACATAGTGTTAATGATGGAAGATTCAATAACGCAAGTGAAGTTGTCAGAGCAGGGCTTCGTCTTTTGGAAGATGAAGAAAATAAGATAATTGCTTTAAGAAAAGCAATTAATGATGGGATTGAAAGTGGTCGTGCAGTAAATTTTGATGCTAAAAATTATCTTGAGGTTTTAAAAGCAAGAAAAAGTTAAAATGGCTAAATATTATTTAACTAATAAAGCAGTTAATGATTTATCTGATATTTGGGATTATACAATTGAAACTTGGTCTGAAATGCAAGCTGAAAAGTATTATAATTTGCTTTTAGCAACTTGTGACGATTTGGCAAATAATCCAGAGCTTGGGAGAAATTATGATATAATAACTAAAGGAATATTGGGGTTTAAATCAGGCGAACACATTATTTTCTACTCAATTATATCAAAGAGTGAAATAGAAGTCGAAAGAATTCTTCACGGAATAATGGATTTGAAAAACAGACTATAAGGAACCTCACATAACAGCCGTTTGGCGAGATTGGGGTTTTAGGCATAATTTAAAGATGGTTTTGTACTTGAAAAATTTGTGTTTAATGGAAAAATCTCGCATCTTTACTCCCCAACCTCGCCAAGCGCCAAGACGTTA
>NZ_JACFTC010000049.1:0-215 GCF_014281985.1 Flavobacterium sp. GP15
AAACCTTAATCAGATTCCAATATTCAAGTTTCCACATTCTATAAACTTAATCAAATTCAATTTTCAGGTTTCTGCTTTCCACAAAGTTGATCAAGTTTCATTTTCTACTTTTAAAAAGCTAAAAAAATCGATAAAAATTTCGCTTTCAAAGTTTTGCATTTCAGTTTTCAACCTTTAATTTCTTCTTTTTCTGTGCGATCCAACCTGCTGACGCA
>NZ_JACFTC010000050.1:0-203 GCF_014281985.1 Flavobacterium sp. GP15
TGCTGGCTACTGCTCTATCCCGGGATGTGCGTTTTGTAATCTCAATAAGGCTACCTTAGTAGCGGGAACAGGACTCGAACCTGTGTCCGCTGTGGCGGATATGATCCCGATGAGCTGCCTAATGTTCTATCCCGCGATGTGTCGGATGCAAAATACGTCGAGTTTAGGTAAAAACAAGGAAAACTTTAAAAAATGTTTTATTT
>NZ_JACFTC010000051.1:0-201 GCF_014281985.1 Flavobacterium sp. GP15
TGGAAAGTTATTTATGTTGAATTTTTCCCTTCCAAAGCCGAAGCAATGAAAAGAGAAAAGTATTTAAAAACTGGAATTGGAAGAGAATTTATTAAAAATTTAATCCACAACTAATAACCTAATTAACTCCCATTATTGAGATTGAGCAAAGATTTTAATAAACTTTATTCCTCAAAGCTAATTATATCAAGCTACTACAAG
>NZ_JACFTC010000005.1:0-237283 GCF_014281985.1 Flavobacterium sp. GP15
TAGTATATATGTATGACTAATTTATACCCATACAACCAATTTATGGTGGATTGGTATGACTAAATCATACTTTATTTATATTTCAAATGTATTAATAAATTCTTACAAATAGATTTAAATTTTCTAAATAGATACATTTTTTAAACTTGTTTAATGAATGATTTATGTTACCAAAGTATCAACAGATAGATTTCCTTCATTAGGGATATTATAAATGCAAACTACGACTGAACTTTAAAATACAAGTGTGTGGTGAACAATTATTTCTAAAATGGGTTTCTAAATCTCATTTAACTAAAAATTAATAAACGTTCGTTTGAAGTACGCTATAAAATGATGTAATTTTAAAGTCTATGGAAAATGTAAATAAAAAAGGTTTCTTTTTCAAGCAATATGAAGCGCCATTTCAGTCCCCGTTTGACAAACTCTTTGGTATTTTCAAGGAATTAATAACGCATACTTCGGGAGATTTTGATGAAGCGATCGATTGGTTGAGAGAATTAGACAAGGAATATAAACTCACCGATGAACACTATACCATTGATGATTTTATTGAAGATTTAAGAAAAAAAGGATATATTCGTGATGAACTGAAAGAGGACGGGACTTCGGGAACCGGCATCACTGCCAAGACGGAACGTGCTATAAGACAGCAGGCTCTGGATACTATTTTTGGGAACTTGAAACGTTCTGGAAGCGGAAATCATAAAACAAAACATGCAGGAAGTGGAGACGAACATACAGGCGAGTTTCGGGAGTTTCATTTTGGAGACGGACTAGAACGTATTTCACTAACAGAGAGCTTGCGTAATGCCCAAATCAATAATGGCGTGGATGATTTTATGCTAACCGAAAATGATTTGGTTGTCGAGGAAACACAGTTTAAATCACAAATGAGCACGGTCTTAATGATTGATATTAGCCACAGTATGATTTTGTACGGCGAGGATCGTATTACTCCTGCTAAAAAAGTGGCGATGGCTCTTGCTGAACTCATTACTACGCGTTACCCAAAAGATACTTTAGATATTTTAGTTTTTGGAAATGATGCTTGGACTATTCCAATTAGGGATTTACCGTATTTAAAAGTAGGGCCTTATCATACCAATACGGTTGCTGGATTACAATTGGCTATGGATATTTTACGTCGCAAGCGAAATACCAACAAGCAAATTTTTATGATTACCGATGGAAAACCAAGCTGCGTGCGCGAGAAAGATGGATCCTATTATATGAACAGTAACGGTCTTGACGAATATATTGTGGATAAATGTTACAATCAGGCGCAACAAGCTCGGAAATTACATATTCCAGTTACAACTTTTATGATTGCGAATGATCCATACTTGCAACAATTTGTAAATCATTTTACTGAAGCGAATCAAGGAAAAGCATTTTATACAGGGCTAAAAGGATTGGGAGAAATGATTTTTGAGGATTATGAAACCAATAGAAAGAAGAGAATAAAATAGTGTTGAATAATGAGTTGAAACATAGCTTTGAACACTTAACTTAAAAATATTATTAGAGAATAATAGTAATAAAAATTAAAATAATCTTGGTGAACTTTGTGCAAAACATTATAAACCTTGTGGTTAAAAAACAACAAATATGAAAATAGAAGATATAAAAACACTCGGGGAATTAAAAAAATCAGGATACGAAAGCAAAAGTATTAAAGATGAATTGCGATTAAATTTAAGACAAAAGATAAAAGCTGGGCAAACTACTTTTGAAGGAGTTCATGGTTTTGAGAATACGGTAATTCCAGAGTTGGAACGAGCAATTTTGTCACGTCATAACATCAACTTATTAGGTCTTCGTGGTCAAGCCAAAACGAGATTGGCACGTAAAATGGTAGAATTATTGGATGAATATATTCCGTATGTAAGCGGTTCTGAAATTAATGACGATCCATTGAAACCGATTTCGCGTTTTGCGAAAGATATTATTGATTTAAAAGGCGATGATACTCCAATTTCTTGGTTGCATAGAAGCGATCGTTTCTTTGAAAAATTAGCAACTCCAGACGTTACCGTAGCAGATTTAATAGGTGATGTTGATCCTATAAAAGCGGCAAATTTAAAATTGTCTTATGCTGATGATCGTGTAATTCATTTTGGGATGATTCCACGAGCGAATCGCTGTATTTTTGTGATCAACGAATTACCTGACTTACAAGCTCGAATTCAAGTTGCATTGTTTAATATTTTGCAAGAAGGGGATATCCAAATTAGAGGTTTTAAGTTAAGAATGCCTCTGGATATGCAGTTCGTTTTTACAGCAAACCCAGAAGATTATACCAATAGAGGAAGTATTGTGACGCCGTTGAAAGATAGAATAGGTTCGCAAATATTAACCCATTATCCTGACACGATAAAAATTGCAAGAACAATTACGGAACAAGAAGCCAAGTTAGATACATTGCAGAATGATATGGTTTACGTTCCTTCTTTAGCGAGAGATTTATTGGAGCAAGTTAGTTTTGAAGCTAGAGAAAGTGAATATATTGATAACAAAAGCGGAATAAGTGCGCGTTTGAGTATTACGGCTTTTGAGAATTTATTAAGTACTGCCGAAAGAAGAGCTTTGAAAAATGGAGCCGATAAAACTACGGTTCGCTTGTCAGATTTTATGGGAATAATTCCTGCAATTACTGGTAAAGTAGAATTGGTTTATGAAGGAGAGCAGGAGGGAGCAGCCGTAGTCGCACAGCACTTATTAGGTGATGCGATCCATACTTTTTTCCCTGCTTATTTTCCTAGGATTGAAAAATTAGAAAAGCAAGACGAAAAAACAGCTTACACGGATATTATCGAATGGTTTTTTGCCGAAAGTGGTTTCGAGTTATTAGACGATTGTACGGACGAAGAATACCAAAGAATTTTAGGAAGTATTGTTCCGCTTGAAATTTTAATTAAAAAATACCAACCACAACTCGCCAATGAAGACAAATACTTTATGAAAGAGTTTATATTATGGGCCTTGGTCGAATATAAAAAATTAAGTAAAGATCGTTTTTCCGAAGGCTATCAGTTTAAGGATATTTACGGTAGTTTTATCAGTAAACTGTAATAGAAAAAGGGTTTAGATTTATTTCTAAACCCTTTTTTATTTTGAAATTCCTATACTTTTAAGCGCAAATTAGTAAAGTCCTTATTTTTGTTAGAAGATTTAGAAAGATATTATTTGAAAAAATAACAATTTAAATTTTAGATTTTTATAAAAGTACTTTTAAAAGTCAACGAATATCCTGTAAAAAATCATGCATATTTATTTCACAATAAAGTAATACTATTTTTTTTTATTCTACTTTTGCTCGTTGGCGGTCTAAGCAGTCAATGAAAATTGACATGGAAAATAATTTCGAGACTTTGATAGCCACTTATATTGAAAATAAAGTAGGTATATCTGAGCATTTCTTGAGTAACACTTTGGCGAATAACTTAAAGCTAAATTTAATTGCTCTTAACACTAAAAGTTTATTGGTCGATGCAGGAATAGGCAACGCCGAAAAGGTTTCCTACGATGGAGCAATTCGGAGTGATTCTATTTATTGGTTAGATAAAAAACACAATAATGCTTTCGAAAATGAATTTTTTGCCCAAATAGAAGAATTCATTTTATACCTCAATCGAAGCTGCTTTGCAGGAATTACCAGTTATGAGTTTCATTATTCTTTATATGAATCAGGTGATTTTTATTTAAAACACTTGGATCAATTCAAAAATAATCCTAGCCGAAAATACTCTATGATTAGTTATTTGAATGCCGATTGGCAAGAAAGTGATGGAGGCGAATTGCTTATTCATCAACAAAATAATAATCAAAAAATAGCACCCACACAAGGTAAAACAGTTTTCTTTAAAAGTGACGAGTTAGTGCATGAAGTTTTGATTACGAATAACACTAGAATGAGTATAACGGGTTGGTTAAAAAGTGATTGATTTTTTTAATACAAATTATTTATATTGTCAAATCGAGCGTAGTTGAGATTTTTTCTAGTAATTAGTTAAAAAAAGCGTCTCGACTGCGCTCGACGTGACAACTACTCAAAATATTTTCAAATCCAGCGCAGTCGAGATTTTTTCTAGTAATTATTTTGAAAAAAAAGCATCTCGACTGCGCTCGACGTGACAGCTACACTAAATATTGTCTAATCGAGCGCAGTCGAGATTCTTTATAGGGATTACTTTAAAAAAGCGTCTCGTATGCGCTCGACGTGACAGCTTAATCTACGTCAGTCGATATTTAATTTAGTAAAAACTGATTTAATTTCCTTTTAAACGAGTGAATATCTTTTGGAGTAATTTTTTTCCATCTCTCTTACTTTTAGGGACTTCGATCGCATGCATTCCAGCAGGATTTTGAATAAACTGGTAACTAAAAGCAAATTGTGAGTTGGTTGGATTATCATTCAAAAGACCAAAGCGCAGATCGTTAAAATATAAATTTCCGTCTTTTTTTGAAATAATATACCAACCTTCGCTAGCTTTTTTGAGTTTTTCAAAATCTGAATTTCCTAGCAATTGCTTTTCTAGAATCTTATTTTTACTGTAAACAACAAATGAAATGGGTTGTGTGTCAAAAAGGGAATAATCGCTTAATAAATAATTGTCTGAAGTAGCGACGTTTGCATTCCATAAAATCAAATTGAAAGCAGTTGGTTTTACAATGATTTTTGAATAATGAATTCCTTGATTTTTTAGTACTTTTTCAAATTGTGATAAGGTATAAAGTTTTATAAAACAAGATAAAAGCAAATAGGAACTACTGATTACTAATCCTTTGATGATGTATTTGTTACGCAGTGTCGTGTTCTTTGTTTTCCATACGAATACTAATGCTACAATAAGCGGAATTGTATAAAGTGGATCAATTACAAAAATAGTTTTTAATGCCAATCGTGGCTCTAAAGGCCATAAAATTTGAGTTCCCCAGGAAGTAAACATATCTAGCAAAACGTGAGTCAGTAAGCCCCAGTAAGCCATATTAGTAGCAGAAAAAAAGCTGATTTTACCTTTCTCAAATTTAGAAATTAGCCAACCCAAAATCGGACTAATCAGCAAAAAAAGAAAAAGAGAATGACTAATGCCACGATGAATTAATATAGCGTCTACAGGATTTAAGAACAATCCAACTATCACATCTAAGTCAGGTAATGTCCCTAAAATTGCACCGTAAATAAAGGTTCTGTTTTTAAGTTTTTTTCCAGCGCATACTTCGGCAACTGCAATTCCTAAAACGATTTGTGTAAAAGAATCCATAATGCGAAAGTAAGCCAAATCAATTGACTTCCCAATTGATGTGTTCTGAATTTTGGTAAAATCTATTGCTTAACTTTTTAAAATATTGGTTTAAATTAAAAGAATTGTTATAACTCAAAATAATTAAATTCTTTATGGATTTGTGTTTTGGCGGGGACAGAAAGTGCTTTTAAGTTGTACTTATAGTAAGGTTTAATTTTCTAAAAAGAACTATTTTTAAACCAATAAAGAGTATTTTTGGACTCTAAAAATTTATTATGCTTTTTCTAATTTTAAGTGTTATTTGTAGCGTTACTGTGGGTGTGATTTTTAAAATAACTCGCAAATACAATGTCAATAATTCACAAATTGTGGCAGCAAACTATCTCTTTGCTTTAATTCTTTGCTATTTGTTTTTTAGTCCTAATTTGAAGTCAGTTGACACAGAATCGCCTTGGACTTTGTACATCGTTATTGGACTTTTGTTGCCGTCCGTATTTTTATTTTTGGCTGCTTCAATCAAGCATATGGGAATTGTAAAGACAGATGCAGCACAACGACTTTCATTATTTATTCCTATTCTAGCCGCTTGGTTAATCTTCAAAGAAGACTTTAATTCATTAAAAATTACTGCCTTTTTAATTGGTTTACCAGCAATACTATTGATTCTCTCAAAACCATCTGAAAACACCAAAAATAAATGGTTATATCCTGCTATAGTTTTACTTGGTTTTGGTTTAATAGATATTCTTTTTAAACAAATAGCATCGTACACCACTTTGCCTTATACCACCTCCTTATTTGTAGTTTTTTGCATCGCTTTGCTAATTATGGTTGCTGTTGTTACTTATGAATGGATAGCTAATAATGTCCGTTTGCAGATTAAAAACATCGCATTTGGATGTTTAGTTGGTCTTTTTAATTTTGGAAATATTCTTTTCTATCTCAAAGCTCACCAAGCATTTTCCGAAAATCCTTCGACTGTATTTGCAGGAATGAATATGGGTGTGATAATTTTAGGAAGTCTTTTAGGTATTTTTGTATTTAAGGAGAAATTGTCTAAAATAAATTTAGCCGGACTTTTTCTAGCTTTAATAGCTGTTGTTTTAATTGTATTATCGCAAATAAAATAATTTTTAGATTTAATTTATACAAGGAATAAGGCTTTAATGAAAAACTAATATGATTTTAGTAAGCATACAATAACAATAGCTTAATATAGAAATAATGAATTATAATTCTATATGAATCTGTATTTTAATTTCTAATTTGAAATATGAATTTTAATTTATATTTTTATTTTTTCTAATTCTAAAGAGATATGATCCATTTCTTTTTTTAATTCAACTACTTCATTATCTAAGGAGTCAATCTCTTTTTGGCTCGAATTAATTTCTTGTTCTCTTTGAGTAGCAGATCTTAAAAACTGAAAATCTTGGGCTTTATTTAATTTATTCTTGGCCTGTTCTAGAGCGCTAACAGATTTAAAAAGTTTTTCCTGAACTTCTACAAGTCTGCTATTTAGTGTTGCTTTTCTTTCTTTTAGAACTTTTTCAAAAGCTATTTTTTCTTGTTCAATAATTTGATTTTTTTGTTCTTTAATTGTTTTTTCTTGTAATTGAAATTGAAGATTTTCTTTTTCAGTTCTAGTGTTCTTTTGCTCTAATTCAGCACTTCTTTTATTTTCAAAATAAGTAAATACAGAACTTGCTATAAATAGTGTTACTATGGCTATTAGTACATAAAAAAATGTTTTATTGATGCCTAATATTTTTGAATTGGCTGTTGGCTCAGTTGTTTCAGTTTCCTCAAGGCTTTCTATTTCAGTTTGTGTTGTAGGTGTTACAAAATTATTAATCAGTGGCGGTACAATTACAAATAATGGTTGCAATTCGGTTATTTCTCCAGCATATTTCCAATCCTCCATTCCTGCACACCATACAGGAGTTGTCTTTGCAATCATTTTTGCTTTTAACTCATCAAAATCAAAGGGACCAGTACTTTCAGTACCATTATGGATGTAATAGGAATTCATGTTGTGAATTTTTGCTTTTAAATTTCAAAAATACAAAACAATTTCATTTTAACTTTATATTAATTTATATTACCATTTTAAACAGGAACAATAGTTCGTTTTAGCTTTTCTTTTTTGAATAAAATTTTTATTTGATAATACACCATTGTTATTTTATAATACTAAATAAGATGATTAATTATTAAAATTTGAAAAATAAAGTGAGTTCAAAATATTTGTACATAATCAATCTAGTTTTTTTATTTCTAATGCAATTATGATAATTGCTTTTGAAAAGATTTAATAAGTAGAGAAATTGAAAATTCATTAGTTAAATATAAAAACGAAAATTTGAATTTATTTTTGCATTTTTGAATGTTTTTCTAATTCAACAATAATTTTAAATGTATTCTCTTTTAAAAAAATATATTACAGATCAAAGCACAATAAGTGAAGCTGATTTAAAGTTAATTTTTTCTTGCTTTAAACCCATTGAGACTAAACGAAACGAAATTCTAATTGATTTTGATACAATTTGTAATTATTACTATTTTATAAATAAAGGTTCCTTAAGATTGTATACACTAAATACGGACGGAACAGAAAATTCAAGGTATTTTGCTTTTGAAGGAATGTTTTGCACGGCATTACCTAGTTTTATTGATCAAAAAACTGCAGCAGAATATTTGCAAACTATAGAAAAATGTGAATTATTAGTAATATCAAGAACTGATTTTTATAAATTAGTCGATCAGTTTCCAGCATTCGATACTCTTTATAAGAGAATTTTAGAATTGGGTTTCATTAATGCTCAGCAACGAATTTATAGTTTTCAAGGAAATAATGCTTTAGAAAAATTGAAATGGATCATCAAAAATCAACCTCATTTTTTATTACGAGTGTCTAATAAGATGGCAGCTTCTTATCTAGGTATTTCTCCTTCTACTTTAAGTAGGATAAAATCGCAACTGTAATTTTTTTAAACGTTGATCTATGACAATGTTTTTTAATATTATTCTATTTAATTTTGAAAAAAAAATAAAGCATTTGCTTCTCCGTCTTCGTAATTGTTTATATGACTGAATGTATAAATGCCTTTTTTTTATAAAATTTCTATTTAATTTCTATTTCTAAATCATAAAATGAAACAAGTTACTCTTAGCAATCAAGTACTCTATTTATTGAGTATTTCCGCTGGTTTGGTCGTTGCCAATTTATATTACAATCAGCCATTATTACATCAAATTGCAGTAAGTTTTAAGGTTACAGAAGCAGAGGTTAGTAATGTAGCGCTGTTTACTCAATTAGGTTATGCCTTAGGATTATTGTTTATTATTCCGTTGGGAGATAAAGTTTCTAATAAGAAAATATTGCGATTGGATTTTCTAATCATGGTTATTTCGTTGTTGGCAGCAGGATTTGCAAAATCACTTTTAATATTAACAATAAGTAGTTTTCTTGTTGGTTTTACCTCCGCTATACCACAATTATTTGTACCAATGGCAGCACAACTCTCTGATGATAAAAATAGAGGTAGAGCAATAGGTATTGTGATGAGTGGTTTGCTAATTGGTATATTAGGAAGCCGAGTGATTAGTGGTTTTGTAGGAGAGCAGTTTGGATGGCGTGTTATGTTTTATGCAGCAGCAGTAATGATGGTTTTATTGTACATTATATTAAAGTACAAATTACCAACCATTGCACCCGTATTTAAAGGGAGTTATGCTAGCTTAATGAAATCACTTTATCATTATTTTAAAACAGACGGCTCTCTAAGATTGGCAACATTAAGAGGAGGATTAGCCTTTGCAGGGCTTAGTGCTTTTTGGACTACATTGGTTTTTTTGATGCAGGATTCATTTGGTTTCGGAAGTGCCATAACCGGTGCCTTTGGAATTCTTGGGATCGTTGGCGCTTTAGGTGCTACTGTAGTTGGTAAAATTAGTAGTTCTGTAAGTAATCATACCGTTATATTAGCTGGAACATTACTTTTAATTCTTTCTTGGATAATACTGTTTTTTTCGGGTAATTCACTAATAGGTCTGATGCTGGGAGTTTTACTAGTCGATTTAGGATTGCAATCCTTGCACATTACGAATCAAAAAATTATTTTTTCTAAAAATCCAGAAGCTAGAAATCGGGTGAATACTATTTATATGGTTGGTTTTTTTATTGGAGGTGCTTTTGGTACTGTTGCTGGCGCAATGGCCTGGGGAAATTACAAATGGGTGGGAGTTTCGACACTTGGAATCGTTTTATCAGTTCTTATCTTAATCGTGCATCTTGCTTTTCGAAAAAAGTAATCTTTTAGCAGCTTGTTTGCATTTATTTTAAAGAAAATGTTAAATAATAATTTGAGATTAGTTTTTAATGGATCAAACTGTAAATATTTTAATATAAGACTCTTACTCGTTAACTGTAATAGAATTTAACGTTCATTTTTTGTAAATAAAAATGTACAATGCTGTGCAGAAGTTACCTTTGTAAGGTTTATAGATTTGATTTTGCTTGAAAATAGTCTATATTCGGGCAATATTTATGGCCGATTATTTTTCTAAAACTATTCGTTTTTCAAAATTAATCTGTTTGTAGTGTATCATTTAAATCTAAAACCACTTTTTCCTAGTAGCAATCATTCTTTATGAAGTCACAAGATTTATTAATCCTTGAAAAACTTAAGGTGGGAGATTCTTCTGCTTATAAAGAATTGTTTGACCTATATTATATGCCACTCAGTGTTTATTCCTTAAAATACTGTGACTCATTTGAATTAGCTGAAGATATTGTTCAAGATTTATTTATTAAATTTTGGGATAAAAAAATCTATTTAGATTTGGATCAAGCAATAAGTCCTTATCTTTTTAAAGCTGTAAAAAACAACAGTCTAAAAGCCGTAAAAAAGCAAAGTAAATATTTTTTTGAAGAAATAGAAGATCAAGTGAATGTGTTAATGGAGGAGGAACGACTTGATTTAGAGTTTCTAGAGCAAGAAAAACAGAAATTATATACAAAAATTGAAGCTTTACCATTAAAAAGTAAAGAAGTTTTTAAAGCCATTGTATTAGAAAATCAAAAATACAAAGAGGTTGCATTAGAGTTGGGAATATCAGTAAATACGGTTAAAACGCATTACTCAAGAGCGTTAAAACAACTTCGGAATTCATTAGATGTTATAGTAATGTTACTTTTAGTTTAAAAAAAAATTAAATTCTTGTCACCCATTTTTCATCTTTTGTACTCTGTATAATATAAGATGACACAAATGAACACTATTCCTCAAAATATTTTAGAAATCCTTTCCGTTTATATTTCAAAAGAAATAAACGAAAATGAATTCTCTGTTTTAAAAGATTGGATAAATGAATCGCCAGAAAATAAAAAAGCTTTTTCTGACTACATACTTTTTTATAAAAAAACAAAACAAATTCTTTTTGCTGGAAACATTGATAAAGATAAAGCTTGGCAAAAAGTAATATCGCAATTAGAGATGCCGCTTAAAGCACAAGAGAATGTGTTGGCTTTAAATGAGCCCAAAATCAGATTTTTGAAAATAGGTTCTGTATTTTTAAAATATGCAGCAGTAATTTTAATTCTAGTTTCTGTTGGTTATTTTTATTTCGATAAGGAAGCTATCGCTCTTAAGCCCGTTTTAGAAAATCCTATTTCTCAAGAAGGAATCACTCTTCAGTTAGCTAATGGCGACATACAAGTTATTAAAGAAGATGGATCAACTCAAGTTTTAGATGCTAATGGTACTGTAGTGGGAACTCAAAAAGGCAATCAATTAGTATATAGTAACGCTGCCTCAAAAGATACTCTGGTTTACAATACAATAAAAATACCTTACGGAAAACGTTTTGAACTCCAACTTTCGGATGGAACCAATGTACATTTAAACGCGGGAACTTCATTAAAATATCCTGTTCGATTTATAAAGGGATTGAATCGTCAAGTTTTTTTAAATGGAGAAGCCTATTTTGATGTTACCAAAGATCCTAAACATCCATTTATAGTAGGTTCAAACGATATGAATGTTAAAGTTTTAGGTACCAAATTTAATATGACCTCGTATCAGGAAGATGCAAAAACATATACAGTTTTGGTTGAAGGAAGCGTGGTTGCATCAAGTAAAGTAGTAGCAAATGAAGAAGTACTATTGAAACCTGGTAACAGAGCCTTTTTTGAAAATAAGCATTTAAAAACGGAAGCTGTCGATGTTAGGAAATACATTGCTTGGGTTTCTGGAGAGTTAATGTTTATAGATGACTCTTTTGGTGTCATTACCAATAAATTAGAAAGAAAATACAACGTTGATATTGTAAATAACTACGAAGAATTAAATGATATTATGATCACTGCCACTTTTAAAGAAGAAAATATTGATCAGGTTTTGAAAACCTTTCAAACCTATAAGGCCTTTAACTATACCATTAATAACAGAGTAGTAACTATAAATAGACCGCAGAAAATGAAATAAAAAAAAACCAAAAAAAAGGAAGGTGCGCCAACACCTTCCCTTATCATTTGAAAAAGTGATTTAATCTAAAACTAACAAATTAAACCCATTGTAAAATTATGAAAAAACAACGAACTAAAGGTGCGTTGCTGCGCATTTTGAATAACTCTAATTTAAAGATGAAATTCACACTCCTATTTTTATTCACCACTCTTATGCAAGTCAGTGCATCAAGTAGTTACGGTCAAAAAAATACAGTTACCATGGATGTTAACGGGGTAGCATTGACCAATATTTTTCAGATTATTGAAAATCAAACTGATTTTCATTTCTTTTATAACAGAAATGAGCTGAATGTTAATCAAAAAATTGATTTAAATGTTGATAAAACTAAAGTTGTAGATGTTCTTGGTAAACTATTTAGTAATACCAATATTTCTTATCAAATTTTAGGCAATCAGATTGTTCTTAAAAAAGTAGAAAAAAACTATAGTTTTGAAGTTCCTTTTGCAACCGAACAAAAGCAAGTACAAGGAATTGTTACTGACAAAGCAGGCTTGCCTCTTGTGGGTGTTTCTATTATGATCGAAGGAACAAAAGTCGGTACATTGACTGATTTTGACGGAAAATTTAAATTGAATGCTGATGCTACGGGGAGAATTTTGCTTTTTTCTCATTTGGGTTATGAGTCAAGACGTATTGCTTATACAGGTGAATCTTCATTAAAAGTAGTTTTGCAAGAAGAATTAAATGAACTGCAAGAGGTGGTACTTGTAGGTTATGGTAAGCAAAAACGCAGTGAATTTTCTGGTGCCGTTTCTTCTGTGAGTGCTAAAGATATTATTCAATCAGCAACAGGAACCGTAGGTTTTGATAGAGCTTTAGGAGGATTAGTAAAAGGAGTTCAGGTTTCTCAAAATACAGGTCGTCCAGGTGCTCCCGTTCGTATTAATATTAGAGGTATAACTTCACCATTATCTTCTGTAGGTGGTGGATTAAACCAACCTTTATTTGTAATTGATGGAGTACCGTTTAATGTGGATGCTTTACAAGGTGCAAATCCTTTATCTACATTAAATCCTAATGATATTGAGAGTTTTGATGTATTAAAAGATGCTGGAGCGACTTCTATTTATGGATCTCGTGGCGCTAATGGTGTTATTATCATTAAAACTAAAAGAGGTAAAAAAGGGCAAGCACCAAGAGTAAATTTCTCTTATGCTACAACATTAGCACAACCTATTAAAACCGTATCGGTTTTGGATGCAAATCAATATAAAAATTATTATAATTTGATGTTGTCTAATAGTGTTGATGCGATGAATAATGGTCAATTAGATCCTTTCTTTGCTTTTGACTTTCAAGAGATTGCTGACGTAGAATTAGATTTTGACACTTTCACTGTAAATTCTAATGGAATGAGACCTGATTACTTTGGAACTTCAAATACCAATTGGAACAAACAAGTTTTTAGATCTATGGCGGTGACTAAACAAGCAAATTTAAGTTTGAGTGGTGGTAGCGATAAAACCAATTATAATTTTAGTACTTCATTTATAGATCAAGAAGGCTTGACTGTTAATGATAACATGAAACAATATAATTTAGGTCTTTCGATGGATACTGATGTTACAAATTTTGTAAAAGTTGGAACCTCTATTAATGTGGGACATACTCAAGAAAAAAACGGAGACAATGATGTATTAAATCAATATACTGTAAACACTTCTATCGCTCGCGCACGTCCGGATTTAGCACCAAGAGATGCTAACGGAAAATTAGCGGGACAGCCAGATTATCAAAATGGGTTTATGACCTTAGAGCCTAATCCTTTAATGCGTTTAAGTAATAAAACGGATAATAAAGCCTATAATTTTATTGGTAGCGCATATCTTGAAGTAGAGCCATTAAAAGATTTAAAACTGAAAACGGATGTAAATGCTTCTGTATTTTATAATAAAAACAGTTCATTTATTCCAAAAATTGCTCAAACTGATTACCTATTTTTTCCAACGGACTCTTTCTTAAACGAAGCGGATGGTTTAGTGTCTAACATTACTACCAATTTAACAGCAAATTACAGTTTTTTAATATCCAATCATAAAATTGGTTTATTAGCTGGAGCTGCTTGGGATCGTACAAGTTTTAATAATTCAAACCATTTTTATACTGGTTTTCCAGATGATGAAATTCTTATAAACGCGAATTCAGCAAGAGCGGTACTTGGGTATTCAAGTGTTCGTTTAGAAACTGGATTATATTCGTTATTCTCTCGTTTAAACTATACTTACAAAGATTTGTATAATGCAACATTGAATTTTAGAACGGATACTTCTTCAAAATTTGGTCCAAATAACAAAAGAGGGTATTTTCCATCTTTGTCAACCAGCTGGAATATTTCTAATGAAGAGTTTTTATATGGTGTTGAGGATATAAGTAGTTTAAAATTAAGAGCAAGTGTGGGTAGAGTTGGATCTACTAACGTTTCTGACTTTGCTTATTTGCAATTTTTTCAAAATCAACCAGGAAGTCTTTACAATGGTGGTTCAGCTATTATGCCTGATAATAATTTTCCAAATCCAAATATTGGTTGGGAAACAACTGACGAAGTTAATTTAGGTTTAGATTTTGGATTTTTTAATAATAGATTAAAAGGGAGTTTTGATATTTACGATAGAAAAACTACTGGTGCTTTAGTAAAAACACCTATTCCTTTTGAATTAGGTCCTAACTCTTACTTTTCGAACTTTATGGATGTTTCTAATAAAGGTATTGAGGTTAGTTTAGGTGGTGATATTATTAGAAGTGAAGATTTTGTATGGTCTACTAACGTGAACTGGTCATTAAACAGAAATAAGTTAGTAAAATTAAACGGAGCAAGCATCAATCCTTACCAATTGGATTTCTTTATTGAAGGGCAGCCAGTAGGAACTATTAAAGGATATAAAGTAGCTGGAATTTTCCAATCTCAAGATGAAGTAGATGCGTTAAATAATGCATCACCTACAGGGCTTTATGATAAAATGTCAACTACGGTTGGAGATTTTAAAATGATAGACACTAATGGTGATGGTCAAATAACGGTTGACGATAGAGCTGTAATTGGTAATATTCAACCAAAATTCTTTGGTGGAATCTCAAATACATTCGCCTATAAGAATTTTAGTCTTAGTGCATTATTCCAATATTCAGTAGGAGCTAAATCAATTTGGAATGCAATTCCTATAAGTACGCTAAATTCATTGGGAGAAAACAAGTATAGTGAATATGCTTTAAATACTTGGACTCCTGAAAATCCAAATGCGCGTTATGCAAAAACGGTTTATACAGATCCTTCTGCGAATGGAAGAACATCAGATAGATATGTTTACGACAGCTCTTATTTAAGATTAAAAAGCATGCAGTTTAGTTATAATTTCGATCAAAAAGTGCTAAACAAAATTGGAATTGATAAAGCATCATTAACACTAACTGGTACAAATTTATTGACTTGGACAAAATGGCCTGGAATTGATCCTGAAACTTTCTCAGAAAGAGGAAATATTACAGATCAAGTAAGTAATGAAGATCCATACCCATTGGCTAAATCATTCTCTTTAGGAATTCAATTACAATTTTAAATTTATCAACAGATGAAACAATATATAAAAAAAATTAAAACCGTTTTATTTTTGGCACTTGCAACTAGCATTACAAGTTGCAGTATTGATGATATAAAACCATTTAATAAATTAACCCCTGAAGATGCAGTAAAAGACGAAGCCTCGGCTCAATTAGTACTAAATGGTGTTTATAATTCAGGAAGAGCGTTTGATGTTAACTTTTTCCCTTTGCATTTAGCGGCTTTGGGTAATGAAGGTACTTTTTCAACTGGTATTAGTGGTAGTAAAGGTTTCAATACCAATGAAGTTCCAGTGGATAATATCTATTTGACTAATTTGTACAATGGTCATTACAAAACTATTAATTCTTGTAACTTTTTAATTCAAGAATTAGAAGCAGGAAAGGCTATTGGTATCTCAGAAGAAAGAAAAGGAGAAATGCTTTCTGAAGCTAAGTTTCAAAGAGCTTTTGCTTATTTTAATTTACTTCGCTATTTTGGAGAGTTTTATAATTTAAACTCTACTTATGGAGTAGTTTTGAGAACTGAGTTCTCAACAACGCTTGACGCAAAACCAAGAAATACAGTAGCAGAAGTTTACAAACTAATTGAAGAGGACTTGCTTTTTGCTTCGGATAAAGGACCTATTTATATAGACCACTTCTATACGGGGAGTCTTGCTGCAAAAGCTTTATTATCTAAAGTATATTTATACGAAGGGAAATTTACTGAATCTGCAACTTTAGCTGATGATGTGATCAGCAATGGTCCCAATGAAGGATATGAGTTAGAATTGAATTATGCTGATATTTTTGCAAAAAGTTTTAGATCTTCAGAAGTTATTTTTGCACCATTTACTGGTCCAGATAATGAAGGTAAAACAGCGATGTATCAAGTAAATAGAATGAAGTCTAGCAATACATTTAAAACGTTGGCTGATGTACAAAAAGGCACTTCAAATGATGGAAGTTTAGTAGGTTCTGGTTCTGGTTTCGACCCTCGTTATGCATTCGCTTATTCTGATAACACGAAAAAAGGGAACGGAAATGGTAAATATCCATTTGCAGACAACCAACAATCTCAAGGTAATACATTATATCACTTGCGTCTTGGTGAGATTTATTTAATCAAAGCGGAAGCCGAAGCGAGAAGAACAGGCGGAGATCTTGATATTGCATTAGAAAGTCTTAATGATATTAGATTTCGTGCAGGAGTAGATTTAAAAACTCTTTCTGATAAAGCGACTTTATTAAATGACATCCGTGAGGAGAAATTACTAGAACTTTTCTTTGAAAATGGAGAAAGTTGGTTTGATATTGTTCGTTATGTTAATCTTGGAAATCTTACAGCTTCATCTGCTAAAGCCAGTTTAGTTTCTCCAAATCAATTTGTATTACCAATACCATTGCAAGTAATTGCCGGTAATAAATTTATAATTCCAAACAAAGGTTATTAATCCTAACCACTTAAAGTGAGAGTGCTTAAAAAGCGTTGAATAAATTCTATTCTAACTAATTTAGTACTCTCCTTTTTTTCTATTAATTTTTTAAAAACCAAAAGATGAAAAATGTATTTTTGATCGCATTACTAGTAGTTTTGCTTTCTTGCCAAAAAGTTATGCCACCTAAAGATTATGTGGTTTTACACGGAAAAATTGAAAATCCAACAGAAGGATTGGGTTTAAGATTCTATAATCCCACCACTAGAAAATCTTTTACAATTAAAGTAGAAGCTAACGGTGTATTTAGAGACACTATAAAATTAGAAAAAGCGGCGTATTATAATGCAGTTTACGGTAATGTCTTTGGCGCTTATTTAGCTAATGACATGGATTTAGAAATTAATTTTGATGCTAAAAGTCTTTCGAAAACTATCGTTTTCAAAGGAAAAGGTGAACATGAAAATACGTTCCTACGATTTAGAGCTAAATTAGAAGGCGGTTTAATGGGAGCAGATTACAAAGCTTTCTTGAATGTTGAAAAGCCAAACTTTGATTCTAAAATGAAAAAATTCAGTGACGAATTTAAAACTGAATTAGATCAGAAAAAATCCACTTTAGAGACTGATTTCGTTACGGCTCAATTAGTATACTTAGAGGAGTTTAATAAAGGAATGGCTATAAATTTTGTTGAGGAAAAAAGAAATAATAGTGAATTAGGAGCTGGTAAACAATCACCAGATTTTAAAAATTACATCAATCATGATGGTGGAAAAACTTCACTTTCTGATTTTAGAGGAAGCTACGTTTTTATTGATGTTTGGGCAACATGGTGCGGACCTTGTAAATACGAATTTCCTTTTATTGGAAAAGTAGAAAAAATGTATCACGGTAAAAACATCAAATTTGTAAGTATCTCAATTGACCGTTTGAAAGACGAACAAAAATGGCGTGATATGATTAAAAAAGAAGGTTTAGTTGGAATCCAACTTTTAGCGGATAAAGAAATTAATTCTTCATTTATTGCAGGATATTACATTCAAGCAATTCCACGTTTTATCATTTTAGATAAAGAAGGTAAAATCATCAATTCTGATTCTCCTAGACCTTCAGAACCAGAATTATTAGATATCTTAAATTCTTTTGATCTTTAATTATTAATTCAAAAGCATCAATTATTAGAACTAAACCTATGATTTTTTTAATTTTCATAGGTTTGGTAATTGATCGCTTAATGTTATTGATTATTAGTATTATATTATTTTGTTTCGATTTTTAAAATGAGAATCGGTAACAGAACGGGCATATTTATGCTGTTTTTTTGCGTGAGGGATTGCAGTGAAGCTCTTTTTTATGAAATTCTCGTTTTTGAACGAGAAATTGATAAAAAAAGCGGGAACGTAAAGCCCGACCTGAAGAGGCTAGGAGGAACGACGAAGCAATCTGAAAGGTCACGCCCAAAGCAAACATTTCTTTTTTTTAATTACTAAATAGTGTAGTGCTTTTGTAAACTACCTATCTAAAATTTATTATTACATAAACATGAAAAATCTATTAACCGTATTTTTTCTCTCTTTGGCAGTGCACACAATTACTGCACAAGAACTAAAATTGAATGATCCGCTTCCGGTGAATACCAGAATTAAAAAAGGAGTTCTTAAAAATGGAATGACGTATTACATTTATAAAACGGATGTAATAAAAAATGTGGCAAGTTATTATATTATACAAAATGTAGGTTCGGTTTTAGAAAATGATGATCAACAAGGATTGGCGCATTTTCTGGAGCACATGGCTTTTAACGGGACTAAAAATTTTCCTGGTAAAGGAGTTTTAAACACCCTTCAAAAACATGGAGCCGTTTTCGCAAAAGACATCAATGCGTATACCGCTTTTGACGAAACGGTTTATAATATGGATAATATCCCTACAAATGTTCCGGGACTTATTGATACTTCCTTATTGATTTTGCATGATTGGGCAGATGGTTTATTGCTGACTGAAGCAGAAATTGATGCTGAACGTGGCGTAATTAAAGAGGAGTGGAGAACAAGACAAAATGGGTATATGCGTCTTTTTAAAAAATCATTACCAGCGATGTTTAATAATACTAAATATGCAGATCGTATGCCTATTGGTTTAATGAGCGTAGTTGATAATTTTAAATACAAAGCACTTAGAGACTTTTATCACGATTGGTATAGAACAGATTTGCAGGCGATTGCTGTTGTGGGTGATGTTGACGTAGCTGAGATTGAACAAAAAATTCAAAAATTATTTTCTCCAATAGAAGCTATAAAAAATCCTATTGAGCGTTTTGTAATACAAATTCCTGATAATAAAGTGATGCTTTATAATTTAGGAATAGATAAAGAAGTGGCAACCTCAACGATTTCTTTTACCATAAATCAACCAAAATCTTTAAAAGACGAAACTGTTGCTGATCTTAAAGAATCTTTATTTAGCGGAATGATTTCAAGAATGTTGAGCTCTAGATTAAGAGAGATTTCTCAAAAACCAGACGCTCCATTTGTATCGGCAAGCGCTAGTTTTCAAAGTTTTGCTAGAGCAAAAAATAATTTCGGACTGTTGATTTCACCTAAACCAAATAATCAAGTAGAAGCTTTTAAAGTTGCTTTAATAGAGCTAAATAGAGCCGTGAAGTTTGGTTTTACACAAGCAGAAATTGATAGAACGATGGCAGTGTACAACAATTATTACCAAACTAAAATTAGTAAAATTGATCAAACACCTCATGCAGAAATAGTAAATACGATTCAGAAAAACTATTTAGAAAATGAGGCAATGACAGACATGCCAAAAGAGTATGAAATCGTTAAAACGATTTTTGCTACAATGACTCCTAAAGATTTACAAGATTTTATTCAAAAATTATACTCTCCAGAAAACAGAGTTCTTGATGTAACGGGTGTTGAAGGAGAAAATAATCTTTCTGAAGCTGCAGCTTTACAATTGATTAAGGAAGTAGAAAATGATGCTACTATAACTGCTTACACTGATGAATTTGTGGGTAAAACATTGATTTCTGGTCTGAAAATAAAAGCAGGAAAGATAAAATCTGAAAAAGTAAATAAAGAAATAGGCTCTACCCGTTTTGTGTTGAGCAATGGAGTAGTAGTAGATTATACATTTACCAATATCGAAAAAAACAATGTGCTTTTAGAAGCGGCTAGTTTTGGAGGTAATTCTTTAGTAAAAGATGCTGATCTTCCATCGGCAGCCATGGTTAGTACTTTAATGGGAATGTCTGGTTTAGGCGATTATAATGCGACAGATTTAAGAAAAGTATTGGCAGGTAAAAATGCGAATGCCAGAATTGGTATTTCGGATTTAGAAGAAAATATTTCGGGTATGACCACTACTAAAGATATCGAAACATTATTGCAAATGATTCATTTACAGTTTGTAAAACCTCGTTTTGACCAAGATAGTTTTAAAGTTTTATTGAACAATTTAGACAATAGTTTGATTCAAAGAAAGAATGATATTGCCTATAAAATGGAAGATAGCATCACTACAACTTTGTACGGATTTAATAATCCTAGAAAACGTTTGTTTGATGAAAAGTATATCAAAGATATTTCATTCGAAAAAATTAAAGCTATTTATCTTGAGCGTTTTAAAAATCCTGCTGACTTTACTTTCTTTATTGCAGGTGATATCTCAAAAGAGGATCTAAAACCTTTGCTAGAAAAATACATTGCTAGTTTGCCAACTACTAAGAAAAAAGAAAAATGGCAAGATAATTCGGTTTCTTGGTTAAAAGGAACGAACAAAAAAGAAATTTTCATGGCCATGGAAGACCCAAAAGCTACGGTAAGAATTGCTTTTAAAAATCCATTTACGTATAGCTTAAAAAACACTTATGTTCTAAAAGCGTTTCAAGATGTTCTTGAAAATAGATTGTTAGAAACTTTGAGAGAGCAAGAAGGTGGAACTTATGGAGCCAGCGTTTTTAGCTCTTTACCAAAAAGACCCAAACAAATAGCTAGTTTTTATGTTTATTTTGATTGTGATCCTGACAAAGTTGATAAGTTGGTAGCGATTGTTCATGAAGAAATAGAGAAAATCAGAAAAGGAGACATCGATAAAGAAGATTTAGATAAAGTATTGACTAGTTATTTAAAAGACCTGAAGGAGGAAAAAGAATATACAAATTACGGTTTGAATGTAATGTATGACTACACCATCGAAGGATACAATAGAAATGATGCGGCCAATAATTTAGATCTTATAAATTCGGTTACACCACAAGATGTTCAAAAATTGGTCAATACAATTTTGGACAAAGCAGAAAGTTTCGAATTTATATTTAAACCTCAAAAATAATATTCAAAACATCTTTCGTTACTACTTATGTTTTGTATAAGTATTTTGAATTAGTAAGCAACCAACGAAAGTATTTATTGGGTCATTTAAATATGGCCCTTTTTTTTACTTCAATCTCAAAAATTAAATTCTAATGAAAAAAATAATAATTCTTTTAGCCTTTTTTATAAGTGCTATTTCTTTTTCTCAAATACACAATCCCGTAAAATGGTCTACTTCAGTAATAGCTGTTGGAGAGGGACAATTTGATTTGGTTATCCAGACTACTATTGAAGACGGTTGGCATTTGTATTCTCAAAGTGTTCCTGATGACGGACCAGTTCCTACAGCTTTTACTTTTACCAAAAATGCAAACTTTGAATTAGTAGGAAAACCTACTGAAGGAACGGGACGCACAATTAATGATCCTGTTTTTAATATGAAGATTAAGTTTTTTGAAAGCAAAGCTGTTTTCAAACAACGTATTAAGTCACTTTCAAAAAAAGCTTTTAAAGTGGTAGCTGAAGTAGAGTTTATGGTTTGTAATGATGCCAATTGTTTACCTCCTTCTTATGTTGATTTGAATTTTCAAATTCCAGAAAATACTTTAGTTGCAGCTATTAAAGAAGAAGTAGCAGTAGAAAAAGAAGCCGTTTTAATTGCTGCCGAAAAAAACACAATAGATACTTTAGAAAAAGAAGAAGTAGCTATAGATTCGACTGCTAAAGCTGAAATTAAGGCAGAGAAAACGACACTAAATAAAAATAAAAAAGAAACGGATAGAAGCTTGTTAGCCATCTTTATCATTGCTTTCTTTTCTGGATTTGCCGCATTATTGACACCATGCGTGTTCCCAATGATTCCGATGACGGTAAGTTTCTTTACCAAACAAAGTAAAACTAGAGCTAAAGGAATCAAAAACGCCATAATCTACGGATTATCTATTGTTATCATTTATGTGTTGTTAGGTTCAATCGTAAGTGCTGTTTTTGGTGCCGATGCTTTGAATGCATTGTCGACTAATGTATGGTTTAATATTATTTTCTTTGTGCTTTTGGTTGTTTTTGCAGTTTCCTTTTTAGGAGCTTTCGAAATTATGCTTCCTAATTCATGGGCAAATAAAGTAGATACAAAAGCAGATAAAGGCGGATTAATCGGGATTTTCTTCATGGCTTTAGCCTTGGCAATCGTTTCTTTTTCTTGTACAGGTCCAATCGTGGGAACTTTATTAGTACAAGCAGCAGCTGGCGGAAATCAAGTTGGTCCAATCGTAGGAATGTTAGGTTTTTCTTTGGCATTAGCCATTCCTTTTGCCTTATTCGCCGCTTTCCCAGGATGGTTAAACTCCTTACCAAAATCAGGTGGATGGTTGAACACTGTGAAAGTAGTTTTAGGATTTTTAGAACTAGCATTAGCTTTTAAATTCTTATCAAATGCCGATTTAGTCTTACAATTGCATTTATTAGAGCGCGAAGTTTTCTTAGCGATTTGGATTGCTATTTTTGGTACTTTGTCTTTTTACCTTTTTGGAAAAATTCAATTGCCACATGATTCTCCTTTAACACATATATCTGTTGGAAGATTAAGTTTAGGTTTACTGACATTAACTTTTACCATTTACATGATTCCAGGTTTATGGGGAGCGCCTCTAAACTTGATTAGCGCTTTCCCACCCGCACAACATTACAGTGAATCTCCTTATGGAGTTGGATCTTCTCAAGGTGGTGGATCTAGTACAGCAACTCTCGAAATTCCAGAAGGTGCACATTTAATGGCGCCACATAATATTTTGGCTTTTACAGATTATGATTTAGGCATGGCTTACGCCAAAAAAGTAAATAAACCGGTTATGTTAGATTTTACAGGTTATGCTTGTGTAAACTGTAGAAAAATGGAACAACAAGTTTGGCCAAAAGAACAAATTCTATCCATCCTTAACAATGATGTAGTGCTTATCTCTTTATATGTAGATGATAAAAGACCACTTCCTGCTGGAGAAGAAATTGAGTCTAAACTAAGACCAGGTAAGAAACTGAAATACGTTGGACAAAAATGGAGTGAATTTCAAACCATAAAATACAAAGCGAACGCTCAACCTTTTTATGTATTGACAGACAATGAAGGAGAAAATTTAATTGATCCTGTTGGTTATACTCCAGATGTCGAAGAATACCAAAATTGGTTAAAAACAGGAGTGGCTAATTATAATAAAAAATAAATAACGAAATCGATTATAAAAAAGCATTCCAATTCTAAAAATGGAATGCTTTTTTTATCAATAAACTAAATCTACTGAATATGAGTTTTTTTAAAAATATTTTTTCAAAAGAGGCCACTCCAACGACTACTGAAGCAGCTACCGAAGTTTCTGAGTTAGAGGTTTATTTTACACAGTTTCGAGAAAAAATTGTGGGTATGCACCAAAAGTTTGAATCTCCTTATGGCGAAAAAGAAATTATTTATGCAGATTGGACCGCGAGCGGAAGATTGTACCATCCTATAGAACATAAATTACTGCATGATATTGGTCCATTTGTAGCTAATACACATACTGAAACTTCTATTACTGGTTCAGTGATGACCATGGCGTATCACGATGCTAGTGCAATAATCAAAAAGCATGTAAATGCTAGCGAAGATGATGTTTTGATTACAGAAGGCTCAGGAATGACTGGAGTTGTTAATAAACTACAACGTATTTTAGGATTAAAAGTTTCTGAAAACTTAAAGGAATATACTCAGGTTCCTGATGCTTTAAAGCCTATTGTTTTTATTACGCACATGGAGCATCATTCTAACCAAACGTCTTGGTTGGAAACAATTGCCGATGTCCAAATAATTCCTTGTCTTGATTCTGGATTAATCTGTTTTGAGAGTTTTGAAAAGATTTTAGATCAATATAAAAACAGACCGATCAAAATTGCTTCGGTAACTGCTTGCTCTAACGTAACAGGTATTAGAACGGATTATCATAAAATTGCTACCACGATACATAACCATGGTGGTTTGTGTTTTGTAGATTTTGCTTGTTCGGCTCCTTATGTGGACATCAATATGCATCCAGAAGAAAAAGGAGCTTATTTAGATGCTATTTTCTTTTCTCCACATAAATTTTTAGGAGGTCCGGGAAGCAGTGGTGTTTTAATTTTTAATAAAAAACTTTATAAAAACATAGTGCCCGATAATCCTGGTGGTGGTACAGTAAGTTATACCAATCCTTGGGGCGATCATGATTATGTTGACGATATTGAAACCAGAGAAGATGGAGGTACACCTGGATTTTTGCAAACTATAAAAATTGCACTTTCAATTCAATTGAAAGAAAAAATGGGAGTTTCTAATATTATCAAGAGAGAACACGAATTGAATGAAATCATTTTTGAGAAACTTTCTAAAATACCAAATCTTACCATTCTAGCGTCTGAGCATAAAGATCGATTAGGAATTTTCTCTTTCTATATTACGGATGCTCATTTTAATTTAATTGTAAAATTATTAAATGACAGATTTGGAGTTCAAACTCGTGGCGGTTGTTCTTGTGCGGGAACGTATGGTCACTTTTTATTAAACGTAGATCAACAAACCTCAAAAAGTATTGAGAAGAAAATATTAGAAGGTTGTATGCTTGAACGTCCAGGTTGGATTCGAATGTCTATTCATCCTACAATGACTAATGCTGAAATTAATTTTGTTTGTGACGCTATTACGGATGTCGCAAAAAACTTTAAAAAATGGGAATTAGATTATCGCTATGACGCCGTAAGGAATGATTATGTACACTATCAAAATAATAGCATTGAAAAAAAATTAATGCAAAATTGGTTTAGTTTATAAATTTTAGGAACGGCTCATTAAGATGAAATTTAGTTATTTTATTTTTTGAGCCGTTTTCTTTATCAGTTTTCAAATTGCTTTGTTACTATTACAGTTCAGTATAAATTTACCATCTATTATAGTACATCTTAATAAAGGAATAATCTAGATTAGCAAAATAATAAAAAGAGAATATGGATCAAAACGCGATTAGTAGAAAAAAGTTTTTGGGAATGAGCGCAGCAGCAACTGGTGCCGCTTTATTTTCTAGTGTTGGTAGTTCGGCAATGACAAATGTGACGCCTGAAGATAAAAAAATAGCTGATTTTAAAGAATATATTTTAACGAATGTAAGACTCGAAGAAGGTTTTGAATACAACGAAAAAAACGAAGTTATTGCTACCAAAACCGATTTATACAATTTACATATTGCCGATGGTAAAATCAAAAAGATAGCCAAAGGTAAACTCGATTTAAAATTGAAAACAATTAATGCAAAGGGTTTCTTGATGCTTCCCGGATTACGTGATATGCACATACATATTGATAAAACGTATTACGCTGGAAAATGGAACGCTGCGCCAAGAAAAGGCTACACTGTAAAGGACATGATTAGGTTAGAGGAAAAAATAATTCCACAATTACTAACAGATTCCCAGCATAAAGCCGAAGAAGCGATTAAGCTTATGCAAAGTCAAGGTACTTATTTTGCCCGTTGCCAAACCAATATTGATCCCGTAAGCGGATTAAAAAGTTTGGAACATTTATTAGCCGCATTAGATAAAAACAAAGATAATTTTGCTTGGGAAATTGTAGCTTTTCCACAACATGGTATTCTATATTCAAAATCAGAACCTTTGCTTAGAGAAGCCGCTAAAATGGGTGTTGATTTTATTGGAGGACTAGATCCAACCACTGTTGATGGGAATTTAGAACAATCTCTTGATGCGATGTTCCAAATTGCAATTGATAATAATAAAGGAATCGATATTCACTTGCATGAAGGATTACCAACTGGAAAGGCGGCAATTGAATATATTATCAAAAAAACAGAAGAGAATAAACAGCTTCAAGGAAAAACCTATATAAGTCATGGTTTTGCTCTTGCGAGAATGGAGCAAAAAGACTTAGAAAAAATTGCAGAAAAAATGGGAGCATTGGGTATTGGAGTAGTTTCTACAGTTCCTATTGGCCGAACCATAATGCCAATTCCTACTTTGAAGAAATATGGTGTTAAATTAATGACTGGAACAGATAGTATTGTAGATCATTGGCAACCTTTTGGAAATTGTGATATGCTTGAAAAAGCAAAATTATGTGCCCAACTTTACGGTTGGACAGATGAGTTTGGTTTGAGTCGCGCGTTACATATTGCCACTACTAACGAAATTTTGCCACTTGATGATGCAGGAATTCGTACTTGGCCTCTTGTAGATAATGAAGCCAATTTTATTCTAGTAAATGCAAGTTGTTCTGCAGAAGCAGTCGCGCGTTTGCCCAAACGAGAAGCTGTATTCTATAAAGGAAAACTAATAGCTGGCGAAATGAAAGCATAATTTTTTTCTATTAATTGAAGATTTAGGATTATAACAAAAAAAGATGCTTTAAAGGCATCTTTTTTTGTTTGTAAAGCGATAAGATCAATTATTCCTCTTCGCCATCGTTTAAATTTGATTCTTCCTCATTTTCGTCATTACTTTCAAATTCGAAAAAACTGAAAATAGAACCACCATAACTTTTTTGAAAAGAAAAGTGAATCATGTGATCTAGTTTGGTATATTTTGAATGTTCAATAACCATCATTCCGTCCTGGTTTAATAATTCTTTTTGGAAAACCAATTCAATGATTTTTTCAAAAGTCTTTTGATCTAAACCATAAGGAGGATCAGCAAAAATTATATCGTACGATGTTTTGCATTTTTCTAAATAAGCAAAAACATCACTTTTTGTCGCGGCAATATTAAAATCATATTCGGTTGCAACTTGCTTGATGAATTTTACACATCCAAAATCGCCATCTACAGAGGTAATAGGAGTACATCCGCGTGAAGCAAATTCATAACTAATATTTCCTGTACCTGCGAATAGGTCTAATATTTTAAGTCCTTCAAAACTAAAATGGTTGTTCAAAACATTAAACAATGCTTCTTTAGACATATCTGTTGTAGGGCGAACGGGCAAACCTTTTGGTGGTGAAATACGTCTTCCTTTGTATTTTCCTGAAATTATTCTCATGAGTTGAAAAGTATAAAGTGTTTTCTGTTTTCGGCCTCAGAAAAATAATTATTCCATCGCAAATCCTCTACATCAATTAGAGAGACATTGCGAATGTATTTATATGCAATTGTGTAATAAGTACTATCTTTTGTAATGTCGCCAATTAGTTCTAACGGAAAATTTTCGGGATTTAAGTTCAATTGTTCGGCAGTAAACAAGAGATAATAAATAAAATCTTCTGGCGTGTTGTATTCAAAAGAGTTAAAGAGTAATAACTTTTGGTTTTGAATAACAATAATTTCAAAATGCCCATTATTTATATGAACGAACATCTTTTTTTCATCCTTATTTTTGGAGTCAATCAATAATTTATTAACCAAAATGGTATTGGCGTGTTTGTAATCGAAAGAACCAAATTGATCAATAAAAAAATTATTGATGTTTACATAAGGAATATAAACGGTATTCATTTGATAATTAGCAATTTGATCAAAAGCAAAAAAATCAGTTTCAAAAACCTTTGTATTGTATTGCAAATAGCTTCCTAAATGATTTTCATCAAAAAGCGGTTCTGGAATAAATGTAGAAAGATTGTTGTTATGAATTACTAAAATCTCATCATATTGTTGCTTTAATTCAGGATAATTAGCAAAAGCTTCAGCAAATAAATCTTCAATTTTAGTGGCTTTATGAATGGTGTCAAAATGCACTTCATTAAAAGAACTAACGGTATTATTGAGTGTATCAAAACAACAAAAAGACAAGCCATTCAAGGAAACTTGAACAGAGAGTTTTTTATAAACCTTTTCGGTGATGTTGGTGTTTTGTGTTGGCATATTTTGTTTTATAATTCATTTACAATTTTTATTTTGAAGCGAATTAAATGAGTCAACAAACTTACAAATAAAAACAGCAATGACAATTGTAAAAATCAAATTCAATGCGAATTTCAATTTCAAAAATCAATAGCATTCACAATCTCATTTTAAAATGGAAACCCTATCTTTGAAATTCATTTTTCAACCTATTCCCAGATGAATTCCTCCTTGTTTTACAGTCTTTTGCAGAGAAAATTTCCGTTTCAACCTACTTATAAACAAGATATTTTTTTTCAAAAAATCGCTATTTTTTTGACTGAAGTCGAAAATAAAACCATTTTTGTCCTAAAAGGGTATGCTGGAACTGGAAAAACAACAGTAATTTCTACGATAGTAAATAGCTTATTAGACATCAACAAGAAATATGTTTTGCTGGCACCAACAGGTCGTGCGGCGAAAGTAATTGCCAATTATTCGGATAAACCTGCTTTTACAATTCATAAAAAGATTTATTTCCCTAAAAAATCTTCAGGAGGTGGCGTTTCCTTTACGTTACAGCAAAACAAACATACCAATACGATTTTTATAGTCGATGAAGCTTCGATGATTTCAGATAACAATTCTGATTCAAAATTATATGAAAATGGTTCTTTATTGGATGATTTGATTTCATATGTGTACTCAGGAAAAAATTGCAAGATGATTTTACTGGGAGATACGGCACAATTACCTCCAGTAAATCTAGATATTAGTCCCGCTTTGGATATTCGTACTTTAGGAATGAATTATGACAAAGAAGTAGAACATATCGAACTAGACGAAGTAATGCGTCAGGAAGAAAATTCGGGAATTTTGCACAATGCTACGGAACTTCGAGAATTATTGAAAGATTCTTTCATCAATGAATTCAAATTTGATGTAAAGAAATTTAAAGATATAATTCGACTAACAGATGGATATGATATTCAAGATGCAATAAATTCGGCGTACAGTAATTACAGTATTGAAGATACCGCTTTTATTGTTCGTTCTAATAAACGAGCGAATCAATATAACGAACAAATTAGAAATAAAATACTTGATAAAGAAAGCGAACTCTCTTCGGGAGATTTTTTGATGGTTGTTAAAAATAATTATTTTTGGTTAAAGGATTCTGACGAAGCGGGTTTTATTGCCAATGGTGATATTATAGAAGTTTTAGAAATTTTTAATATCAAAGAATTGTATGGTTTTAAGTTTGCGAAAGTTAAAATTAGAATGATCGATTATCCCGATCAAAAACCCATTGAAACAGTTTTGTTAATGGATACTATAAAGAGCGAATCGCCATCATTAACCTTTGAAGAATCGAATCGATTGTATCAAGAAGTGTTGAAGGATTATGAAGGTGAAACCAAATTTAAACAGTTTCAAAAAGTAAAAGCGAATGAATATTTTAATGCACTTCAAGTTAAATTTTCGTATGCAATAACCTGTCATAAGTCGCAAGGTGGTCAATGGAATACGGTTTTTATAGAACAACCGTATTTGCCAGACGGAATCAACAGAGATTACATCAGATGGTTGTACACCGCAATGACTAGAGCCAAGAATAAATTGTACTTGATAGGATTTAAAGACGAAAGTTTTGTGGAGTAATTTTACTGATGCAACCACAATGCTTTCTTAAAATAATTCTGTTTATTGATAATTATTTGGAATTGGTGCTTTTATTTTTTTCAGTATTAAAGACTCCATATTTTCGCATTAAAACTATTTTTTTCTTCCAATTGCAAAGATATTTTTTATATTATATTAAAATTACAATCACACTAAATAACCGGGTAAGTAGCAGTTTTTTTTAATTTGTAATTCAATGTTTTTTTTAAGTTCTTCAGGTTTTTGGGATGGAACAATAATTGATTTTCCATTTTTTAAATTTATTTTAATTCCATATTTGATATTTGAACATCTATTAGAATCACAATATTGATAAAGTTTTAGCATATAGAATTCAAAGAATACAGAAAATTTAATTTTTTCAATAGTATCAATATCATTATACTTAAGTATACCTCTATTCATTAATATTAAAGTACTGTATCTTAAATTCAATTTGCTTACTGAATTGTCAATCAGAAAAATATTTCTCGATAATACAAATAAACTTATAATAGAACTAAAAAGTATAAAGTAACTATTGAAAATTAGAGAGATAACAATACATATTAAATAATACCAATATTTAACTGCACTTTTTTTTTCCTTAAAAATTATTACATCTGTCGTTTTTTTCAAATTCATATTGAATTATATGTAAGTCTATCTAAAACTAATTAATCAAATATTTTTTTAAAAAAATGTATTATCAATAATAAGTTATTTCGTAAATAGTTTTGTCAACTAATTTATTATTTAAAAATCGTTCTCTACTAATTATATTACCCCTGTTATCATAATCATTTTTAAATGCTACGGTTTCAATAATTGTACCATCGCTTTTATAATATTTTTTTGTATTTAGGTTTCCTTTTTTATCAATTTCAAACGTAAAATAGTTAGCATTTGTTTTAGATTTAATATCGTGAATTTTTATAATATATCCTTTTTTATCAAAATATTTTTTAGATTTTAATTTGGTATAGCTTAAGGTGTCTATAAAACTCTTACTGATAAAGTAGTTTTTTTTATAATTATATTCGATTTGAATTGTTTGTTTTATTTTATTAGCAAAGTTCTTGTTTATTTCAATGGGATTATGATATTTATCAAAAGCTTGAGTAGTAATATTATATAGTCCATTTTTGTCAGATGATTTTTCTTCAATTAAATTATTTGCATCATCGTATTTATAGTCAATAATCGTAGTATCATTATCTGAAATTACCTCTTTTTGGATAATTAATCCATTAACATACTTATAGCTAATCTCTTTTTTTTCATTTTCTGTGAAGAATTTTTCATTCTTTAAATTTTTGTTAACGTCAAAATTTAAAATTGTCTTTTTAACCAAGTTAACGGTATCTTTTTTTATGAATTTGTATTCGTATTTTTTAATATCTATCGACTTTATTTTGCCAACAATCTCTTGTGTGTAATCATAATTAAAATCTTTTACTTTAATAGGACTACAAGAAACTAAAAATAAAAAAAGAACAATATAAATTGACTTCATACAGGATTTACTTATTAATTAATAAAAATTTAAAGATATAATCTTTTTGATGATAATTTAAAAATAGTTCTATTTTTGTCTTAGCATTAAAACATAAAAATGAAAATAATAGCAGTTATACCCGCACGTTACGCATCAACACGATTTCCAGCCAAATTAATGCAGGATTTAGGAGGAAAAACAGTGATTTTAACAACATACGAAGCTGCTGTAGAAACAAATTTATTTGATGATGTTTTTGTGGTAACCGATTCAGAATTAATTTATAATGAAATTATTTCTCATAAAGGTAAAGCTATTATGAGTATCAAGGAACACGAATCGGGGAGTGATCGTATAGCAGAAGCTGTTGAAAGTATTGATGTAGATATTGTAGTCAATGTACAAGGAGATGAGCCATTTATAAATTCTGAACCATTAAAAGAATTGATTGAATTTTTCAAAAAAGATGCCGATAAAAAAATAGACTTAGCCTCTTTGATGCGCGAAATAAAAGAGGATGAAGAAATAAATAATCCCAATAATGTAAAAGTGGTTGTAGATCAAAACCAGTTCGCCTTGTATTTTTCACGTTCGGTTATTCCTTATGCTAGAGAGAAAAATGTAGGTGTTCGGTATATGCAACACATAGGAATTTATGCTTTTAGAAAACAAGCCTTATTGGATTTTTACAGCTTGCCAATGAAATCGCTAGAAGCATCTGAAAAACTGGAACAATTGCGTTATTTAGAATTTGGAAAACGCATCAAAATGGTCGAAACTACTCATGTTGGAATTGGAATTGATACTTTAGAAGATTTAGAAAAAGCTAGAAAAATGCTATGATTAAGTTAGCTTATCAATTACAATTAACTCATTATGTTGTTCTACTCTGGCGATAGTTCTAATTTTAAAATCACTTTCGTAAAATTCAGAAACGTATTTTTTATTTCTTAGATTTTGATTTTGATTTAAAATCATAGTATTAAAAAGCACAACTCCACGACTTCTTAATAAATAGCAAATTCGTTTGGTAAAAAAATTTTCAAACAAAAAAGCAGGCATCGAAGTATCTTGAAAAACATCTATGATAATCAAATCGTATTTGTTTTTTGTTTTTAAAACATATTCAAAAGCATCATCAATAACAATTTGCAGGTTTTCTACAGTATCTAATTTAAAAAAAGTATTGGCTATTTTTATTATTTCGGGATCAATTTCGACACCAGTAATTTTGCCTTTGAATTTAATTTCATCTACTAGCGTTTTTATCACGCTTCCTCCTGCAACTCCCAAAACTAAAATATGATTCATAGACACTATTTTGTCATATCCGATATTTTTTAATCCTAATCGCAAGATTCTTTGTAAACTACCATATGAATAATTAGCATTTTCTGAGTCTAATACAAGTTCACCATTAGCCCAAGTAACCTCTATAGCATTACTTAGGGAAGATTTTGAAGTATAGATTTTTATTGGAATTAAATAGCTTAATATTTTTTTTATCATTGCTAGCAGTTTTGCCCAAAAATAGGATTTAAATTATTTATTTTGTGCAAAAAATTAAAGAATGAAAAAACAAATATATAAATGGATTTTTTTCAACCTTATGGGTTGGAAAATAGTAGGAACAATAGATCACGATCTTAAAAAATGTGTCATGATGGTGTTGCCTCATACGAGTGCGCATGATTTTTATTTAGGAATTTTTACTAGAGGGATTACTGGATTAGAAATGAACTTTGTGGGCAAAAAAGAATTATTTCGTTTTCCATTAGGATCATATTTTAGATATATGGGAGGAGAACCATTAGATCGTTCTGGAGGTTTAAATAAAGTAGATTCAATTGCTGCTATATTTGAACGTAAAGAAGTTTTTCGATTAGCTGTAGCTCCAGAAGGAACGCGTAATAAAACGAACGAGCTTAAAACAGGATTTTATTACATTGCTCTTAAAGCCAATGTTCCAATTGTTCCGGTTGCATTTGATTTTGGTAAAAAAGAAGTTAATTTAGGCAAGCCCGTTTATCCTACTGGAGATCTTGATTCAGATTTGGCAGTTTTGAAAAAACATTTTGTTGGAGTAAAAGGTAAAATACCAGAAAAGGGGTATAGTGTAGAATAAATTCATTTCAATTCATTCAAATCATTTTTTACCTTAATTGGGACGATAACTCTTAAAAGTTCCATTTTTATAAAAAACTACAATCTTATCAATTTCTTCCGAATCGTTTTGTTTGTTAAAATTTTGATTTTCAATTTTCTTTGATCCTGATATAAGAACAGGATCTGGAATTTGATTTTCCGAAAATAAATCTTGGGCACTAATTGGTTTATTAAATAGAGTAGTGCTATTTTTTTCATTTAAGGGTTCCGTCGCTTTTACTGCCGTTTGCAGTTCTGCTGTGTTTTTAGGAAAACTTCCTTTCCCATTCAAAATCCAATATAAATCTATTTCTGGAAAAACTTCTAAAATTTTAAGTACAAAATCCAAACTTGGTTTGTTTCTTCCTGAAAGTAGGTGAGACAAACTAGAGCGTTGTACACCAATTTTATCAGCAAAAGAAGAAGCGTTTAGGCTATAATAATCTAATATAATTTCAAGCCTTTTTATAAAATCCTCTATGTTTACCATTGTAAATTAATATTGAAAGATAACTATTTACAAATGTAATCAAAAGCTATCTGTTTTCCTAAATTACAGTTGTAAATTATACTTTTAATGTAATTTTTAGCTAATAAACACTTTAATTGATAGGTTTTAATATTCTGATATAATGTTATTTAGGTAATTATTTTAACAATGGTAACATTTCTCATTAATCATCACTCTAGCTATCATACAAAAGTAAAATAAACTGTTTACACTATTGAAATAAGCATATTATTTTTTGTTTACAAATGTAAATATAAAGATGTTTACTTTTGTAAACTAAATAAATCAGCATGAATTTAATAGCATTATTTAATAAAAATAAAGAAAGATCTATCAGTGGTAGATATATCACTTTAGTAGAAATAGAACCTTTATTGAATAAATTAAACAGTAATAATGAATTAAAAGTAATCGGAAAATCTGTCCTCGATAAACCTATATACTCCTATCAAATAGGTACAGGAAAGACTAAGGTTTTTTTGTGGTCCCAAATGCACGGAAATGAAAGTACTACTACAAAAGCATTATTCGACTTTTTGAATTATCTAAAAAGCGATGAAACCTTGGCTAATCATTTGTTAACGAATTTTACTTTTTTATGTATTCCAATGTTAAATCCAGATGGAGCTGCTTTATATACAAGATCAAATGCTAATGATGTAGATCTTAATAGAGATTCACAGGTACTTACGCAGCCAGAAAGTAAGTTTTTACGAGCTACTTTTGATGCGTTTAAGCCTCATTTTTGCTTTAATCTTCATGATCAACGTACTATTTTTGGTGTAGCCGACACCGGGAAGCCTGCAACCTTATCTTTTTTGGCGCCATCATTCAATGAGAATAGAGATGTAAATGAATCACGAATGAAATCAATTGATTTAATTGCTGCAATTAACGAAAAGCTACAGTCTTATTTACCTAATCAGATAGGTCGCTTTGATGATTCGTTTAATATTAACTGTATTGGTGATACTTTTCAGTACTTAGGAGTTCCTACTTTATTGTTCGAAGCGGGTCATTTTCAAGATGATTATCAGCGAGAAGAGACGCGTAAATTTGTTTTTATGGCGCTAATGAGTAGTTTTACTGTACTTTACGAAAACGTTATAGTTGTTAATGGAATTGGCAAATACTTGAATATTCCTCAAAATAAAGTCGTTTTTTATGATTTTATTTATAAAAACATCAAAATAAGTTATGATGGTATTGAAAAAATCACCAATTTTGCAGCACAATACAAAGAAGAATTAATTGACAATGAAGTTTGCTTTAATGCCTATTTTTCTCAAATAGGAAATTTAGAACATTATTATGGTCATTTTGAGTACGATGCGAAAGGTGCTTCTTACAAAGATGATTTAGATAACATTCCAAAATTAAACCAAAAAGCTAATTTTTATTTAGGAAATAATGTAAAATTTGTTAACGGAATGATAAAAACGTAATATTTGTATCTTTTTGTTATTTTTTATATATAATTTTATACTTTGTTAAAGCAATTAAAAAAAATTAATTTTAGAATTATGAGTAAATTTCGTTTAGATGAAGTAGATCACCAGATATTGGACATGTTGATCGATAACACAAGAGTTCCTTTTACAGATATAGCAAAAAAGTTATTGATTTCTGCAGGGACGGTGCATGTTAGAGTGAAAAAAATGGAAGATGCAGGTATCATAATGGGATCTTCATTAGTTCTTGATTATGATAAATTAGGATACTCTTTTATTGCTTATGTTGGTGTTTTTCTAAACAATACCTCTCAAACTAAATTCGTTTTAGAGCGTATTAATGAAATTCCTTACGTTACTGTAGCTTCTGTTACTACAGGAAAATTTAATATCTTCTGTAAAATTAGAGCTAAAGATACTAAACATGCTAAGGATGTGATCTTTATGATTGATGATATCGATGGTGTTTATAGAACAGAAACTATGATTTCTCTTGAAGAAAGTATTAATGATAAGAAGCGTTTGATGCATACTATTTTCAAAAATATGTAATGTTCTTGAATGCTATATAATAAATATAACCTCAAGTTTACACTTGGGGTTTTTTTATGACAATTTATTTAACTAAACCAACCACAACTATACAATATGTACACTTTACCTAAAATTGAACGCTTCAACCAAGAGGTCTTGTCAAAATACAATATTTACAATAGTGTTTTTATTACGCTTCCTTTTGATTCTATTGATAATACAGGTGCTTTGCTGCCTTTATTTTCAGAAATATGCGATGCAGGCTATAAAAAGCATGAAACTCCTAAAGAAATACTGGATTTTTTTGCTACAAGGTATTTAGAAAATGCCTCTGAAGCTGAGAAAATTGATATTATGTTTCGTTTTATTCAGTATATAGAACGACAAGTGGTTTTATTTGATGCTATTGAAGATGCTGCTTTCTCTACAGTACATAATATGGAAGGAATTGGGTCGCTTAGAGATATCAAGGAGAAATCTGATGTCAAAAATAAGCAAGAAGAATTAATTGATTTTTTAGAAGATTTTAATGTTAGAACAGTTTTAACGGCGCATCCAACTCAATTTTATCCAGGCGCAGTTTTAGGAATTATAAATGACTTAACTAATGCAATTCGAGTTAATAATTTATTAGAAATTAAGCTATTGTTGGCTCAATTGGGTAAAACTCCCTTTATAAAAGATGTAAAACCGAATCCTTTTGATGAAGCTGTGAGTTTGATTTGGTATCTTGAAAATGTTTTTTATGAGACCTCTGGTGAAATGGTTCATTATTTGCAAAAAAATATTTTTAAAGGAAACTCTATACAAAACCCATTAATTAAACTTGGTTTTTGGCCAGGAGGCGATCGTGATGGTAATCCTTTTGTTACTACTCAAATTACTTTGAATGTTGCAGAACGATTAAGAACCTCTATTTTAAAGTGTTATTATATTGAAATTAGAAAATTAAAAAGAAAATTAACTTTCTCAGGTGTAGATACTTTGGTTACTGAACTTGAATCAAAGCTTTATAGATCTGTTTTTTATTCTAAAGGAGAATTGTTTATATCCTTAGAGCAATTTAAAGCTGAATTAAATACAATTAAAGATATAATTATAGCCAAGCATCAATCTTTATATTTGGATGAATTAGAAGCGCTTTTGATAAAAGTAAATCTTTTTGGTTTTCACTTTGCTTCATTAGACATCCGTCAAAATAGTAAAATACATGATGCTGTATTTAGTGATGTTGTTGGTTATTATTTGAAAACAAATCCTGCTGTTTTTCCAGAAAATTATTTTGAATTATCCGAAGATCAAAAAATTGATGTTTTGTCAAATCTTTCAGCAGATTTAAATCCTGATGTTTTTGAAAATGAATTAACACGATTAACAATCGAATCGATTCAGGTTATAAAAACCATACAAAGTAGAAATGGTGAATTTGGTGCAAATCGCTATATAATTAGTAACAATGAGAGCGCACTAAATGTAATGGAAACTTTTGCGTTGTTTCGTTTGAGCAATTGGCAAGAACCAACAGTAGATATTATTCCGCTTTTTGAGTCGGTTGATGATTTGCATAATGCGCATGCTATTATGGAAAAATTATATTTGAATCCGGCTTATGCAAAACATTTAGAAAATAGAGGAAACAAGCAAACGATAATGCTAGGTTTCTCAGACGGAACTAAGGATGGTGGTTATTTAATGGCAAACTGGAGTATTTATAAAGCTAAAGAAGAACTTACAGCTGTTTCTAGAAAATATGGTATTAAAGTAATTTTCTTTGACGGTAGAGGCGGACCTCCAGCACGTGGAGGTGGTAAAACGCATAAATTTTATGCTTCTTTAGGTCCAAATATCGAAAATAATGAAATTCAAATTACTGTTCAAGGACAGACAATAAGTTCTAATTTTGGTACTTTAGATTCTTGTAGGTACAATTTAGAAAACTTATTAAGCGCTGGTGTTACTAATCAGGTGTTTAATAAAGGGCAAAATGAGTTGACTGTAGAGGAGAAAAGTATTTTGGATGCTTTAGCGAATATAGGTTATGAAAAATATTTGAGTTTTAAAAATCATCCAAAATTTATCCCGTATTTAGAACAGATGAGTACGTTAAAGTATTATGCTAAAACAAATATCGGTAGTCGTCCTTCTAAAAGAAGTCAATCTGCTAGTTTAGATTTTGCTGATTTGAGAGCGATTCCTTTTGTAGGTTCTTGGAGTCAATTAAAACAAAATGTTCCTGGATTCTTTGGTTTGGGTACTGCTTTGAAAAAATTTGAAGATAATAAGGAGTGGCATAAAGTTCAAGATCTATACAATAATTCATTATTCTTTAAAACCTTGTTGGAAAATAGTATGATGTCCTTGGCAAAATCATTTTTTCCACTGACGGCATATATGAAAAACGATCCCGAATTTGGTGAATTTTGGCAAATTATTTATGATGAATTTTTAGAAACAGAACGTTTACTTTTGAAAATTGCAGGTCATAAAACTTTAATGGAAAATTATCCTGATGGTAAAGCTTCTATTGATGTTAGAGAACGTATTGTGTTGCCATTGATAACAATACAACAATATGCTTTACTTAGAATAAATGAATTAAATAAAGAAAACATACCCAACGAGGAGTTAATAAAAGTGTATGAAAAAATTGTTACACGTTCTCTTTTTGGAAACACTAATGCGAGTAGAAACTCCGCTTAAAAAATAAATAAAATGAAAGCATCACAATTACCAGTAAAAGAATATGCAGAATATTTTTTCCCATACATAAGTGTTTTGGGAGATGCCACTTTGATTGAAGAATTAGAAATTTCATTGCATGAGTTTATTCGTTTTGTTCAAAATATACCCATGGATAAATTTGATTTTCGTTATGCAGAAGGGAAATGGACAATCAAAGAAATTATTCAGCATGTAATCGATACAGAGCGTATTTTTGCGTATCGCGCTTTACGTATTTCTAGAAATGATCAAACACCTTTACCCGGTTTTGATGAAAATAACTATGTAAACAATACACAGGCAAATACTAGAAGTATTCAGGATTTATTGACTGAATTGTCTGCAGTTAGACATTCAAATATTTATCTTTTTAAAAGTTTTTCAAATGAACAATTAGAAAGAACAGGAATAGCTTCAAATGCTGGGATATCGGTTCGCGCTATAGGTTTTATTATGATTGGACATCAAAAGCACCATCAAAGAGTTTTTGAAGAAAGGTATTTGTAATTTAGTCTAAAATTGCAGACCAGATTTCTAATTTTTTATCAAAAGACATTGTATTTGCAGGACTAGTTGAAGGCATCACATAATACGTGATGCCTTTTATTTGGCCAAATTTTTTCAAGAAGTACTTATGACTTTCTTTCCCATTAAAAACAATTTTAGTTATTTGAGGAAATTTTTCAAATAGCATTTCAAAATCATTTTCTTTATGGTTTTTGATATGAATGTCTAGACTTCCTTTTCTTTTGCAATTTTCTAAAACATCCCATAATCCGATTTTATGATCTTGGAGAAAGTTTATCTTTTCTTCAAAAGATCTGACACAGGTAAATTATTGAAAAGGGTGTAGATTATTTTCCAAAAATGATTTCTAGGATGTGCATAATATTCTTGCTTTTCTAAAGAGGCGACTCCAGGCATCGTTCCTAAAATCAAAATTTCAGTGTCTATGTTTACAAAAGGCAGAAAGGAATGAATCATATTTTAAATTTATATTAAAGTACTTTCTTTTTCAATTATAGCTAATGCTAATCGGATTTTTCCGTAATCCATTTTTTCTTCAAAATAATCAAAATAGGGTTTTAAGGTTGCTGGCGATTCTAGTTTTATTTTTGCTTTTGCAATATTATTTACTTCATCATCAGAAACGAAAGCTTTCAAATCAATAGAAACGCCGTCAAGATATAATTTGGCTAAATGTGACATAATTGTGCTTAGTCCTAATTTTCGTTTTTCAGCAATGGCTTCAGCAGATAATCCATTTAGATACAATTCTAAAGTCTCTTTGTAGGTAGATTTTTCCTTCTTTTTTTTAACTGCTTTTGTTTTCTGAAAATCAATAATAGCTTTGATAAACGCATCGCCATACTTTTCTAGCTTTGCTTTTCCAACACCATCAATCGCTAATAATTCTTGTTCGCTCATAGGACGTTCGGTTTCCATTTGGCGTAAAGCCGCATCACTAAAAATCACATAAGCAGGAACTTCTTCTTCCTTTGAGATTTCATAACGTAATTTGCGTAAGGTTTCAAATAGTGAATTAGCAACTGATTTTGATTTTTTTTCTTTGATTTCTTGCTTATCAATATTAATTTTTTGAACGGTTGTCAATTGTACTTTTTCACCTTCAAACAATACTTTTTTTGCAAAAGCCGTTAATCTAATTTTATTTTGTTGGTGAAAAGCGATTTCACAATAACCTAAATTAATCAATTGGATTAAGTATTGGTTCCATTCGTACCAGGAAAGATCGGCGCCAACGCCGTAGGTTTTTAGGTTTTGATATTCCTTCTCAAAAATATAAGCATTTTTAGAACCTCGCAAAAAGTCAACAATAACGGGTAATGGTTCGCTTTCTTGTAAGCGTATTATTGCTGATAATGCTTTTTGAGCAATTACAGTTCCATCAAAAAATAAAGGCGGATTTTTACAAATATCACAATTCCCACAATTCTCTGTAACGAGTTCCCCAAAATAAGAAAGCAAAATTTTACGTCTGCAGCTTAAGGCATCCGCATACTGTTTCATGCGTTCTAACTTTGCTAGTTGTACTTCGGCATTCAAACCTTGTGATGCAAATTTTTGAAGCTGAATTAGATCACCGTAACTTTCGAACAATACCGTTTCAGAAGGTAAACCATCGCGACCTGCACGACCAATTTCTTGGTAATAGCCTTCTATATTTTTAGGTAAATTATAATGAATCACCCAACGCACATTTGATTTGTCAATCCCCATTCCAAAAGCGATAGTTGCGCAAACCACATGGCAATCATCATTAATAAATTCGTCTTGTGTTTTTGATCGAATTTTATTGTCTAAACCAGCATGATACGCTTTTGCATTAACGCCTACTTTTTGCAATTTTTCAGCAAGTTCTTCAGTAGTTTTTCGACTTAAGCAATAAACGATTCCAGATTCATTTGGCTTCTCTTTTATAAAATCTATAATTTGTTTCACTCGGTCTAAAGCGGGACGCACTTCTAAACTTAGATTTTTCCTGTCGAATGATGCTACAAATATTGTAGGATTTATTAAGTTTAATTGATCGCTAATATCCTTACGTGTAGCTTTATCCGCTGTAGCAGTTAAAGCTAAGATTGGAGTAGAAGGGAAGCGGTTTTTAAGATAACCTAAGTTCGTATAGGCAGGTCGGAAATCATGACCCCAAGCTGAAATACAATGCGCTTCGTCAATTGCAATTAAACTTATTGTCAAACTATTGAATATATTGTCCAAAAAAGATAAACTTTCTGGAGCGATGTAAACTAATTTTATAAGGTTCGATTGTAATCTTTCGATAAAAAATTGGCGTTCATTTTCCGTTTGACTACTGTTTATAAAACAAGCTTCGATTCCATTTGCTTTTAAGCTATCTACTTGGTCTTTCATCAAAGCAATTAGTGGTGAAATTACGATTGTTATCCCTGGAAAAAGTAAAGCAGGTAATTGAAAGCAAATTGATTTTCCGCCACCTGTTGGCATGATGGCTAATGTATCCTTTCCGGATAATACACAATTTATGATGTCTTCCTGATTGGGTCTGAATTTTTCAAAACCAAAGTTTTCCTTTAAAGTGTCGTGTAAAATTTGATTTTTCATTTTGGCGTATATTTAAACCTAAAGTAATAAAAAAAGGAACTCAATTGAGAGTTCCTTTTAAATAGTATTATAATTAAGATTTATTAATCTTCATCATCTTGATCTTCATCATCGTCAGAAAAATCCTTATCATCTCCATCTTCATCATCTTCGTCATCACCAGTATCAGGCTTGTCGATAACTTCATCTTCGTCATCATCGTCGATGTCATCGTCTAAGTCAAGACCTTTGATCGGTTCTACTACTTCGTCAATTAACATTTCATCATCTTCATCGTAATTTTCAATCCTATCAGATAGCTTAGTACTTACTTTTACTAAATAAATAGTATCTTCAGTTCGCACTTCGACTGCTTCAATCAATTCATTTTTTGCGTTTCTAAAACTAATGATGTTAGAATCATCATAACCGTCTGGAAATTTTTCTACTAGAAGGTTTAAAATTTCGTTTGTAAGTTTTGCGTAATCAACTATTACTCTTTTCATAAATATGCTATAGGTCTAATAAATAAGCGAAAATTAAAGGTGCTACTATTGTTGCATCTGACTCTATAATAAACTTAGGAGTTGAAATATCTAACTTACCCCAAGTAATTTTTTCATTAGGAACTGCTCCAGAATACGAACCATAACTCGTAGTAGAATCTGAGATTTGGCAGAAATAGCTCCAAAACGGAACATTTTCTACTTCTAAATCTTGATCTAACATTGGTACAACACAAATAGGGAAATCACCAGCGATACCACCACCAATTTGGAAGAAACCAATTCCTTTACCACTACAGTTTTTAGGATACCAATCTGCTAACCACATCATGTATTCAATTCCACTTTTTGTTGTTGTTGGCTTGAATTCTCCTTTGATACAATAAGAAGCAAAAATATTTCCCATGGTACTGTCTTCCCAACCTGGAACTACTATTGGAAGATTTTTTTCGGCTGCAGCAACCATCCATGAATCTTTAGGATCTATTTCATAATACTGTTCTAGAACTCCAGAATTAATCATTTGGTACATGAATTCATGCGGGAAATAACGTTCTCCTGATTTATCTGCCTTGTTCCAAATATCAAATAAATGAGATTGCAATCTTCTAAAAGCTTCTTCTTCAGGAATACAAGTATCCGTTACACGATTAAAGTGATTGTCTAACAAGTCTCTTTCTTCTTGAGGTGTTAAGTCTCTGTAATTTGGAATTCTTTTATAAGAATTATGAGCTACTAAGTTCATGATATCTTCTTCAAGATTTGCACCAGTACAGGAGATAATATGTACTTTGTCTTGGCGTATCATTTCTGCTAATGACTTTCCAAGTTCAGCAGTACTCATCGCACCACCAAGGGTAATCATCATTTTGCCATTATCTAATAAATGCTCTTCATATCCTTTTGCAGCATCTACTAAGGCAGCTGCATTAAAATGCAAATAATTCTTTTCAATAAACTGACTAATTGGTCCTTTGCTCATTTTTATTTAATTTAAAATCTTGTAATTATTTAGTTGTAAAGTAGTTATCCAAATCTAATAAAATAAATTTGAATAGTGGCGTAATTAAAAAAGGTTTGTTTTTATTTTTTATCGTAACCTAATATTTTTAAAACATCTTCAGCAGTTTGCTGTTCTGAGAATACTTCGGTAGCTAATATACCATTTTCATCTCTATCTATTAAAATATGTTTAGGTTGTGGAATCAAACAGTGATGTAATCCTCCGTAACCACCAATTGTTTCTTGATACGCTCCCGTATTGAAAAATCCAATATACAAAGGTTTTTCCTTATTGTATTTAGGTAAGTAAATGGCATTCATATTCTGCTCAGAGTTGTAATAATCGTCGCTATCACAAGTCATTCCTCCTAATAACACTCTTTCGTAAGTATCATTCCAACGATTTACAGCTAGCATGATAAAACGTTTGTTGATTGCCCAAGTATCAGGAAGAGTAGTAATGAAAGAAGAGTCAATCATGTTCCATTTTTCTCTATCATTTTGCTGTTTTTGATACAAAATCTGATAAATAGCACCGCCGCTTTCTCCAACTGTGAAAGATCCAAATTCGGTAAAAATATTCGGAACATCAACTTCAGCTTCGTCACAAGCAATTTTAATTTGATTAATGATTTCGTCAATCATGTATTGATAATCAAAATCAAATGCAAGTGAATTTTTTATAGGGAAACCACCACCAATGTTCAATCCGTCTAACGATGGACATTCTTTTTTTAAGGCAACATATACTTTAATACATTTTACTAATTCATTCCAGTAATACGCATTATCATTTATTCCTGTATTGATAAAAAAGTGCAACATTTTCAGTTCCAAATTTTTATTTTCTTGAATTTGTTTTTTATAAAAACTAACAATGTTTTTGTATCCAATTCCAAGTCTTGAAGTATAAAACTCAAATTTAGGTTCTTCCTCGGCAGCAATACGAATACCAATTTTAAATTTTCCTTTGATCTCTGCTTGCAGTAAATCTAATTCTTCGTAATTATCAATGATAGGAATGGTATTCTTATGACCGTTGTTGATCAATCGAGCAATATTTTCTACGTATTGATCTCTTTTGAAACCATTACATATTACATAAGTGCTTTTATTGATTTTACCATTTTCAAGTAAATTCTCAACAATATTAATATCAAAAGCAGAAGAGGTTTCAATGTGAATATTGTTTTTGAAAGCCTCATTCATGATATATTCAAAATGAGAACTTTTTGTACAATAGCAGTAAAAGTATTTAGCTTCGTACTTGTTTTTTTCCATCGACTTTCTAAACCAGCCTTTGGCTTTATTGATATTGTTTGATATTTGAGGTAAATAGGTGAATTTTAATGGCGTACCATATTTTTCAACCAAGCTCATCAAATCGATATTGTGAAACTGAAGATTGTCTTTATTAAGTTTGAATTCCTCTTGAGGAAAATAGTAAGTTTGATTGATTAAATCAGAATATTTTGTATTCATTAGATTTTTTGAATTTTAGAGATTAGAATATTTTAAAACAAATAAATCTATAATTCAAACCCGAATATTAGCATAAATAATCTGTAATTTCTCATGATCAGATTTCAAGTACTGAAAAATATCAAAACTGAAGTTTCCTTTAATAGAATAAAAGCGTTTCAATATCCTTAGAAAAGACATATTGTTTCGCGCTTTATTAGAACTATAATTGGGTTTATTTTGACACTTTTTCATTGATGCAAATGTAAAAAAATATTATAAACAGTATGCTTCCTTTTTATAAAAATAAAATTAAGATTTATAATCCTCAAAGGCATTAAGAATTAATTCATTTTCAACGGATTGATTGATCTTTATTTTTCCGATACCTTCTATCAAAGCAAACTGTATCGTACCATATTCATTTTTTTTGTCATGAATAAGTAAATCAAGGATAGGTTCGATGTCATTATCTTCAAAAATAATAGTTTCATATATTGATTTTAGGCTTGCTTTTATTTGATGATACTCTGCTTTACTAATCAAGTTTTTGTGCAAAGCAATATAACTTTCTAAAATCATTCCTACGGCAATCGCTTCTCCATGCAATAAAGTAGTTTTATTTTCATTTTCTAAAAAGTAACTTTCTATTGCATGCCCTAAAGTATGTCCAAAATTCAAAGATTTTCGAATGTTTTTTTCTGTAGGATCTTGAGTTACAATTTCATTTTTAATTTCAACCGAACGGTATATTAGTTGATCAAAATCAGCAAAATCAATGGCTTTCAAATCCAAAAATTGCTCCCAATATTTTTTATCATAAATTAAACCGTGTTTTAGCATTTCGGCTAAACCGGATCGCATTTCGTTCTGAGACAGTGTTTCAAGATATTGAGTATCTATTAGAACCAAACTTGGAACGTTTATAACTCCAATTTGGTTTTTTAAATTGCCTAAATCAACTCCGTTTTTTCCTCCAACTGATGCGTCTACCATCGCTAACAAAGTAGTGGGAATGTTGATAAAATCTATTCCTCTTTTGAAGGTAGATGCTATAAAGCCACCTAAATCCGTAACAACTCCACCACCTAAATTAATTATAAGAGTTTTTCTATCAGCTCCAAGTTCCGTTAGTACGTTCCAGATTTGAACGCAAGTTTCGATGTTTTTATTCGATTCTCCTGCTTCAAATTCAATTATTTCAATGTTTAAATCCGTTTCTAAAAGAGGTAATAAATTTGGTAAGCAAGACTCATTTGTATTGCTATCCACTAAAATAAAAAGATTAGAATATTTGTTTTCTTTTAAATGAAGGTTTAAAGCTTCGTATGCTTTTTCGTTGAAATGAATTGGATATCCGTTGGCTTGAATTGATTGCATCTTAAATAATTTATAGTAATGGCAAAATAAGGTAATTTTTGCTGAATAATATTTAAAACTCTCTTTATATTTGTACAAAAATTTCACAAAAAAATGGAAAAAATATTCGATAATACACAAGTTGCATTTTCATTAAAAAGCGATACGGAACTAGATAGAGCTTATTTTCTTTTTAAAATGATTGACAATCAACCTTTAGTTAGGATAGGAACTGCAGTTACTAATTTTGCCTTAAAAGCAAATCTTCCTGTCGAAGGATTGATTCGTGCTACTGTTTTTGACCATTTTTGTGGTGGTGTAAATGAAGATGACTGTTTATCTGTAGTTGATAAAATGTATACTAAAGGAGTTTCGTCTGTTTTGGATTATTCTGTTGAAGGAAAAGAAGAGGAAAATCAGTTTGATGCTGCATTAGAGATGACGCTAAAAACTATTGAATTTGCCAAAGAACGTAAAGCGATCCCATTTGCTGTTTTTAAACCAACCGGTTTTGGACGTTTTGAACTGTATGAAAAAATTGGAGAAAAAACAGCTTTAAACGCAGATGAACAAGCAGAATGGAATAGAGTAGTAGCTCGTTTTGATTTAGTTTGTAGCGAAGCACATAAAAAAAATGTAGCCTTATTAATTGATGGCGAGGAGACTTGGATGCAAGATGCAGCTGATGATTTAGTAACTGATATGATGCGCAAGTACAATAAAGAGAAAGCAATTGTTTTTAATACCTTACAATTGTACCGTTGGGATCGCTTGGATTATTTGAAAAAATTACATGAAAAAGCTAAAAATGAAGGTTTTTTTATTGGAATGAAATTAGTTCGCGGTGCCTACATGGAAAAAGAAATTGCACGAGCAATAGAAAAAGGATATCCGTCTCCAATTTGCGAGACTAAAGAGGCTACTGATAAAAATTATGATGATACGGTGCGTTATATGGCTGATCATTTGGGAATGATGTCCATTTTTGCCGGAACACATAACGAATTGAGTACTTATAAACTCATGGATATTATGAAGGAAAAAGGAATAAACAACAATGATGACAGATTCTGGTTTGGACAGTTATATGGCATGAGTGATAATATTAGTTACAATCTGGCTGCTAATGGCTATAATGTGGCTAAATATCTTCCATTTGGTCCTGTAAAGGATGTTATGCCGTACTTGATTCGTCGTGCTGAAGAAAATACTTCAGTAGCAGGACAAACGAGTCGTGAATTATCAATGATCAAATCAGAGAGAAATAGAAGAAAAGGGAAATAATTTTCAGTTTTAACGTGTCAGAATTTTAAATATACAAAAAAGCTCCAATTGAAAAATTGGAGCTTTTTGCTTTAGTGTTATTTCTAATTTCTAACTCTAATTGATATAGTAAAGAAAAGTAAAAAATATTTTATATTTCGATTATTGTAAATTTTTACTTTGGAAACCAATGCATTTCTATCTAGGCACCCTCTCCTTTGAAGAGGGACGGGGAGAGGATTCTAAGTTGTACTAAACTGTAAGTTGCTTAAATTTTTATAAATCCCGTTTTCTAAACCAATTAACTCTTGATGGGTTCCTTGTTCAGAAATCACTCCATTATCCAACACTAAAATTTGATCAGCGCTGCGAATTGTAGAAAGACGGTGAGCAATTATAATACTTGTTCTTCCTTCCATCAAAATTTCTAATGCTTCTTGAACTAATTTTTCACTTTCGCTATCTAAAGAGGAAGTGGCTTCATCTAGTATTAAAATACTTGGATTTTTAAGTAAAGCGCGAGCAATAGCAATACGCTGTCTTTGTCCTCCTGATAATTTAATTCCTCTTTCACCTACAATCGTTTCAAATTTCTCCGGAAAACCTTCAATAAAGTTAAAGGCATTCGCTTGTTTTGCTGCCAAAAGAATTTCTTCATCTGTAGCATCTGGTTTTCCATAAGCGATATTTTCTTTTATGGTTCCTCCAAAAAGGATTACATCTTGAGGAACAATACTCATATTTCCACGTAAGTTTTCTAAATCGAAATCAGAAATGTTTTTTCCGTCAATTAATATTTCTCCACCTTCGATATCATAAAAACGTAATAATAACGAGGCAATAGTCGATTTTCCTACACCACTAGGTCCAACTATTGCAATTTTTTGACCAAAATTAGCGGTAAAGTTTACATTTTTTAAAACTTTGATTTCTTTTCTAGATGGATAACTGAACGCTACGTTTTTGAACGTTACGTTTCCTTTTATTTTTTCAAGAGAAGTAGTATTTTTAACGGCATTTATTTTTTCAGGAGTTTCCTCTAATAGTTCAAAAACTCTTTCCGTCGCACCAATGGCTTTTTGCATTTGAGCATACAATTCTGCAATTCCACCAGAGGAAGCGCCTACATAACTAGAATACAAGATGAAGGTGAATAATTCTCCAACAGTAATTTCTCCTGCAATACTTAATTGAACGCCGTACCAAACTACCGCTACAATAGTTCCGAACAAACAAATAATGATAAAAGAGGCAAAATAACCTCTAAGTTGACCACCTTGAATAGCAATTTTTACAACTTCCTTAATTCTCTCTTTATAACGTGCTATTTCATACCATTCATTAGCGAAAGCTTTTACAATACTTATACCTTGCATGGTTTCCTCAACCACAACCTGACTTTCAGCAACTTGATCTTGCACTCTTTTAGAATATTTTCTAATAAAGCGACCAAAAAATACCGCTGCAACACCTACTAAAGGCACTACAGAAACCATCATAATAGTTAATTTGACATTGATGCTTGCTAACATAATAAAACTTCCAATGATCAATATAAATTGACGCAGAAATTCGGCTATTGTGGTAGTTAATGTATCTTGTATTTGTGTAATGTCATTGCTTATTCTACTATTTAATTCTCCAACGCGTTTTTGAGAGAAAAACGTCATTGGTAATTTTACTAAATTAGTATAAAGAGCCAACCGAACATTTGCTAAAGTATTTTCGGTAAAATTGACAAACAAAGACAATCTAAAAAACGAGAAAACAGATTGCAATATCAATACCAATCCAAGGCCAAGTGCAATTTGATTGGCTAAATGGCTGTCTTTTTTATTGACACAATCCACTAGCATTCCCATAAATTTAGGAAAAGCCAATGCCGTTACACTGGTTAGTAATAAAAAAACAAGACCAACATAGAATTTCCAGCTATTATTGCCTGCATATTTAAAAATTATTTTTGCTTTATTGAGTGAACTTGCTGTAATTTTTGATTTTGGTAAATCATTTTCTTTGAATCTTCCCATTTTTTTTTATTTGTGAAGCAAATGTAAGACTATAAGAAGTGAATACAAAAAAATGATTCAGATTCATTTCTTATTTAAAATGCTGTTAAAGAGTGTGAAAGCAAATTTCGGAAAAAAAATATCAATTTATTTTAAAATAATGCTTGTGAAATCGAAATGGAGCTGTATATTTGCACTCGCAATAACGAAAGACATTGCAACCCGAAAGGGCGATTAGCTCAGCTGGTTCAGAGCACCTCGTTTACACCGAGGGGGTCGGGGGTTCGAACCCCTCATCGCCCACCAAGAAACTCCTTAAGAAATTAAGGAGTTTTTTTATTTTATGAGTTTTATAAAAGATAGAATTATTGTAAAATTTCGTTTTAAATCAAAAAAAAGCCACTTTCAAAAGTGGCTTTTTTAATTACAACATAAAATTTATTTTTGAGAAAGCTCTCTAGTTAACCAACCACTGCGACCTGCTGTTGCAATGGCATAAGGTGGAATCCAGAATAAACCAAAAGTATATAAAACACTATAAGCATAGGCCCACAATGATTCTGCTGCGCTGTATCTTTTAGCATAAAAAAGAACAGGAAAACTAGACACAATAAGTATTCCTAAAAGTGTAGAACTTATAAATAGTAATGGATGAACCACTATAAAAAACAACATAAAAATTAAAAAAGGGTAGGTCATTACTAATGTTAAAAACTGATTAATGAATAACAATCTAGTTCCCGCTTTAGATTCCTTTTTAAAGTCGGTAAATACATATTTGGCCATGGCCAGGTTTTCACGAACATTACTTCTTCCCCAACGAATGAACATTTTATACAATCCTTGGTATTTTTCTGGAACGTCTGTTAAAACTAGTGCATTTCTTTGAAAAAGTACTTTTTTCCCTTGTTTTAAAATCATATTTGTCATTGCTCTGTCTTCACCAATATCCGATGCGCTTCCCATAAAAGTTTGATTAATCCACTCTGGAAGGCATTCAAAAACAGCAGAACTTCTATAAGCAGCCAAGGCTCCAGGAGTACAAAGTACACTTCCTAATTGACTTTCAACAGATCGTACAAATTCAAAACTCATTACAAAACTCACATTCAGCATTTTAGGTAAAATAGCAGTTTTATTGTTTAGTACACGAACATTTCCAGCTACAGCACCACAATTGGCATCTTTTACAAATGGACTAACTAAGTTTCTTAAAGTATCCGTTTTAATAATTGAATCACTATCAATAGTAACAAATATTTCACCAGTTCCTAAATTAAATCCACGGTAAAGTGCATGTCTTTTTCCTTTGTTTTCCGGTTGCTGAAAAACAACTATTTGATCTCCTAATTGTTCTTTAGCTTTATTCATCCAATACCAAGTATCGTCTTTACTACCATCATCGATCGCTAGAATTTGTAATTTATGTTTTGGGAAATCACTATTAGCAATACTTAATAAAGTTTGAAAAACTAAATTTCCTTCGTTATAAGCGGGTACAATTACGGTACAAGTAGGCAATAATTCGTCACTGACAGAGGCAATAGGCTTATATTGTAAGTACAAATAAGCATTATATAGTAAAAATAAAACCTTAAATACAAGTAAACCCGTTGTTATGATAAGAAATGTTAATCCGATAGGAGAGTTGATTCTGCTTTGATTAAAATTATAAAAATGGGGTTGCAAAAAATATACTAATGCAGCACCACCAATCAATAATAGCATTGTAGCTAATAAAACAATTCGATTGGCAATAGCACTTTTTGAAGTGGTAGTTTTAGGTGTAGATGCTATTTCCTTATTAGCAAATAAAATGTCAGCGGTTGTTATGGTTTGTGTTCTCATGGTAAAGGACTAAAATGATGTGTAATTATTTTTTAAATATTTAGCAATTTTTGTTCCTAATCGATTTCTAATTGTAAATCAAACACTTGCAAATACTATTACTATTTATCACTGTGTAAAAATTACCCACTTTGAGACAATTACTCATTATTTGTGGTGTGTAAATGATAAAAAATGACTTAAAAAAAATCTAATACTAAAATCTTATTTTGAATAATATCATATAAATTATAAATGGATTATTACAAAAAAAAACTCCAAAGGTTGCTCTTTGGAGGTTTTATATAATTATTTGATAAACTGTTAATCAACCAAACAAATAACAAAAGTAGTTTTGTTATTATCCTTTCGGTAAGCCAAATAGCCACCATGCGATTCGATTATGTTTTTAGACAAGGTCAAGCCAATTCCGGCACCTTCCTTACGAGTTGTAAAAAACGGCAAGAATATTTTATTTTCAATCTCTTTTTCAACACCATTTCCATTATCTGAAATGTATATAAAAACTCTGTTTTCTTTAGCTTCAGCCGATAGATAGATTTGCTTTTTTGACACTTCTTTTAAAGCATACTTGCAATTGGTAAACAGATTGATCAAAACTTGTTCTATTTGTTGAAAATCAATATTTAAGTTATGGTTTAAAGCAATAGTGTTAATCACTTCAATTTGTTCTTGTTTAAAAAGTGGCGCCATCAATTGTAGACTATTGTGAATGAGGTCGTGCAACTTGATTTTTTCTTTTTTGGGAGAAGGCAACATCGCTAATTTTCGGTAACTTTCTACAAACTGCTGCAAATGATCGCTTCTTCTAAGCATTGCCGCGACACTATTTTTCATGTCGTCTAAATCTTCTGTAGAAATGGTTTCTTGTTGTACTAAATCTTGTAAATTTTGCGAAAGCGATCGAATAGGAGTGATCGAATTTAAAAGTTCATGAGAAATGACTTTCATCAAATTAATCCACGCTTCTTTTTCTTTTTTCTCAATTACATTTTGGATAGAATCTAATAAAACAATAAAATAATCTTGATTGTAAATTTCACTTCTTGAGGTTTGTAAGGCAAAAGTTTGATTGTCTTGCTGATTGACACGTATTTCTAATGAGGTTTTAAGTTCCTGAAATTGATGATCTTCAATGATTTGGCATAAAGACGGCAATTGATTTTTAAGATATTTCCATTTGGAAACCTTAGGAACCTGAAAATGTTTAGAAAAGTAATCATTCATCAAAAATATTTTCCAATCGGTTTCTTCTTTTTGCAGAATAATAATTCCGCTATCTATATTATTTAAAATGGAACGATACACAATGTCTTTCGAAGTTTCTTCTTTTTGCTTGTGTTTTAAACTTTCATATAAATGAAATAATTCTACATAGTTTTTATAGACGCTATAAGTTGAATAATCAGCAGTAAAATCATTTTTTAAGATAGAAGTAATGGTTCTGTCGTAAATAGAAAATACATTTTTAACATGAAAATAAAGTTCTACAACAAGCAATACTACGATGAAAACTACAAAAGTAGAAGTGAAAATAAGTTCTTTTTCAAATAGAAAAATAGACATTACACTCATTAAAAGAATCAGAATCAATCGTGCAAAAAGCAGATTGTAAATTTTAAAAGATTTAAACATATTAATTAGTGCTAATGTTATGTTTTTCTAAACGGCGGTACAAGGCACCTCTTGATAATCCTAAGTCTTCTGCCGTTTTACTGATATTATTGTTGTTTTTTAGGAGCGCTTTTTCAACGGTATTTTTTTCAATTGACCAAAGTTGATGATCGGTTGTATTTTCATCGTACGCGGTTAGTTGGTCTAAATCTAAGTCAGAAACAGTAATTGTATTGTTCTCACATAAAATTACTGCGCGTTCTATTCTGTTTTCCATTTCCCGAATGTTACCATTCCAAGCGTGTTTTTCGACTGCATCGATTACTTTTTCGTCAAAAATAATGGCTTCTCGCTGGTATTTAGAACTCATTTTTTGCAATAGATAGTCTGCCAACGGTATTTTATCAGCGTCTCTTTCTCGCAAAGGTGGTAAGATAATTTCCATCGTATTAATGCGGTAATACAAATCTTCTCTGAAATTTTTGTGGGCTACTTCTTCTTTCAAATTCAAATTTGTCGCAGTAATAATCCTTACGTTCAAAGGTCTAGCTTTAGATTCACCTAATCTAGTTACTGTTTTGGTTTGAATAACTTGCAGTAGTTTTGATTGTAAATGAAGCGGCACATTTCCTATTTCGTCTAAAAAAATCGTTCCATTTTGCGCCATTTCAAAACGTCCAGGTGTATCTACTTTAGCATCCGTAAAAGCACCTTTGGCATAACCAAAGAGTTCACTTTCAAAAATATTAGTGTTTAAAGAACCTAAATCAACATGAATAAATGGGTTTTCCTTTCGTTCGGATTGTCTATAGATATAATGTGATAAAACAAATTTTCCGGTTCCATTTTCACCTAAAATCAGCACGTTTGCATCGGTTTTTGCTACTTTATCCGCCACAGCATAAACTTTTTTTATTACTTCTGAAGTTCCTGTAAAAAAATCAATATCGGAGTAATTAGAATCGCATTTCTTTTGGTCTTTACGGGATTTGTGTACGGCTTGTTTGACTACTTCGAGCAACTTTTCATTTTCCCAAGGTTTCAAAATATAATCAAAAGCACCCGATTTTAAACCTTCAACAGCGGTTTCTACTTTACCAAAAGCCGTCATTAAAATGACTACTGTTCGTGGCGAAAGTGTTTTTATCTCTTTCAATAAATACAAACCTTCTTTGCCATCTTCAAAACCGATGCGGTAATTCATGTCTAATAAAACGACGTCAATCGCATTTTGAGCTAATAAATCGACTACATTTTTTGGATTGCTAAGGGTGAAAATAGTTTCAAAATGTTTTTTCAAGAACATTTTTGAAGCAAAAAGAATGTCTTCTTGATCGTCGATTATTAAAATGGAGGCATTTGTTTTTTTCATTTATGGCGTATATTTTATTTTTTAAACTTCTATTAAAATAGAGTCAATTATAATAGTGTTCGTTTATGGACAAATAGTGTTCAATAATGGACATATAGAATAATTTTTTAAATGCAAATAACTGAAAATTAAATTGTTATGATTTATAAATCAGTGGCATGAAATTCCCTTTACACTTATCAAATTAGCAACAATGGATACCATTATTAAAAGTAAAAGTAACAAAAAAAAGTACGTATTAATCGCATTACCAATTATCTTGATTGTGGGGTATGTTGTTTTTACATCGGCAACAAAAAAGAGAAGTCTTACAATTAAAAGAAATGAAATTTCAATAAAATTAGTCGAAGATAATTATTTTGAAGATTTTATGTCTTTTCAAGCAAAGGCAGTTCCGCTAAATTCGATGTTGATTAATATCATTGAAGGTGGATCTGTTCAAGAAATTTTTGTCGAAAATGGGGATGAAGTAAGCAAAGGACAACCGTTGGCAAAATTGTACAATCCTAATTCAGAATTGGCGTATATGCAACAAGAAACCGCTATTATTGAGCAAATTAATAATCTGAATAAAGCGAAACTCGATTTAAGAAACCAAGAATTAAATCTCAGTAAAGATTTGATTGCAATAGAACACGATTATTTAGATGCCAAAAATTTATATGATTTGAATAAAAATTTATTTGAACAGGAAATTTTAGCTAAAAGCGAGTGGAACAAAACCAAAGAAAATTTTCGTTTTCAACAAGAACGAATGGGAATTATAAAACAAAGTGTAACTAAAGAAAAGCAAGCTAATTTAGTACAAATCGGACAATTCAATCAATCGATTGGAGTGATGAATAAAAGTCTTGAAATTTTAAGAACTAATAAAAAGAACTTTCTGGTTACTGCGCCACTTTCCGGAAGATTGTCTTCATTTGAACCTATTCTTGGAAAAAATTATCCTCAGAATTCTACCATTGGAATTATAGATGATCGAAAAGGGTATAAATTAGTCGCTGATGTGGATGAGTTTTATCTGGACCGTATTTCTGAGCAGCAAAAAGGAACGGTTATTTTTGACAATAAAAACATAGAAGTTCAAATAACTAAAGTAATTCCAGAAATTAAAAATGGAAGATTTTTAGTCGAACTGGATTTTATATCAAAAGAAAAATTGGATTTAAAGCAAGGATTGAGTTTTGGTGTAAAACTAAATTTATCTGAAAAGACGAAAACAATTGTCGTTTCTAAAGGAAGTTTTAACGAAGAAACCAATGGAAAATGGATTTTTGTAGTCAAAGGAAACCAAGCAGAAAGAAGGGCCATTAAATTAGGAAGAGAAAATCCGTTGTATTATGAAGTTTTGGAAGGATTAAAACCGGGAGAAAAAGTCATTACTTCCTCTTACAATGATTACAAGCAAGTAGAAGTTTTAAATTTAGAATGAGCTGAATTAAATAGCACGTAGTAATTAGTTCTTAGTAAATAGTTAATAAATAAATAACATCAATCAAAAAACGAATAGTATGATCAAAATCAAAAACCTTTCAAAAGTATTTAGAACCGAAGAAATTGAAACCAAAGCTTTAAGTGACGTATCATTAACCATTAATCAAGGTGATTTTATTTCGATAATGGGAGCATCAGGAAGCGGAAAGTCGACTTTACTGAATATTGTGGGATTATTAGACAGCGCTTCTAGCGGAAGTTACCAATTACTCGATCAGGAAATGGTGGGTTTAAAAGAAAAACAAAAATCGAAGGTTAGAAAAGAAAATATTGGATTTATTTTTCAAAACTTCAATTTAATCGATGAATTATCGGTGTATGATAATATTGAATTACCGTTGATTTACAACAAAATTCCTGCAGCAGAAAGAAAACAAAAAGTAGAAGCAATTGCTGAAAAACTGAATATTTCACACCGACTGAAACATTATCCGCAACAACTTTCTGGAGGACAACAGCAGCGCGTTGCTGTTGCAAGAGCATTAATTAATGATCCAAAAATTATTCTTGCCGATGAACCTACAGGAAATTTAGATAGTAAAAACGGAAATGAAGTAATGGAATTATTGACAGATTTACATGCCAATGGCGCTACCATTTTGATGGTTACACACTCTGATTATGACGCTTCTTTTTCGCAAAAAACAATATTGATGAAGGACGGAATAGTACTTTCTGAAAAAACGAATAGTCGTAATGTTGATGTACTAATCACTTCATAAATTTTTGAATCATGCTAAAAAATTGGATAAATATATTTTTCTATCACATAAAAAACAATAAGCTTTTTACAGTTTTAAATGTTTTGGGTTTAGCGATAGGAATAGCAGGATTAATTTTTGCCACGCTCTATTGGAACGACGAGCAAAGTTACAATGAATGGAATCCTGAAAAGAACAATATTCATATGGTTATAAATAAGGTAAATAATGAACAATGGCCTTATACAGTTGGTACTCTTGGTAAATATTTTGACGGTGATCCAAATATTGAAAGTTATAACTACAGTTTTAATTGGTACGATTCGGAATTGTTTAGTTATAATGGAAAGAAGCAAAAAATTGAAAAAGCATTTAATACTCAAAATAAATTTTTCGACTATTTTCCATTTCCCTTCATATTTGGAAATGATAAAAATGCGCTTAAAGATGATTCGTCTATTGCTATTTCTGAAAAAATTTATAAGATTTTTTTCAACAATGAAAATCCAATAGGTAAACAAATTAAGTTTGGTAAAAATTTTTACACTGTAAATGGCGTATATAAAAATGAAATGAAAAGTTCATTTGCACCTGATGTAGTACTGACGGATAATTTTAAAAAAATCATTAAGAAGAATTTAGATCAATGGGAAACTTTTAATTTTTGCTTACTTCTCAAGCTTAAAACTAATGCTAGTAAAGAAGCGGTTGAACGTAAGATTGAAAAACTTTTTATAGAAAACGTTATAAAAAAAGAAGCAAATGAAGCCAATATTACTTTAGAACAGCAAATAAAAGAACACGGAATCGTGGCAATACATCTAGAAACCCTAAGCGATGCGCGTCTTAATTCAGAATTAAATGAAAATTGGGGATATCCTGAAGGAATCGGTAATTATCAATACTTAATTATAACGGTAGTATTATCTATTTTGATAATGATTCTTTCCATTGTTAACTATGTCAATTTAGCTAATGCAAGTGCTATAAAAAGAGCTAAAGAAGTTGGTATGCGTAAAATATTAGGCGCAAGTAGAAGAAATATTATTGCTCAATTTATATCTGAAACTATCATAATAGTACTAGTTTCTATTCTTTTTGCATTAGTAATTGTCGAAATATCATTGCCGTTTTACAATGAATTATTAGAGAAGGATTTAAAAATGTACGGAAGTGAGTTTTATTTACAATTGCTCTTTATTTTTGGAATTGTGGTTTTTCTCGGTGGATTTTTTCCTGCACTTTATATCTCAAGTTTTGAAACTCAAAAAGTATTAAAAGGAAACTTTAACAGGAGTAAAATGGGAATTTGTTTTCGAAACAGTATGTTGGTTTTTCAGTTTGCAATAGCCGTTTTTTTTATTATCGGATCAACAATTGTTTATCAACAAGTCAGCCATTTGACCAATAAAAATTTAGGTTTTAAAGGTGATAAAATTATTGAAATTGATTATCTCAAAAAGTTTGACACACATTCTGATGAAAGTTATCAAAATGAATTTTTAAGGGATTACCTGAGAATAAAAGATCGATTAGCCAAGGTAAAAGGAGTTAGTCAAGTTGCTACTGGCAATTTTTCTTTTGGAAAGGGAGCACGCTCTTCACGAGATTATTTATATCAAAATGCTAATGTTCAAGGATTAAATATGGCGGTTGATTTTGGGATGCTGGAAATGATGGATATCAAACTAAAAGAAGGAAGATATTTTAATAATAAATATGCTTCAGATACCATAAATAACGTAATTATTAATGAAACTGCAGTGAGAATTTTAGGAATCAGACAACCAATAGGTAAAGAAATAGTTTCTGGTGATGGAGAAAAATTAAAAATAATAAGCGTTGTAAAAGACTTTAATTTAAGAGGACCACAAGAAAAAAACGCACCAATGATATTTGTGCATTTAAAAACATTTCCGTTGATGGCGCAAAACGTGAATTCAATTTTTGTAAAAGTAAATACAGCGAATATTGAAAATACTATCAACGATATTGAGCAATTTTGGACTACAAAAGTAGACACTGAATATCCGTTTTCGTATGAATTTGTCGATAAAAAATACGCACGGTCCTATAAGGAATATGTGAAACAAAAAAATCTTTTCTCTTTATTAAACGTAGTTGTTATTGTCATTGCGCTGTTTGGTTTATTCGCTTTGGCTTCCTATTCGATAGAAAGACGCATGAAGGAGATTGCCATTAGAAAAACACTTGGAGCTGAAACTAATGTTTTACTAATAGAACTTTCCAAACAATATATTTTGTATTGTATAATAGGTTTTTTAATCGCCTTGTTTCCGGTGTATTATTTATTGAATAAATGGTTAGAAAACTTCGCTTATAGAATCGAAATTTCAATTTTCCCTTTTGTAATAGGATTTGTTGCTTTGCTATTTTTAACGCTAGTTGTAGTGTTAACAAGAGCGTATCAAGCCACAAGAGTCGATGTACTAAAATATTTAAAATACGAATAAAATGCTAAAAAATTGGATAAGAATATTTATATATAACCTAAAGCAAAACAAACTGTTTTCATTTTTGAATGCTTTAGGATTAGCTATAGGAATTGCGGGATTAATCTTTGCTTTACTGTATTGGAATGACGAACAAAGTTACAATGAATGGAATCCTGAAAAAGAAAAAGTTTATCAGGTATTGGTTCAACTTACCGATATGCCAATTTTAGCAGAAAATTCTATAAAGTTAAAAACATATCTTCAAAAAGATATTAATGTAGAAAAGCTTGTTTTTGCTGATAGTTGGTATCAAAATGATAAAATAATTTATAATGGTAAGAAAGTAGAAGTAGATAAAATTATGAATGTAGAAAGTGATTTCTTTTCTCTATTTCCGTTCAAAATAATAAAAGGAAATGGTTATTCATCATTAAAGGACGATACGAGTATTGCAATTTCTGAAGCACTCTCTAAAAAAATTTTTGTAAACGAAAATCCAATTGGTAAACAGATAAATTGCTTAGGCACAATGCATGTTGTTCGTGCAGTTTATCAAATTCCTGGTAAATCGTCTGTCGCTCCAAATGTTATTGTCAATAAAATGAAGGATTTAGTAGATCCTGAAAAACAACACGGACTCTTTACATTAAAACTTTTACTAAAACTGAAAGACCCTTCAAAAGTAGAAGCTACCCGATTATTGCTAGAAAAAGCTTATTACGAAGAAGTGATAGTTTTAAATGCAAAACAAGCAGGTTTTACATTGGAGGAAATGGAGAAAAAAATTGGACATTTTACCATTTTTATGGAACCGCTTTCAAAATCGCGATTACACTCTATTACAGATGGTTATCCCGAAGGACGAGGCAATTATCAGTTTTTGTTGATTATGATAGGATTATCTATTATGATTCTTATTCTTTCGATTGTAAATTATATCAATTTGGCAACTGCCAATGCTATAAGAAGAGCAAAAGAAGTAGGAGTTCGAAAAGTAGTCGGAGCATCAAAAAGCGATATTATAAAGCAATTTATTTTCGAAACTATTTTGATAAGCTTGTTTTCTCTTTTATTTGGATTAGTACTTGTAGAACTGACTTTACCTTACTACAATCAGTTTTTAAATAAAAACTTAACCATAATTGGAAGCCAGTTCTACATGCAATTGCTACTTATTTTTATCATTACTATTTTTGTTTCAGGAATATTTCCAGCGATTTATGTCTCTAATTTTGAAACTTTAAAAGTTTTGAAAGGGAATTATGCAAGAAGTAAAAGTGGAATTTGGGTCCGCAACGGAATGTTGATTTTTCAATTTGCTATTGCTACTTTTTTTATTATAGGCTCTACAATTGTATATAAGCAGATAAATTATTTAAATCACAAAGATTTAGGATTTAAAGGAGATCAGGTCATTTCGGTGAATTTAAATTTTCCAGAATCAGCTTATAAAGTAGAAAATGTTAGTCAAAATATTTACAATAAATACGCTACATTAAAACAAGAACTTTTAAAAATAAAAGGTGTTGAATCTGTTTCTACTGGAGCGATTTCTTTTACCGGAACTTCTGGAGATTTATCACCAATTTTATATAATGATGTTTTATTCAAAGAAAATAACGTTGCTATTGATTTTGGGATGCTTGAATTGATGAACATAAAGATTACAAAAGGCAGGGGATTTACTGAAAAATTTGCTTCGGATACGCTCAATTCTATTTTGATTAATGAAACTGCTCAAAAATTAATGAATATTAACAATCCAATTGGTAAAGAAGTTTTATTAAGAAATCAAAAGTTAAAAATTGTAGGTGTTGTTAAAGATTTTAATGTATTAAGTCCAGAAATTAATGTTCTTCCTATGACTTTTTATCACATAAAAACTTTCGAAAGTGCTGGCGGTATTGATAAAATTTACATAAAATTAAAATCGGTAGGTATTGAAAACACATTAGCTGATATTGAAAAGTTATGGTCAAAAGTAGATACAGAATATCCTTTTAAATATGATTTTGTAGACAAGCAATATGCGAGAACTTACGAATCTTATGTAAAGCAAAACAACCTCTTTTCATTACTAAATATCATTGTAATTGGTATTGCACTTTTCGGACTATTTGCTTTAGCTTCCTATTCTATACAAAGTAGAATGAAAGAAATTGCTATTCGAAAAGCGATTGGCGCCGAAACTAATGTTTTACTAAAAGAACTTTCCAAACAATACATTTCGTATTGTATAATAGGGTTTTTAATTGCTTTATATCCAGTGTACTATTTATTGAATAAATGGTTAGAAAACTTCGCTTATAGAATCGAAATTTCAGTTTTTCCTTTTATAATAGGATTTGTTGCTTTGCTATTTTTAACGCTAGTTGTAGTGTTATCAAGAGCTTATCAAGCCACAAGAGTCGATGTATTAAAATATCTTAAATATGAATAATAAACTCATATCAGCCATCATTTTTTTCGTATTTACTACGCTAGTAAGTGGTCAAGAAAATTCTTGGTCGGTTAACAAATGTATTTCGGTAGGTTTACAAAACAACATCGAAATTAAAATAAGACAATTAGAAATAAAGCGGACTGAAAAATTGCAACATTCTGTTTTAAACCGAATGTTGCCCGCTGTTACTTTATATGGAGATCAAAGTTATAATTTTGGTTCTACGATCGATCCTTCTACTAACGGAAGAGTGAGTTCTAACATTCAGAATGATAATTTTTATTTGAATGCAAAAATGAATCTAATTGATTTTAGTGCTTTTGCAAATGCTCAAAAAGATAAAATAAATATGGAGTTGGCTAAAGCAGATGCAGCAGTGATCGAAAATGAGTATAAACTTCAGATTTTAGAAAGCTATTACCAAGCACTCTATACGCAAGAATTACTAAAAATTCAGAAAGAGCAATTCAAACAAAGTGAATTCAACTTAGAAAGAATAACCAAGGAAGTAAATATTGGTAGCAAACCCCAAAGTGACTTATATGACATGCAATTGAGTTTTTCTGAAGATGAAAGTAGGAACATGCAAACCGAACAATTGTATGAAATTCAGAAGATGCAGTTGTTCCAGTTACTGAATTTTACTGCCGTTGCAATAGGTCAAATTGAATTGGAACGAGAAGCACTCTATGAGAAAGAACAAATAACGAGGAATAATCCTAAAATAAAACGTGCAGCACTTCAATTTGAAAATACCTTAAAAACGATAAGCATTGAAAGAGCGAATAATTTACCAATATTGTCTGCCTATTATGGATATTCGACTTTTTATTATAAAAATTTAAAAATGACTGATCCAAATGCTGTTGCTTTTTTCAGTCAGTTGCAAGACAATAAAAGTCAGCAAGTAGGAGTGCAGTTGGCAGTTCCCATTTTTAATAGTTTTCGTAACAACAAAAAAATTAGTGCTTCTAAAATAGAAAGTGAAAAAACGAAACAATTTATGGAGCAAGAAAAGCAAGAGTTAGATAAAAAAATTGCTTTAGAAGAAATGAATGAGCAAAATTATATAAAATTAAAGCAAAAATTAGTTGAAAAGCAAAGCTATGCCAAAGCATCATTAGCTACAACACAAGCCAAATTTACAAACGGAAAAATAGAAGCTATTTTATATACAACCGTAAAAAACCAATTGCTTGCTGCTGAATATGAAGTATTAAAAAATGAACTACAAATACAATATACTAGTTTAAGAGTTCGTTTATTAAAGTTCAATAGTTTATAATTTTACTCACAATACAATTCGTTTGAACTCCATTTTATAGAATTAATTTAAAAAATAATTTAAATTGAATACAAAAAAAACTCCTCTAAAATGAGGAGTTTTTTGTTATTTGAAAATTTATTAATTCTTAAAAGGCAATTGGTGCAGCAAGACAAGAGTCTGGAATATCAAAAGCTTTAACCAACGCAACCGCATCAGGTCTAATATCCCAACATAACTGATTGACCATCTTACGAATTGCTTTTGTTTTTACCGCTTCCATATAGCCATCTTCTAAATACCAACCTTTATTTTTCTCTATCTGGGCTAGGGCATATAGTTGACATAATTTAATCATTGCAGACTTACTATCATTGTCTTCAATACTTTTAATAGCCTCTTGAAACTGCTCTAAAACTATTCTTTCTAGATAAGCTTGTGCGACATCAATCATTTGATGTTGCACTACATTAAAGGCATCATAAGGATCAAGACCACTTTCGATCAATTTTTTTAAACGTTTTGCCGCAGAAGCTAAAGTAGTTTTTTCACGATGTATAAACGCATTCAAATGAAACTCTTGATCAATCAAATGAGTTTCATCTGTTTTTCGAGTTGCAATCGGATTTTTTTCAGCAATAGCTGTTTTAGCATTATCATACACATATTGAATGATACCCATTGCATCCATTTGTCCAAATGATTTTCGAAATTCGGATAAACGGTTTTTAGCCACTAATTGCATTAATACGGTGTTATCTCCTTCAAAAGTGGTATATACTTCAGTATCATTTTTTAAAGCATCAATTCGATTTTCAGACAAATATCCTTTACCGCCACAAGCTTCTCGACATTCTTGTAAAATAGCAGTTGTACTCCAAGTAGAGTAGGCTTTCATACCTGCCGCCAATGCTTCAATTTCTGGCATTTCGGCTTCGGTTCTCTTCATAAACCGTTTGGTAACATATTGCAGTGCAAAGTGATTGGCGTAGGTTTTTGCTACTAGCGGAAGCAAACGTCTTTGATGAATTCGATAGTTTAATATCGGAACTTCAGAGCCACCTTCTGGTCCAAATTGTCGGCGTTTATCGCTATATTGTATTGCAATGGTTAGCCCAGATTTGGCTGCAGCCAATGCAGATCTAGGAATACCAATGCGACCACCAACCAAAGTTCCCAACATGGTGAAAAATCTTCTATTATCACTTGGAATTGGACTTTCGAATTCGCCTTTATCATTAACGGAAGCAAAGCGATCGAGCATGTTTTCTTTTGGAATAACCACCTGATCAAAACTAATCGTTCCGTTGTCTACTCCGTTAAGACCCATTTTTAGCCCACAATCATTTATAGTAATGCCTTTTAAAACCACACTATTAATATCGCGAATAGCCACTATAAATGCGTTTACTCCATAATCTGTGTTATCAATTATTAACTTCGCAAAAACGGTTGCCATTTGTCCGTGAACGGCTGCATTACCAATATATTCTTTCTGCGCTTTTTGATGTGGCGTATGAATGGTAAATGTCTGATCATCGTGATTGTAAGTGGCCGTGGTTTCCATCCCTTTCACATTCGATCCATGATTGGTTTCTGTCATGGCAAAACAACCCGGTATTATAAGTGAGCCAATATCTTTTAAGTATTTAGAATAGTGTTTTTCTGTACCTAAAGAGTGAACACTCATTCCCCAAAGTCCAAATTGAACACCAAATTTAATAACTAAACTTAGATCGTGGTAACTCAAGGTCTCCATTATAGCAAAATAATCGGCTATATTATCTCCGCCACCGTATTCTTTAGGATAAGCCATGTTACCTAAATTTTCTTTGGCAAGTATTTTGCACCAATCATAGACTTTTTCTCTATAAATAGCCGTGTCAGTAGAAGTTTCGTAAGCAAATTCAGGCTGACTGATTATCAGTTTTACTTTTTTTATTATTGCTGCTTGCTCGCCATCTAGAATTCTTGTGAGTTTTTCAATTTCAAAACTTGTAATCGTTTGAAGATTTGAAGTTAAACTATTCGATTTGTTTTTGAAATCTGTAATTATTTCTTCGCCAGAAATTCCTAAATCATTTTCGAGTTGTATAAATGCAGCACGCAAATCTCTACTACTATTTTCATTATCAGAAAGTAATGTTGCTATTTCAAAAGTAGATTTTAAAGTAGGATTTTCGTTGAGAACGGTTTCTATTTCTGATTTCCAACTGTTTATTGTGGTTCGTGTTGGTGGTGTTTTGCTATCTAAATTAGAGAGTAGTATTTCCTGCTCTTTTGTATTTAACCAATCTTGTGAAAAGATGAAATTCTGTAAAGTCACGAATTCTTTTTGAGTCAAAAGATCGTCTGACCAAACGAGGTAAAAAAGAGGTATAAAAGCTTTTAGTTTGGAATCTTTCATAGTAAATTAAATTTTTATAAAATCTTAAGTTGTGTCAAGATAATAAAATATAATTCCTTAAAAGATAAATTAACACGACTTTCACTTTCTAATATCTTCTAATTAAAGTGATTTTAAAACTAATTTAGAGAAATAATACTAGTACTTAATCTAAGGTCAAAGCACCTAAAATTTCCTCTGATAAAAAAGGACCGCCAGGATATCGAGCGGTATAATCTAAATTCATCCAGATTTGTCCACGTTCATCTACGTGATAAAAAAGCTTTTTATCGCGACTTTCGTTTGGAAATAATATGTTTTTAATCAAAAAGTTTACTTTTTCTAAATCAGCATGAGATCCAATGAGTATTTCTGGGTAAATATGTCCTTTGGTGTGTATCAATCGAGGTGTTCCACCAATGGCTCTTACACAAGCGGCCATCAAAATGGAGTGATCATCACAATCACCAGAAAAATAGAGTAACGATTCTGTAGCAGTAGCAATATAATCTCCTGCTTTAGGATCACTTACATAATTCCACCTATTATTAATTTCTTTAAAAACGGCAAAACATTGAATTATGGTTCGGTACTCAGCATATCCTTTTACATCCTTAAAATATTTTGAAGTAGCCATTACAGCAAAATTCCTAACTTTTGGATTTTGATATTCAATTGCATTAATAATTTTAGATTTATTAGGAAACGGAAGTAATTTGGCAATTATAATATCTTGAGGATATGGATTGTAGGACATGCTATACATCATCGTGTTGTAGTCCTCATACACACTATTAAACCCATAATTCCCAATAGTTGAACCGTAAACTAATACTATTAAATAAAGAATAATACAAAAAATAATTATTGTTCGTAACATTCTTAAAATAAGTTGAATGACAACGATCATTACAATGAAAAGTATAACACGATCAATATTTAAAAACCAGTTTGGATTGATTAAATTTTGATGTAAAATTATAAAAAGCGGAATAGCAATCAAAATATTAAGTACAAAAATAATAACATCATCCCAAGGTTTTTTGACCTGAAGTTTTTGTTTTAAATCTTGAAAAGTAATATTTTTGAATTTTATCATACGTGAAACTACAAACAGTAATCTAAACCGTCTTTACAATACCCTCAAAAGTACCTTTTTTATCTATAATTTTAAGTTGAAAAAGCTGATTTTGAACTTTGTTTAACATTTCATTGGTTATTTGTTTTTGAGACCATGTTGTTAATCTCAACCAATCTTGAATATCTTCTATTTTTTGATCGTAATTGGATGCCAAAGTTTTATCAATACTTGGGATATCTTTGAATTCCTCTGTAGTTTGATTGATGATTGCAAGAATTTTTGAGATAATCTCCCAATCATTTTTTAAAATTTCTTCGCGAACAGCAATTACAAAACACGGCCACGGAGTAGGGCAATCTGCAATTCTTCTAAAAATACCTTTATCTACTAGTGGTTTCGTCATAAAGCGTTCCCACATAAAATAATCAGCAGTTTGATTGGTCAATGCTTCAACCGCTCCGTCGATGGTGTTAATGATTTCAAATTGCAAATCATCTGTTGCCCAGTTTTGATTATTAGCATTTACGTATGCCATTAATTGGGAACCCGAACCTAGACGAGAAATAGCTACTTTTTTATTTTCTAAATCCGCAAGAGTTTTATAATCTGATTTTGCAGCCACGTGAATTCCCCAAATTAATGGACTCTCAACATAAACCTGAACAATTTTGCTTGGATTTCCAGCAACAATATCTTTTACAATTCCTTCGGTTAAGATAACTGCAATATCAGTCTCACCATCTCGAAGCATTTGACACATTTTGCCAGTTCCTTCTGGAACATCTGTCCATTGTAAATCGATATTCTGTTTTTCGAAATCTCCGTTTTCTATGGCTAAATGCCAAGGTAAATTGAAATGTTCTGGAACTCCAGCTATTTTTATTGTTTTCATACTATTTTATTATTTTTTAATTCATACCAATTCCAAGAAATTTCATCTTCGATATAGTTTTCAGTGAATTTTAGTCCAATTTTCTGCAAGATTCGATTTGAAGCAATATTATCAACATGTGCCGAAGCGTTTAAAGATTCAATTTTCATAACATCAAATCCGTAATTCAGCCAAGCAAAAGCAGCTTCAGAAGCATATCCTTTACCCCAAGAAGTTTCATTAAGTCGATATCCTATATCATAGAAATTGATTTTATTATGAACTGTTTCTGTATTATATTTCAATCCTGCCCAACCAATTATTGAATTACTTTCTTTTTCTAGTACTACAAATCGTCCAATATTATTTTCTAAATATTGATTGCGTACTTTTTCTATATTTTGATAAATTTCATCGATACTATTTACAGGTTTGTTCCATAAGTATTGGTGTACTTTTGGGTTACAATCCATTTGGTAGAGTGCTTCTGCATCGTCTATTTTCATTTCCCTTAGCAAAAGATTTTTAGTTTCTAGTAATAAATCCATTTATTAAAATTGGTTATAAATTCTGTTTAGCCCTGATCGCAACGGCATCCTTTTTTGCTCCTGCGAAGGAGTGAAAAAGATACAGTGAAGAGCAGGAAATAGCTCCGAATAACAAAATTAATTATTTTAAGATTGCGCTATTTTGTCTAATGTGTATGCGATTAGTTCATCTACTGCTTTGTATGGATCTTCACTAAAAGTTCCTGAAGCGCGGTTAGCAATTATAGCATTTAAGGATAATGCATTGTGTCCTAAAAGTGCTGAAAGGCCATAAATAGCTGCCGTTTCCATTTCAAGATTGGTGATTCTGTTTCCTTCAAACTGGAAATTATCCATTTTAGAATTTAGATTTTCATCTTGAATGTTCAAACGTAAAACACGTCCTTGTGGACCATAAAAACCACCTGCAGTTGCTGTAATTCCTTTGTGCATTTTGTCACTTTCTATCATTTTTTCGAGCATCTCAGAACAAGCAATCACGTAAGGTTTTCCTTTTTTAGGATCCCAATTAGTATGTGCTACAAAAGCATCTTCCATTTTAATATTAGAAACGGCATCGATCAAGTAGGAGCGAAGCATGTTGTCTAATCCCAATCCGAATTTTGACATTACAAAACTATCCACAGGAATATCCGCTTGCAAAGAACCTGAAGTTCCCACTCTAATGATATTTAGTGTCGTTAGTTTTTCTTTTGGCATTTTTGTTTTTAAATCGATATTTACCAATGCATCTAATTCATTGATTACAATATCAATATTGTCTGGACCAATTCCGGTTGATAATACGGTTATTCTTTTGCCTTTGAAGATTCCCGTTTGGGTTTTAAATTCTCTTTTTTGAGTAGAAAATTCTATACTATCAAAAAACTGTGTTATTTTTTCGACACGATTTTGATCTCCAACGAAGATGATATCGTGTGCAATGTTTTCGGGTTTTAAATTCAAATGGTAAACACTACCGTCTGGATTTAATATTAATTCTGATGATTTTATCATTGTATATTTTTATTTGTCACAAAGACGCGAACGCGCAAAGTGAAAGTTAAATTTAATAATAGGAACTTATTTGAACGCTTTAAAATGAATATCTAAAACTGATCACGAAACATTTTTTTAACCACCAACCCGTTTTACTTTAAAGCCTTTATCTTTTAAAATGGTCATGATTTTATCCCGATAATCGCCTTGTATGATTATAGAATCGTCTTTGAAGGTGCCACCAACACTAAGTTTAGTTTTAATTTCTTTAGCTAGAATTTTAAAATCCTCGTCTGTTCCTTCGTAACCTTCTATTATTGTTGTTGCTTTTCCCTTTCTCTTTTCAAATTTGCAAATCATAGGTTCTTTTTGAACGTATAATTCATGAGGAACTTCTTCAATCACTTCTTCTGGACCTGGTTCGTGATTTGGAAAAAGGTTTTTTAATTGGTCTTGTAAATCCATGATAATTTATATTATTAAACGCGGATAACACTGATTCAGCTGATTTTCGCGGTTTTTATTTTCTATTATTTTGATATATTTTTCTAACAAATTCTGGTTTTTTACCAAAGTTTAAAAGTAGTCCAACTTCACAAGAAGTAGACTTTAAATAATTAATTAGTTGAAATTCATTTGCTTCAACTAAGTACTCTTGAGCCTTTAATTCTAAGATTATCAAATCATTTACAATTATGTCGGCAAAATAATCTCCGACTTCAATTTCTTTGTAATAAACTTTAATTTTTTTTTGAGCTTCGACCTTAAAACCGTTTACTTTAAGTTCGTAATACATTGCATTTTGATACACTCTCTCAAGAAAACCATATCCTAATTCATTATAAACTTCGTAGAATATTTTTATGATTGACTTTGTTAATTCTTGATGTAAAATACTACTCATAAAAAATTGTTTCAGTGTAAATCTGTTAAAACCGGCGTTATCTGCCTTCTAATTCTATAAAAACAAAAGACATTAAGTGTAAACCTAATGTCTTTCATTAATTTAAGAAAACTTAAGTTTATTTTTTAATCAACCCTAAATCTACTAAACGTTCATATAAGTAAGCGCCTGCAGTAATGTCTTCAAATTTCTTTGGGTTTTCTTCATCAATACAATTTTCCAAACAATCCAATTTCATATCACTTACGGGGTGCATAAAAAACGGGATAGAATAGCGAGAAGTTCCCCATAATTCTCTTGGCGGGTTGACCACTTGATGAATGGTAGATTTTAATTTGTTGTTCGTATGACGAGACAACATATCACCCACATTAATCACCAATTCATCCGGTTCTGCAATTGCGTCAATCCATTCGCCTTCATGCGTTTGTACTTGCAAACCTTTTCCTTGAGCACCCATTAATAATGTTATCAAGTTGATATCTCCATGAGCTGCTGCGCGAATGGCATTTGCAGGCTCTGATGTGATAGGCGGATAGTGAATTGGTCTTAGAATTGAATTTCCATCTTTGGCAAAATTGTCAAAATAGAATTCATCTAAGCCTAAATGCAATGCCAAAGCTCTTAATACATAAACACCTGTTTTTTCAAGCATTTGGTAGGCTTCTTTTCCTACTACATTAAAACGAGGTAATTCTTTCACTTCAACATTTTCTGGATATTCTGAAGCATATTTAGAATCCTCAGATACATATTGTCCAAAATGCCAAAACTCTTTTAAATCACCTTCTTTTCGGCCTTTAGCATGTTCAGTCCCAAAGGAAACATACCCTCTTTGGCCTCCAATTCCAGGAATTTCATAACTGTGCTTTGTTTCTAATGGTAAAGAGAAAAAATTCCTAATTTCACCATACAATTCATCAACCAGTTGGTCGTTTAAAAAATGCCCTTTGAGTGCTACGAATCCAATGTCTTCAAAAGCACTTCCGATTTCATTTACAAATTTTTGTTTACGTTTCGGTTCATCCGAAAGGAAATCACGCAAGTCAACACTAGGAATGTTTTGCATATTTATTTTATTTAATAAATTACAAGAGCTAAATCTTGTAACTACAAAGATAAAGAATAATTTTAATTCCTAATTTTAAAACGTATTATTAAAATAAAAATTTATAACAAATTATATCAAAACTGTTATATTTTTTTATCTTTGAGCCCTACCAAAAAAAGCGAAAAAATGACCTTTGATAAAAAAAATCTTACTGATAACCAATTATTAGATTTATATAAAAGACTACTAAAGCCAAGGCTTATAGAAGAAAAAATGTTGATTTTAATCCGTCAAGGAAAAGTGTCTAAATGGTTTTCGGGAATTGGTCAAGAAGCAATTTCTGTAGGTGTAACAGCAGTTTTAGACAACGATGAATATATTTTGCCAATGCACAGGAATTTAGGTGTATTTACCGGAAGAGATATTCCTTTATACCGACTTTTTTCGCAATGGCAAGGAAAAGCAAATGGATTTACCAAAGGTCGCGATCGTAGTTTTCACTTTGGCACCCAACAATATAAGATTATTGGTATGATTTCGCATTTAGGACCTCAATTAGGAGTTGCTGACGGAATTGCATTGGCTAATAAATTAAAGAAAAATGGCAAAATAACGGCCGTTTTTACTGGTGAAGGAGCAACAAGTGAAGGAGATTTTCATGAAGCTTTAAATATTGCTTCGGTTTGGGAATTACCAGTAATGTTCGTCATAGAAAATAATGGTTACGGATTATCGACACCAACCAATGAGCAATACCGTTGTGAAAATTTGGCTGATAAAGGAATTGGTTACGGAATGGAAAGTCACATTGTTGATGGTAACAATATTTTGGAAGTGTTTAATTTATTATCCGAATTAAAAGCTTCTATGATCGAAAGACCTCGTCCAGTTTTGTTAGAATTTAAAACTTTTAGAATGCGTGGTCATGAAGAGGCAAGTGGTACTAAATATGTTCCTCAAGAATTAATGGATTTATGGGCCATTAAAGATCCTGTAGATAATTACAGAAAATTTTTAGTAGAAAATGGTATCCTTTCAGAAGAATTTGATTCCGCTTTAAAAAATGAAATTAAAAAAGAAATTGACGAAGCTTTAGCAATTGCTAATGCAGAACCAGAGATTGAAGCTACTTATAGTGGAGAATTAGATGATGTCTATAAACCTTATCAACATGAAGCATTTGAGCCTTCAGAAGAGAAAGAAAATATCCGCTTTATAGATGCTATATCTGCTAGTTTACGGGAATCTATGGAACGCCATCCAGAATCCGTAATTATGGGTCAAGATATAGCTGATTATGGTGGCGCCTTTAAAATTACAGATGGTTTTATGGCACAATTTGGCAAAGAAAGAGTGCGTAATACCCCAATTTGCGAAAGTGCAATTGTCTCTGCCGGAATGGGATTATCTATTAATGGATACAAAGCAATTGTAGAAATGCAGTTTGCTGATTTTGTTTCAACGGGTTTTAATCCAATCGTAAATTTATTAGCAAAATCACATTACCGTTGGTTAGAGAAAGCAGATGTTGTAGTTCGTATGCCTTGCGGAGGCGGAACTCAAGCAGGACCTTTTCATTCCCAAACCAATGAAGCTTGGTTTACAAAAACGCCTGGTCTAAAAGTGGTATATCCTGCATTTCCTTATGATGCGAAAGGATTATTGAATACCTCTATTAACGATCCTAATCCTGTATTGTTTTTTGAACACAAACAATTATACAGAAGCATACACCAAGAGGTACCAAAAGAGTATTATACCATTCCTCTAGGAAAAGCTGCTTTGTTGAAAGAAGGAAATGAAGTAACTATTATTTCGTTTGGTGCTGCAGTGCATTGGGCATTGGATACTTTATCTAAAAACACAACTATTTCTGCTGATTTGCTAGATTTAAGAACGTTGCAACCCCTAGATACCGAAGCAATTTACGCATCAGTAAAAAAGACAGGAAGAGTAATCATTTATCAGGAAGACAGTATGTTTGGAGGATTAGCTAGTGATATATCAGCCTTGATAATGGAAAACTGCTTCAAATATTTGGACGCTCCTGTAAAACGTGTGGCCAGTTTAGATAGTCCGATCCCTTTTACAAAGGCGTTAGAAGATCAATATTTACCAAAAGGAAGATTTGAAAAAGAATTGATGGAATTATTAGCTTATTAAATAATTGATTTTTAAACAAATTAGTAAAGACATTAATATTTTCTAAAGCAGATGCAATAGTTTTAGTGAACTCTTAATATTAAAATAATTAAATAAAAAAAGAGCGTAGATTTAATATCATACGCTCTTTTTTTATTTCTAATTGATTTATTTTTAGTTTTTTAATTCTAAAAATACCCCAAGATCCAGTAAATAATTATAAATAATATAATTGTTCCAAAGCATCCACCACCAAGTTTTTTGGCACCGTAACCAGCTAATATCGTTTTAAAAAATCCGTTCATAATTTTAAATTTTAGAGTAATTAATAAAGTAATTTATGATTCATATCAGTGTTATTTTAACGTTTTTATAATTTATAAAAAAAAATAATTTTTGATTTGATTATAAAAATAGAATAATAATTTGGCAACTTTATGATGATACTTTAATTTTGAAACTTAATTTAAAAATTATGAAACCTCTTAAAGAAAAACTACTGATTAAGGATGCAACGATTAATAAAATGCAATTTGATACCGAATGGTTTTACAAGTTAGATGACATGGCATTTTACTTAAAAGAAGATTTATCTGAGGTTGAATTTGTTTTTTTACCAATGAATATAGAGGGAGAACAAGAATATGTAAAATGTGCAGCTTTTGACGATATAATTAGAGGACGCAAAGAATTAAAAAAGTAACAAAGCAAAATATTTCCTCAATTACAGCAAATTATCGATTGCTTAATTTTGCCTTCTCAATTATAATTGCACTTATTTTTCTATTTTCTATTTTGCTTTCCAACCAAGAAATAATATCTAGATATAAAAAAGCCCGTTTTTCATAGGTGTTTTTTTCTAATTCGATAAAACGCAACCTCATTTTTATAAACTCTTTTTTAATTTCACTCGGGTAAATTGAATTTAGGTTTTTCATAAAACGAATGATTTCCTTCTGAACCTCCTGCAAATCATTCATCTTTAGTAAAAATTTGTAAGTGTTTTTTAGTTGATTTTCTAAGTAATAATCGTTCCCTAATTCGTAATGAGCAATCAGACTTAACAATCTCGAAAAGCACATTAAGTCTTCTCGCATGGAAAGATTTTTATTGTTTATGATTTTTTCTAAGTAAAAAATACATTCTGTATATTTTTCATTTCCAAAATAAATAGAAGCAAATTTATAATAGAAGAGCATTTCGTGATGTTCATCAAGATGATCGGAATGTATTTTTAATTTATTTAGTATTTCAGGAATTAAGTATTCACTTGCAGCAAATGTTCCTTCAAGAATATGATAATTTAATTTATTATTATATACATATAAAAAGGATAATGAAGCAATATTATCATTCACAGGAAAACGTGTATCCTTTATGGTAGCTTCTAACTGTAATAAATATTTCTTGAATTTAGATTTGTATTTTAGCATGAATAAAGACTCCAACAAATAGTGATTTCCTTTCAAGAAAAAGACTGGATTTAGATAAATCATATTTGAATTATCATAGAAAAGAGTTACCCATTTGTAAGCATATTTATAACTTCCTAAAAAGTCTTGTACTAAAAAACTACGCCAAAGATTGGCATTGTAAAACCAATATTTCTCTCTAAAACTAAATTTACTTACATCAAGTTTTGCTATATGTTTATTAAAATAATCATCAATATATTTAAATTCAGCATCACTTTTTACATAACCTGTTTTTAGCATGATTCCGTACAACTGCAGCGACAAATTTGATAGTTTACTTGAAATTGTATTGCGATAATTCAGTTCTTTAGCTTGAATGACCAATTCATCAGCACGTCCTTGAATACTTCGGGTGATGTATTGTGATTCAATCAGTTTTTCAAATTCTACAATCTCATATGCCATTAGCTTTTCATCATTTTCTAAGGCAAGAATTTTTGTTTTATCAAGAATTTTTAAACTTTGCTTGTACAATCCTTTATTATATAAAATAGTAGCAAAGTCAATTTGCTCTCGCAACTGATACCGCATGTTTTGACTAGGAATATTAAGTCTAATACTAACTAAAATTTGTTTGTATAAATAGGATTTGAGATTTGATAACTGCACTTTTTTTATAATCCCACTTTTTAAAATAAGTTTTTCTTCATATGCTTCAGATTTGTCTAAAATGTTGAACAATTCAATAAATTTTGTGTTCGAACTAGTCTCTAATCTACTTGCAAAAATCTTGAATTGTCTTTTCTCAGATTTAGAAAGGGATTTTATTAAAACAAATAAGAAATCTTTTTGATGGTTAGCCATTGTAAAATAAAGAAGATTAATACTTTGTAAATCAATAAGTTAAAACTTAATTAATTCCTTTATGAATAGTATATTTGGTTAAAATGTGTTTTATAATTAAAGTATTCAAATATAACTTTGTTAATGAAATGTGAAATTACATTAAATAAACGGATATGAATAGAGAGAAAGTTCAAATTTTTGACACCACTTTAAGAGACGGAGAACAAGTCCCAGGATGTAAGCTAGATACCAATCAAAAACTACTTATAGCCAATCGACTCGACGAAATGGGTGTTGATATTATTGAAGCTGGATTTCCTGTCTCTAGTCCCGGTGATTTTTTATCTGTTAAAGAAATCAGCAAAATTGTAAAAAACGCAACGGTTTGTGGGCTAACTAGAGCCGTTAAAAATGACATTGATGTAGCTGCAGAAGCTTTAAAATTTGCCAAAAAACCACGAATTCATACCGGAATTGGAACATCTGATTCACATATAATTCATAAACTACAAACGACAAGAGCGGATATTATTGCTAGAGCAAAGTTTGCCGTTTCACATGCTAAATCTTATGTAGAAGATGTAGAATTCTATGCTGAAGATGCCGGAAGAACAGCCAATGATTTCTTAGCTCGAGTTTGCGAAGAAGCAATAAAATCGGGCGCTACCGTTTTAAATATACCAGATACAACGGGATATTGTTTGCCAGAAGAATATGGTGCAAAAATAAAATATTTAAGAGAAAATGTAAAGGGAATAGAGAATGTAATTCTTTCCTGTCATTGCCATAATGATTTAGGAATGGCAACGGCAAATTCAATTGCAGGAGCAGTAAATGGAGCCAGGCAAATTGAATGTACAATAAACGGAATTGGAGAAAGAGCTGGAAATACAGCACTTGAGGAGGTCGTTATGATTTTTAAGCAACATCCTTATTTGAATTTATATACTGATATCGATTCAAAACAACTGAATGAAATGAGCCGTTTAGTTTCTGATAGCATGGGAATGATAGTACAACCTAACAAAGCAATAGTTGGTGCTAATGCATTTGCCCATAGTTCTGGTATTCATCAAGATGGCGTAATAAAAAATAGGTCTACTTATGAAATTATGGATCCCTTAGAAGTTGGAGTCAACGAATCTTCAATAGTGCTAACTGCTAGAAGTGGAAGAGCTGCATTAGCGTATAAAGCAAAAAAAGTGGGTTATGAACTTTCAAAAGTACAGTTAGATCTTGTTTATTTTGAATTTTTAAGATTTGCTGATATCAAAAAAGAAGTTTTAGATGATGATATTCACCAGATTATAGAAGTCTGTAACATACAAAGTGAATTAATCCGTAATTGATCGTAAACTAATATATAGAAGATAAAATTCCATTAAAAATAAAATCAGATGAATTTAAAAATAGCAGTATTATCAGGAGACGGAATTGGTCCAGAGGTTATTTTACAAGCCAAAAAAGCATTAAACGCTATTGCAATCATTTATGATCATGAGTTTGTATTTGAAGATGCTTTTATAGGTGCAATTGCTATTGAAAAAACAGGAAATCCTTTGCCAGAGCAAACCTTAAATCTTTGCTTGAACACCGATGCTGTTTTATTTGGAACGGTTGGCGATGAAATTTATGATAATAACAGTAATAGCAAGTTAAATCCAATTTATGGATTGTTAAAATTAAGACAAGCATTGGGTTTGTATGCTAACATCCGACCAATAAAACCTTACAAAGACTTACTAGATTTATCTCCATTAAAAAGAAAAATAATTGAGGATACTGATTTTGTGATTTTTAGAGAAATTTCTGGTGGTTCTTATTTTTGTGAAAAAAAGATCAATGATCAAGGAACTGTAGCTTCAGATTTATGCGAATATACTGAAGAAGAAATTATCAGAATTGCTCATTTAGCCTTTAGAGCAGCACAAAAAAGAAGAAATAAAGTAACTCTTGTAGATAAAGCTAGTATTCTGGAAACCTCTAGGTTGTGGAGAAAAACAGTAACTCAAATTGCTAAAGAATATCCAGAAGTTACACTAGAATTTTTGCTTGTTGATAATGCAGCGATGCAAATTATTATTAATCCAAAACAATTTGATGTGATTTTGACAGAGAATTTGTTTGGTGATATATTATCAGATGAAGCGAGTGTTATCACAGGAGCTTTAGGCTTATTGCCTTCTGCTTCATTAGGGAATTCTAGTGTACTTTTTGAACCTATTCATGGTTCATTTCCTGAAGCTAGAAGAAAGAATATTGCCAATCCAATTGCTTCTGTTTTAGCCTCAGCAATGCTTTTAGAGCATTTTGGTCTTCATCAGGAATCCAAAAAAGTGTACGAAGCCGTTCATAAAGCAATTGAACTCAATGTAGTTACCGCTGATTTGAATCCTTATTCAAAATTTGGAACAAATGAAGTAGGAGACTTTATTTCGAACTACATTTTAAGTAAAGACGACTTGTATTTTAAAAGCGATAATGTATATATCGGACAATCGACTATAGTTTAAAGATAAATTGTTAAAAAAGAGTATTAATAATTGATAATATGTTAATAATTGAGATTATGTTTTTTTTATTAAACAAGTAGTTCTACTTTCGCAGTGTAAAAAATAAACAAATGCAAAACTCAATTATTATTTCTCTTATTATTATTGTCATTGTGGTAAACACATATGCAAGGGAAATGGTATAGGTATAATTGAAAAATATATTTAAAACCTCCCATCATTTGGGAGGTTTTTTTTTGGAAAAAAATTAAAATACAAAATCAAATATAATGGAATTAAACAAGTACAGTAAAACAATAACTCAAGACGTAACACAACCTGCTGCACAAGCAATGCTCTACGGAATTGGTTTAACAGAAGACGATTTAAAGAAAGCGCAAGTAGGAATTGTGAGTATGGGTTATGAGGGAAATACTTGTAATATGCACCTTAATGATCTTGCAAAAGAGGTAAAAAAAGGAGTGTGGAATGCTGATTTGGTGGGTTTAATTTTTAACACCATTGGAGTTAGTGACGGAATTTCAAATGGCACAGATGGAATGCGTTTTTCACTAGTTTCTAGAGATGTAATTGCTGATTCTATAGAAACTGTTATGGGCGCACAATGGTATGACAGTTTAATTGCAATTCCAGGTTGTGACAAAAATATGCCAGGAGCCATAATGGCAATGGGAAGAGTAAATCGTCCTGCAATTATGGTGTATGGAGGCACAATTCACTCCGGAAAATGGAAAGGAGAATCCTTAAATATTGTTTCAGCTTTTGAAGCTTTGGGAAAAAAATTTAATAATACAATCACTGACGAAGACTTTAAAGGGGTAATTCAGAATGCTTGTCCAGGAGCTGGCGCTTGCGGCGGAATGTATACTGCAAACACTATGGCCTCTGCAATTGAAGCTTTGGGAATGAGTTTGCCTTATAGTTCATCAAATCCAGCATTAAGTGATGAAAAAAAACAAGAGTGCGTTGCTGCTGGTAAAGCGATACGACTTTTGTTAGAAAAAGACATTAAACCTACCGATATCATGACTCGAAAAGCTTTTGAGAATGCGATTATGATGGTAGCCGTTCTGGGTGGATCAACTAATGCCGTGATGCATATTATTGCAATGGCGCATGCTGTAAATATCGAAATTACTTTAAAAGATTTTCAGGATATCAGTAATAAAACACCTGTTTTAGCTGATTTAAAGCCAAGTGGGAAATACATGATGGAAGATTTACATCAAGTTGGTGGTGTTCCCGCAGTAATGAAATATTTATTAAAAGAAGGTTTGCTTCATGGAGATTGTTTGACCGTTACAGGGAAAACAGTTGCTGAAAATTTAGCTTCAGTTCCCAATTTAAGTAATGGTCAAGAGGTAATTCATGAAATACAAAAAGCATTAAAACCTACAGGTAACATTCAAATTTTGTATGGAAATTTAGCTGAGGAAGGTTCTGTAGCAAAGATTAGTGGTAATGAAGGAGAATTTTTTGAAGGAGAAGCTATCGTTTTCGAAAGTGAATTTGAAGTTATTCCAGGAATTCAAAGTGGTTTGGTTCATCCTGGTAATGTAGTTGTTATTCGAAATTGTGGTCCAAAAGGCGGTCCTGGAATGCCCGAAATGCTCAAGCCAACTTCTGCTATTATGGGAGCTGGACTCGGCAATTCAGTTGCACTTATTACCGATGGTAGATTCTCTGGAGGTACACATGGTTTTGTTGTAGGGCATATTACTCCTGAAGCTTTTGATGGTGGAGGAATTGCACTCGTCAAGAATGGTGATACAATTACTATAGATGCCAAAAATAATACAATCAATCTCAAAATTTCTGATGATGAATTTGCTGCTCGGAAAGCTCTTTGGGTTCAACCCGAATTAAAAGCGACTAAAGGCGTTTTGCTAAAATACGCTAGAGCTGTTTCAAGTGCGTCGACAGGTTGTGTCACCGACAAGTAAGTCAAAATAATTTTAATAAAATGAAATTTCAATAGGTTTGAAAATAAGATAAAAGGATGAAAAATAATAAAATATCTGGTGCTGAAGCCGTTATACGTTGCTTGCTAGAAGAAGGTGTAGACTTGGTTTATGGATATCCCGGTGGAGCGATAATGCCAGTTTACGATGAATTATATAAATTTCAAGATCAATTGCATCATGTTTTGGTCCGACACGAACAAGGCGCAACCCACGCAGCACAAGGCTTTGCAAGAGCAACTGGAAAAGTAGGAGTGGCAATTGCTACTTCAGGTCCAGGCGCCACTAATTTAGTAACAGGAATTGCAGATGCTCAAATTGATTCTACCCCAATGGTTTGTATTACGGGACAAGTTGGTAAACACTTATTGGGTTCAGATGCTTTTCAGGAAACAGATATTATTGGTATTTCGACTCCTGTGACCAAATGGAATTATCAAATAACCGAAGCTTCTGAAATTCCAGAAATAATGGCGAAAGCTTTTTTTATTGCCAAATCAGGTCGTCCAGGTCCTGTACTAATAGACATTACGAAAAATGCTCAATTTGACGAAATTGAATTTAGTTATAAAAAATGTACTAGTATTAGAAGTTATAATCCAAAGCCTACATTAAATTTCACTAAAGTGAATGAAGCGGCTGCATTGATCAATGCTGCTAAAAAACCTTTTATCATTTTTGGGCAAGGTATAATTCTTAGTGAAGCCGAAGTAGAGCTAAAAGAATTAGTTGAAAAATCAGGAATACCGGCTGCTTGGACAATTTTAGGGCTTTCGGCATTGCCAACAGATCATCCCTTAAACGTAGGAATGGTTGGAATGCATGGAAATTATGGTCCTAATGTCCTCACAAATGAATGCGATGTTCTTATTGCTTTGGGAATGCGTTTCGATGATCGAGTTACTGGTAATTTGGCCACTTATGCCAAGCAAGCAAAGGTTATTCATTTTGAAATTGATCCAGCTGAAGTTGATAAAAATGTTAAAACAGAAGTAGCCGTTTTAGCAGATTTGAAAGAGTCTTTGACTGCTTTGCTTCCAAAAATTAATAATAATAAGCACGAATCTTGGCACAATGAATTCAAAGAAAAATATCAAATTGAATTAGATCAGGTTATCAATGAAGAGTTAAAGCCAACCAATGGTAAAGGAATTTCTATGGGAGAAACCATCGAAATGATTAATAAGCACTCTAAAGGTGATGCCATTATGGTTTCGGATGTGGGGCAACACCAAATGTTTGCTTGCCGTTACGCCAAATTCAATTCGACTAAAAGTAATGTAACATCAGGTGGTTTAGGAACAATGGGATTTGCTTTGCCAGCGGCAATTGGTGCTAAAATGGGAATGCCCAATCGCGAAGTGGTAGCTATAATTGGCGATGGTGGTTTTCAAATGACCATTCAGGAACTAGGAACCATTTTTCAAACTAAAGTTCCAGTCAAAATTGTCGTGCTAAACAATGAGTTTTTAGGAATGGTTCGTCAATGGCAACAATTGTTTTTTGATAAGCGATATGCCTCTACAGAGATGATAAATCCCAATTTTATAGCTATTGCTGAAGGCTATTACATTAAAGCAAAAAAAGTGACCAAACGAGAAGATCTTGATGCAGCTGTCGCCGAAATGATGGCTTCAAAAGAATCCTATTTCTTAGAGGTTATGGTAGAAAAAGAAAATAACGTATTCCCAATGATCCCAACTGGAGCATCAGTTTCTGATATCCGCTTAAGCTAATAGTATGGAAAATAAAACATTCACCATTTCTGTTTATTCAGAAAACAACGTTGGCTTATTAAACAGAATATCTGGAATATTCTTGAAACGCCATATTAATATTTTGAGTTTAAATGTATCTGAATCTGAAATAGAAAATGTTTCGAGATTTATTATTGTGGTTGATACAACTGAAAAATGGGTTCAGAACATTGTGGGTCAAATTGAAAAACAAATAGAAGTCATTAAAGCATTTTATCATATTGATGAAGAAACAATTTTCTTAGAAAATGCTTTGTTTAAAATTCAATCCAACCTTTTGTTTGACGAAAGAGAAATTCAAAATATCATTAAAGAAAGTCATTCTGAAATTGTTACTGTTGCAAGAGACTTTTTTGTGATTTCAAAATCAGGACAACGCAACGAAATAGAAGCGTTATACGATAAATTAAAGCCTTTTGGAATTATGCAATTTGTTCGTTCTGGAAGAATATCAGTTTCTAAAGAAAAAATGGAAATATCCTCTTTATTAGAAACATTAAGTAATCAATAGAACCTTTTTATTGGAATTAAAAATAAGAAGGTATTTCAAAAATAAAACACAAAAACATTAAAATAGAAACAATGGCAAATTATTTCAATTCATTACAACTTAGATTACAATTAGAACAATTAGGAGTTTGTGAATTCATGGATCAATCTGAATTTTCAGATGGAACTAAAGCATTACAAGGAAAAAAAATTGTAATAGTGGGTTGTGGAGCTCAAGGTTTAAACCAAGGATTAAACATGAGAGATTCAGGTTTAGATATCTCGTATGCTTTGCGTGCCGATGCTATTACTGAGAAAAGAGCTTCTTTCAAAAATGCTTCTGATAATGGATTTAAAGTGGCAACTTATCAAGAATTAATACCTACAGCAGATTTAGTTTGTAATCTTACTCCAGACAAACAACACACTTCTGTTGTGAATGCCATTATGCCATTGATGAAAAATGGTGCGACATTAGCCTATTCTCACGGTTTTAATATTGTAGAAGAAGGAATGCAAATTCGTAAGGATATCACCGTAATAATGTGCGCGCCAAAATGTCCAGGATCAGAAGTGAGAGAGGAATACAAAAGAGGTTTTGGAGTGCCAACATTAATCGCAGTTCACCCAGAAAATGATCCAAATGGTTTTGGTTTTGAACAAGCCAAAGCTTATGCAGTAGCGACTGGCGGACATAAAGCAGGAGTTTTAAATTCTTCTTTTGTTGCTGAAGTAAAATCAGATTTAATGGGAGAACAAACCATCCTTTGTGGAATGCTTCAAACAGGCTCAATATTATGTTTTGATAAAATGGTTGAAAAAGGAATCGAGCCTGCTTACGCTTCAAAATTAATTCAATATGGTTGGGAAACCATTACGGAAGCCTTAAAGCACGGCGGAATTACCAATATGATGGATCGTTTGAATAACCCTTCAAAAATTGAAGCTTACCGATTAGCAGATGAATTAAAAAATATATTACGTCCGTTATTTCAAAAACACATGGATGACATCATATCTGGTGAATTTTCGAAAAACATGATGATCGATTGGTCTAATGATGATGTCAATTTATTAAAATGGAGAGCTGCAACTGCAGAAACTAAATTTGAAAAAACCGCTCCAACAACAACTTCTATTTCTGAACAAGAATATTTTGATAATGGCGTTTTGATGATTGCAATGGTTAAGGCAGGAGTAGAGTTAGCTTTTGAAACCATGACTGAAACTGGAATTATAGAGGAATCTGCTTATTATGAGTCCTTACATGAATTGCCTTTGATTACCAATACTGTGGCAAGAAAAAAATTATATGAAATGAATAGAATTATTTCGGATACAGCAGAATATGGTTGCTATTTATTTGATCATGCATGCAAACCTTTATTAGCGGACTTTATGAAATCCATTGATACAAATGTGATTGGGAAACCTTTTTCTGACTCTAATGCAGTAGAAAACGCAGTTCTTATCGCCGTAAACAAAAGTATTCGTCAACATCCAATAGAAGAGGTTGGAGAATGGTTGAGAGAATCTATGACCGCAATGAAGAAAATAGGATAACTTTTCAAAAACTATATTTTACAATAAAAAAATTCTGGGATTAGCATTCTATGGTTTAGTACTATGTTGAATTAGTTAAGGTATTAAATCTAAAAACAAATGGAAGGCTTGTACATCCACTTAACTTTAAATGAGGTTATAGTTAAGTGGATTAATCCCTATTCTTGAAATTATTTAGGATAAATCTAAAGAATATTATCTTTAGTTATTAAAAATAATTAGCTGATTTAAATTTTGTTAAAGCAACTTTTGTTTTTACAATATAAGCATACAGATACAAAACGAGAAAGAATTAAACTTTGTCGTTTTTTTATGCTTTCTTATTTGTTAGCAACTAAAAATCATCTGAATAGCTATTAAAATCCTTTCTAAATTTTAGTTGTCTTTAGATTTGAATCATTATATATAATGGTGATAATTTTAAGAATAGAGCGAGATTTAATACTTTTATAAAAAATTTGAATATGAGCTACTACAAAATTGATAATCTAGAACAATATTTTAAACATTATAATAAATCAGTTCGTGAACCTAGAAAATTTTGGGGTAAAATAGCACAAGAAAATTTTACTTGGTACCAACAATGGGATAAAGTTGTTGAGTTTGATATGGCAGAAGCAGATATTAAGTGGTTTACAGAAGCAAAAGTAAATATTGTAAAAAACTGCATCGATAGACATTTAGCTAAAAGAGGAGACAAAACTGCAATTATTTTCGAACCCAATGATCCTTCAGAAACAGCATTACATATTACATATAATGAGTTGCACGAACGAGTTTGTAAAATGGCAAATGTATTGCGTGAACAAGGCGTAAAAAAGGGAGATCGTGTGTGTATTTACTTGCCTATGATTCCTGAATTAGCCATTGCTACTTTAGCTTGTGCAAGAATTGGAGCCATACATTCGGTTGTTTTTGCGGGATTTTCCGCCTCAGCCGTTGCCAGCAGAATTAATGATAGTGAATGTAAAATAGTTATCACTTCTGATGGAGGATACAGAGGAAATAAAACAATTGATTTAAAAGGAATTATAGACGAAGCTTTAGACAAATGCAGCTGTGTAGAAAGTGTTTTAGTAGTCAAAAGAATTAATTCTGAGATAAATATGAAAGAAGGTCGTGACCAATGGTTGCAACCTCTTTTAGATGAAGCTAGTGATAATAATGTAGCAGAAATAATGGATGCAGAAGATCCTTTATTTATACTCTACACTTCTGGATCTACAGGAAAACCAAAAGGAATGGTTCATACTACTGCGGGTTATATGGTTTATACCGCATATACTTTCAAAAACGTATTTAACTACGAAGAAAATGATGTATTTTGGTGTACCGCAGATATTGGTTGGATCACCGGACATTCGTATATTTTATATGGACCATTATTAAATGGAGCTACAACTGTTATTTTTGAAGGTGTTCCTTCTTATCCAGATTTTAGTCGTTTTTGGGAAATTATCGAAAAACATAAAATAACACAATTTTATACCGCCCCAACGGCCATTCGCGCTTTGGCAAAAGAAAACTTAGAATATGTTCAAAAACATCCTCTAACTTCTTTAAAAGTAATTGGCTCCGTGGGAGAACCTATAAATGAAGAGGCATGGCATTGGTACAACGACCATGTAGGAAGTAAAAGATGTCCTTTAGTCGATACTTGGTGGCAAACTGAAACTGGAGGTATACTTATTTCTCCTATTGCCTTTGTCACTCCAACAAAGCCAACTTATGCTTCCTTACCATTGCCAGGAATTCAGCCCGTATTAATGGATGATAAACGAAATGAAATAGAAGGAAATCAAGTAAATGGTAGTCTTTGTATCAAATTTCCATGGCCGGGTATTGCACGAACAATTTGGGGAGATCATCAGCGGTATAAAGACACTTATTTTTCTGCTTTTCCAGGTAAATATTTTACTGGAGACGGCGCGCTTAGAGATGAAGTAGGTTATTATAGAATTACTGGTCGAGAAGATGATGTTGTTATTGTTTCTGGACACAATTTAGGAACAGCACCAATTGAAGATGCTATAAATGAACATCCTGCTGTTGCAGAATCTGCCATTGTAGGTTTTCCACATGATGTAAAAGGAAATGCATTATATGCTTTTGTAATTTTGAAAGAAGTTGGAGAATATCGAGTTCGAGAAAACTTAGTAAAAGAAATTAATCAATTAATTTCAGATCATATTGGCCCAATTGCTAAAATAGATAAAATTCAGTTTGTTACTGGCTTGCCAAAAACTAGATCTGGTAAAATTATGCGTAGAATATTGCGAAAAATAGCAGAAGGCGATTATTCGAATTTTGGTGATATTTCTACTTTGCTAAATCCTGAAATTGTTGAAGAAATAAAAGAAGGTAAAATCTAAATAAAATTTATATAATGAAAAGTAAGGTTAAGAATCTGTGATAAGATTTTTAGCCTTTTTTTTATCCGTTATCATGAATTTATAAATGAGATAAAACGAAGTAAAATGTAAGAGTCTGTCAAAAGTGTTTAAAATTACATTCTCAACAAAGTAAGTTCCTATCGCAGCAAATATATCATTAAATATTAACGCTATAGAGCCAAAAAAATAATAAAATGCTTTTTTATCCGCAAACTTTCCTAAATATAAAACCGCTGTAACACCAAGAAATACGGTCGCTATTGCATTAAAAACTAAAATAATATTGAGATATTCGTCACCAATTGCAGATATTAAAATATATAGAATAGCGCATAAAAAAACTACGTTGAGAGTTAAAATAAATAAAGTAAAAGCGCTTGGTGCAGTATCTATTTTTATTTTTTTTATTGATTTATAACCTAAATTTATTAAAGATAGATAGCAAAAAAAAGAAGCTATTAAAGCCATTCTGAATAATTGTGCCGAATCTTCCCAAAATAAAAGCAACAATTCATTCAAATAAAATAAAACGACAAATAAATAATAATTAGGATTAAATTTATTGTAATTATTAACTAAAGCGTACAGTAAAAATGACGGGATTATAAGCGGTTTAATATAAATAATCAAATTTGGGTCAAAAAATATTCCGGCACAAAAATATATTCCCAAAAAAAATATTGGGATGATTAATAGTACATTTTTTATATTTTGAGTGTTCATTACCAAACAAATCTAGTATTTTAATTTTTTATTACATAAACTAATCAAAATTTAATACGGTTTAGATGTTATTATTCCACTAAAATGCTAAATTTACCTGATATGGAACAAAAAAAAATAGTGATTGTTGGTGGAGGATTAGCGGGTTTAACAGCTGCTATACATTTATCTAAAATCGGAATGAAAGTTGTTTTATTCGAAAAAAATGAATACCCAAAACATAAGGTTTGTGGAGAATATATTTCTAATGAAGTAGTGTCTTATCTTAAATTTCTTGATTTAAATATCTCAAGCCTAAATCCCACTAATATTACTCGTTTAGAGTTTTCTACCGTTTCTGGCAAAATAATTAAAAGTAAATTACCTCTTGGAGGTTTTGGAATTAGTCGTTACGTTTTAGATGAATATTTGTTTAAAAAAGCAATCGCTGTAGGCTGTGAAATAATACAAGATACAGTAGAAACTATTGTTTACAAAGAGGATGAGTTTACGATAAGCACAGCAAATAGTACAGTTTTTAAATCAGAAATTGTAATAGGTGCTTTTGGCAAACGCTCCAACATAGATCAAAAATTAAATCGTAATTTCATTCAGAAAAAATCAGCTTGGTTGGCCGTAAAAGCACATTATTCTGGAAATTTCCCTGATGATTTGGTCGGTTTGCATAATTTTAGTGGTGGATATTGTGGCGTTTCTAAAGTAGAAAATAATAGTATAAACATTTGCTATTTAGCCGATTATGAAACTTTTAAAAAATATAAAAACATTAGTGATTATCAAGCGCAAGTAGTGAATAAAAACCCTCATTTGAAAGATGTATTTAATCACAGTAAAATAATTTTTGAAAATCCTTTAACAATAAGTCAAATCTCATTTGATAAAAAGGAAAGTGTTGAAAATCACATTTTAATGATTGGTGATACTGCTGGTTTAATTCATCCTTTATGCGGAAACGGAATGGCTATGGCTATAAATAGTGCTAAAATTGTATCTGAGTTGGTAGGTAAATTTTACAGCACAGAAATTAAATCTAGAGAAGATTTAGAGAAAAGATACAAGAAAGAATGGGATTTAAATTTTAAAGGACGTCTTAAAACGGGACGATTATTATCTAATCTATTACAGAAGCCAAAACTATCTTCGTTGGCAATGCGTATATTAACTGTATTTCCGTTTATATTGCCTGTAATAATTAAAAAAACACACGGAAAACCAATTACTTTCAACTTATAAAATGGCATTAAATACAAAATATAGGACAGACGAACCTGAAATTATGGACGATTTTGCTATGGAAGGAGAAATCCTGCGTGACGCTTTAGACAAAATTGCTAAAATTAATCAGCTTTTAGGAGGAAACAAGTTAACTTTACAAGGAGTCCAAGATTTGCTTCCGGCTACTCCTAACGAAATAGTGATTGTAGATGTTGGTTGTGGTAATGGTGATATGCTGCGTACTTTAGCTGAATTTGGGTTAAAAAACAATTTAAAATTCAAATTAATTGGAATAGATGCTAATAATTTTACGGTTTCACACGCAAAACAACTTTCAGAAAAATATCCCAATATTAGTTATTTATGCCAAGATATATTCAGTAAAGAATTCCTTGATGTAAAGTATGATATTATATTATGCACGTTAACATTACATCATTTTAAAGACGATGAAATTGTTTATTTGTTAAACACTTTTTACACAACAGCAACGATTGGTATTGTAATTAATGATTTACAACGAAGCGCAATTGCTTATCGTTTGTTTCAAGGGTTGTGCTTTGTTTTTCAATTGAATGCGATGTCTCGAGAAGATGGATTAGTTTCAATATTAAGAGGATTTAAAAAAGAAGAGCTAGTTGCTTTTTCTAAAAAATTAAACTTTAGTAAATATAAAATTCATTGGAGATGGGCTTTTAGATACCAATGGATAATTTCAAAAATATGAGTGTAAAAATAAAAACAGTAACAAAGCAGTTACCAAAATATTTCAGAAATACAGCTGAAATAATCCCTTTTCTAGATGCTTGGTTAGTAGGTCAAGAGGATCGATTTATCAGAAAAGTAAAAAAAATTTTTGAAGGAGCCGCTGTAGATAAACGATATTCAATCATGGATCCTATCGAAGTTTTTACCAAAACTTCTTTTGAGGAAAGAAATGATATTTATGTTCGAGAGGTGATTGATCTAGGAGAAAAAGTTTTAGAAAAAGCTCTAGTCAAAGCTCAATGGAAACCAGAAGATTTAGACTATATTATTACAGTAAGTTGTACCGGGATTATGATTCCGTCCTTAGATGCTTATTTGATAAATAAACTAAAACTGAGACAAGATATTGTCAGACTTCCTGTTACTGAAATGGGTTGTGCTGCTGGAGTTTCTGGAATTATTTATGCCAAGAATTTCTTAAAAGCGAATCCAGGCAAAAGAGCGGCTGTTATTGCTGTCGAAAGTCCTACTGCAACTTTTCAATTGGATGATTTTTCGATGGCTAATATTGTAAGCGCTGCTATTTTTGGTGATGGCGCAGCTTGCGTATTACTTTCTTCTCATGAAGATGATGAAGGTCCCGAAGTGGTGGCCGAAGAAATGTACCATTTTTATGATAATATCGATATGATGGGTTTTAAACTTACTAATTCGGGCTTGCAAATGGTCTTAGATATTGAGGTTCCCGAAACTATATCGTCCCATTTTCCAAATATTATTAATCCTTTTTTAGAAAAAAATAATCTTGATATCGCTCAAATTGATCATTTAATTTTTCATCCTGGAGGAAAAAAAATTGTGCAAACCGTAGAAGCTTTATTTTCGGATATGGGAAAAAATATTAATGATACTAAAGAAGTTTTGCGATTATACGGAAATATGTCTAGCGCAACTGTTTTATATGTTTTAGAGCGAATTATGGATGATAATCCTAAAAAAGGCACAAAAGGCTTAATGTTGAGTTTTGGCCCTGGATTTTCGGCTCAAAGAGTATTATTACAGTTTTAAAATTTATCATCTATTCAGAGAATATAAACTAATGTCGATTATGAAATAATCAGTGAATTTATAATATAAAAAAATATTTCGTTAATGAAGTTTCAAGAAATTATATCAAAATTACCGTATTCTAAACCCTTTTTATTTGTAGATGAAATCATTCATATTGATGAAAAAGGAGTAGAAGGTACTTTTACTTTTGATGAAAATCTAGAATTTTATAAAGGTCATTTTAGAGAGTTTCCAATAACACCAGGAGTAATTTTGACGGAAACTATGGCTCAAATTGGCCTTGTATGTTTGGGTCTGTTTTTGTTAAATGATACATTTAGTAAAAATACATCAATTGCCTTAACATCAACAGAAATAGATTTTTTAAAAGGAGTTTATCCTAACGAAAAAGTAACTGTTTTTTCAGAGAAAATTTATTTTAGATTTGGAAAATTAAAATGCAAGGTTTGGATGAAAAACACAAAAGGAGAAGTAGTCTGCTCTGGAACAATTGCTGGAATGATCGTATAATTAGTTTACAGTTGTCACTGAAATTTGTATTCTTACTAAAATTGACTTTATAAATGAATAAGAGGGTAGTAATAACAGGACTTGGAATAGTGGCACCAAACGGAGTAGGGCTTGAAGCATTTACTCATGCCATAAAAAATGGAATTTCAGGAATAAAACACGATCCAGAATTAGAAAGATTGCAATTTTCATGTCAGATTTCCGGTAAACCAGAGATTTCTAACGAATTATCACTGCGTTATTTTTCAGAGTTAGAACTTCGTAACTTTAATTCCTCTGGTATACTGTATGGCGTTATAGCAGGAATAGATGCTTGGAAAGATGCAGGATTACCAGTAGAAAACAACCAAGATCCTGACTGGGATAGCGGAACTATTTTTGGTACAGGAACTTCTGGAATTGATAAATTTAGAGAAAGTATTTATAAAATTGATGACTTTCAAACCAGACGTTTGGGTAGCACTGCTGTGGCTCAAACCATGAATAGTGGCGTAAGCGCCTATTTAGGAGGTAAATTAGGTCTGGGAAATCAGGTAACTACCAATTCCTCAGCTTGCACTACAGGTACCGAAAGTATTTTAATGGCTTACGAGCGCATCAAACAAGGAAAAGCAAAGCGTATTTTGGCTGGAAGTACAAGTGATTCTGGACCTTATATATGGGGCGGTTTTGATGCCATGAGGGTTTGTACTTTTAAACACAATACCACACCTGAAGAAGGTTCAAGACCAATGAGTGCTAGCGCTTCTGGCTTTGTTCCAGGAAGTGGAGCAGGGGCTTTAGTAATAGAAGACCTCGAAACTGCTCTCGCTCGTGGGGCCAAAATTTATGCTGAAATTCTAGGAGGAAATGTAAATTCAGGAGGACAACGCGGTTTAGGAACTATGACAGCTCCAAATCCAATTGCAGTGCAAAAATGTATTGTAAATGCTATTGCTGATGCGGGAATAAAACCAGAAGCTATTGATGTTATAAATGGTCACTTGACTGCCACATCAAAAGATAGTTTGGAAATCCAGAATTGGAGTGAAGCTTTGCAAAGAAATGGTTTAGATTTTCCTTACATAAATTCCTTAAAGTCTATGGTGGGACATTGTCTTTCCGCAGCCGGAAGTATAGAAAGTGTTGCATCTGTATTGCAATTGTATCACGGTTTTATTTTTCCAAACATCAATTGTGAAGATTTACACCCAGAAATTAAGGCAGTTGTAGACGAGAATAAAATACCTCAAAAAGTTATAAATCAAGATATAGATATAGTAGCTAAAGCTAGTTTTGGTTTTGGAGATGTGAATGGATGTTTGATTTTTAAAAAATTTAAAAACTAAATTGAAACAGTAAACAACTATCTTAGAGATTGGTTAAAAAATAATATAGTAGTATTAAATAGTAAATAAACATGGAGAAAGAAATTATAATTGAACAATTAAAAGAAATAATTAAACCATACGTTCAAGAAAAAGAAGCATTTGAAGCCTTAACAGAGCATACCGATTTCATCAACGATTTAAAAATAAATTCAGCTAATTTAGTTGATGTAATTTTAGATATTGAAGAAAAGTATGATATTGTTATTGATAACGAATCAATGGAGCAAATGCTAAATGTAAAAGCAGCGATCGAAATTATTTCTACTAAATTAGCTGATAAAATTTAGAAAATTTTAAAAAAAATGATTGGAAATGACATTGTAGATTTGGCTTTAGCCCAAAAAGAAAGCAATTGGCAAAGAAAAGGTTTTTTAGATAAGATTTTTACCCAAAAAGAGCAATCTTTAATAAAGAATGCTATAAATCCCGAGCTAATGGTCTGGAATTTATGGACTAGAAAAGAAGCGGCTTATAAAATTTACAATAGAGAAACTGGAATTCGAGCTTATATACCTTTACAGCTCGAGTGTTTTTTTGAAACTGAAAATAAGGGAACATTAGGTTGTAATGGATTTACTTATTACACACAAACGCAAATTTCAGAGGAGTTTATTTATACCATTGCGGTTACTAATAAACTCCATTTTAAGCAAATTAATAAAATAAATTTTGAAACTAATATCCTTAAAAAGGATGGTATCCCATTTATATCCAATACTTCATCCAAATTAGTAAAACCAGTTTCAATAACAAATCATGGGCGTTTCTGGGAAGGAATCGTATTGTAAAGTAGTATGTTTTAGTATTATTTTATTCCCAATCTTGATTTTAGTTTTAAGAAAAGCAAAGCTGTTCTATAAGCATTTTCTGCAGCAGAATTTTTTTCATTTATGGGTATATGATAAAATGTTGAAAGTTCATCAAGTGAAAATTCTTTATCATTAATATCGTTTAATTTGCAATGCATTACATCAATATCCAAAGCCTCATTTCGCAATCTACCACAATCTAGGCGATCTAAAGCATGATTTATCATTTCTACATGAGAATTAATATGGTGACCAACCAAAACGGAATTGCCAACAAAATTGATAAATGACTGAATAGCTTCTGGTTCAGATAATTTTAAAATTTTATTTTCTAATAGAAATTCATCTGCTAAATGATTATCATGATAAAATTGATATTGCAATAAAACAGCTTCAAAACTGTCGCCAATATAAATACTATCCTCTACAACAGAAAAAGAAGCGATCGATAATAGAACATCTTTCTCCGGATTGGAGCCAGAACTTTCTGTTGATAAAATAACATAACGCGAAGATTTTTCTTCGAATTTTGAAACATAATTTTTCCAAAATTCGGGATGTTCTTTATTAATGTTTTTTAACCATTCTAACATAATTATGAAAATTGAGTAAGTTGAAATTTACTTTTTATTAGTTCTTCTAATTCACGCATTGGTAACAAAGCATTTTTTAATTTATCGCGATCTATTTTAGTTAGTTCATCAAGATTTATAAATTCACCTGAATTATCATTTTTCAAACCTTCTAATGTTCTAAATTTAGAAAGAGTTAGAAAAGCTTCGGCACAGTTTAGATAAATTTCGGCATGTTTTGGGTCGGTAATAGCAAACTGTTTGAACCTTTGGTGTGTATTATTAATTCCTCTAATTTCAAAATTTAAAGCTAATAAACGGGCACCATCAATCAACGGCATTAAAGCTCGAGTTTTAATATCAAATTTATTCTTGTTTGGTCCTTCGTCTTCAACATTAAAATTTTTGAAAAAACTTAAAGGTGAATTTTTTCTTAAGGCATCATTTCCAAGAAAATCAAAAAACAAACTGTTGTTTTTTACATTTTTGAAAACTACGTCACTAATAGCATCTTCTATTTTTTGTTCGCCAAATGCAATTTCATAATCAAAGAAAATACTACTAATATTAGCACTATTTTCACCTGGATCTTTCATCCAATTGTCATATTGCTTGATCCAGTCTGTTAGCGATTTACACCAAAGCATATTGCTTGCCATATGTCCGTTGGGACATAATTCATAACCAATTTTTTCAAGTGTTCCAGTCGTTCTTTTGGCTAACTTTAAAAAATAATCTTTAACATCTCTATATTTATCTGGTGCTACATCTTCAAAAATTAAAATACTATCTTGATCCGTCAATAATAATTGTTCTTTTCTGCCTTGGCTACCAATGCTTAACCAAGCAAAACGAGCAGGAGGAGAGCCCAAATCTAAAATTGATAATTCTACAGAGCGCTTTATAATCGCTAAATTAATTTCACTAGCGATATTAAATATATGAGAAACAGGAATATTTTTTGTTATAGAGGTCTGAATTAAATCGGACAAACGATCGCGAATTTGTTTTAGTTCTTTTGCAGATTGAGAGCGTTTTATTTCTTTTATCAAAACTCCAGGATTACTCGCTTGCGCAATAATCAAGTCATTTTCGCTAATAATTCCTTTTATGGTAGATTTATCTGTTCCATCTTGAGTTACACACAAATGAGTAACATTGTATTTCAGCATTAGTAATTGTGCCTCCGCTAAAGAAACATTTTCCATTACTGTTATAACTGGAGAAGACATTATTCTTTCAACTGCTATGGTTATTGGAAATCGACCCGTAGCAATTTTAGAGCGCATATCCGTGTCCGTTACAATACCTAAAGGCATGTTATTATTGCATACAAGAGCATTATTCTTTAAACTTTCGTTCATTAATTGAGCTACATCTTGCACAATTGCATTAGGATTTACTTTTATAGGTGAAGTATTGTAAGACAAAGACTGAAAATATTGCATTTCAGACTTTTCTCCTGAGTAAAAAACGTTATCAGAAATTAACTTTCCTATTAAATTCTCTTTGTCTTTATAATTTCTAGTGTTTACGGCAAAGCTTTCTAAAAGATAGTTAAGAACTTCAGCATTATTAGCCACAAAAGGACGAAAAGTAGAGATAGGAATCGCATATACCAGACTTTCTTCTCTGGCTTTAGCGGTCATCATATAATTATTTTTTGCAAAAAAGGGACGAATACCAAAAATATCTCCTTCAATACATTTGTTTAGCAGTGTTTCCTCAGCATCAGCAATAACAGATAATGTTACCACACCTGAAGCTACAACATAAAAACTGTCATGTAGTAAATCATTAACTTGAAATAATACTTTGTTTTTTTCTAAATTTACGACACGTATGCTAGTAGCAATTATAGATAATTCCTCAAAAGTCAAATGATTGAAAGGTGCGTATTCCTTTAAAAAATCAGCAATATGTTCAGCAATTGTATTCATAATTATAAAGATAAAAACGTATTTGAATGTAAAATTACTGAAATTAAAAATCATATCACAACCATAACACTACCAAAACTTTTTAATTATACAATGCATAATTTTTTCATAAAATAAATATGATTTTTATACTTTTTAATCTACTTGTCATACATTTATTCATTAATCTAAAACATTTTAAATCATGAAGTTAGTAAGAAAAATACTTTTCCCGTTTATTACATTATTAGTAGTCAACTTTACAAATGCACAAGAAAAACCGGCTAGTAGTAAAGAAATGGCTACAGGAAAAATTAATGGAGCAACAATTACTATTAATTATAGTAGTCCATCGGTAAAAGAAAGAAAAATTTGGGGTGAATTAGTTCCATTTAACGAAGTATGGCGTGCTGGAGCAAATGAAGCAACTACTTTTGAAACTTCAAAAGATATAACTGTTGGAGGATCAAAATTACCAGCTGGAAAATATTCTTTCTTTGTAATACCTAAAGAAAAAGAATGTATCGTAATTTTTAATAAAGAAGCAAAACAATGGGGATCTTCAAAATACAATGAAAAAGAAGATCAATTGAGAGTTACTGTTAAACAACAAGCTTCAAAATCATCAACAGAAAAATTAGTTTACACTGTTGCTAATAATAAAGTGGTATTGAGTTGGGAAAAGTGGAATATACCAATGAGTATAAAATAATAATTGTTACAAAAACATGAAAGCATTACTGAAAGGTGATGCTTTTTTTATTTAAAAGTTTTGTGAGTTTCTATTTTGCAATAAATTCTATTTTACATAATATAAATTATAGTTCATTTGTAAATGATAATGTTTTCATCCTTAAAAGGAAATTTTACATTGATTGATAACAATTTAACGTCTTGGCGTTACAAGATGTTTGGTATTAAAGATGCGAGTTTTTTCGATTATACACAAATTTTCCGAGTACAAAACCATCTTTAAATTCAGCCTAAAACCCAAATATCTTGTAAAGGCTGTTACCAGTAGTTTTTTTTACTTTGCAATTTTCTTTAACTTTTCTGCTGTTTTTTTTTCAATTTTTCCAATATAAATTAAATCAGATGCTTTATTGCCAGTTAACATTTGGTAAAATATGCAAGCGTTTAAAAAAGCACCATTTTCGTTTGGATGGCTTTCATCTTCGTAAAGTTCAATTTCAGGATATTTTGTGCGAACTTCAAAATATTTCTCACCATTGTTTGACTCTATAAGGTTATTTTTGTTAGCTACTAATTTATAAGAATCATTAATTAATTCCGTTTCTTGTTTTAAATTTTCCATAATAATTGAACAGCACTTGGCTTTTTCTATAGATTTATCAATTACGCTTGATGGATAACAATATTGTTCTGGATATTTATTTTTAGACGCCCAAGTTTGGAAAAGTATAAATTTTCAATTTGGATTAGAAACCAATCTTTTGATTTCAGAAATAGCCTTGTTTACTTTTAATTCACGATTTTCTGGTATTAAAACACTAACAGTTCCTGTTTGTAGAATAATGACATCCCAAATTTTCTCTGCAATCTTAATTTCGGTTTCTGTTTTTTCATTTTCTCCTTTTATTCTTGTACTTATTCCGTTTTCTGTTTTTGAAGTTATTATGTCCGATAAATGTCCAGATAGCGACATACCTGGAAATGTAATTTGGTCTATTTTAATATTAGGATTTGTTTCATTTATCATTTTTTGGACTGTCTGAGGCATTTCGTGAAAATAGGTAAAGCTGTTTCCAATAAATAAGACATTTATCTCTTTTAAAGTATTTTTGCTTTGAGATTTACAACTTATGGAAATCAATGTTATTAAAATCAGTACAATTTTTTTCATAAATTTTTAATTTAAACACATTTTTTTTTAAAATTACTGGTAACTATGTATTCTTTAAGTTGGATAATATCAAATGTGTTGTAGGTTCTCCATAAATTAAAAGCCTGTCTATAAATTGTTGTAAATGCAATTGATCTGTTAAAATTACTTTCATAAATATATTATGAGTTCCAGTAATCCGATGTATTTCTGTTATTTCTGGAAACTCTTTGAGTTGTTCGCTAAAAAGAATTAAATTACCACTAAACAATTTGAACATAATAAAAACTTCAAGACCAAAACCAAGCTTTTTAGTATTGAGTTCTACACTATAACCTTTGATAACTTCCATATCTTCGAGCTTTTGAATGCGTTCTCGAACACTTGATGGCGAAAGACCAATTTGTTTTCCAATGTCAACAAATGAAACTCTAGCATTAACTTTTAGTTTTTCTATTATTTTTAAATCGATTGCATCTACCATAAAAAAATCTTTTAAGTTAGCAAAATTACCTTTTTTTTATGGTAAAATACTATAAAATCCATTGATAAAATTTCAGTAAAATTAGTTGTTGATTTACTTTTGCATCATGGATACACTATTATTATTACTATCAATTGGAATTTTTTTAGGATTTCTTATACAAACAATTACTGGTTTTGCTGGGGCTTTAGTAGCACTTCCTATTTTACTTTTGGTAATGCCGTTGACTGAGGCTGTTTGTTACATATCTATTTTTTACTCCATTGCTTCTCCTATTTATTTTTACAAGGAATGGAAAAATATGGATAAAATCTTGCTTAGAAAATTAGCAATAACTTCTTTAATTGGAATTCTAATCGGTTCAATAGTTTTAATATATGGTCAGCCAACTCTATTAAAAAAAGCACTTGGCGTTTTTATCATTCTGTTTGTTTTGAATAGTATTTTAAATAAAAATAATTGGAAATTTGGTAGTAAATTAGAATTCATTTTAGGTCTTTTTGGAGGTTTCTTTTCGGGTGTTTTTTCTACGGGAGGACCTTTATATGCAGTAATTATTAAAAACGAAACTAGTGATGTCAGGGTTTTTAGGGCAACCATGTTCGGAATCTTGGGATTGGTATCTATGATGCGAATATCTGTTTTAGTTTTCGAGGGAGTTTTTACAACTATTGAGCTTTATAATTCTTTATATGTTTTACCATTTTTTATACTTGCATTGGTTTTAGGTAAAATAGTTTTTTTAAAATTGGACGAGGAATTTTTGAAAAAATTAATTCTGACATTACTTCTAGTTTCTGGATTAGTATTACTTTTCAAAAATTAGCATCTGTCCTACATTTCATCTTACTGCTCGTTAATTTTCAGTAAAGCATTTATTTCATTTACCTTTGCAAAAAATTAAATTAGCTATTTTGAAGACTGATACTGTAATGACAAAGAAAAAATACTTTCAATTAATTTTGATATTAGGATCCTTAACCGCTTTAGGGCCTTTCTCTATTGATATGTATTTACCAGGTTTTTCTGGAATAGCAAAAGATTTGAATACAACGGTAGCCAATGTTTCGATGACCTTATCCAGTTACTTTATTGGTATATCTGCAGGGCAACTCCTTTATGGTCCATTACTGGATCGTTTTGGAAGAAAAAAACCATTATTTATAGGGCTTTTGGTTTATATAGCCGCTTCATTAGGTTGTGTTTTCGTTACGAATATCGATACATTTATTGGTTTGCGATTCATTCAAGCTGTTGGTAGTTGTGCCGCAACCGTAGCTTCTGTATCTATGGTTCGTGATTTGTTTCCTGTAAAAGATATTCCCAAAGTGTTTTCGTTATTAATGCTGGTTGTAGGTCTTTCGCCCATGTTAGCACCAACAATTGGAGGTTATGTTACTGCTGATTATGGTTGGCACACCGTGTTTTTTATATTGATGTGTATGGGAATTGTAATTTTGATCGCAGCACAATTAGTTTTGCCAAACACTTATTTACCAGATACTTCAATCTCTTTAAAACCAAAAGCAATAATTACAAATTTTATAACTATACTAAAAGAACCTCAATTTTATACGTATGCTTTTGCGGGTGCAATTGCATTTTCTGGTTTGTTTACTTATGTAGCGGCCTCTCCTATCCTATTTATGGATATTTTTGAGGTTGATGCTAAAACCTATGGTTGGATTTTTGCTTTTATGTCTCTCAGTTTTATTAGTGCTAGCCAACTCAATTCTTTGCTTTTGCGAAAATTTAATAGTGAACAAATGATTTTTGGGGCATTAATTTCTCAATCAATTATTGCGATATTATTCCTTATTTTGGTAATTAATAATGTTTTAGGATTATATGGAACGATTGCCATGTTGTTTTTATTTCTGGCTTGTTTAGGAATTTCTAATCCAAATACAGCGGGATTAACTCTTGCTCCTTTTGCGAGAAATGCCGGAAGTGCTTCTGCATTAATGGGCGCTATACAATTGGGTTTAGGAGCATTTGTCTCGTTTTTAGTTGGAGTTTTTGTACATAATTCAGTAGTGCCAATGGTTGCCATTATGACTGTAACTACACTTCTAGCATTAGTGATTTTGATTGTTGGTAAAAGAAAAATAAAAAAAACGATTACGACTTCTGCTGATGAAGAAATTGTAATCGTTCCTTAAATTAAATGTGTTTCATTACTTCTTTCTCTGAAGAAGTAAGTTCAAATTGATTCATTCCGAAATCATCATGCATTTTATTAGGAAGTGTTTTTTCTTCAATTTTTTGCATGATGTTAGGATGTACATAATACGATCTACAAACTGTAGGAGTATTACCTAATTCATCTGCTACCATTCGAATTAGTGTATTACTGAATTTTTTCTTTTTCGTATCACCAATGGCTTCTAGTGCATAAGGATAGAGCTCAACTGCTAAACGGCTTGCTACCCAAGTTCTAAAATCTTTACTGCTAAATCCTTTTCCCATGTGAGTCCGAATGTATTCATTTACATCTTCACTATCCACTGCATGAAAATTACCCTCTTCATCTTTGTATCTAAAAATTTCATAACCTGGTAATTCAGATGATTTTTTTATCAACTTAGCTAATTGGGCATCATCAACTTCAACGTGTCTCATTTGATTACTTTTACCTTTATACTCAAATACAACATGGTTTTTATCAAATGTAATGTGTTTTCTTCTCAAGGTTGTTAATCCGAAAGTTCCATTTTGATTGGCATATTGTTTGTTTCCAATTCGAATACCGGTTTCGTCAAGTAACAAGATTATTAAAGCTAATATTTTGTCTTTAGTCCATTCTTTTATGGCAATATCTTCAATAACCTTTTTTCGAAACTTTGTCAGTGCTTTACCAAAACTTTTCATTTTAGCAAATTTCTCTTCTTGTTTTGCTTTTTCAAAAGTAGTATGATAAATGTACTGCTTTCTTCCTTTGGCATCTCTACCAATGGCTTGAATGTGTCCATCATCCCATTTGCAGATGTAAACATCACTCCACATTGGCGGAATAATCAACCTTCGAAACCTACTTAATAAAATTGTATCTGTGATTTTATTTCCTTCTTCATCAAAATATTGATATCCTTTTCCTCTTTTTCGCTTGTGAATTGACATGGCTTCATCGCCAACATGTTTTATCTCTTTGGTGGTTTCTTTAACTTTCATAATTCATTAAAATTTAATGAATTAAAGATAAATTAAAAGTATTTTTTTGCGTTTTAAAATTTTATGAGAATGTTACATAATTGTCATAATGTTTTAAAATAATTACTGTTTTTATTCTAAAGGAAAAATCATTCTTCAATATTTTCAAGCAAATAAAATATATTTTAAATTTTTCATAATTGTTTTTAATCCTTTTAATATTCAACAATATAAGAATTAATACCTATATTTTAATGTGGCTTTATTGAATTTTAGGAGTAATGATTATAGTATTTTGACCATACAATTTTAATTTTTTATTTTGGGTTAAAAGTTTGCGGGATCTTATTATTTTGGGTTTCTCTATCAAAAGTTAGAGAAATTATTTCCCATTTCTCGTTAGAATAAAAAAGTTGAATGCTATTTACACCACGTCTCTCAACTTTTCCATTTTTTTCTAATCTTGTTTCGTACGTACTCCATACATGAGCAATATTGCCAAATATTTTTACTTCTCTATTGATTTCATTTTCATAAAATGCAGTCTCTAAAACCATGTTATCTGTTTCTTTATGAAAATCTTTCAAGGATAAAGTAACTTGTTTCAAATCACCAGATTCATTTGATAAATAAGTATAAATTGCTTTGGGATTGTGAATGAATTCATCTCTTTCCCATTGTCTTTTTTCTCCAGCTTCACCTGAAACAACCTCATAAAATGCTTTAATTAAACCATTTATTGAAGATACATCCTCAATAAACGGATTGTTTTTTTTAACAGCAGGATTCTTTGAATTTTTATTTTGTGTTTCCATATAGTATGTTTTAAATTTATATTTTAATTATCTTCAAAACAAAACAACAGAGTTTATTGATGAATAAAAAAATATTTATTTAAGTGTACTATTTTCTTATGTAATGGCATTACATTCTTATTTACTACTTATAATATCAATTTATTTAGAGTGTTATTTAAACATTCTCGATAAGTTTTAGCCACTGAAATCTTATTTCCTTTCAACGTTAAATGATTATCCTCGAAAAAATCAATATTTGTTAGATTAACGATGTAGGAATTATGAACTCTCATAAATTCACTTGGCAATTTCTCAATCAAATCTTTAAGAGAATTATAATAAATATATTTTTTATTTTCAAGCATTAAAATTTCAACATAATTACCTAATCCCTTTATTAATATTATTTCATTAAAATTTATCTTAAGTAGTTTTCTATCTGTTTTTATGAAAGTAAAATCATTCTTCATTTGCTTGTTTTTAAGTCGTTTAATTAAATTAAAATTATTGTAATCTAATAGTTTTTTGCTTTTCAGTTTTTATTAAATATATAAAAATTCAGTTCTTTTATTCATAAAAGTTTACTTTTTAATTTAATTAGAATAAAAAAACCATTACATCACTTTTTCAAGTGTTTGTAATGGTTGATATGATTATTGTATGAGATGAAATAGAATTTTTAATCCTTTTTCCGTAACCGTTTAATAATTTACTGATAATCCCAATCCAAATCCCATATCACTGTCATAATGAGTTCTAATACCCATATTTTTGTTTATGATATAACGTAAATCAGCCATATATTCTTTGTCTGTATTAACCATAAATCCAGCTCGTATCCTTTTTGAAATTGGAATATCTTCACGCATTAATTGCAAACGAACATCGCCATTATGATACACTTCTGCTTGAAAAATTACCAACATTGGCAATGTATAATCAAACCCTAAACTAACCAAACTCCGATTATCTTTAGTATTGGATTGATTAAATAAATTAGTTTCTTGCTGGTCCATTCCCATTTTTCTATAACGGTAATCAAAACCTATAAAAGGCATAAACCATTGATTTCTTCCAATATATCGACCAATATGGGTTTCGGTTTCATAGCCGTGCATCTTGTTATATCCTAAACGCCATTCTGTACCAAAACTCCAACGGGCATTTTGTACCATTGCCATTCCATCATTACCATTGGTAGCAAAATCGTTTTGAGCCATAAAATGCGACTCATTACTTTCCGCTTGTAGTTTTTTATAGGCATCAGCTTTATTAGGCAAATAAGGATTCGATTCAGAATTTTCATAACTAAAAACCCGATTCATCCCAGACATCATGTGATATAAAATGTGACAATGAAAGAACCAATCGCCATCTGCATTAGCAGCAAATTCGATTACGTCTGTTTCCATTGGCATAATATCCAATACATTTTTCAACGGAGAGTATTCTTCTTGACCATTTATAACTCTAAAGTCATGTCCGTGCAAATGCATAGGATGACGCATCATAGAATTATTGTATAAAGTGATACGAACGATCTCCCCTTTTTTAATTAAAATTTTATCCACTTCAGATAAAACTTTATTATCCATGCTCCACACATAACGATTCATGTTTCCAGTAAGTTCAAATCTAATTTCGCGCACAGGAGCATTTTTATCAAGAGTAGTTTTAGTTGGTGATTTTAACATTGAATAATTCAGCGTTACAATATCAGAATTCATCGCACTCCTATTGTGTTTTGAATGATCCATCTTTTCATTCATTTTCATTCCACTTTCTTGCTTTCCTTCAGTGACAAATTTAGCAGATGATTTTGAATGATCCATATTTCCATCCATTTTCATTGGATCGCTACCTCCAGCTTTCGGCTTTTTACTAACTCCTGAAATTTCTGGATACATAACTGTATTCATATCCATTTTTTGCAACGACATATCCATTCCCATATCATTCATTGAACCATCCATGTTCATCATGTCGTTCATCATCTTCATTCCTTCAAAATATTTCAATTTTGGCATCGGACTAACCAATTGTTTAATTACTTGACCAATATAAAGAGAAGTTGATTTAGTCCTATCTTCTGGAGTTACTAATAACTCATAAGAGGTATTGTCGGCAGGAATAGAAACCACAACATCGTATGTTTCTGAAACTCCGATAATCAATCGATCTACTTCAACAGGCTCTACATCATTACCATCGTTAGCCACTACAGTCATTTTTCCGCCAGCGTAATTCAACCAAAAATAAGATGATGCACCGCCATTGGAAATTCGTAATCGTACTTTGTCTCCGCCTTTAAATTGCGTTAGCTGACTTTCGTTCTGACCATTTATTAAGAATTTGTCATAATAAACATCACTCACATCCATGGCCAACATGCGTTTCCACTCGTTAGTTAGTTTGGTTTTAAAATGTCCTGCTTTTATTGCTTCTGCGTAACTCTGAGTAGTTCCTTTTTTAATGGCAAAATAGTCGGAAGCGTTGTGTAATAATCGATGTACGTTTTTAGGGTTTAAATCCGTCCATTCGCTTAAAATTACAGGAACTTGTGGTAAGTCATCAATTTCTTTTCTGAATGTTTTGTCATCAGTTTTTTTCTTCAGAATTAACGAACCGTACATCCCTATTTGCTCTTGCATTCCACTATGACTGTGGTACCAGTGTGTACCATTTTGCACAATTGGAAAACGATACGTAAAGGTTTCACCAGGTTCAATAGGCATTTGTGTCAAGTACGGAACACCATCTTCTTTGTTTGGTAAATATAAACCGTGCCAATGTAAGGAAGTGCTTTCTTTCAGTTGATTATGGACTACAATTTCAGCAATATCGCCTTCTGTAAAAGTTAGCGTTGGCATCGGAATCTGTCCGTTTACTGCAATTGCTCTTTTTTCTTTTCCCGAGAAATTGACCAAAGTATCTTTTACATAAAGATCGTAATGGACCAATTTTTGTGCAATAATAATATTCGAAATAAAGAGCACAAAAAGAACTGTGAGTATAGTATTATTTCTCATTTTCTAATCTTTTAATCATTATTTTCATTTGTTCAATTTCTTTTTTTTGTGCTTCAATTATCGAATTGGCTAATTTTTTTACTTCTGGATCTTTAATGTCGGCTCTTTCACTAGTTAATATTGCAATAGAATGATGCGGAATCATTGCTTTCATCCACAATATATCACCAATAATTGGACTTTGAGTTCGAACTAAAAATAATGAAGAGCAAAATAATATAAAACTACTTAAAATAATTATGGTATTTTTTTTCTTGTCTTTATACATTCCTAGCATGAACAATAACATAATTACTGCCATTGTAGAAATACTCATTAAAGTCATGTAAAATCTTGTTAAACTAAAATAAACATGATCGATTGAGTACGTATTTAAATACATAGTAATGTACATTGCAACAAAAGAACAAGCTAACATTACTAAAAATGTTTTGTACATACTACTCTTTTTATTTGTGTCTAAATTTTCCATTTTTAAAAGATTTTATGGTATTATTTTAAAAGTAAATTTTTAAAATGCGGTAATGATTTGATAAAAAAATAATTGCTATAGACTATAAAATCTATAGCAATTACTATATAAAAATTATTTTTTAACTAAATCCATTCCGCATTTAGGACATTTTCCGCCTTTAACGCCAACAACTTCTGAATGCATTGGACAAGTGTAAACTGCAACAGCATTTTTAGTTTTTTTCTTTTTGTCCATCATTTTTTTACTATGCATTTTACCGTTCATATCCATTCGGTCACCATTTTTCATCATCATTTTAGATCCGTCCTTCATTGTACATTCTCCATTAGTCATACAAGTGGTTCCGTTTTCCATGATCATCATTTTGTCCATTGGCATTGTTTTGCCATCTTTCATAACCATCATTTTACCATCTTTCATCATACAACAATCTTTCATTTTATGCTCTGTTTTCTTTGTTTGAGCATTAGTAGTGCTAAAAGTTAAGAAAAGTACCATTGTAAAAAATGATGTAAGAACTGTTGTTAAAACTTTTTTTGTTTTCATAATATTTTGTTTTTAAATAATTTCGTCAGTACCGCTGTTGATCGGTCTTCAGTATCGCTGTTGCCCGAAATATTATATTTTTAACGTTCGTAATCGCAGTGCATTAACAATAACGGAAACTGAACTAAAACTCATAGCCAAAGCCGCAATCATCGGAGAGAGCAAAATTCCAAAAAATGGAAATAAAATTCCTGCTGCAACTGGTATTCCCAAACTATTGTAGATAAATGCGAAAAATAAATTCTGATGAATGTTTTTCATAACACCATGACTCAAGTTTTTCGCTTTCACAATTCCAAGTAAATCGCCTTTTACTAAAGTTATTTTGGCGCTTTCAATTGCAACATCTGTTCCTGTTCCCATTGCAATTCCGATATCGGCTTGCGCTAAAGCTGGTGCATCATTTATTCCATCGCCAGCCATTGCAACAATTTTGCCTTTAGCTTGTAAATCTTTAATATATTCTAATTTATCTTGTGGTAAACAACTTGCTTTAAAATCGGTTAAATTTAATTCAGAAGCTACCGCTCTTGCTGTGTTTTCATTATCTCCAGTTAACATAATGACTTCAACACCTTGTCGTTTTAATTCTGTTATTGCTTCAATACTTGATGGTTTTATAGCATCAGTAATTGTAATATATCCCACAACTTTTTTATTGATAGCGATGTAAGAAACTGTCTTTCCGAGTTTTTGTTCGGAAATTACTTCTTGTTCAATTGCTTTAAAATCTTCAACGGATTCTTGTTCCATCAACTTATCATTTCCAAGGCTAATTTTTTCGTCATTTATAAAACCAATAACTCCTTTTCCTGTAACGGACTCAAAATTTGTTACTTTAGAAAAAGTTACATTTTTGAATTTTGCAAAAGTTACTACAGCTTCTGCCAATGGATGTTCGCTACTTTGATTGATTGATGCTATTTTTCCGAGAGTCTCAATTTCATTTTCCTCTTTTACCACTATTTTTTCTACGGATGGTTTTCCTTCGGTAATAGTTCCGGTTTTATCTGTAATTAAAACATCGATTTTATTCATTTTTTCAATCGCTTCAGCATTTTTTATCAAAACACCATTTTGTGCGCCTTTACCAACACCAACCATTACTGACATTGGCGTAGCCAAACCTAATGCACACGGACAAGCGATAATTAAAACTGCAATAGCGTTTACAAAACCGTAAACTAATTTTGGCTCTGGACCAAATTGCCACCAAATTATAAAAGTAATTACTGAAATTATAACAACAACTGGAACAAAATATTTGGCAACTTTATCAACCAAATTCTGAATTGGCGCACGAGAACGACTAGCATCGCTAACCATTTGAACAATTTGGGACAATAGAGTTTCCGAACCAACTTTTTCGGCAACCATTAAAAATGATTTAGTTCCGTTTATAGTTCCTGAACTAACAGAATCATCGACTTTTTTATCTACAGGAATTGGTTCACCAGTAATCATCGACTCGTCAATAGTACTGTTTCCATCTGTTATTTTTCCGTCAATAGGAATTTTTTCTCCAGGTTTTACTCTAACAATATCACCTTTTTTAATGTCGTGAATGGAAATTACTTTTTCTTCACCGTTTACAACTAATGTCGCTTCCGTTGGTGCTAATTTCAATAGTTCTTTAATTGCACCACTTGTTCTGCTGTGCGCTTTTGCTTCAAGCAATTGTCCTAATAAAACTAAAGTTAAAACTACCGTTGTTGCTTCAAAATATAAATGAACTGTTCCGCTCATTGTTTTAAATTCTGATGGAAAAAGTGATGGAAACAACATTCCGAAAATACTAAACAGAAATGCAACTCCAGTTCCGATTCCGATTAGGGTAAACATATTCAAATTCCAAGTAATAATTGATTTCCATGCTCGTTTAAAAAACATCCAACAGGCATAAAAAACTACTGGAAGCGTTAATGCAAATTGCACCCAATTCCAATATTTTAATTCCATTAAATTATACATTGGATTGTTCGGAATCATTTCTGACATTGCAATTATAAAGACAGGAACTGTAAATAATAATGCAATTTTCATTTTTCGCGACAAATCTAGGTAGGATTTATCTTCCTCGGATTCTCTTGGTTGCATAGGCACTAAATCCATTCCGCAAATAGGACAACTTCCAGGTTCGTCGCGAATAATTTCTGGATGCATCGGACAAGTATATTGTGATGCTTGGATTGCTGATGAAGGTTGTTTTACCAAATCCATTCCGCAAACCGGACAATCTCCAGCTTTATCATACACTTTTTCACCTTCGCAATGCATTGGACAGTAATATTTTCCAGCTTGATGATTATGATTGTGTTCGTGTGGTACTGTTTCTTTTTTATTTGAAGAACAACAACTTGCAACTTTTATTTCTTTTTTTGAATCAGAATTTGGTAACGAAATTTGATATTTACTGTTTTTTCCGCCCAAAGCATTTTGAAATGTTTCCAATTCAATATGTTTTGACATAGTAATTATGGCTTTCCTATCATCTTTTGAAACAGTAACTTCAGTAACATCATCAACTTTAGATAAGTCTGTTTTAACTTTGGCTTCACAACCAGAACATGTCATTCCATCAATAGTATATGTGTGTGTCATCTTGTTTTGTTATTTGAGTTTTATTAATCTAAATACATTAACGTTACAAATATCCGAATGAAATCACTTTTTTACATTGTACAGTTTTGGATATATTTTGTAAGATTACAAATTGTCAATATCTTTTCGCATCTTGTCTTTTAACTGCAAGTATTGCGTCGGCGTAAAGCCAGTATTTTTTTTGAATTGATTACTTAAATGCGCTACATCGCTATAATTTAGCTGAAATGCGATTTCACTCAATGACATTTCATTATAAAGTAGTAATTCTTTTGCTCTTTCAATTTTTTGAATGATAAAAAAGTGCTCTATTGTAGTTTCTTCTATTTCTGAAAATAATTTGCTTAAAACACTATAATCTTGTCTTAAATCTTCTGATAAATAATTTGATAAATTATTCTTAAGTGGATCATTTTTGTAATGCACCAAATCAATTATTAAATTTTTTATTCGTTCAATAGTAATATAATTCTTATCAATTAACAATTCAAAGCCGAGTGCATTCAAGTTTTCTGATAGCAGTTCCAATTGATCTGCGTCTAAAGTTGTTGCAATTTCGACTTCGCCTAATTGCATTGTAGTTATTGAAATTTTTAATTTTTCAAATACTGACTTTACAGCGGTATCGCATCGCGGACAAACCATATTTTTAATGTAGAGTTTCATTTATATATTGATTATTTGCAATTAGTGTTATCCAATCGATAATTTCATTCTTTTGTTGTTGAGAAAGTTTCGCATCTTGATGTATTAAAGTGTAAGAAGTTAATGGCATTTCGCCTTCTTTAATTTCCTTACAAATAGCATCTAATTTACTTTTTTGTTTTCTATTAGAATAACTACCGAATTCATTAAAATTCAATTCTTTTTTTCCATCTTTAATATTCTCATCCAAAAGTGAACTTACAGGCTGAATGTTAGCATACCACGAATATTTAGTAGTATTACTATGACAATCATAACAAGCTGTACTTAACGAAGTTTTCACATTTACCGGAACATTGTAAATAGTCGTTAAATCATTTGTATCAATAGAACTATTTTCCAAGTTGCGAGGTGGTCTGTAGAATTGTATTAATAAAAAAACAAGTAAAAGACCAAATCCTATTTTGTTAACTATCTTGTTCATTTAAAAGGTTTTTTTAATACTTCCACAAGTAAGCATTTGAGAACCAAAAAATAGATTTTTAATTTCTTTTATTTCACTAATCCAAATAGCACCTTTGCCCTCATTTGCCATTGGACAAAAATCTTGATATATTTTTTGCTTTAAACCAAAAGTAGCAACAAAGTCATTTATATCTTTACTTAACATAATAAAATGCTCTCTTTGATGTTCAATTTTACTAGCATTATTGCCAATATGTTCTGCGTGTTCCTTGGCATCTTCGGCAATCTCTAAAAATTCTTTTCTTAGTTTTGCATCAATCGAATTAACATTTACATCACTGAATGTTTTGTAAATTGATTTGCTAGCAACAGCTGCCATTTTCGCATCGTCTTTCGTTAATGCATTATTTCCATTATAAATCTTTTGTGGGAATTTGCTCCAAATCCATTCCACATTTAGGACATTTATCGCCTTTACTTCCAATAACTTCTGGATGCATTGGACAAGAATATGATATATTAGTATCCATCTTTTTATCACTATTATGAATCATCGTTGAATCATGGTTCATCATTTTTGAATCATTCATCATGTGTGATTTTTTATTACTATTGCCTTCGCTAGTTTGCTGTTTACAAGAAGTTATGATTAAAAACAAACCTAATAGTAAACTAAAATTTAAAATTTTCATTTTTTGTAGAGTTTTAAGTGGATGCTAAAGAAGTTTATATTTAACAAAAAATATTATATATTTTATAAAAATTATTTCATAATTCACGCCCTAATTTTTCAAATTGAAAAAAGTATAATATAAATTAAAGTAAATCCCATCTGAAGAGGAACGCGTCATAGAATTAATTAATTCTTTTCTATATCCTAAATCCAAACGCGCTTGACTATTAAAAATAAATTGAATAACTGGGACTGCATCTAGATAGGATTTACCGTTTTCATTGATAGTTTGACCAACAAATTCTAACATTAAATTAATATTCGTTTGTTTCAAACTAGTATATTTTTTTGGATACATTAATTTACCAAAAGACAAGGTGTAGTTCGTCGCAGTACTTCCAAAATTATCTGGAAATCTATGGTTTGAAGTATTGTCGAATGCCTTCTCAAAACTTAATGATGAACTAATTGCTACTTTTTTAATCAATTTTGTAGCAACAATACCAGTTTCAAAACCGGTATTGTTACCCATAATCTCAATTTGCTCTTGATTTACACTTGAATTGTTAAAACTAAAGCGACCAAAAGCAGCCATTCGGAAATGACTATTGATATCATCCTCAGAATAGAAGCGATACTTAGCGTATACGCTCCCTCCTTCTGCTACAAAATTGTTATCAGCTTTGCTAGCAAACGCTGACGCTCTTACCATTAAATTCTTATTAACTCCATAGCTTACCTCTGGCATGAGATAATAATTGTATGCTGAAGTGCCCTCTTTTTTCAGAAAGGATTGCAACACATTTACGCCTAATGAATTTGCAGGAACATTACTGGCTGGATCTGTCATCAGAAATAATTCCTGACTCGTCCCTTTTTGGAAAATGAATAGGACAACTAGTACTAGAAACTTCTTCATTATTTTACAATTTTAATATGGAAATCCTTTTCATTGTTCATGGCATACGTTGTGCTGTTCTTGTAAGACTTAGATAGTTTTTTAAACTCTTTATCAGTTACGTAACCTTTATCTAAAACTTGTATTTGAACTTCCTTGTTCTTACTTTCTTTACCGTCTACAACAACGAAAGAGTTTTTCTTTAAAGTTTTAGCATCAACTGTGACAATTAAAGAGCCAATAAAAAAACCTGCTTTTTCCACTTTTTCTTTAAAAATGGAAGGCGATAATGAATTATTATCTGCTAGCGAAACTATGAAAGTGTTTGAATTCAAGTCGATTTCAACATCCTTAACTTCTGGCATTGATTTTAATTGCTTGTTTATTGCATTAGAGCACATTGAGCATGTTAATCCCGTTGCTACAATCTCTGCTTTTGAAATTTGTGCATTACTTACCGCCGAAAACATCACCATTAAAACTATTAAAGCGCTGTATTTTATATTTACTATTTTCATTTTATTTATTTATTAAATTTATTATTTCTTGATCTGTTGGGTTTTTCATTATTAATATTCCTTCGCTATCAAATAGGAATTTTGAAGGCAACTCTTCTACTCCAAAAGTTACTGCTGCGTTAGCATCAAATCCTTTTGGATCAATTAATTGCAAAAAATTTATCTTGTCTTTTTCAATCGCTTTTTTCCATTTAGTAGCGTCTGTATCGATTGAAATTCCAATAATTTCTATTTTATTTGAATCTATATCTTTATGCATTTGCACTAGCTTTTTATTCCCCACTCTGCATGGTCCGCACCAGGAAGCCCAAAAATCAATTAATACGAACTTACCTCTAAATTCATTTATATTAATTGTTACATCTTTGCTGCTTTGCAATTCAATTGATGGAATTGCGTTTCCAATTTTTATTTGTGCAAATGAAGTAAGACTAAAAGCTACTAATAAAAAGACGATTAGTTTTATCCTAATATCCATTATAATTATTTTTTTTACTAAAAAACAAAGCCCAAATTTCACAAATGGACTTTGCTCTGTTTATTTAATTGTTTCTACCGTTTTACCACAAGTCATCATCATCGAACCGTAATATGGATTCTTAACTGCATTTTCTTTGCTCAACCAGTTAGCACCTTTTCCTTTGTTTGCCATTGGACAAAACTGGTAGTAAATAGGGTTTTCTGTTTTTGAAACCTTGATTAATTCATACATATTTTTTGACAAGTTGATAAAACGCTCTCTTTGGTGTTCAGTATCTTTAGTATCAGCGATGTGTTTAGCATCTTCTTTTAAATTGGTAGAAACCTTCATCCATACCATGTGAACATCCATTTCCAATTTATCCATTTGTACCGCTTCTAAATTGGTAAGTAACAATTTAGATTTTGCAGCAGCCATTGTTCCGTCTGTACTTACTAATGCATCCTTTACTGCAAAATAATTATCGAAAACTGACGTAAGTTGGTTCATTTCTTTCATTGCTGTATTTTTCATATCCATGTGATTTGCGTGATTTTCATGATTCATAGTTGATGAAGTTTCTTTTACCGCAACTTTACTTTTTCTGTCATATTGACAACAACCTGGTAATTCATTATAAACATTGTCTGGCGCAAGGAAAGTATCGCTATCGTATCCTGCTAAAGCAATGCGCTTTAAAACTTCGTCTTGACTTGTTTTTTTAGAATCATAGCTTATCGAAGCCATTTTGCTGTCTTTATTCCAATCAACAGTAGCAACGTTTTTTAGATTACCTGCTTTTTCTATTGTTTTTTCACACATGCCACAGTTACCGTAAATCTTTACGTTTTCAGTTACTGAATTTTTTATTTGTGCGCTAGAGATTGTAAAGGTTAACAACATCGTTGCTGCAACCATTACATTTGAAATTGAATATTTCATAGTATAAGGATTTGTGTCAAAAGAGAATTTTCTTTTGAAAGTGATTTAATTAAAATTTTGATTTGTGAACAATCATGAGATAATAGGAGCGTAAATACTTTCCTTATTACTCTAAAATTGAGTTTAATGTACTGCAAATGCAGTGAAATAGCCATAAGTATGGCTGTCAAGAAATAAAATTAGCCTATTTTAGGAATAAGCCATAATGTAGTATATCCAGATGATACGAAAGTTTTTGAATTGTAAAACTTTTGTTTTTCATTAGGAAAATTAAAGAAAGCGTACCCAAATTCATTTTGGCTAAACAAAGCTAAACTTACTTGTACCGAAGTTGTTGTACAGGTTGAATGTCCACATTTACCATCGCAACCGCTATTTTGATCAGCAGCGTGACTTTCTTCAGAACATTCTTTGTGCTCTTGTTTAGAAGTTGTTTCCATTTTACAACATTCTTTTTCTGACTGAGTTCCACACGCATAAGTCAAACTCGGCAGTAAGAACAAGCCAAGAGTTAGAATTACAATAAATATGTGCGACTTTTTAATCATGAGCCAAAGGTAAGCAGTAATTTATTTAATAGGTTTAATTTTAACATTTCATGTAGATCAACTACTATTTCTTTCCTACTCTGTCAATCGGTCTAAAACGCAATCCACTCCAAGTTTCATCTATAGAAATTGCCGAAACAGTTGTAATATTAAATTCCTCACCCGTAACCCGAATCGTATCTCTATTAATATCAGTTTTTACTTTTGAAGTTCCTTTTGGATAGGCAAACCACAAAACACTATCTCGTTCAATGTTATCTAATTTATTGTTTAAAAAATCTAGATATTCTTTGTTGTTGGTTATGAAAACTGACGTATTTCCGCTCTTTTTATCATTATCAAATGCAGTTTTAAAACCAAGTTCAACAAATTGAATTTCTAAATTATCTGGCGCGTTAATTGCTATTGCGTTGTCCTTAAATTTGAATTTTTTGATAATGTCTTGCATGTTATTTGTTGTTTGGTTTGATTTATAAAGGATTGCAGAAGAATATTAATCACAGTTAATCTTCTTATTTTTATAATAGTCTAGCCAAGTTTTTATTCTTCCAACAAACATTTTGAAATAGTTCTCCGTTAAAAAAATATTAGACCAATCAAATCTTTGTGCTTGCACACCCAAATAAAAAATAAAAATTGAGGCTCCCGCTTCAGGAATTAATTTAATCTCTTGTTCTGATAAAGGTCTAAATTGTTGGTAACCATCAATAAAACTTTTTGCCTTCGATTCATATTGATTTTTATCTTGTTCAATAAAAAATAATTGTTTGCAGAAATAACTAATGTCTAAAATAAGGCTTCCATTTCCGCAATTATCAAAGTCGAATATTGTTATTTCATTTTCCTTATTGATACTAAAATTATCATACCAAATATCTAGGTGAACGATTCCTTTTTGGTTTTCTGACAAAATATTTTCAGAAAATATTTTTGATATTTTATGACCAGTTTCATTTAAAAATTTCATTTCATATAAATCTTCACAGAAAAAAAGTTTTAAATAATTATAGGATTGTTCTAGAAGAATGTCAGAAGAATAATTTACTCTATTAATCTTTTTGTTTGCTGTCACATTATGAATCTTCGCCATAATAGAGCCAACGGTAAAACAATTTTCATTAGTAATAAATCGAACTTTTTCTCCTTTTGCAAATGAAAAAAGGACTACATAACGAATTCCTTCTGGCGCTTTAATTGCCTGAATTAATTCCTCATTTTTATCGGAAATTGGATAGGAAATTGGAAGATTATTGTCTTTTAGTACTTTTAAAATGTTTAATTCTTCTATTATTTCAGTTTTGCTTCTCCAATTGTGACAATAAACTCTAACAACATATTTTTCGGTTGCGTTCGAAATAAAATAAGTGTGATTGACGCCAGTTCTGTATAATTTACATTCAAAACCTTCATTTAAGTTGTATTTTTCTATTATGAATCGGCCTAAATCTTTTTCTGATAGTATAGAAGCGCTTACCGGGAAAGTTGTCATTTGGTTTAGTTTCGTGATGTATAATTACCAATTTCTAGTCTCAAATATATAGTAATTATACCAAATCATCTTTTAATATACTATAAAAGGTTGTTGTTTTTTTGTCCGGTTGAGCGCAGTCGAAACCTTTTTTTTAACTTATATATAATCTCGACTACGCTCGATTTGACAAGAAACAAAACAGTAAATTTATATTAATTAGTATTACTTAAATACCACCTTAAAATAGTAACATCTAAATTAGAGTATCTATTTTATTAAAAGTATTGATTAAATATTTCATTAAGTTTTTTTGTATCATTTTCATCAATATTTTTCATGCTAAAATCATAGCTATTTCCATCATATTTATAAAATGTCAAAGTATTGTTATCTATTTTTTTTCCCCCAAATATTTTTAAATGATATCGATTTTCCAAAAATTGCTTTATCCGAATAGCAATACTTTTTTTATTCTACTGAACATAATTAGTGTGACAAAATATTCTAGTGAAATAAGTTTTGTTATATAAAAAACATTCGACTATTTATTTAGCTGACTGTAGAATTAATACACTATTTATTAAAGTGGAGAAAATGATATTAAAAATTAATGTTTTTCAGTTTTTTTATTTTTTCAATCTGATCAAAATGTCTAATAATATGGTTAATATAAAACTGAAAAGTATCTCCCAATTTTAATTTTATAAACTTTGAGATTGAAATTTTAATTTTGGTCTTATTCAAACTTACTATTTTTGATCGATTTAGCAAGTCTAAAAGAATATTTTGCTGTTTTAAAAACGTGTAAAAAACTGTTTCATCTAATTTAGAATGAATTGGGTTTTTATCTTTGAAAGTCTTTATTTTATTCCTATTTTCCTTTGGCAGCATACTTTTGGCAAAATAGTTTCCTAATAATCCACTATTAAAGTCTTCCTCATTTTTAAAATTTGATTTTTCTAAAGTTTTTTCAATTTCGGGAATATAATAATCTCCATACCTATTCAGATGCTCTATACATTCTAAAATGCTCCACGAATTTTGGTTTTCTCTCCAATTCAATGTTTCCAAATCACATCGTTTAATATTCTCAACTTGGATGTTAATTAGTTTTGTCTTAGCAATCAATGATTCTATCACTTCTTCTGATTTCATACTCTTATATATTTAAGCAAACTTCGTCCATAATATACTTATAAACATTGATTAAAATCAAGATTTTTTTAGGCGTGATAAAGTTTCTGGAGTCATTCTTAAATAATTAGCAATGTGCCTTTCTGGTATTTCTTGAAATAATTGTGGGCTTCTTTTTAATACTCTCTGCAATCTTTCTTTTGGCGAATTTGTCAAAATATCAATTTCACGATCCATTTGATCAAGGACTAGTTTTTCTAAAATACTACTCCACAAAATCTGATTAGATTCGATTTTTAAAAGTTTATCAATTTCTATTTTAGGAATTACCTTGAGAACCGTTTTTTTTATTGCCTGAATAATAAAATTAGAAGGTTGACCGGTAAGAAAAGAATCTAATGCAACTATCATGTTCTCTTTATAACCAAATCTTATAACTTGCTCTTCATGTCCATCAAAAATAAAAACTCTTACACTACCACTTATGATATAATAAAGATTGGTGTCAACGCTTCCTTTAGTTTTTAAAAACTCATTTCTTTCAATTGTTCGCGTTTGTCCTGGAAGTTGTATGAGCTCTTTCATTTTATAAGCAACTTATTATTTTTAAAAGTTTACTGCTTGTAGTATAATATCCCAAATATAATTAAATTATAATTAGAGGAAATTAACTTTTTAATTTCTGTTAACAATAGTTCTTAGAGAGTAGCTTGTACTTTTTAAAAATTGAGATCAGCCGTTTTCTAATATTAATGTGATTTTAATTTTACAAATTTTAAAGCAATTGAAAAAGCAATTATCAAATACAAAAAAAACCATTGCAAAACTTTCTTCAAGCATTACAATGGTTTCTTAATTTCTTATAACAGAAAAAAATCTATTTCATTTTTTGCCTTTTAACGGGTTTTTCGGTTGGTTCATTTTTGTTTTGCAACAAATAATTAGCCAATAATTTTTCGATCAGTTCGTCTTTAGTTAAATGATGGAAAATGGTTTTTATTTTTGTTTTCAATTCCGGGTCCACTTCATGGTTGGGTTTGGTTTTGAATATTTGTTTCGCCCATAAAAGGGTGTTGTTTTCTTCTATGCTTAGTGAACTTGGCTTTTTGAATTCGGTGAATTTAATTCCTAATTCTTTTTCGAAATCGGCAATTTCGCCAACTTCTTCTGGTTGCAATACCGTTAACGAAAGTCCCTTTGCTCCTGCTCTTGCCGTTCTTCCGCTACGGTGAACATAAGCTTCATAAGCATCTGGTAAATGGTAATTAACTACATATGAAATTTCCTTTACGTCAATTCCTCTTGCTGCAAGATCTGTAGCCACTAATATATTGATATGCCCTTCACGGAATTGCTCCATGATACGATCTCTAATTCCTTGTGATAAACTTCCGTGTAAAGCACCTGATGAAAAACGATTGATTGCTAAATTCTTAGCTAGTTTATTCACCGCAGCTTTTGTTTTACAAAAGATAATTCCGCGCTCGCCTTCTTTTGAATTCAAGAAATGCATCAAAACATCTAGTTTTTCAATGGGATCTACCACAATATATTCGTGATCGATTCCTTGATTTCCTACTGTTTCCATGTTAGCACTTACCTGAACTACGTTTTTATTTAGGTAATTCTGAACCAATTGTTTGATGGTTCCCGGCATCGTTGCTGAAAACAAAAAGGTTTTGTGCTCTTTAGGTAATTCGGCTATTATTTCGTCTAAGCTTTCTTTTAAGATAGAAACCATTTCATCTGCTTCATCCAGCACCAGAAATTTAGTTTCTTTAAGATTGATCGCTTTACGCTGAATTAAATCAATTAAACGTCCTGGCGTTGCTACCACAATATGCGTTGGCGATGCTAAACGTTCGATTTGAGGTTTGATAGGAATTCCACCGCAAGTTGCTGTGATAGAAACTTGAGGCAAGAAAGCCGCAAACGACTCTAGATTTTTGAATATTTGTTGACCTAATTCTCTTGTTGGCGCTAATATTACCGCTTGAACGAGTGGTGAATCAGTATCTATTAATTGTAAAATAGGCAATCCAAAAGCAGCTGTTTTTCCAGTACCTGTTTTGGCAAGTCCTACTAAATCGGTCTTGTTTTCTAAAAGTAATGGAATTGTTTTTTGCTGAATTTCTGTCGGAGTAACAATATTCAAATCAGAAAGTGCATTCAATATTGGTTTAGAAATTCCTAAATCAGCGAATTGTTTTGACATTTTTTTGGATTTTATAATTTATAAAAAATAGTTGTTTGTAATCGTAAACGTTAGCCCCGATTGTAATGAAAATCCTTTTATTTCTCGTTCTTTAGAGAAATAAAAGATTGCAATGGAAAGCGGGAAACAGCTCCTGAAAAGAATTAATCTTCATCAGGTTCGTTCATAATTTTTTCACGGTATTTTTTTCCGGTTAACAATACTAGTTTTAATTTGTAATCGTCAACAAGCCATTCACGGTAATTTTTACTGCATTGACTTAAACATTTTGAATAGCGCTTGATACGGCAATCGATATCGTCTTCTAGTAATTTACCTAAAGCTTTGGCTTCCTGTAAAGTATCCGAATTATCTACACACATGGCGGCATGTTGCTCTAGTGATTTATCTAAAACTTCCTTTGAACGTAAATTTTGTTTGATGATGAGTTTGTGTTCTTCATCGACATCAAAAGTTACGACTTCAGTTTTGCTAAATTTTGCACGTAAATCGGGAGGCATACTGTATTTAAAATACAATTCGATTTCCGTGTCATCACGTAAATTTTCTAGGTAAAACTCAGGAGATTTAAAGATGTGTTGCCAGTTTACCGGCTCACTCCACAATCCGAATCGGGCTGCGTTGTTTCCTAAATCGATCACACTAAAACTGTCTTTATTAGGTAATTTACGGGAACCACGACCAATCATTTGGTAATACAAAGTCAATGATTTTGTGGCTCTATTTAGGATAATTGTTTCAACAGTTGGCTCATCAAAACCAGTAGTAAGAATTCCTACTGACGTTAAAATGGCATCTGGAGTATGCTTGAACCAATGTAAAATTTCTTTACGTTCCTCGGTACTGCTAGTGTTATCTAAATGACGGATTTCATAACCAGCTTCTCTAAAGGTTTCATAAACATACAAAGAAGTATTGATTCCGTTATTGAAAATCAAGGTTTTTTTTCCAATCGATTTTTCGGTGTAGGCATGCAATAATTTTTCTTGCATGGCCATATTGGTGTATAAATCATCCGAAGATTTTACGGTATAATCTCCGTTGATCCCTACTTTTAATGAAGTCAAACCCACGTCATAACTATAGGTAACGGCTTTGGCCAAAAATCCTTTGTCTATTAACGAACTGATGGTATCACCTACAATTAATTCATCGTAACTTTCGTGCATTGGTAACTTTACGTTAGAACTTAGCGGTGTTGCCGTAACTCCTAATATAAAGGCATTTTTGAATGAGCTTAATAATTTTCTAAAAGAGTTGTAATGCGCCTCATCAATAATTACTAGACCAATGTTGTCTAAATGTAATTTTTCATCATTGATTCGGTTTTTTAAAGTCTCGACCATCGCCACAAAACATGAATAATCGTTCTGATCTGGAAGTTCCTTAACTTTACTGTTGATGATTTTGTTTTTTACATCAAAGCCCTTCAACATTTTTGAAGTTTGTTTACATAGTTCGATTCTGTGTGTTAAAACAACTACTTTTTTATCGTGTTTGGATAAATAACGGCGTACGATTTCAGAGAAAACTACTGTTTTCCCTCCACCTGTAGGCAGCTGATATAACAAATGATGTTGACGAGGTCCATTATCGATACGCTCAAAAATAGAATCTATATCTCCTTTCTGGTAGGCATATAGTTCTTTTTTGTCTTCGATTTCAATTTCTACAGTATTTTCCGACATTGCTTCTTATTGGATTTTTGCAAAAATACGCCTAAAAAACAGTTTAATTGTAATTTTTAATTAAAAAAAAAGTGTAAGGCTTAAATAAATTTGAATTTAGAGCCTGAAAACTTGTTACCATTTTGTGCGAAATTTTTAATTTTAGTAAAGCCGTAGATCTTGTAAATTATAGAAATATTTTTTTTTTAGAGTATTTTAGACTAGCGCTAATTATTTAATTACAAAAGTGATAAAGATCTAAAATTCTTAGTATTCAAAACGTTCAATGATGGCATTGAATTCTGGTTCGTTGTGCCATTTTTGACTAATAGTTTGATTGTGTATGGCAATTATTCTATTTTTAAAATCAGTAAGTATTCCGTTTGCGATCAAAAACACAACGGCTTGCTCAAAGGAATTGAACATACTTTTATAAAAAAGCTCTTGTTTGATTGCGTTTTCTGAGGAAAAAGTTTGTGCGATTTCAATATTGTATAACATTACATCTGCAATGACAAACGGATCTACTCCTAAAACAATAAAATGCTTAATGTATTTCTGAGCAACAGAGCGTCTCATTTTGGGTTTGCTTCTTCTGCCCGCTTTTTTTACAGGAAAATATTCATTGGCAATTTTAAGTTTACATTCTTGCAAAAGTGTTTCTTCTTTTGGATTGAAAACAAAGTTGTAATAGACTTTTACAGGACTGAATTTCTCATACAATTCGATGATTTGTTCCTCTAATTGTTCTTTATTTAATTCTGATAGATATTTTTTTAAATCGCGCTTGCTCATTATCAAAGTTTAAGAGTACAAAAGTAAATTACTTTAGCAATCAATACCCTAAAAATCAATGTTAATACTTATTTTTGTCGATCATCAATAAAAAACATAAAATGCTTAAGATTTTTAAGGTTACAGCACTTGTAGAAGGAATATCCGCTTTACTATTATTTTTTTATGCTATGCCAATGAAATATTTTTTTAATGATCCCTATTATGTAAAACATATCGGTATGGCACACGGCGTATTATTTACGATTTACATCGTTTTAGCTACAATTTTAAAGTTTAGTGAAAAATGGGACTTAAAAAAATACTTTATAATTTGTATTGCGTCGATACCTCCTTTTGGAACTTTTTATATCGAAAGAAAATATTTGAAAAATGCATAACATTTTAGAGAAATTATTTAATTTTTTATATCCCTTATTTAGGAAAATTGGGTTAGGAAGTGGTTTTGCTTCCTATCTCAGTTTGTTCCTTAATATTGCTTTATTGTGCGTATTAGCTTATGCAATCTATGTAATATTTAGACTTATTCTTGTTACGGTAATGGTTTTAATTGCCCAAAAAACAAAAACCAAGTTTGATGATTTATTGGTTACTAATAAAACAGCCAAGTACATTGCGCATTTAATCCCATTTTTATTTATCTACAAATCGGTTCCCATTATATTAGAACGTTATGAATATTGGGAAGGTGTTTTTGGTAAATTCGTCGGAATCTACATCGTACTTTTAATTTTGTGGATTATTAGAACGGTATTTAATGCTTTACGAGATTATTTAAAATTAAAACCGCGTTACAGCGACAAGCCAATTGATAGTTTTATTCAGGTAATTATGATTGTCCTGTGGGCTGTAGGTATCGCAGTTATTTTTTCTAAATTATTTGATATTAATCAAAAAGAACTTTTAACTATTTTAGGAGCTGTTTCGGCAGTTATAATCTTGATTTTTAGAGATACAATATTGGGATTTGTATCTAGCGTACAGGTGTCTATTAATGATATGGTGCGTATTGGCGACTGGATTACAATGGATCGTTTTGGAGCAGATGGAGATGTGATCGAAATCAATCTAGCAACGGTAAAAGTTCGAAATTTTGACAATACTACGACCACAATTCCAACGTATAGTTTGAGTTCCGATTCGTTCCAGAATTGGCGCGGAATGCTAAACTCGGACGGAAGGAGAATAAAGAGACACATTCTTATTAAAGCCAGTAGTATTCGCTTTTTAGAAGAAAAAGAATTGAATAATTTAAAGCAAATTCACCTAATTTCAGATTATATAGATTCTAGAAAAACAGAAATTGATACTTATAATATTTCCAATAGAATTGATAAATCATTACCGATTAATGGAAGAAATTTGACAAATTTGGGTTTATTCAGAAAATATATTACCGAATATTTATATAATTATCCGGGATTAAATAAGAATATGTTAATGCTTTGCAGGCAATTGCAATCTACCTCACACGGAGTTCCGCTAGAGGTGTATGCATTTTCTGAGGACAAGAGTTTTGCCAATTATGAATACCTGATGTCCGATATATTTGATCACATTATTGCTTCAGTTGGTTATTTCGATTTAGAAATTTTTGAATTATCGAGTGAAAAAGACTCTCATTTACCTTAAAATAAAAGGCTTATGAATTGATTTTGAAAGCTATAGAAGTTACTTATTTGTCTGGAATTTGTTTTTTTTTAAAATATTTTAGATTATTTTTCCTTATAAAGAGTTAAAATAAACTGTTCTAGGTTTATTTTTTTTTAATTTTAAAGAAAAAAAGATGAATACACGCGATACTTTTTTAAGTCAATTTAGAGGACAAACTATTGGTTCTGTAACTGCTCAATCTACAACCGAAGAATCTTTTCAAAATGAAGTGCTTCGGCCTATTTTAAAATTACAAAATGATTTATTTGTAGCTTCTTTCATCAATTATATTGAAAACAACAAAGTCGATTTTTCGTCAAAAACATTGGAAGCAAAATTAGCAGTAATTGATAATGGAATTCAAAAAGATGTAAAGTTTAGAAATACAATGAGAGGAATTGTAGTTGGTTTATTTACCACTGCTGAATATGACTTTTATGCCAAAAATACTTCTGATGTAAACAAAAGAATGATGACTATGCTTACTGAGCGCTTGAAGAGTCAAATACAGCTTTTTGAAAAGTAATTTTAAGCCTTCGATTTTTAATTTTTTTTATAATAAAACACAAAAAAAGACCAATGAGATATTGGTCTTTTTTTGTGTTTAAAATTTTGAATGAATTCTAAAGCTTTATTTTAAAAAATCTTTATTTTTATTTCTACTATTTTGTTAGCCTATCAAATAGTAAACCTAGTATAATTATAATCAAGTTAAATGTTATTAACCCTAAAAGTATAGAAAGTAGTGATTTCAAGTAATTTCCTATTTTTCTTTTTTCAAAAAAATTACCGCACGCCCAAGTCGTATAAACTAATCCTAGAATACCCGCTACACTAAATAACTTTATGGTAAAAATCCCTTCTAGAATTCCAAAAAAAGCATAAATCAGCATCGAAATACCTTGCACAAAACATAACATTATGAGCAATTCATAAAAGTTATATCCATATTTTTTGAAAAATACTTTTAGCCAAATTGCAATAAATATTCCCATTAAAATACTTGCGTATCCATAATTATTCTGCATCCAATTTAAAATCGTGCCAATAGAGGAATTTCCTAAAGCATTATGCTGTACATACTCCTCTTCTATATGGAAAAAATGACTTACTAATGTATAAATTAGAGAGGTTAAAATTATAAAAATGATTGGTTTTATAAGTCTACTTCTGTTCTCTGTAAGATAGTTTCTAATGTTTTGTCCAGGTTTTGTTAGAAGCTCTCTAATAGTGTACAAGATACCTCTTTCAAAATGCAAAACATGTTCAATTTCATGTAAAATATAATGACCGTCAATTCTTTTTAGATTTGCTGGTTGTCCGCATTCTGGACAAAATTTTAAATTTACTTCTGTATTACAATTTTTACAAGTCATCAGTTTTCTTTATTCTAAAAATTAGTTTTTTTTTAAAATTTCAATCCGTTTAGTTCAATTTTCATGTACTAATCCGTAATATTGAAACTAGCTACATAATAATTAGAATTTATTTCTAATACCGTTTTATCCGTTTTAGTGTTTGTATTTTGCCACTGTGTTTTAGGCTTTATGACTTGTTCTACACCGTTTAATGTTATTCTTATAGGCATATCAAATCCTGTAACGCAATTGGCCCATCTAAAGCTTACTTTATTGTCTTTGAAAAAATACTCTAATGTTGGAATTCTAGTATCTCTTAAATATTGATTGAAAAAGGTATTTAAGTTAATTCCGGTTGCAGTACTTAAATAATCTTCAATTTGCTTAGTAGTTACTGTTTGATGATAAAATGTTTTGTTTAAACCTCTTAAAATAGTTCTCCATTTTTGGTCATCATTCACGTTTTGGCGCAACGTATGAAGCATATTGGCTCCTTTATAATACATATCGCCAGAACCTTCATTATTTACATCATAGTTTCCTATTATGGGTTTATCATTTTGAATACTTTTTCTTAATCCTTTTACATATTCATAACCCGCTTGTTTTCCATAATAATATTCAACAAATAAACTTTCTGAGTAATTGGTAAAACTTTCATGAATCCACATGTCAGCAATATCTTTGTAGGTAATATTATTAGCAAACCATTCGTGTCCTGATTCATGAATAATTATAAAATCAAATTTAAGTCCCCAACCAGTACCACTTAAATCTCTGCCTAAATAACCATTTTCAAATCCGTTTCCGTAGGTAACAGAACTTTGATGTTCCATTCCTAAATAAGGAGCTTCTACTAATTTATAACTATCTTCATAAAAAGGATAAGGTCCAAACCAATGTTCGAATGCTTTTAACATTCTTGGTGCATCTTGAAATTGTTTTTTGGCTTTGGCCAAATTATCTTTTAATACATAATAAGTGCAATCTAAATCTCCTTTTTCGCCTTTAAATTTTTCTGAAAATGAAACGTAATCACCAATATTTATGTTTACACCATAATTATTAATCGGATTAGATACATACCAATTAAATGTTTTGGTTCCGTCTTTTAACTCTTTTACACTCTGCAAACGACCATTTGAGACAGCCATCAAGTTTTTTGGAGCATTTACACTAATTAACATATTCTCAACTTCATCATACATATGATCCTTGTTCGGCCACCAAACACTAGCACCTAATCCCTGACAAGAAGAGCCAATAAACCACTTGCCATTTCTGTCTTTTTTCCATGATATTCCTCCATCCCAAGGCGCATTGACTGCTATTCTAGGTTTACCACCATAAAAAACGGTCAGTTCTTTTTTGGCTCCTACTGTTTGATTAGCCAAAAGATTTATAAAGAAAGCATTGCCTTCTCTTTTGTGTTTTAATTCTTTTCCATCCTGAATTACTTTGTAAATTTCCATTGGATTTTGCAAATCTAATTGCATGACATTGTATTCCTGTAAAACTTTATATCCAATAGTATTAGACCCTGTAATTGTGCTATCTACAGGATTTACTTTTATGTCTAAATGGTAGTTTAAAACATCCCACCATACTCTTTCTTTTGTTATACTTCCTCTTAATGAATCTTGTCTTGTAAATGTAATTTCTTTCTTGTTCAAAAGGCCTTGTGCCTTACTTACATTAAAAACGAGTAATGTAAAAAAAAGAATGTTTAAATATTTTTTCATGTTTTAATGGTTTTCAACAAAAATAAACTTTATAATTTAAGAACAATAACTCCTACAATTAATTTTCTAAAAGCGTTAAAACTCTTATCGAATTAAGAAACCGATTTGATCTTATTTAAAAAAGATTTTTAAGGAGTTGATTCAACATTAAGTACTTTAAAATCTATTTTTTTACTTTTGACGACTTTTTAAAACATCAACCACGTCATTTAATTGAAATCCTTTGGCTTGTAATAAAATAAGATAATGAAAAAGCAAATCGGCACTTTCACTAAGGAATAAATCATCGTTTTCGTCTTTGGCTTCAATAACTACTTCAATCGCTTCCTCTCCTACCTTTTGAGCTATTTTATTAATTCCAAGTTTAAACAACGAAGCTACATAGCTTTTTTCAGAGTCTGCATTTTGTCTACGCGTATTAATGGTACTTTCTAGATCAGAAATAAATCCATAAGCGATTTCATTTTTTTGATCCCAACAGGTATCAGTTCCTTTGTGACAAGTTGGTCCTTCTGGTTTTACTTGAATTAACAGCGTATCATTATCACAGTCATTTTTGATATCAATAAGATTCAAAAAGTTTCCACTTTCCTCTCCTTTTGTCCAAAGTCTTTGCTTGCTACGACTGTAAAAAGTTACTTTTTTAGTATCAACTGTTTTTTGATAGGCTTCAGCGTTCATATAACCCAGCATCAAAACGGTTTTAGTTTCACTATCTTGAATAATTACTGGAATTAAACCATCTGTATTTTTTGAAAAATCTATATTCATGTTTTATGTATAAAGTTGTAAAGTAGAAAATCTTATTGTTTAAGACTATATTCTAACCTCGATATTGTTATTTTTAAGTTCTTTTTTTAACGTTTTTATTTCAATTTCTTTGAAATGAAATACGCTTGCTGCCAAAGCGGCATCTGCCTTTCCTTCTTGAAAAGCATCTACGAAGTGTTGTATATTTCCTGCACCTCCAGAAGCAATTATAGGAATATTGACTAATTTAGATAATTTGGCCAAAGCTTCATTAGCAAATCCATTCTTGGTGCCATCATTATCCATTGAAGTAAATAGAATTTCTCCCGCTCCTCTTTGTTCGACCTCTTTAGCCCAATCAAATAAACTTCGTTCTGTAGGTACTTTTCCACCAACTAAATGCACAACCCATTCTCCATCAATTTGTTTAGCATCAATGGCGACAACAATACATTGACTCCCAAATTTTTGTGCTAAATCATTAATCAATTGAGGGCTTTTTACCGCAGATGAATTGATAGAAACTTTATCTGCTCCATTTTGAAGCAAAATTTCAACATCTTCAACAGAGGAAATTCCACCACCCACAGTAAAAGGGATATTGATTGTGGAAGCAACTTTCCGAACCAAATCAACTAAAGTTTTTCTTCTTTCTTCCGTTGCCGAAATATCTAAAAAAACCAATTCATCTGCTCCTTCATCAGAATAGATTTTAGCTAATTCTACAGGATCACCTGCATCTCGTAAATCTACAAAATTTACTCCTTTTACCGTTCGTCCATTTTTAATATCTAGACAAGGAATTATTCTTTTTGTTAACATATTTGTTTATGTGTTAATTAGAAAATTAGTAAGTGCGATAATAAACTCATTATTGCATTTCTAATTTGCTTATCTACTTAGTATGTATTGCTCCAATTGTTTCATAGAAATTCGACCTTCATATATGGCTTTACCGATTATGGTTCCTTCACAACCTAATTCAGCTAGCTTAGGTAATTCGTCAAAAGTAGAAATTCCACCAGAAGCGATTAATTTAATCTCGACTCCGCTCGATTTGACATTACATTGATCCAAAATTTTAGCGTATAAATCAAAACTAGGACCTTCAAGCATTCCGTCTTTGGCAATATCAGTGCAAATCACATACTGAATTCCTTTGTTTTGATACTCTTGAATAAACGGAATCAAATCTTCGTTAGAATCTTCTAACCAGCCAGAAACAGCTACTTTCTCATTATTTGCATCGGCTCCTAAAATGATTTTATCAGCTCCATATTCAGCAATCCATTTTTCGAAAATTGCTCTGTTTTTTACGGCGATGCTTCCACCAGTAATTTGGTTTGCGCCACTTTCAAAAGCGATTTTCAAGTCGGAATCCGATTTTAATCCACCACCAAAATCAATTTTTAGTTTTGTTTTTGTGGCAATTTGCTCTAAGATTTTATAGTTTACAATTTGGCTTGATTTTGCTCCATCAAGATCTACTAAATGCAAATATTCTATGCCGTGCGACTCAAATTCTTTGGCTACTTCAAGTGGATTTTCATTGTATATTATCTTAGTATTGTAATCTCCTTTGGACAGTCGAACACATTTACCATCTATTATGTCTATTGCGGGTATTATTCTCATTTATAATTAATCTTAAAGTTTGAAAGTCTAAATTCTTAAAGTTACAACTTCAAAAAATTAGCTAAAATTTGTTCTCCTATTGCACCGCTTTTCTCAGGGTGAAATTGTGTTCCGTAAAAATTGTTTTTTTGTAAAGCGGAAGCATATTCTAATTCATAATTAGTAGTCGCTATTGCTTCATTGCAAAGCGGAGCATAAAAACTATGAACTAAATACATGTATTCCTTTTCGCTGATTCCGTCAAATAATGGGGATTTCAAATGATAAATTTGGTTCCAACCCATCTGTGGCACTTTTACTTTATTAGAGAATTTCACCACATCAACATCAAAAATGCTTAAACCTTTTGTATTTCCTTCTTCAGATGATTTACACATTAATTGCATTCCCAAACAAATTCCTAAAACAGGTTGTTTTAAGGTTGGAATCAAAGTATCCAATCCGCTTTCAATTAGCTTTTTCATGGCTGAACTTGCTTCACCAACACCCGGGAAAATTACTTTGTCTGCCGCTTTTATTTCTTCTGAATTACTGCTCAAAACAGCTTTATATCCTAATCTTTCGATAGCAAACATAATGCTTTGTATATTTCCTGCTCCGTAATTTATGATAACTATTTTCATTCTTCTTCTTTTATTCCTGCAAGGTTTTTAAAACCTTGTAGGTTTAGTTATGAATACCTACAAGGTTAAAAAAAAGCTTGCAGGACTATTTATGAATACTAAAAAGTTTCTCAAGAACTTATACATCTATTCATGAATACCTACAAGGTTAAAAAAAACCTTGCAGGACTAGTATTTACAACATGCCTTTTGTACTTGGCAAAATCATTTTTTCGGTATCGCGTTTTACAGCTACTTTTATCGCTTTAGCGAAAGCTTTAAAAATGGCTTCTATTTTATGATGCTCATTAATTCCTTCCGCTTTGATGTTGATGTTTGCTTTAGCACCATCTGAGAAGGATTTAAAAAAGTGTAAAAACATTTCTGTTGGCATTTTACCCACCATTTCTCGTTTGAATTCTGTTTCCCAAACTAGCCAATTTCTACCTCCAAAATCAATGGCTACTTGCGCTAAACAATCGTCCATTGGCAAACAAAAACCGTAACGCTCAATGCCTAATTTATTTCCTAAAGCTTTTGCAAAAACTTCTCCCAGCGCAATTGCAGTGTCTTCGATCGTGTGGTGCTCATCGACTTCTAAATCGCCTTTTACAAGAATTTCTAAGTCCATTTGACCATGTCGCGCAATTTGATCTAGCATATGATCAAAAAAAGCTATTCCAGTTTCGATTTTGCTTTTTCCTGTTCCGTCTAAGTTCAATTTGATAAAAATATCTGTTTCATTGGTTTTTCTTTCAATAAAAGCAGAACGTTCCTCTAATTTTAAAAATTCATAAATAGCTTTCCATTGCGTAGTTTGCAAAGCGATAACCGAATCTAATTCTTCTCTTTTCGAAGCGATTTCAGCACTTCCTAATGCTTCATCAGTATTAATAAAAATGGCTTTTGAACCTAAGTTTTTTGCTAATTCCACATCCGTAATTCGATCACCAATTACGAACGAATTAACTAAATCATAATCTGGATTATTGATGTATTTTGTCAACATTCCAATGCCTGGTTTGCGTGTTGGAATATTTTCGTGAGGAAATGTTTTATCGATCAACACTGAACTAAAAACAACTCCTTCATTTTCAAAAGCTTTCATTACTAAATTATGAACTGGCCAAAAGTTGGCTTCAGGATGAGAATCAGTTCCCAAACCATCTTGATTGGTAACCATCACCAATTCGAAATCAAATTCTTTGGCAATTTTACCTAAATATTGAAAAGCATACGGATAAAACTCTAGTTTTTCAAAACTGTCTAACTGATAATCATTTGGTTCTAAAACCATTGTTCCATCACGATCTATAAAAAGTATTTTTTTCATTATTTTATTTTTTAAGTCAGATTCTAAAGTTTAAAATAATTTGAATTTTAAATTATTTCAAAACCAAGAATTCCTAATAATTCTAGGAATCCATCAAATCTCTATTTAAATTTCTTTTAAAGCCTCTATCAATTTGTTGTTTTCTACTTCAGTTCCAACAGTTAGACGCAAACAATTGTCGCATAAAGGCTGTGTAGTTCGGTTCCGGATTACGATCCCTTTATTAATTAAATCATTGTATCTTTTATTGGCATCATCCACTTTTATTAAAATAAAATTAGCCTCTGTTGGATAGATTTTATCGACAAAATTTATATTAAGTAATACTTTAAGTAAATTTTCTCTTTGCTCTACAATAGAAGTAATTTCATTTTTTATTTTTTCAGAATAATCCAATCTTTCTAAAGCTCTTTTTTGGCTTAATTCATTAACATTGTAAGGCGGTTTTATTTTGTTCAAAACTGAAATAACTTCAGTTGAACCATAACAAATACCCAATCGGATTCCTGCTAAACCATACGCTTTTGATAGCGTTTGCGTAATTATTAAATTGGGATATTCATCCAACTCATTGATCCAACTTTCTTTTTGAGAAAAATCAATATAGGCTTCATCAATTACGATTAATCCTTTAAAATTTTGTAAAAGATAGGCAATACTTTCATCAGAAAAAGAGTTTCCTGTTGGATTATTAGGCGAACACAAAAAGATAATTTTAGTATTTTCGTTAACCGCAGCCATTATTTTTTCAATTTGAGGCTGAAAATCCTCTGAAAGTAACACTTCCTTATTTTCTACCGCATTAATGTTGGCTAAAACTCCATACATGCCGTAAGTTGGCGGTAATGTGATTACATTATCCTTATTAGGTTCGCAGAAAGCTCGGAATAACAAGTCCAATACTTCGTCACTTCCATTTCCCAATAAAATTTGGTTCAATTTTACATTTTTCTGTTTTGCTAAAATTGCTTTCACACTCTTTTGTTGCGGATCAGGATATCGATTTACTCCATTTTCAAATGGATTTTCATTGGCATCCAAGAAAGTCATATCAGCAGTGTTAAAATCTTCAAATTCATCGCGAGCAGAAGAATAGGGTTTTAATACCTTTACATTTGCTCTTACAATAGTATTTATGTCAAAATTATTTTTCATTTTCAATCGCTTTTAATCGTAAAGTAACTGCGTTTTTATGCGCTTGCAATCCTTCGGCTTCTGCCATTATTTCTATTGCTTTTCCAATATTCAAAATTCCTTGTTTTGATATTTTCTGGAAAGTCATCGCTTTGGTAAAACTATCTAAATTTACACCGCTATAATTCTTAGCATAACCATTTGTTGGTAAAGTATGATTTGTTCCAGAAGCATAATCTCCTGCACTTTCTGGAGTATAATTGCCAATAAATACCGAACCAGCATTCTGGACACCATTGCTATAAAAATCATCAAATTCAGAACAGATGATAAAGTGCTCCGGACCATATTCATTAATTAATTCTAATGCAATTGTATCATTTTCTACAAATATCAATTTAGAATTTGCAATGGCTTTTTCGGCAATATTTTTTCTTGGAAGTATCTCGAGTTGTAATTGGATTTCCTTTTCAACCGCATCAATTAGTTTTTTTGATGTAGAAACTAAAATCACCTGACTATCAGTTCCGTGTTCTGCTTGGGATAATAAATCGGAGGCAACAAAAGCAGGAACAGCAGTATCATCAGCAACAACTAATAATTCTGATGGACCTGCCGGCATATCGATTGCTACGCCAAATTGTGTTGCTAATTGTTTGGCTACCGTTACAAATTGATTTCCAGGGCCAAAGATTTTATACACTTTAGGAATGATTTCCGTACCAAAAGTTAGTCCTGCAATTGCTTGTATTCCTCCCACTTTTAGAATTTTAGTTACCCCGCATAAAGAAGCAGCATACAAAATAGCAGGATTTATTTTTCCGTTTTTATCTGGTGGCGAACATAAAACTACTTCATTACAACCGGCAATTTTAGCAGGAACAGCAAGCATTAATACCGTTGAGAATAAGGGTGCTGTTCCGCCAGGAATATACAAACCTATTTTTTGAATAGGTCGTTTTTCTTGCCAACAGTTAACTCCTTCTACCGTTTCTACACTTACGATATTTGTTTTTTGAGCAGCATGAAATTTTTCAATATTTGATTTTGCTAATTGAATTGCGTCTTTTAATTCAGGGGAAATAGTTACGATTGCTTCCTCAATCTCTACTTTAGAGACTTCAATATTTGCCACTGCAACACCATCAAAAAGAGAAGTATATTTTGCAACGGCAGTGTCCCCTTTTTTCTGAACTTCCCTAAAAATTTCTTTGACAGTAGCTTCAATATCATCTATCGTTTTTGTTGGTCTTTCTAAAATAGTAGACCAAGATGCTGGTTCTGGATTGTATATTTTGTTCATCTTTTTGTGGTTTAACCGCAAAGTTTGCATAGGTTTTCGCAAAGTTTGCTAAAGTATATATTAACTGAGTTATTGAAACTCATAATTTCTATTTTATAATGCTAAAGAACCATTTTCTCAATTGGACAAACTAAAATCCCTTCGGCTCCAGCTTCTTTTAATTGATCAATAACATCCCAAAAAGTATCTTTATCAATTACAGAGTGCACACTACTCCAACCTTCTTGTGCTAAAGGTAAAACAGTTAAACTTCTTAAAACAGGCAGTATTTTACCAATCGCTTCAATTTTATCATTAGGAACGTTCATCAAAATATATTTTGATTTTCTAGCTCTTAAAACAGCTTCTATTCTGAATTTTAAAGTATCGATAATTTTTTGAGATTCTGGAGTTACTTTTGGAGAAACCGCTAATACTGCTTCACTTTTAAAGATAACTTCTACCTCTTTGAGGTTGTTTTTAAATAAAGTACTTCCGCTAGAAACAATATCAACGATTGCATCAGCAAGACCAATATTTGGCGCTATTTCTACTGAACCTGATATTTGGTGAATATCTACTGTTACGCCTTTCGAATTGAAAAAATCAAGAACTGTTTTAGGATATGAGGTTGCAATACGCATTCCGTTTAAGTCCTGAACGGAATTATAATCAAAAGTTTTAGGAACTGCTACTGACACTTTGCATTTTGAGAATCCTAATTTTTGAATTACTTCTATTTCTCCGCCTTTTTCCACTAATAAATTGTCGCCAACAATTGCTATATCTACTACGCCGTCGATAAGGTATTGTGGAATATCTGAATTTCTTAAATATAAAACTTCTAAAGGAAAGTTAGAAGCTTCGGCCTTAAGTTGGTCTATTCCGTTATCGATAGATATACCAGCATCTTTAAGGATTTGAATGCTGTCTTCGTTTAAACGTCCTGATTTTTGAATTGCAATTTTTAAAGTACTCATTTTTTAATTATTTTTAAATTAATAGTTTGAGTACAGTAGAGAGTAATAAAAAACCCGTTTGATGTACTCAAACGGGTTCTGAAATATGATGATTTACATGCATACCATTAACACATCGCTTGAGAGCAATAATGAAAATGATGATGATGCAATTGATTGGTAAACATTTTTTTATTCTTTAATTAGAATTGATTTGCAAATATAAAAGATAATAAATTTATAAAGCAAATAAAATTGATAAAATAATTTCATTTATTTTATTCATCCTTTAAAGGTGTTGATTTTTCAGGAACTAAAGCATTATTTTCATTTGTAGCTCTGATTTCAGTATGACGAATTTCTCCACCAGAAGTGCCCACTAATTGTGCTACATAAACAGCTCCAATACCCACTATTACGGCTACGATAGAAATAAACTTTGCTTTTGCATGATTTTTTAAATTTAAAATAATTCCTAAAACTGAAATTCCTCCCAATAAATACAATACTATCGCTAACTTTTCTGCTATTTCCTCATGTTCGTGAATAATACGCTTTCCAATGGTTGGCATATCTTCGACCATTTCTTCGGCTCCTTCGCCTGTCGCCATACTAAATGCGGCAAAAATAGCAGCTACAATAAATAAGACATAAGCTGTATTTTTTACAGAATTATTTTTTAAAAATAGCCCAGCTATTAAAATTCCAAGTGCTAAAATCGTCCCAATGATTGGAAAATGATTTACTACTAAGTGCCAATGTGCATCATTCATATTATTGTAATTTAAGGTTTATAATTAATTTTTATTTTAGAAAACTCTATTGTATAAAAGTTTTTATCCTGCCAACGAAACACCTATCAAAGAACCGATTCCATAGGTTATTGCTGCAGCAGCTAAGCCAAAACCTACTTGTCGTAATCCGGAGAACATAACGCTTTTTCCGGTTAGTAATGTGATGGCTGCTCCAATTCCAAAAAGTCCAATAACACTACTACCAATACTCAATAAAATAGCATTCTTGCCTTCTAAAATCATAAATGGATATAAAGGAATAATAGCGCCAATAGAAAAAAGTACAAAAGAAGCAATGGCAGCTTCCCATGCTGAACCGCCTAATTCTTCTTTATCAATACCTAACTCTTCTGTTATAATAGCATCAATAGCTGTTTCATGACTTTCAAAAGCTTTATCTGCTAATTTTTGTGCTTCAAGAATATTCATTCCTTTGGCTTGGTACAGTAAAACCAATTCCTTTTTTTCTTCTTCTGGAGATGCTAATAGTTCTTCAGTTTCTAAGTCAATTTGTCTTTGGTTTAATTCTCTTGAGCTTTGCACAGAAAGCCATTCACCCAAAGCCATCGAAATCGCTCCTGCCAAAAGTCCAGCAATACCCGTTAACAAAATGGTATTATTAGAAACTGCAGCACCAGCAACTCCCATTACCAAACTCATATTAGAAACTAAGCCATCATTGGAACCTAAAACTGCTGCTCGAAGTGCATTTCCTCCAACTGATTTATGACGACTTTCAAATTTTGATAAAAAACCTCCTGAAACATTTAGTGCAGCATTATTATTTACAGCTTCTATGATTTTGAGGTGATTGTGTTCAAAACCCGTTGGCTTTTCACCATTTTCAATTTTATTTTTTACTGCATTTACTGCAAATTGCTTTTCAACACTAGACAGACTACTAATTATCGAACTATAGCCAAAAATTTTACCTAGCTTCAATTGTAGTTTTGCTCTTGAAGAAGGCATTGGCATTTGATACTTAGAATCAATGGTCAAAACTTTATCAAGCATATTTTGGGCATGCCCTTTCTCGATTTGGGATAAACTTTGTAAAACTCTAGTCAGATTATCGTCAGATTGAATAGCAGCAATGCTATCGTATAAAAATGCAGTATCCACTTCTGTCTGTAATTGACCTTTTAGTTTATTTAAATCCATGTTGTTTACTATAAATTAGTTAGTCAAATCAAAAACACCTTTTGTCAAAATTTTTGATTCGGCATTGATTGCTGAATTTGGTATTATTTCAACAAATTTTTCCGATTTCTCCCCTATCGTAACGCTTACTTTTTTGAAAGAATAACCGTCTTTTTGATTCTGTAATAAAAGTACGAAATTTTTATTGTTCTCGGTTATTAATGCATCCGAAGGAATGGCTAATCCTTTTTTAGAGTCCACAATAATTTGAGCTTCAACAAACATTCCTGTTAGTAGTTTTTGCTTAATAGCATCGTCTAAATGTGCATGTATATTTATGGTTCTATCATTACCTTCGATTGATTTTCCAACTAAATGTACTTCTGCATTAAAAAGGTCTTTTGAAGCTTCTGGAACTTTAAAAGTGATTTTTTGACCAATCTTAACTTTCAAAATGTCTTTTTCAAAAACGGCTAATTCTAAATGCAAGTGATCTGTATCAACAATTTCAAGAATTACATCTGATGGTGCGACATACATTCCTACGTTAGCATTCATTATCACAATATCACCGGATATAGGAGAAAAAATAGTAATTGTCGAAGTTAAGTTACCTTGTTCTACACTTTTAGGATTGATGTTCAAAAGCATTAATTTGGCACGTAAGCTTTGGTGCATGGCTTTTGCTCTTTTATAATCACTATCGGCTTTTAAATAGTTTTTTTGAGACGTTATTTTTTCGTCGAATAATGTTTTTTGACGGTCATATTCTGATTTTAAATATGTAAGTTGTTCTGCTACTTCCATATAATCTTTTTGAATATCTAAAAACTCTGTGCTTTGTAAGACTAATAAAGCCTGTCCTTTTTTAACTTTATCACCCACTAAAAGTGTAGTCGATTTTACATATCCGCCCATAAAAGTGGTCACTTTTGCACGATTTTGTGGAGGAACATCAATTTTTCCAGCAGTTTTCACTGTTACATCAAAATCTTGTTCTGTTGGAGTACCAATTTCCATTGCTGAAGATTGAAATTGAGCCTTGGTTACAGTCGTTAAATCATCATCCTTGGGAGCTACTTCTTCGGTTTTGGATTCTTTGCAAGAGAATAAAACAACTGCTAAAGTGGCTATATATAGTATTTTTTTCATTGTAATGGTATTAAAAATTTAAGTATTGTAAATCTAATTGCGTTTGGTTGAATTGTAAAATTGTATCTAAATAATCAACTTGAATGGTTGTCGCGTTTTCTAAACTTTGTATGTATTGAAAAAAATCGATTTCGCCATGTTTAAAACTACTGTTTGCTACTTTTATAATCTCATCTGATAATTTTTTACCGTACAAATTGTAGTAGTTAATAGCTTCTTGATATTTGGCTAATTCATTGGTTTTTTGATTCATGTATTGTTCTATTTTTGAATCCTCATTTTGTTTTTGCTGTTCCCAACTTTGCAGTTCTAATTGTGCAACTTTAGCTTTAGAAACATTTCCCGAAAACAATAAGGGAATACCAATACCAACATGAAAACCGTATAAAGATTGTGATATACCGCTATTTTTACCTTGAAAAAAGTCTAAATTAATATCGGGTAACCACGATTGCTTATGTAAATCTATTTGAGTTTTATAATTTTTTGTAATACTCTCTAAATAAGTAGTATAAAATGATTTACTTGTACTATCGCTTAAATTATTTAAAACTGTTATTTCACTATTATTTATTACCGTTATTTCATCATTTTGTACTAAAGAATGCAATACGTCATACTGTGCTTTTTTATCTTTATCGATTTGAGAAAGCTTAGTTTTTATTTGTCTAAATTTAGCTTGAGCAGTAATTTTTTCCAGATAATTAGTCTCTCCTAATTCAAAGCGTCTATCACTTGCTTTAGAAAAATTTTGATATAAACTGTCTAAATACTGATACAATTTTTCCTGATGTTGTAGATATACAATATGCTGATACGATTTTGAAACGGCTAATGAAAGTTTATTTTTCTGAATTTCGAAATTGGCTTTTTCTTTTTCATATTCAGAAGAATACACTTTTTTCTGTGCGCCGTAAACGGTTGGAAAAGAAAAGCGTTGTTGCACTCCAAAAACTTTTAAAGGCTGATCATTAATCGCTAAATTATTCTGATCATAACTATAATATACATTTGTTTTATCAAAGGTATAAGCCGTTTTAATATTGGCTTGTGTTTTATCAACTTGTAACTGTGCCGCTTTTATTCCTTTGTTATTCTGAATTGCTTTTGATAATAAACCCTCTAATTCTGGATTTGAATTCTGGGAAAAAGCAAATGAAGAAAATAATAAAAATAAAATAATATATGTCCCACTTTGATGTTTTTTAAACTTAGGTTTTTTAAATTCTTTACTATCAAAAACCTTGTACAAAATAGGTAGTACAATCATTGTTAAGATTGTTGCTGTAAATAAGCCACCAATTACCACAGTTGCTAGAGGACGCTGAACTTCTGCACCAGCTGATGACGAAATTGCCATGGGTAAAAATCCTAATGCAGCCGCAGCAGCTGTTAATAAAACAGGACGCAATCGATCTGTGGTTCCTTTCAAAATTAATGCATCGATATCTTTCATACCTTGGTGTTTGAGTTCTTTAAAATGTTCAATTAATACAATTCCGTTTAGAACTGCAATTCCGAAAAGTGCTATAAACCCAACTCCTGCTGAAATACTGAAAGGTAAGTCGCGAATCCATAAAAATAGAACACCACCAACTGCCGATAAAGGAATAGCGGAATAGACCATTAAGGCTTCTTTTACAGAACCAAAAGCAAAATATAATAGAACAAATATCAAAAATAAGGCAATTGGAACAGCAATCATTAAACGGGCTTTAGCACTTTGTAAGTTTTCAAACTGTCCACCATATTTTACATAATAACCGGCAGGCAGTTTAATGTCATTATCAACGACTTTCTGAATATCCATTACTACACTTTGTAAATCGCGGTTTCTAACGTTGATTCCTACTACAATTCTTCGATTGGTATTGTCTCTCGAAATCTTCGCAGGACCTTCTGTATATTCTATTGAAGCTAATTCTTGTAAAGGAATTTGTTCACCATTTGGCGTGGAAACGTATAAATTACGTAAATCCTCAATATCGTGACGATTTTCTTGATCCAAACGAATAACCATATCAAAACGTTTTTCGCCTTCAAAGACATTTCCAACTGTTTTTCCGGCAAAGCCAAGAGCAATCATTTCGTTTAAATCTGAAATATTAAGTCCATATCGTGCAATTTTAGAGCGATCATAAACTACCGACATTTGAGGCAAACCTTCCGTTTTTTCAATAATTATATCCGAAGCACCTTCTACTTTAGCAATCGCTTTTTTGATTTCATGTGCTTTTTTGGCTAAAACATTTAAATCTTCACCAAAAACTTTTACCGCTACATCAGATCGAGTACCAGAAATTAATTCATTAAAACGCATTTCAATTGGCTGAGTAAATTCAATTTCCATGTTTGGAATTTCTTTTTCAATCGCTGATTTAATTTTATCGGCTAATTCATCTTTACTCTTCGCTGACGTCCATTGTGATTTCGGTTTTAATTTTACAATAACATCACTTTCCTCCATTGACATAGGATCAGTAGGAACTTCGGCAGCGCCAATTCTGCTGACTACTTGGGTTACTTCTGGGAAATTTTTAAGAATTATTTTCTCAATTTTAGTAGTTATGGCAATAGTTTTAGTTAATGATGTTCCTGTTTTTAAAACGGGTTGGATTACAAAATCACCTTCATCTAAAGTTGGGATAAACTCCCCGCCCATTGTTGCGAATAATCCGACAGCTAGCAATAACAATCCTAAAGCTCCGTACAATACTTTTTTTGTATTACCAATTGACCAAGTAATTATTGGTAAATACCAAGAGTTCAGTTTACGAATTAATTTGCTCGATATAGAATTTGGATTCTCTGGTTTTGGTTTTAAAAATAACGAAGAAACCACCGGAACATAAGTAAAACAGAATATCATAGCGCCGAGTAAAGCGAAACTAAAAGTCATCGCCATTGGTCTAAACATTTTACCTTCGATTCCGGATAATGATAGTATTGGGATAAAAACTATCAAAATAATCAACTGACCAAAAATAGCCGAATTCATCATTTTTGAAGCGCTTTTATACGTGATTTGGTCAATTTCTAACTGACGCTCTTCTTTTTCAAGACCAACTAAATGAGCTGATTTACTGGCTATCTGAAAAGCAATAAACTCTACTATAATAACTGCTCCGTCAATTATAATTCCAAAATCTATAGCACCAAGACTCATTAAATTGGCATCAATACCAAAAATATTCATAAAGGAAATAGCAAATAGTAAACACAACGGAATTACTGACGCTACAACTAATCCAGAACGCCAATTTCCTAACAATAAAATCACTACAAAAATTACGATTAAACAGCCTAAAATTAAGTTTTCCGCAACTGTAAAAGTTGTTTTACCTACTAATTCGCTTCGTTCTAAAAATCCATTAATATAAACGCCTTCAGGCAAGGATTTCTCGATTTCTGTCACTCTATGTTTTACATCATCTATGACTTGTTTAGAATTCGCTCCTTTAAGCATCATCACTTGACCCAATACTTTTTCGCCTTCTCCATTTCCGGTAATAGCTCCAAAACGGTTGGCGTGACCAAAACGAACATCTGCTACATTTTTAATATAAATAGGTAAACCATTGCTGTTTTTAACTACAATATTACCAATATCTTCTATAGATTTTACTTTACCTTCTCCGCGAATAAAATAACTTTGATTAACTTTTTCAATATAAGCACCACCGGCAATACTGTTATTTTTTTCAAGCGCAGTAAAGACATCGGTTGTCGTGATATGCATTGCTTTTAAACTCGAAGGATTAATTGCAATTTCATATTGTTTTAAATAACCGCCCCAGGTATTAATTTCAACCACTCCTTTTATGCCTGATAACTGACGTTTTACTATCCAATCCTGAATGGTTCGTAAATCAGTAACGGTATAATTGTTCTTAAATTCTGGTTTAACTTCTAAAGTATATTGATAAATTTCGCCAAGACCTGTCGTAATAGGCCCCATTTCTGGTGTTCCAAAACCTTGCGGAATTTTCTCAGAAGCTGCTTTAATTTTTTCGGCGATAAGTTGTCTTGGTAAATAGGTTCCTAAACTTTCTTCAAAAACGATGGTAACAACAGATAAGCCAAATTTAGATATGGACCTAATTTCTTTTACACCGGGTAAATTTGCCATTTCAATCTCAACAGGATACGTAATATACTGTTCGATATCTTGAGTAGAAAGATTTCCAGAAGTGGTAATTACTTGAACCTGATTATTAGTAACATCTGGAACAGCACCAATCGAAATTTGAAATACAGATAACATACCGTATCCAAAAACGCCAAGGGTGAAAAGCAAAACAATAAGTTTGTTTTTTAAACTGAAAGCAATTATTTTTTCGAGCATTTTTTTATCTTATTTATACTTCAAAAGTACTATTAAAAGATAAGGTTATCCTTAAGAACTACTTAAGTTATGCTTCAAATAAACTTAAAATTACTTTTGTTCCCCTACTCTCTTCGCTGGTAATTGCTATTTCTATAGATAACAATGAAGATAATCTTTTTACTATAGATAATCCTAAACCAGTTCCTTTTATTTCTGGGTGATCAGTTGATTTTGAACGATAGAAAGGATTAAAAATACGTTCTAAATCTTCTTTGGGAATCCCAATGCCAGAATCAATAATATGACATTCTATTTTGGATCTATTATTCATTATCTTGACCGATAAAATACCATTACAATCGGAATATTTTAATGCATTTGAAATGAGATTGTTTATGATAATAGAGAACAAATAACTATCTGTTTCTGTGTAATAATCTTTAGCAAAATCAGTAGATACCGCTATTTTTTTGGATTGTATAGTTGAAGAATAGCGTGCAATAGTATCTAAAAAAATCGCATTCAAATATACTTTTTCTAGTTTTAAAGTTTGTTTTTGGTTTTCAAATCGAGCCAAGAGCAATAATTGATCTACCAAGTGGTTTAGGCGGTCTACTTCATTTACACAAAAATTAATTTTTTCTTCGTATTCGGCGGCTTCTCGAGGCTTGCGTATCAAGACTTCTAAAGTTCCTTTAATTACCGTTAAAGGTGTTCTTAATTCATGCGATGCATCCGAAGTGAATTGCTTTTCTCTCTCAATAGCAGTTTCGATTCGGTCTAACAGACTATTAATCGTATTGGATAAAACAAACAATTCATCTTTGTTTTGAGGAATTGGAATTCGAGAAGTTAAATTATCCTTTGTAATAGTATTAGAGGTTTTAATAATAGAGTTAATGGGTTTAATACTTCTTCCCGCAATAAAACGAGCAATAAAGAAAAGCAAAATCAAAATTAAAGGATACGCAATACTTAAGATTTCTGCTAAATTTTGCAAAACCATCAAAGCTCCTTCTAATGACATAGCGATCATTACATAACCCACAATATTAGCGCCATCATAAATTGGAACTTGAATTTGGCGAATTTTATTGCCTAAAATTTTGGTGTCAAATAACTCATTATCGTTCCTTTTCTTATCAAAAAACAGAAACTCATTTTTTAAGTTAGGAGACTTTTCAATAATAGCTCCATTTTTATCCAAAAACTGAATAAAAACGGGGTTTACATCAACCGTATTGTGTTCCCTTTCCTCCCATTCCTGCATGTGCATGAGATAAAACGTATTGTTTTTGACTTCAATTTCATTCAAATGATTCTTGACTTCTTTTGAAATATCAGTGTTAAGATGATTGTAAACACTTAATTTAACAATCGAATAGATCACAAAAAAAACTACAAAAATCAATAGTGCTGTAGTAATTATGTAATGAGAGGCGATTCTATTTTTAAAGGAAAGTTGCTGCATTTTATTTAGTCATTAGCAATATAGCCTACGCCACGAACAGTTTTGATGTAGTCTTCTTCTATTTTTAAATTTAATTTTTTGCGTATTCCATTCATGAAAACGTCAATAACGCCGGTGTCGTATTCAAAATGAATATCCCAAACATCCTCGATGATTTGCGCTCTGGTACATACTTTACCTTTATTTTTAACCAAATAAGAGAGTAACTCAAATTCGCGTTGTGTCAAGGCAACTTCATTTTGATTAACTGACACTCGATGTTTAGCATTGTCAATCTCTATCGTTCCAAGTTTTAGAATTTCATCTTCTTTTTGATTTCTAAAATGAATTTTGATTCGTTCTAGCAACTCATCAAAACTAAACGGTTTCTTGATATAGTCATTAGCACCCGCTTTAAGTCCTTCAATGGTTTCCTGAACGGTATCTTTAGCTGTCAAGAATAAAATTGGAGTTTTTTCATTTTTTAATCGAATCGCTTTACACAATTCTAAACCAGTCATTTTTGGCAGCATCCAGTCTAATAAAATTAAATCGAAATGTACTTTTTGAGTAATTTCAAAACCTTTTAAACCATCTGAAACGCTAGTAACTTGATACCCTTCTTCTTCTAATCCTTGTTTAAGGAATTGAACAATACCGGCTTCATCTTCTACTATTAATAGGTGCATAGTGTAAGTTTTTTTGTAAATCTAAGCTTTATTGCATTATAAACTTGAAAGCAACTGTAGCAATATTAGCATTTAGTTTATCACTTCGTTGATAATGGTTAAACCTAAAATCAATATTCTTTAGACCAAATCGCCATAATTTTGCAGCAGTAAAAATATCAGTATAATTAACCCCAAAACCATATTGATTCGCAAAAAAAGCTGCTAAATCAGCATCTGATGTATAAAAAGTTTCGGTAGATAAATGGGTTTCGTACGGAGCATAATATTTTGATGCGGTTTGTTTGTAATAACGATACATTGGGAAAATTGTAAATTTATCAGACAATTTTACAGGAAGTTCAATACTAGCTGTATGCGATTGAATGTTCCAATTGTCAGAATAAAAACGGTAATAGGTTCTTACAATAAAGCGTTCATTGATGTAATAATTCAATCGAGCACCAATGGGAAGTTTAAAACGAGAATCTGGTAATCTTTCGATGTCATCAGCTAATTTATATACTCCAGTATTGCTTGCATTTTCATAATTACTAATAGATTGTGCTTGTCCTATATAAAAATTGGCTTTATCCGCAAAGTACATACGATGATACGGTGTTGATAATAATCCCTGTTGCTGTAAAACATCAAAGAATACTGAAAATTGTAATTTCTTGGTCACAACTTGAGAAAATCCAAAAGAAGCAGAAAACGAATTTCTACTGACAGCACTTATCGTTTTGAATGCTGATGGAGAATAACCATTAGTTGCTTGTCCGTTTTGGTCTAAAACAGTTATTCCGCCTAGATAACCTTGATTGGTAAAGTTAGAACCGTATTTTGAATATTCTTCTAACTCTTTTGGATAGATTGGTCTCCATTGGTCTAAATAGGCATTAACTTTTAAGCTTAATTCGGTATTTTTTTCATTAAAAAGTCTTGCAATTCCACCTCCAAAACCCACCGAAGTATAATCATATTCATTTGAAAATGATGCGTCTGCATTCCAGATAAAATTTCGTGAATCATTACTATGGCTGTAACTGGCAACCGCAGATACTAATTGGTCACTTTTTGATGCTCCCGATGAAGCTTGCCAAGGTGTAGGTTTAGCTCCCGAATCATAAGGATTTATATTACTTGAGGAAGCCGATGTATAAGCAGACAATCCCAAATCAATCGTTAAAATATCATCATCATTTAAGGGCATTGCGATAACTATATTAGAAGCAATATCGGTCAATTTTTCAGATCCTAATCCGCCAGATACAGCTGATCTTGATCCGTCTTGATTGTAATAACTAGCTAAAAAATCTACTTCAGTACTTTCTAAAACTCTCTTTTTAAAAGTAGTCGAAGTGGTTTTTTCTTGCGAAAAAACTGTTCCCGACAATAGGATAAAAAGAGCTACTATTTTTATTTTCATATTCTAAAGAATTGAAATTAATAATCCGAATTAATGGTTAAAATTTAGTTGCAACCGCAACCACCGCCTGATTTTCCTCCGTTGGCACCAGCCGCTCCTTCTCGATAAACCTGAAAAGAAGTTTCATATCGTTCTGCCGTTCGGGCAGTGAGTTTCATATCAGGATCATTTATTTTTTCTTTTTCGTACTCTTTTACAGTGCTGCAAGCTTGTAAAAGAAAAAGTGCAAAAACTCCAAAGGTTATTTTCTTTATCATTTTAAATAATTTTATTTAATTATATTTTTGAACATCAATTCCTTTCGAAGCATGAATTTTGCCCTGATCATCAACAATAATACATTCTATCCCTTTAATTTGATTTACTAAATCCAGACCTACATCTACACCCATTACAAATATGCCTGTAGCCAAAGCATCAGCAATTTCGGTTTGCTTAGCAAAAACAGAAACGCTAACCACTCCTTTTGCAGGATAACCAGTTCTAGGATCTATAATATGTGAATACCGAATGCCATCAAAAATGACATACTTTTCATAACTACCCGAAGTTTCTACGGCGCTGTCCTGTAAAGGAAAAGTAGCAAAAATTTTATTTTTATTTAAAGGATTTACAATTCCAATGGTCCATAATTTACCATCGGGTTGTTTTCCCCAAGCATTAATATCTCCAGAAACATTTATAATTCCAGAAGTACACCCCTTAGAAAATAATAAGTCTTTGACTTTATCAGCGATATATCCCTGACCTATTCCGCCTAAACCTAATTTCATTCCAGCTATTTTAAGGAAGATCGTTTGCTCTTTTTTATCTAGAATTACATTTCTGTATCCAATTTTTTCAACAGACTTTTTTATGGCTTCTTTAGTTGGCATGTTTTTCATGGTTCCGTCAAACTTCCATATTTTATCCATTGATGCGTAGGATATATCAAAAGCACCATCTGTAATTTCTGAAATTTTAAGAGCTCTTGCTACCAAATCAAAAACTTCAGAATTTACTTTGACTGGTTTTATTCCAGCATTTCTGTTTACTTCTGAAATTGGCGTTGTCGGAATCCAATCTGAAATTAAATTTTCTATTCGTTTTGTTTCGGCCACAGCCATATCAATATATAGGTTAGCAGCAAGAGTATCTTTTGCAACAGCAGTAACCTCAAATGGGCTTCCTAACATCCATAATTTTCGCTTATGGGCTATTTGCGAAAAAGCCGATAAGGAGAACAAGAATAAACCGAAGAAAACTATATTTTTCATTTTTTTTCGAAAGAGTGAAGGATTTGAATATACTCTTGAGGTGTAACATTTTTATAGCCCGTAATTCCCAATACTTTTCCGGAAGGATCTAAAAGTAAAACAAGCGGGAAATTTCCTTCTTTGTTATATCGTTCTGCTATTTTTTTATTCTCAGCAGTTAATTCTAATGACAATAAATTAGCTTTTTTCTTTGGGAAATCAGCTTTGTACAAGATCCAGTTTTCAGTTGCTTCCTTTTTAAATTCTTCTGATTTCCAAATGGTTTTGTCTAATTTTATGCAAGGTGCACACCAATCAGAGCCAGAGAAAACAAGCAAAATATTTCTATTTTCAGTCACTGCTTTTTTCTGAGCTTCAACAAAACTAGAATTCCAATTTTGAGAGTATTCTATTGTTCCTGTGAAAAGTAACAATAAAATTATTATTTTTTTCATCGCATTTGTTTTTTAGTATGGAATAAAATTATTCATTTTATTCTAAGTTAAAGTCAATCCAATTCTATCTTAAGCGAATATTAATTTTTATTAATAGATAAATTGAGTCCTAAAAAAATATGTTTAAAAATTAGTTATACTTTTGCCCAAAATACAATTATATGAATTTATCTAAAAAAGTTTCTCCGTTTTATTATTTGCTACTCTTTTATGTTGTAGTTAGCTTTATTTCAAGAATAATTCTTTTTTTTCATCCTATAACTCAAACCAGCTTTACGTTTATTGATACGTTTTCAGTTTTTCTATTTGGTTTTTTATCCGATTTTTTCATTTTTGTATTAATTAGTGGCTTTTTGTGGCTCTATCTTATTTTTATATCCAATAGTAAATATTACAAACCGTATGGATATATTATTTTCGGATTATTTATAGCATTATTCCTTTATATTCTTTCTGGAAAATCAGTACTAAATGAGTATGGTGGCGCTTTACCAAAAATTGGGCTAATCTTTGTAGGTTTAAAAACCTTCCTATTTGGATTACTTCTTTTTTTACCAAAATACAGAAATCAAATACGTTTTTGGTTGTTCTCTTTTGTAATTTTCCTTTATGTGGTTTTAATTCTACAAAATGCAATTAGCGAGTATTTCTTTTGGAATGAATTTGGTGTCAAATACAATTTTATAGCGGTAAACTACTTGATTTATACCAACGAAGTTATTGGTAATATTATGGAATCGTATCCTGTAATTCCAATATTTTCAGGATTGTTTATCATTGCAGGTTTAGTTACTTATTTTATTGTAAAAAAATCAAAAGTATATATCGAAAGTATTCCAACTTTTATAGAAAAATTAAAAATATCCGGAATTTATATGGTGCTTTTTGCCTTGTCTTTGTTTGCCATTCCGGCATTAGCGAGTAGAGAAAATGCACAGAATATTTTTGCAAATGAATTACAAGCTAACGGAATTTACAAATTCTATTTGGCTTTCATGAACAGCGAATTGGATTATTTTAAATTTTATAAAACAGTTCCAAATAGTGAAGCTTATGCCGAATTAAAACAACAATTACCAGCAATTTCCGGCGAGACCACTTTAAGAGAAATAAAAGGTGAAGCAGCTGAAAATCGCAAAAATGTAGTGCTAATAACTATTGAAAGTTATAGTGCTGAATTTATGAAAATGTATGGTAATGAACAAAATATAACTCCTTTCTTAGATAGTTTGGCAACAAAAAGTTTAGTTTTTTCTAACCTTTATGCGGTAGGAAATAGAACTGTTCGTGGTCTAGAAGCCGTTACTTTATGTTTTCCTCCAACTGCTGGTGAAAGTGTAGTAAAAAGAAAAGACAATAAAGATAAATTCTCCACTGGAGCAATTTTTAAAGAAAAAGGCTATGATGTGAAATATATGTATGGTGGTGATGCCTTTTTTGACAATATGGAAGACTTTTTTGGAGGAAATGGATACGATATTGTAGATAAAAAAACATTTGCACCTAGCGAGATTACCTTTGCCAATATTTGGGGAGTTTGCGACGAAGACATGTACAACAAAGCCATTAAAATTATGGACAAAGAAGCAAAATCTGGAAAACCCTTTTTTAATCATATCATGACCGTAAGTAATCACAGACCGTTTACGTATCCTAATGGGAAAATTGATATTCCTGGAGATGCAAAATCGCGTGATGGAGGTGTAAAATATACGGATTATGCGATGAAGAAATTCTTTGAAATGGCCAAGAAACAACCATGGTTCAACAATACGGTATTTGTTATTGTTGCGGATCACTGTGCCTCTAGTGCAGGTAAAACAGAACTTCCTGCTGACAAATATAGAATTCCAGCGATGATTTATAGTCCTGGCTTTGTAGAGCCTCAACATTACAATAATATAATGTCACAAATTGATATAATGCCAACGGTTTTAGGATTATTAAATTTTAATTATCAAAGTAAGTTTTACGGACAAGATGTTTTAAAATCAGATTATAAGCCAAGAGCGTTGATTGCTACCTATCAAGATCTGGGATTAATTAAAGATAATGTTCTGACAATTATTTCGCCAAAACAAACAGTCAAACAGTTTCAATTGACTTTAAAACCAAATCAAAAAGTAGCGCCAGAGTTCCAGATTTTCTATGATCAGGTACCAATGAAAACAGAAAGAACAGATTTAGTAAATGAAACCATTTCCTATTATCAAACTGCTTCGGATATTTTAAAAAATAAGAAATATCAAAAAATTAATTAGCATAAAAAACGGGTGAGATAATATTGTCACCCGTTTTGTTTTATATTCAATCTGATATAACTTTATATTATTATTGGTTTGAATTTCTAAAAACATAAACACAAATTGGACAAATTCACACCAATAAATTAGTAGATAAATATATACTTGTACTCAATTAAACGGCACGGAATAATGCTTTCTTTTAGAGTTTTTTAGCAAAAAACAAGATCAGTTCCAGAAAATTTTTAAGCAAAAAAAACGGCTGAGATTTGATTCTCAGCCGTTTTTTTTATGTAATATGCTTATTTTATTCTTTATCGTAGACTAAACCAAAAAGTTTACCTTGTTCGAAAGTTTTTAAATCTTTTTTCAAGAATTTATGATTGCGTTTAGTAAGCTCTTTTGTGTCTAGTTTACTCAAATCTGGTTTTCCAGCATTTACCCAAGCAGTGTACCAAAAACTAGCAGTTACTGTAATTGCTTTTTTCATTTGATTTTCTACCATTCCGTTTAATTCTTGATGAAATCTCCCTGCATATTCATCCGAATACAACATACCTCCGTATTTGTTTTTTACAACTGCTCCATCGGAATCCGTAACATACATTTTATTTTCGGGAGTAGCTGTTCTTAGTTTTTTATCGGCTGCTAAAAGAGGCTCAACCAAACTATGTGTATCGGCCATTAATTCCCAAATTGCAACATCTACGTTTTCAAGATATTTTCCTTGTGGAACATTTAATTTATAATCTTTTACAAATAATTCTGGTAAACGACTTTCCCACAAAGAGTGTATTCCTTTTTGATTTGTATTTTGTCCGTCATGATTGTCAGAAGTGTGCAAAGGCATGTGTGCATCTGCAATATAATGACCCAAATCAGCAGCAATAAACAAAATTTCGTTCTTTCTTTTATCTTTGAAAGCCTTAGTTAATTTGGTCATCATATCTTGAATATGCCAAGGTAATATACCATTTTTGTCTAAAAATTTATCATCATATTTCTTCTTAGCTTCTTCCATGGTCTTTGGAAAAGTAGCAACATCACCAAAATTTTCCATATCAAAATAATGACGAGAAGGTTCCATTTTATCATTTAAAACATTTCTTCTCAAATCTGGAACAGTAGATTCTTGAGTGATATAATCGATATGATTATAGAAAAAAGTCTGCAATGGAGCAGGAAGCGCTAAAACTGCGGCTCTATTAATTCGTTCGTGACCGATAACTCCCCATGAAATTACTAAAAAAGCAACTACAAGAGTAGATAAAGTGATAAGCGTAGGCTTAATTTTAAAATTTTTCATTAAATTTAGTTTTTAGAATTACAAATGTATTTCTTTAAATTGTTATTTTATAAAATTGCCATTTAAGATTCTGTTAATACTAAAGGAAAACCACAAATATGTTTCGACATCAAGGAAAAAACAGAACTTTTATTCATAATCTTCGTTTAGCCGTATTATTATCCTTTGTCGCTGGTCTTGTAAATATTACCGGGGTTTTATCAATACACACTTTAACTACCAATGTTACTGGTCATTTTGCCTACTTTGCAGAAGAAATAATGAAGCAGGATTATAATGCTGCATTTACATTTTTGGTACTCACTTTATTTTTTTTATTTGGAGCCTTTACTTCTAACTTTTTATCTGAATTAATCGCTAAGAAAAATTCTCATTTGTCACATGTAATTCCAATTTCTCTCGAAATGATCATTTTATTAAGTATCGCATTTTTTGGATCGCAATCTCAATTATCAAATAATGAAGGAAAATGGATAGCCTTTTTGATGCTATTTGCTATGGGAATTCAAAATGCTATGGTTACAAAAATTTCGCAATCTACCGTTAGAACTACTCACCTTACAGGACTTTTTACTGATCTTGGAATAGAATTATCTCAATTATTTTTTTATAAAAAGCCAGAAGAAAATAAAAAACTAAAAACAAGTATTTTTCTTAGATTATCTATAATTATTTGTTTTTTTATTGGATGCGTTTCTGGTGGTTTTTTATATAATGTATTGCAATTAAAAACACTTCTCATAGCTGTTGTATTCCTTTTGATAGCTCTTTTATATGATTATATCAGAATGCAGTTTCATGTTATTAAACGTAAAACATTGCGACATAAAATTAACTGAAATACATAATTGAAACTAAAGCAGCAGTTGCAATAAAAATCCACAACAAAACACCCTGAATTAATGGTTTTACACCAACCGATTTTAGAACACTAAAGTTAAGACCTGCTCCAATTAAAAACAAAGTTATTGTTAATCCAATTTTAGCAATATTTACTAAATAAGGTGCTACAAGAGCTGTTTGCGGTACATAAGTATTCAATAGCATTGCAACAATAAACAGTCCAATAAAATACGGGATTTTTATTTTACTCGATTTATTTTTGAATAAAACCGATGTTAATAAAGCAACAGGAATAATCCATAATGCTCTAGCTAATTTTACCGTAGTTGCAATTTGCAAGGCTTCTGCTCCGTATTTATTTGCCGCTCCTACAACTGAACTAGTGTCGTGAATGGCTATGGCACACCACAAACCAAACTCTTGTTGGCTAAGATCTAACCAATGTCCAATTGCTGGAAATAAAAACAAAGCAATTGAATTCAGTATAAAAATTACTCCTAATGCAACGGAAGTTTGTTTCTCATCCGACTTAATTACGGGAGCAATCGCAGCAATGGCACTTCCACCACAAATAGCAGTTCCACAAGAAATTAGGTGAGAGGTTTTCTTTTCGATATTCAACCATTTTCCGATAAAGAAACCTAAAATTAAAGTACAAAATATTGATGCAACTGTAAAAATAAATCCTTCTTTACCAGCCGATAAAGCACTATTAACATTCATTCCGAAACCAAGTCCTACAACTGAAACTTGCAATAAAATACTGGTCGCTTTATGATTTAATTCTAAAAAAGGATGTCCTGAAAGATTGGCTACAACTAATCCCATCAATAGAGCAACGGGTGGAGAAATAAAACCGGAAAGACATAAAAGAGTTAATAGTCCGAAAATTATTTTTTGAAAAATTGGGCTAACTTTTAGAAAAGCAGTAGTATCTTTTTTAGGTATTATATTATGATTTTTCACAATGAAGTTTTTTAATTATTACGCTACAAAGGTCAGAAGTTTAAACAACATTCAATAATCACAAATAACAATCTAGTATAACTCCAGGTTATAGTAACTGGAAATTATTTTTATAAATAAATCAGAAAGAGAATCATTTTTTCCTTGAAGAGTAATGATATAAAAATAGCGTTCTATACTTAGATTTTTTACATCTAAAATGGTCAGTTCGTTATTTTTTAACTCTTTTTCAATAGCGTGAATGGATAAAAAAGCAACACAATCAGAGTTCAATAAATAGGACTTTATACTTTCAGTACTTCCCAATTGCATTTCAACATTCAAATCAGAAAATTTAAGTTGTATGGTTTTCAAAGCATATTCAATAACTTCAAGTGTTCCAGAACCTTGCTCCCGAATTAGAAAATTCATTTTCTTAAGATCTTCTTGAATCAATTCGTCTTTTTTTATAAGAGAATGAGAACTTTTGCAAACTAAGACTAATTCGTCTTTTAAAAACTGCGTATATTTTATAGACTTATTTTTAGATTGTCCTTCAACAATGCCTATTTCAATTTCTTTTTTTAATAAAGCGCTTTCTATTTGTTCCGTATTTCCATTGCGTAAATTGACTTTAATATTTTCCATTTTTTGATGGAAACGGGCTAAAAGTGGCGGTATAATATATTGTGAAATTGTAGTACTTGCTCCTATTCGCAATAATCCATTACGTTCATTAATAAGCGAACTCATATCAAAATCTATTTCTCGATAAATTTCAAAAATATTCTTGGTGTGGTTTAGCAATACTTCGCCAGCACTTGTTAATGAAATTTTAGAACCATTTCTTTCAAAAAGTTTAATTTTATATTGTTCTTCTAATTCCTGTATGTGTTTAGAAACTGCAGGTTGAGTTATAAATAATTCGGTTGCCGCTTTTGTAAAACTCAAACGACTCGCAACGATATAAAAAACTTTTAGTCTAAAATCCATAATCTACTACTTTAGTTTTATCAAAGTAAACCATTATATTTACGAGTAAACCATTCTGTGATCAATAGAATCAATATGAAAATTAACAGCCAAACCCAGTCAATCAATTGCGTTTTTGTACTATTATTTTTTTGGATGGCTTTATATTCTTTATTCTCTAAAAGCACTTTTATTAAAGTATCTACTTGATCTGGATAGTATTCATTTGCTTGGGTTTGTAGCGCTAGTTGCGACATTTTTTCAATATCGGGATTTACAAATTGCTTTTCGATATCAAAATCAAGAATTTCAAAATTACTAGAATAAGTACTATTAGAATTCAATTCTTTTACATTAAAACTATAGTTACCCGCTTTAAGACCGTCAAGATTCACTTTGTAATAATTATTACTTTTTAGTAAATCAAAGCTTTTGGTTTGTTTGGTTTTTGTATTAGTAACCGCAATGGTCAATCGAGCTTTTTCGTCAAACTCATAATTTTTATTAAAATACTGAGCTGTAATTTCAATAGCTTCGCCAAAATTATAAAATCGCTCATGTTCAACAACTAATGATTTTTTGCCCGTACTTGTTGCTAAAAACTGTATTATTTTATCAATAAAAACATCATATTTTTCGAATGATTGATTGTTGATGTGGGATTGCAAACGCCATTTCCAGCTGTTTTCGCCAAGAAGATAAGCGCTTCTCTTGCTCTGGTTTTCAGCAAAAGCTAATAAAGGACTATTCGTATCAATAGTTCTAATTTTAGACGAAAGAAGAACAGATAATGATCCGTTTACGGTAACGGATCCAAAAGCATTTTGCAAAGGAGGTAAATTTTCAAATCCAATATTATCAATTGCAAATAAATTAAACTGTGGGTTAAAGACCGATAAATAATCCTCTTTTTGGCCACTCATTTTAAAGTTTAGATTGTTTTGTTGCTGATTCAGAAAATTAAAATCCGTACTATTTCCAGTAATAATAAAGGTATTTATTCCAGCTACTTTGTTATTCTCAAATAAGGCTTTAAATTCTGTATTGGGTTGGTATAAAATTAAAACATTATAATCTTGTAATGATTTAATATCGTTAGGTTTAAGTATTGTTACTTTACGTTGTGCATTAGTTTCGATTGCTCTTTTTAATGCTCCTAAATCTGGATGACTAATTGCTGAAACAATTGCGATATTCGTTTTTTGGTCAATAACTTCAACCGCAAAATTTTTGGTGTTATTATACGTATTTTTTTCTTTTTCTAAAGATGTAATAGTAGCTTTAAAAACTTGAATTCCTATTTTGTCAGCCGGTAAAAGAACACTAACAGTAGCCGTTTTTTTATAAGTTGTAAATGAAATTCGCTGCTTACTGAGTATTAAGTTTCCTTGTGAAATTACAAAATCAGCAGTAATGTTTTTTGTTCCTGAATAACTTAAAAATGCTTCAACAGGAAATTTATTTTTATGAAAGGCATATTTATTAACATTTAATTGATTGATTTTAATATCTAAAAATGTCGTTGTATCACCTACAATTATTGGGTACACTTTATTTTCAGTACCAAAACTATACACATAATCATTACCTGAAGTTTGATTTCCATCACTGATTAAAATCGTCGGATAATTGGTGTTTTTATAAATGCTTTTAAGGTTTTTGGCAACAACATCAATGTTTGTCTGCGTTCCTTTAAAAGTAAATTTATCTGATGGCTCAAAATCTTCTGAAAACTGATAGGATTGAACCTCAAATTTTTCTTGAATATCCTTATTCGAAATGATTTTTTTATATAATTGTTCAACTTCTTTATTCACATTCAAAAATGAAATGGAACTAGAATTATCAATCACGACAGGTAAAGGTGTTTTTACAATATCTAATCTATTTTTGGTTATTATTGGATTAATAAGCAATAAAAAAATAGAAAAAATGGTTAAAAAACGTAAAAAAGCCAAAAACAAATTGACTTTAGATTTGTTTTTGGCTTTGTAGATATATTGAAAATAGGATAAACCGCTAGCTATTAATAAAGAAACCAGTAATAATAGTATTGCAGTTGTTGTCATATTTTATAGTATATAGAAATTCGTTTTCAGTTTTGATTACAAAAAACTAAAAATGAATCACTTTTTATTAAGTAAGCATTCCTCCACAAACGTTCATAACTTGACCCGTTACGTAACCGCTCATGTCTGAAGCGAAGAACAGACAAGCATTAGCTACATCTTCAGTTGTTCCGCCACGTTTTAACGGAATTCCATCTCTCCAACCTTTTACTACATCTTCGTTTAATTTTGCAGTCATTTCAGTTTCAATAAAACCTGGTGCAATTACATTACAACGAATGTTGCGCGATCCTAATTCTAACGCTACCGATTTAGAAAAACCAATAACTCCCGCTTTAGAAGCAGCATAATTTGTTTGTCCGGCATTTCCTTTTACTCCAACTACAGAACTCATATTAATGATAGATCCCGCACGTTTTTTAAGAAAAGTTTTCTGAATTGCTTTTGTCATGTTGAAAACTGATTTCAAGTTTACATCCATTACTTGGTCAAAATCTTGTTCAGACATACGCATTAACAAATTATCTTTGGTAATTCCGGCGTTGTTAATCAAAATATCTACTGTTCCAAACTCAGCATTAACCGCATCAACAAGCGTTTGCGCTTCATTAAAATCAGCTGCGTTAGATTGATACCCTTTCGCTTTAATTCCAAGTGCATTCAATTCATTTTCTAATGCCATAGCTGATTCTACAGATGAACTGTAAGTAAAAGCAATATTTGCTCCGTGTTTTGCAAAAACTTCTGCAATTCCTTTACCTATTCCACGACTTGCGCCTGTAATTATAGCTACTTTTCCTTCTAGTAATTTCATATTCAAAACTTATTTTAATTTTTATTTTAAGCTATTCCTGCTATCCGCTACAATCTTTTATTTTTTTAAACAAAAAATAAAAGGATTTCCACTTCTATCAGGGCTATCTTATATCTGTCAAATATAGAATATTTACTTTTTTAAAAAAAATACAAAACCATATACATTAATAAAAATACTAGCTTTTAAATTTTAATAATTCGATTCACCCATTTATCCCAAAAATTAGCATAAATAGCTATTAATGTAAAAACAAATAAGAACAAGTGATACCAAGCATTACTAATCAAATCTAAAAAGTTCAGCTTTCCATCTGCAAAGCTTAATATCAAAAGTACTTGAGCTCCATAAGGTAATATTCCTTGAATAACACAAGAAAAAATATCAAGTATGGTCGCGGTTTTCTTTGCACTCAAATTGTATTCATCATTAATTTCTTTTGCAATACTTCCTGTAATCACAATAGAAACGGTGTTATTAGCGATTGCTAAATTGGTTAATCCAACTAAAACACCAATTCCTGTCTGCGCCGATTTCTTACTCTTTATTCGCTTTTTAACTTGATATAAAACGTAATCAATTCCGCCCGCTTTATCAACCATCGCAGCTAAACCACCTGAAAGCATAGAAAGTAAGAATATTTCTGTCATACTGGTAAAACCTTCATATATTTTTTGGGTAAAAACCATAAGCGTAAAATTACCACCAAAATAACCTATAATTCCCGCTAACAATGTTCCTATAATTAAGGTAGAAAATACATTAATTCCAGAAACTGCTAATACAATAACGAGTATATAGGGTATGATAGCAATCCAATTAAAATCAGTTTTAGGGATGGCAACAGAAACAATTTCTGAGTTTAAACCCAAATAGAAAAATACTGCAATTGTAATTATAGCAGCTGGAAAAGCAATAAATAAATTAATTTTAAACTTGTCTTTGAGTTTACAACCTAAAGATTGTGTTGCCGCAATAGTAGTATCCGAAATCATAGAGAGATTGTCTCCTAACATAGAACCACCCAATAATGCACCCGAAATCAAAGGTAATGAAGCACCACTTTTATCCGCTAAACTCACTGCTATAGGACCAATTGCAACAATTGCCCCAACAGACGTACCAGTTGCAGTAGATAAAAATGCGGCAATCAAAAAAATACCTAAAGGAAAATAAGCAACATCAATATTGTTTATTCCCAAATTTACAACAGCATCTACTCCACCAGTAGCTTTACTCACTACAGCAAAAGCACCAGCAAGTAAATAAATAAGACACATCGTCATTATTTTACTTTCACCACAACCAGCAATTAGCGTATTCACTTTATCTTCTGTAGAAGATTTAAAAAGTAGGAAAGCCGCAATTATTCCAATTAAAACAGCAATTGGAGACGGGAAAGCATAAAAATCATCTAGCCAAATACCAACTCCTAAAAAAGTAGCAATAAAAATAAATAAAGGAATTAATGCGAATGGATTACCATTATTTTCACCTTGTTTAGTCATAATCATTTTTTAAATTAAAGGGCTATGACGAAAAACAAAAAAGCAAAACAGGAATAAAAAAACAACATTTTTTCCAAAGGATTTGGCTTATCGTTTTAGCACCTTGCTCGTTGTTGCAGGTTGCTATCTCTATTAAGAGATTCGTGATAACGGGAGCAAAAATAGTACTTATTTTTTTATATAAACAAATAAAAAATACTATTTATGAATTTAAAACAAAAAAAAAGACCTTACCGAAGTAAAGTCTTTCAATTGTATTAGTATAGAAATAACTTAAAAAGCTACATTCCATTTTGGCAATTTTCCATTTTCATCTAAGAAATTTTGTAAAACTTGTGCTTCTACAAATGTTGGAATTACTTTAGAATTATCATTAAAAGTCTCATACCAAACTACTTCAAGTGTGCTAATATCTTCTTTTTTCATTTGTGCTGGCCAAGAATATTTTCTTCCTGTTTTAGCGAATTGGTGTCCTTCGACTATTTTGTCATTCAAACCACCATTTTTAATTTTCAAAGTTCCGTCATTTTGAACAGTTCCAGTAGAACCAACCATAATTAACTCTTTTACTTCACCAACTGCATAAACCAAAAACACACCAGATCCTTCAGATGCATTGCAAACTTCTGCTAAACTATCTTCTGCTGTAAATGAAAACTGATTGGTAACTTTGAATTTTTCTAACTCCTTGTACATATATTATATTTTTATTTGAAATGGTCTTCCTAGATAAAACTCACAAAAATCGGAAAAGTTATCTAAACCATTCGTTTACATTTTTTATTTATCAAAAATAAATCTATTAAACACTATTTTTAATAAAGTGCAAAGGTATTCTTTAATTCCATTCAATAATAAAAAAGCCCCACAAAATGTGAGGCTTTTAATTTTTTTTTATAAATATAAAAGATTATCCTAAAACTTCTTTTACTTTTTTACCAATTTCAGCTGGAGAATCTACTACGTGAATACCACATTCTCTCATAATTTGTTTTTTAGCTTCAGCCGTATCATCAGATCCACCAACAATTGCACCTGCATGTCCCATTGTACGTCCTGCTGGAGCAGTTACTCCTGCGATGAAACCTACAACTGGTTTACGGTTTCCGTCAGCTTTAATCCAATGAGCAGCATCCGCTTCTAATTGTCCACCGATTTCACCGATCATTACGATACATTCTGTTTCTGGGTCATTCATCAATAATTCTACTGCTTCTTTTGTTGTAGTTCCAATGATTGGATCTCCACCAATTCCGATAGCAGTTGTGATTCCTAAACCTTGTTTTACTACTTGGTCAGCCGCTTCGTAAGTTAAAGTTCCTGATTTAGAAACAATACCAATAGTTCCTTTTTTGAAAACAAAACCTGGCATAATACCAACTTTAGCTTCACCTGGAGTAATAATTCCTGGACAGTTTGGACCTATTAATCTTGCATTTCTTTCTTTAACGTAACTGTTTGCTTTTATCATGTCAGCAACAGGAATTCCTTCTGTAATTGCAATAATTACTTTAATACCTGCATCTGCAGCTTCCATAATCGCATCAGCTGCAAAAGCTGGTGGAACGAAAATGATAGTTGTGTCAGCTCCTGCTTGTTCAACAGCATCTTTTACAGTATTAAAAACAGGTCTGTCTAAATGAGATGTTCCTCCTTTTCCTGGAGTTACACCACCAACAACATTAGTTCCGTACTCAATCATTTGAGAAGCATGGAAAGTCCCTTCACTTCCTGTAAAACCTTGAACAATTATTTTGGAATCTTTATTAACTAAAACACTCATGATATATTATTTTATGTAGTTTTTAAAATGGTTATGCAAAAGTATAAAATTGTAAGCACTAAACGGGTATCCCATATTCAGTTTTTTACCACTAAATTAGGATAATTGGCTCATTTGATACCCTCGATATAATTTATTGTCTTTAATTTGCCAAATCACAATAAAATGTGCCAGTAACATTTCTTCTCTAGGGTTCTCAATTGTTTTTACAAAATGAGAATAACGCACTGAAACCAAATCATTTTCGGCAATAATCTGATTGATGCGAACCTTAGATCGAACGTAAGCTTTACTTAAATCGTTAGATAAATTTAATAATGCTTCATAATTTAGCTCAATAAAACCTTTGCTACTGTTCCACTCGACTATAATATCGGGATGTAAAAAATCTTTTATAACTTCACTATCAATTAAAGCATCCGATTTGTAAAATTTCTCAACAATTTCTTTTGAAGACATATTACTTTATTTTTTTTAAAATTTCTGGAATTTTTTTAATATTAGCCAACTGTTTCAATTTCTCTCTTGACTCTTCTATTGGAGTACCAAAATAAGATTTTCCACCTTCAACTGATTTAGTTACTCCAGTTTGTCCCATGATAACAGCCTTTGCTCCTATCGTAATTCCGCTAGTGGTTCCTACTTGTCCCCAAATTGTCACTTCATCTTCAATAATAACACAGCCTGCAATTCCGGTTTGAGAAGCTATTAAACATTTTTTTCCTATCACAGTATCATGTCCTACATGCACTTGATTGTCAATTTTTGTTCCTTCACCAATAGTTGTATCTCCTGTTACTCCTTTATCAATGGTGCAAAGAGCTCCAATACCTACATTATCTTGAATTACAACTCTTCCTCCAGAAAGCAACTGATCAAATCCTTCGGCTCTTTTTTTATAATAAAAAGCATCTGCACCTAAAACTGTTCCTGCATGAATGATTACATTATCACCAATTACAGTATGGTCATAAATAGAAACATTAGAATGGATTAAACAGTTTTTACCAATAACTACATGATTACCTACAAACGTATTTGGCTGAATAATAGTTCCTTCTCCTACAGTTGCAGAAGTAGCTATTGAGACATTTGAAAACTGAAAAGGCTTGAAATAATTTGTCAATTTATTAAAATCTCTGAACGGATCTTCTGAAATTAATAACGCTTTCCCTTCAGGGCAGTCAACATTTTTATTAATTAAAATAATTGTAGCAGCCGAATTTAAAGCCTTATCATAATATTTTGGATGATCTACAAATACTATATCACCGCTGCCAACTACATGAATTTCGTTCATTCCAGTTACAGGGAAATTGGTATCACCAACATATTCACAACCGATAATAGTAGCTATTTCTTCTAAAGAGTAAACTTTTGGAAATTTCATAATTTTTATTAGAAAATTAAAAAAAAAATAGAAAATGTGAAATTTATCTAATTTTCACATTTTCTATTATCAAATTACTTACTCTTTTACGCGTTCCATGTAAGAACCAGAAGTAGTGTCTATTTTAATTTTATCCCCTTCATTGATAAACAAAGGAACATTTACTAGCGCTCCTGTTTCAACAGTTGCTGATTTAGTAGCGTTTGTTGCTGTATTTCCTTTAATTCCAGGCTCAGCATACGTAACTTCAAGTATAACAGAAGCTGGCATATCTACTGAAAGCGGTAAATCAGTTTCCGTATTAATGCTAATCATTACATTTTCTCCTTCTTTTAATAAACCTGGAGAATCTAAAATATTTTTATTTAATGTAATTTGCTCAAAAGTTTCAGTATTCATGAAATGAAATTCATCACCTTCTGGATATAAAAACTGAAATTTATGATTTTCAACTCGTACTTCATCAATTTTATGTCCAGCAGAAAAAGTATTATCTAATACTCTTCCGTTAGTTAAACTTCTTAGTTTTGTTCTAACAAAAGCAGGTCCTTTACCTGGTTTTACATGAAGAAATTCAACTATTTTATAGATGTCATTATTGAATTTAATGCACAATCCGTTTTTAATATCTGATGTAGATGCCATTTATATTTTACTTTTAGCTATTAGCGATTTATATTTTATTTATTTTTCCGACTATTACCAAATTGCTAATAGTCAAGAGTTTTTTTAGTAATTTCCAGAATACCCTTTCATCACGCCTCGAGATGAATTTCTAATGAAATCAATAATTTCATCTCTTTCTGGTGTTGCTTCCATCTCCGCTTCGATAATTCCTAAAGCTTGAGTGGTATTGTAATTTTTTTGATATAAAATCCTGTATATACCTTGAATTTCTCTAATTTTCTCAGAAGAAAAACCACGTCTTCTTAATCCTACTGAATTAATACCTACGTAAGACAAAGGTTCTTTTGCGGCTTTAGTGTAAGGTGGCACATCTTTTCTTAAAAGTGATCCTCCAGAAATCATGGCATGATCACCTATGCTAATAAACTGATGCACTGCAGATAATCCACCAATAATAGCGTGATTCCCTACGGTTACATGTCCTCCTAAAAGTACTCCGTTTACAATTATAACATTGTGACCAATATGACAGTCATGAGCAATATGAGCTGTTGCCATTATAAGACAATTATCACCTATTGTAGTTTGACCCGATGCAATTGTTCCTCTATTGATGGTTACACATTCTCTAATAGTGCAATTATCACCAATAATTGCTAAGGAATCCTCGCCTCCAAATTTTAAATCCTGAGGAACTGCTGAAATAACCGCACCTGGGAATATATTGCAATTTTTTCCAATTCTCGCTCCTTCCATTATAGTAACATTTGATCCGATCCAAGTTCCATCTCCAATAACTACATTATTATGAATGGTTGTAAACGGCTCAATAACTACATTTTTGGCTATTTTTGCGCCTGGATGAACATAGGCTAGTGGTTGATTCATCAGCTATTTTTTAATTTTTTACTAGGTTAAAGCTACCTTTCATTTTTAATAAAATTAAAAGTAATTTTCTCCAAATCTATTGTTTTTTAGCAATTTGTGCCATTAATTCTGCTTCAGCAACTAATTTACCATTGGCATAAGCATTTGCTTGCATGTGGCAAATTCCTCTTCGAATCGGTGTTATCAAATCGCACTTAAATATCAAAGTATCACCAGGTAATACTTTTTGTTTGAATTTAACATTATCAATTTTCATGAAATATGTTAAATAATTTTCAGGATCTGGAACCGTACTTAAAACTAGAATTCCTCCTGTTTGAGCCATAGCTTCAACAATTAAAACACCTGGCATCACTGGAGCCTCTGGAAAATGACCAACAAAGAAATTTTCATTCATCGTAACATTTTTCATACCTACAACATGACTTTCAGACATTTCTATAATTCTATCAATTAATAAAAATGGAGGTCTGTGAGGAAGAACAGCCATAATTTTATGAATGTCCATCAATGGTTCTAAATTTAAATCATAAACAGGAACATAATTTCTTTGTTCGATTTTTATGATTTTAGCCATTTTTTTAGCAAACTGTGTGTTTACAAAATGTCCTGGCTTATTGGCAATAACTTTACCTTGAATTTTTGTACCAATTAGAGCTAAATCTCCAACTACATCTAGTAATTTATGTCTTGCTGCCTCATTTGGATAGTGCAAAGTAAGGTTGTCTAAAATTCCATTAGGCTTAACTGTCAATTCCTCTTTTCCAAAAGCAACTTTCAAGTTTTCCATAGTTGAAGCAGAAATATCCTTGTCAACATAAACAATGGCATTATTTAAATCCCCACCTTTAATAAGCCCTTTTTCTAATAAAGATTCTAATTCATGTAGAAAACTAAAGGTTCTTGATTGAGAAATTTCTGTTTTGAAATCTGCAATGCTTTTCATGTTTGCATTTTGAGTACCTAAAATTTTAGTCCCAAAATCTACCATAGCTGTTACGCAATAATGATCACTTGGCATAACCAAAATCTCACTTCCAGATTCTTCATCTGTAAAAGAAATAACTTCTTTTACTACGTATACATTTCTTTTTGAATTTTGCTCTTCTACTCCAGCAGTTTCTATAGCTTCTACAAAATATTTTGAAGAACCATCCATAATAGGAAGTTCTGAAGCATTCAATTCGATAATAACATTGTCTAAATCGCAACCAACTAAAGCTGCCAAAACATGTTCTGGAGTTTGAATTTTCACTCCACGTTTTTCTAAATTTGTCCCTCTTTCAGTGTTTACAACATAATTTGCATCTGCCTCAATAATAGGATGTCCTTCCAGATCTACTCGAACAAAAGTAAAACCATTATTCACGGGAGCAGGTTTAAAAGTCATTTTTACTTCTTTACCGGTATGCAGTCCAACTCCTGTTAATGAGATTTCTGTTTTGATGGTCTTCTGTTTAACCATTGTTTCCATTTTTTTGGTTTAATATTTGTTTCTTTAATTCTTTTATTTCTGCAACAATTTTAGGTAAGTTCTTAAAATGAACATACGATTTACTAAAATCATTGTATCCAAATGCAGGGCTTCCTTGCAAAATTTCGTTGTCTTTTATGTTTCTTCCAACACCAGATTGGGCCTGAATTCTAACATTATCACCAATGTGTAAATGTCCTGAAATTCCAACTTGCCCACCAATCATTCCGTTCTTTCCAATTTTAGTAGAACCTGCAACACCAGTTTGTGCAGCAATTACAGTATTCTCCCCTATTTCTACATTATGAGCAATTTGAATTTGATTATCCAATTTTACTCCTTTTCTAATGATAGTAGATCCCATTGTCGCTCTGTCAATCGTCGTACAAGAACCAATATCTACATTATCTTCTATTATTACATTTCCTATTTGAGGAATCGTGGTATAAGTTCCATCAGGATTTGGTGCAAAACCAAAACCATCCGAACCTATAATAGCTCCGGAATGAATTGTACAATTGTTACCTATATTAGTTTCAGAATAAATTTTTGCGCCAGCAAATAATTTTACATTATCGCCTATAACAACATTATCGCCTATAAAACAATTGGGATATATTTTTACGTTGGTACCTATAATAACATTTTCTCCTACATAACTAAAACTGCCCAAATATAGGTTTTCTCCATGTATTACACTCGAAGAAAGAAAGGAATGTTGTTCTATACCGTTTTTATTTTGCTTTACTTCATTATAAAATTCTAATAATTTAGAAAAAGCAGCATACGCATCTGGTACTTTTATCAATGTTGTATCTAAATTTGCCTCTGGAACAAAGCTATCATTAACAATTGTTACTGAGGCTTTTGTAGAGTATATATAATGAAGATATTTAGGATTTGACAAAAAAGTCAGTGATCCCTCTGCTCCATCTTCGATTTTTGACAATCTAAAAACTTCGGCCATTGGATTCCCAATAACTTCTCCTTCTAAAATCCCTGCTATTTGTTCTGCTGTAAATTTCATTGCGACAAAAATATAAAAAATAGATTTTAAATGGTGTTTTTATAACAGTTGTTTTGGAAAACAGATGTAATATTTGGTCACCGATTTAGATAATGATTTTAAATTCAGCTGATCGGAAGATTCAATTACATCCTCAACAGTATTATCTTTTTTCAAAATACGTATCGGATCTGCTTCTTTACTGTAAGCTTGATTTTTTATTTTTCCTTTAAAGATAAAATAATTAGCATCTGCGACAGAAATATTATTCTGTAACGCAAAACGCTCTTTCAATGGCTGTAAATCTTCAATTGCTACTTTTTCACTTGTTAATTTAATTTTTAATAAATCTCTATTAACAATCATTTTACTCAAGGTGGCTAAAATAAAATCATCATTTTTTTGCCAAGATTTTAAAGCTCCAATAATATCAAAATCGTCTAATTGAGCAAATAAATCTAATTTTTCAGCATCAAAAGTTTCTATTGTAACTTTATTTTGCATAAAAAATAATAGAGGTTCGCTGCAGGGTAATGGAACTCCTTTTAATGTTAATTCTTTGGCTCGCTTTAGTATTCTCATCAAAATTAATTCGGCCACTAAACTCGTTTTATGCAAATACGCTTGCCAATACATTAAACGTCGTGACATTAAAAACTTCTCTACCGAATAGATTCCCTTTTCTTCGATAACTAAATAGTCATCAACAACATTCATCATCTGAATTAATCGTTCTGAATTCACATTTCCTTCCGCAACACCCGAATAATAGCTATCGCGTTTCAAATAATCCATTCGATCCATGTCGAGTTGACTCGAAATCAACTGAAGCATAAATTTACGATCATACTCTCCTTTAAATACTTGAATAGCCAAATCTAGCTTACCATTAAACTCAACGTTTAATTGGTTCATAAATAACAATGATATTTCTTCATGATGTACCTCTTCTACAATACTTTTTTCCATAGCATGAGAAAAAGGTCCGTGACCAATGTCGTGCAGTAAAATAGCAATGTATAAAGCGTTTTCCTCTTCATTTGAAATAACAACTCCTTTAAATCGAAGTACATCAACCGATTTTTGCATCAAATGCATACAGCCTAAAGCGTGATGAAAACGAGTATGATTAGCTCCTGGATAGACTAAGTATGACAATCCCATTTGTGATATACGACGCAAACGCTGAAAATAAGGATGCTGAATTAAATCGTAAATTAAAGCATTGGGAATGGTAATAAAACCATAAATAGGATCATTAAATATTTTAAGCTTATTGATTTGACTCACTATAAGTTATTTTTTAGGTCAACAAATATACGGAAATTTAGATCTTAAATAAGAAATCCAAATGAACCCTATTTTGAGTTTAAAATTACAAATGTATTTTAAACCATACTCACTTGATTAGAGCAGTTTTATAATTTTTAATTTCAACTCAATCTATAGAACAAAAATAAAATGTTAAAAAATTAACACAAATTTAAGTTCGTTTAGTTCGCAAATATACGAACTAACTCTACTTTTGCAAAAAAAAATTATGGAAACAATACAAAAAGAACGTGAAGAACTGATCGAAATGTTCGGAAATCATTTTGAATTATTATATAATTTACCACCTCTAGGTTCTAGAATTCTAGGATTATTAATAATTGATGGATGTAAAACAGGTTTAACATTTGAGGAAATAGTGGCAAAAATGAAAGCTAGTAAAAGTTCTGTTTCTACAAATTTGAATTTGCTATCAAAAATGGGAAAAATTACCTACTACACAGTTTCAGGTGATCGAAAAAAATATTTTAAGCCTTCACCCTTCAGTGAAAGATTAGCAAATTACATCAAATTAGTAGATTTTGAAAAGACCATTTTAGATCGACTCATTCATTATCGTGAGCAAACCATTTCGTGTTCAGAAGAACAATACAATATGGAAGACATCAAAGCTTACAAAACACACGTTTGTGAGGTAGAAGAACTTTTGATAAAAACCATTGAAAAATTTAAAATAATAGAAAAGAATAATCACTAAATATAAATCCCAAACTCAAGAATAAAAATGAAAAAAAATTCAATATTTACTCTATTTATAGTACTAATTTTAGCCTCTTGCGGTAAAAAAGAAGAGCAGCAAATGCCAGCTCCAACAGCTGCGCCTTTTCCAGTTCAAACAATTACAAAGCAAGATGCTGTTGTTTACCAAGAATATACCGCAAATCTTGAAGGCCAACAAAACGTAGAAATCCGTCCTAAAGTAACTGGATTTATTCAAAAAATATATGTTGATGAAGGACAAGTAGTACGAAAAGGACAACTACTCTTCAAACTAGAAACACAAACGTTAAACCAAGATGCTTCTGCCGCTAAAGCAATGGTACAAGCCGCTCAGGTTGAAGTTGATAGACTAAAACCTCTAGTAGATCGCAAAATTATCAGTAATGTTCAATTGGAAACGGCTAAAGCAAAATTGGCTCAAGCAAAAAGTACTTATGGTAGTATTGCTTCAAATATTGGTTTTGGAACAATCGTTTCTCCTGTGAATGGAGTAATTGGTAGTTTGCCTTTCCGTGAAGGAAGTTTGGTGAATTCAACTAGTGAAATGCCATTAACTACAGTGTCTGATACCAAAATGATACGTGCTTACTTTTCAATGAATGAAAAGCAATTACTTTTCTTCAATAAAACTTTTAAAGGGGCCACAACTGCTGAAAAACTAAAATCAGTTCCAGAAGTTTCTTTACTATTAGTGGACAATTCAGAATACGACCAAAAAGGTAAAGTTGTCACTATGAACGGCTTAGTAAACCCAACAACGGGAACCACTCAATTTAGAGCTGAATTCAAAAATCCTGAAGGTCTTTTAAGAAGTGGAAATAGTGGAATCATTCGTTTGCCAATAATCCAGAAAGATGTTGTAGTAGTACCCCAAAATGCTGTTTTTGAAGTACAAGGAAAACAAATGATTTTTGTTGTAGGTCAAGGAAATAAAGTACAATCAAAAATTATTACAACAAACGGAACCTCAGACTTGAACTTTATTGTTACCGATGGACTTTCTGAAGGTGACGTAATAGTTGTTGAAGGTGCCTCAAAATTGAAAAATGATACAGAAATTATTCCACAACAAATTGATAAAACGAATTCAGAAACTGTAGCTCCAACGGATAAAGAAATAGTAAAAACAAATGCTGCTGCAGCTAAAAAATAATATTTAAAATGTTAAAAACTTTTATAGAAAGACCTGTCCTATCGACTGTAATCTCTATCTTAATAACCATTTTAGGGGTTTTAGGATTGATGGCATTACCAGTCGAACAATACCCTGAAATTGCACCGCCAACCGTTCAGGTTAATGCCAATTATACCGGTGCCAATGCAGAAACCGTATTAAATAGTGTTGTTATTCCTTTAGAAGAAGAAATCAACGGTGTAGAAGGAATGACTTATATGACTTCCTCTGCTGCCAATGATGGTTCTGCTAAAATCTCTGTATATTTCGAATTAGGTGTAGATCCAGATATTGCGGCGGTAAACGTTCAAAATAGAGTATCGCGTGCTACTAGTAAACTGCCTCAAGCGGTTGTTCAAACTGGAGTTACAACGCTAAAAAGTCAAACGAGTGCTTTGATGTTCTTTGCTTTATATTCAAAAAACAAAAATTTTGATGAAACGTATATTCAGAATTATGCTAAAATTAATTTAGTTCCAAAATTACAACGTGTAAAAGGTGTTGGTCAAGTAAACGTTTTTGGATCCAAAGATTATTCGATGAGAATCTGGATTGATCCTGCAAAAATGGCTGCGTATAATGTTTCTCCAAAAGAAATTCAAGCCGCATTGCAAGAACAAAATGTTGAAGCTGCACCAGGGAAATTTGGTGAAAATGCCGAAGGTGTTTATGAATATGTAATTAAATATAAAGGAAGACTTTCTGAAATTGCAGATTACGAAAATATTGTTATTCGTTCTACAGGAAATGGAAATTTCTTGCACTTAAAAGATGTTGCCACTGTTGAATTAGGAGGTTTCAATTATGGAACTAAGAATATTGCAATGGGTAAACAAGGGGTTGCTGTAGGGGTTTTCCAAACTTCTGGTTCTAATGCGCAAGATATTATTACCGAAGTAATGAAAATCTTAGAAGATACAAAACCAGACTTCCCAAAAGGAGTTGATTACGTGATTCCATTAAACACAAAAACATTTCTTGATGCTTCAATTGACAAAGTATTAACCACTTTGCTCGAAGCTTTTATATTGGTATTTATTGTGGTATATATCTTCTTGCAAGATTTTCGTTCGACTTTAATTCCTGCAATTGCAGTTCCTGTAGCTATCGTGGGTACTTTTTTCTTCCTCCAAATATTTGGATTCTCGATCAATATGTTGACTTTATTTGCTATGATTCTAGCCATTGGAATTGTCGTCGATGATGCCATTGTCGTCGTCGAGGCAGTGCATGCTAAACTGGATGAAGGAGCAAAATCAGGAAAAGAAGCAACTATCTCAGCAATGAGCGAAATTACAGGAGCTATTATTTCGATCACAATGGTAATGGCAGCAGTATTTATTCCTGTGTCTTTCTTGAGTGGTCCATCAGGTGTGTTTTACCAACAGTTTGCGATTACTTTGGCAATTGCAATTTTGATTTCAGCAGTTAATGCTTTGACTTTAAGTCCTGCATTATGTGCTTTATTCTTAAAACCTCACAAAGATTCGGATCATCACGATGCCAATTTTAAAGATCGTTTTTTCATTGCTTTCAATTCTAGTTTTGATAGAATGAATAACAAATATGTGAAATCATTAGGGTTTTTGGCAAGAAAAAAATGGATTACCGTTATTGGTTTAGTTGTTTTCTCAGGAATTACATTCCTTTTATTCCAAACGACACCTTCTGGATTTATTCCTAATGAAGACCGTGGAATAATCATGGCCGATTTAACATTGCCTCCAGGAACAACATTAGAAAAAACTGAAAAAGCAGTTAAAGAATTGGATACTATTATAGGTTCAATGGATATTGTTGAATCTAGAATGAGTGTTGTAGGTTTCAGTTTACTGAACAGTGTAAATGGAGGTTCTTATGCTTTTACAATCATTAAATTAAAAGATTGGAAACACCGTAAAGAAGCTAATCAATCCGTTGATGCTGTGGTAAAAGAGTTATTTGGAAAAACAGCCCATTTTAAAGATGCAAGAGCTTTATTTTTCACGCCTCCAAGTGTGCAAGGTTTTGGTTCAGCCGATGGTTTCGAATTAAAAATTCAAGATAAAGGCGATGATGAATGGGCTACCGTAAGCAAAGTGAGCAATGAGTTTTTAGGCGAATTAATAAAAAGACCTGAAATTCAATATGCTCAAACCAATTTTAATGCATCGTTTCCACAATTCCAAATGGATATTAATGTCGAAAGAGCGAAAGATGCTGGAGTATCAGTTTCTGATATTTTCAACACGATGCAAGGCTATTATGGAGGATTGTACACTACAGATTTTAATAAATTTGGTAAGCAATACCGCGTGATGATTCAGGCTAAACCGTCTGATAGAGCTAACGAAGCTTCGATAAACAACATTTATGTAAAGAATGCTGCAGGTCAACAAGTGGCGATCAGTCAGTTTATAAATTTAAAAAGAATTTATGGTCCTGAAGCAGTGGCCCGTTTCAATATGTTAAAAGCAGTAAATGTAAACGGAAAAGCAAAACCGGGCTATAGTTCTGGTGATGCGATCAAAGCAATTCAAGAAGTTGCGGCGCAGCATTTACCTAAAACGTATAGCTACGAATTTTCAGGAATGACTCGTGAAGAAATTCTAGCAGGAAATCAAGCAATTGGCGTGTTCTTACTAAGTTTGATATTTGTTTATTTCTTATTAAGTGCACAGTACGAAAGTTATTTAGTTCCACTATCTGTACTACTTTCATTACCTGTTGGTATTGCTGGAGCGATTGCTTTTGTGAAATTTGCAGGATTGGAAAACAACATTTATTTCCAAGTTGCACTGATAATGCTGATAGGACTATTAGCGAAAAATGCCATTTTGATAGTCGAATTTGCCATACAAAGACGCCGACACGGAATGGATTTAGCGCAAGCTGCCATCGAAGGTGCAAAAGCACGTTTACGTCCTATTTTAATGACTTCTCTAGCTTTTATCTTCGGATTATTGCCTTTGGCTTTTGCTTCTGGAGTTGGTGCCGTGGGTAACCGTTCGATTGGTATGGGAGCTGTAGGTGGAATGTTAGTTGGAACCATTTTAGGAGTATTTGTAGTTCCTATTTTGTTCATCATATTCCAAAGCTTACAAGAAAAAATTTCAGGAAAACCTGTTGTGACTACCGAATCTGATACTATACTTTTAAACGAAGAAAATGAAAAATAAGTTCCATAAAATAGGACTTGTTGTTCTCGCAGCAACAATAATGCAATCGTGTTTTGTTGCCAAAGACTACAAGCGTCCAGAATTAAAAACAGAAAATTTATACCGTAACGAAGTCGTTTCTAATGATACTTTATCCTTTGCCAATGTGGCTTGGGATAAAGTGTTTACGGATCCGCTTTTGCAAGGATATATACAAAAAGGATTAGTTAATAACTTAGATGTCAAAATCGCAATTCAAAACATTGTAGCTGCCGAAGCTACTATGAAACAAGGAAAAGCAGGATACTTCCCTACTCTTTCCGCAGGAGCTGATTGGACACATCAAGAACTTTCCAAAAACAGTCAGTTTGGTGCTTTATTGCAGAACCGAAGCACGGAACAATATCAATTAACAGGAAATCTTTCTTGGGAAGCAGATATTTGGGGTAAAATAAGAAGTAACAAACGTGCTGCAAATGCAAGTTTTCTTCAAACAACTGCGGTAAAACAAGCTGTAAAAACGCAATTAATAGCTAACATTGCCGCTACTTATTACCAATTGCTTTCTGTTGATGCTCAAATCGAATTAGCAGAGAAAACTTTGATTAATAGAAACCAAAGTATCGAAGCTATTGTTGCATTAAAGGATGCTGGTAATGTGACTGAAGTTGGCGTAAAACAAACAGAAGCGCAGAAATATGCCACTGAAATTATTATCGCTGATTTAAAAAACAGTATTATTATTTTAGAAAATAGCATGAGCATTCTTTTAGGCGAAAGTGGATCTAAAATTGAAAGAAGCACTTTTGAAAATCAATTAATGCAACCAACTATTACGCTAGGAGTTCCAGCAACTTTATTAAGAAATAGGCCGGATGTTATCGCTGCAGAGTACAATTTGATTTCTAATTTTGAGCAAACTAATATTGCTAAAAGTAATTTTTATCCAACGTTAAAAGTGACTGCTTCAGGTGGATTGCAAAGTATAGATTTGAAAGAATGGTTTAGTGCCAATTCACTTTTTGCGAATGTAATTACGGGTTTGACTCAACCAATTTTTAACCAGAGACAAATTAAAACTAAGTTCGAAATTGCTAAAGCCAATCAGGAAAAAGCTTATATTCAATTTGAACAATCGTTGTTAACAGCTGGAAAAGAAGTTTCGGATGCGTTAGCACAATATAATAATGAGACTTATAAATTGACCGTTAGAGAAAAGCAAGTGGAGGCATTAAACAAAGCCACTGGTTTTTCTGATGAATTGTTAACTTATGGCTTAGCCAATTATTTAGAAGTATTGACTGTAAAAGACAATGCGCTGAATGCTGAATTGAGTTTGATAGACAATAAATACCAACAATATAAAGCCATAATTCAACTGTATAGAGCTCTTGGTGGTGGTTGGCAATAAACTACTTTTTAATATTATTGATTCAAAAATTAGAAACCACTACTTTCAAAAGTAGTGGTTTTTTTTATGTTGCAGTTTTTTAAAAAAACAAGATTAGTTATTTGAGATAATAAAACTGCAAGTACCGAAGTGTATGAAATCAAATTTTACAAAATTAAAAGTGGTTCCTAAATGATGGTGAACAATTAGAAATCCTCAAAAAATTATAATAATATTAGCAGATAGAAGCTACAAAAAAATGTAATTTGGCACTTTGATTTAGTCATTACAACACTTGTTAGACAACTTATGGATAAAATAAAAATACTTTGGGTAGATGATGAAATCGACCTTTTAAAACCACATATATTATTTCTAGAAAAGAAAAATTACGAAGTAACTACTTGTAATAACGGTCTTGATGCGATTACAATTTTTGAAGAAGACAACTTCGATGTTGTTTTTCTTGATGAAAATATGCCTGGAATGAGCGGTTTAGAAACCCTATCAGAGATGAAGGAGAAAAAATCTTCTATACCAATGATAATGATTACCAAAAGTGAGGAAGAATATATTATGGAAGAAGCCATAGGTTCTAAAATTGCTGATTATCTAATCAAACCCGTAAATCCAAATCAGATTTTGCTGAGTTTAAAGAAAAACTTAGACCACTCGAAATTGATTTCTCAAAAAACAACTTTAGATTACCAGAAAGAATTTAGAAAAATCACCATGGAAATGGCGCAAGTCAACTCCTATGAAGATTGGGTTGAAATGTACAAAAAATTGATTTTTTGGGAGTTGGAATTAGAGAACATAGACGATCATGGCATGATTGAAATTCTAGAATCACAAAAAGCAGAAGCCAATTCGCAATTTGGTAAATTTATCGAACGCAATTATGAAGATTGGTTTGCTCCAAAAGCAGATAAACCCATTCAATCGCATACTTTATTTAAAGAATTGGTTGTTCCTGAACTTAAGAAAAAAGACAAACCTATTTTATTTGTCGTAATTGATAATTTAAGATACGATCAATGGAAGACTTTTGAAAGCGTAGTTGCTAATTATTACAAACTCGAAAAAGAAGTTCCCTACTACTCTATTTTACCAACCGCTACACAATATGCTAGAAATGCTATTTTCTCTGGACTATTGCCGATAGATATGGAGAAACAGTTTCCTCAATATTGGAAAAATGATCCAGAAGAAGGTGGAAAAAACTTATATGAAGCAGAATTTTTATCAGCACAATTAAAACGATTAGGATTAAATATCAAGGAAGATTATTTTAAGATAACCAATCTTGCCGGTGGTAAAAAACTTGTAGAAGGTTTTAAAGCTTTAAAAAACAATGATCTTGTTACCGTTGTTTATAATTTTGTCGATATGCTTTCTCATGCTAAAACCGAAATGGATGTGGTCAAAGAATTAGCTTCTGATGATAAGGCCTATCGCTCTCTAACGTTAAGCTGGTTTAAGAATTCGCCTTTGTTAGAAATCATTCAACAAGCTCAAAAATTAGGATTTAAATTAATTTTAACAACAGATCACGGTACTATAAATGTAAAGAATCCATCAAAAGTAATAGGAGATAAAAATACCAGTTTAAACCTGCGTTATAAAACCGGTCGAAGTCTTACTTATGAATATAAAGATGTTTATGCCGTAAAAGAACCAAAAAACATTGGTTTGCCAGCCATAAATATGAGCAGTTCCTATATTTTTGCAAAAAATGATTTGTTTTTAGCGTATGTTAATAATTACAATCATTATGTAAGTTATTATAAAAACACCTACCAACACGGAGGAATTTCATTAGAGGAAATGATTATTCCTTGCTTGATTTTTAGTCCAAAATAAATAGAAATAGTAAATCTCCTAAATTGAATTTTCATTAGGTTGATAAAGATTTTAGGAGATTTAATTTTATTTTTGCAACAGGAAATATTGAAATAATACAACTATGGAAATTGAATTTTTAATAGATCAACTAGAAGTGGTTGCTCAAAAAATAATTAGTGCTAATCCCAATAAAGTAATCCTTTTTCATGGAGAAATGGGCGTTGGAAAAACAACTTTGATCAAACAATTATGTAAAGTTCTAGGTGTTAAATCTGCAACTAGTAGTCCAACCTTTTCTTTAGTTAATGAATATGAAGCTACTAATAATCAATTAGTTTATCATTTTGATTTTTACAGACTCAATCAAGAAACAGAAGCTTTAGATATGGGAATTGATGATTATCTGTATTCTGGAAATTGGTGCTTTATCGAATGGGCAGAAAAGATTCCAAATTTAATTCCTGAAGCACACTCTACGATATCGATTTCTATACTTGAAGATGGAAAACGCTCTCTAACTTTAAATTAGTAAATTCTATTATGAATTCTGAAAATAATTTAGAAATTATCCCTTTTACTATAGAAGAAAAAGACGCTATCAAAACCCTTAATTTAGAATGGCTGAATAAATATTTTAAAGTAGAACCCAATGATGAAATTGTGTTATCAAACCCAAAAGCTGAAATAATTGATAAAGGAGGCTTTATATTTTATGCCAAATACAAGAATCAAATTATAGGAACTATTTCTTTATTAAAGGTTACTAACGATTGTTTCGAATTAAGTAAAATGGCAATTACAGAGAAAATTCAAGGATTGGGTATTGGAAAAAAACTTATCGAATATTGTTTGACTTATGCCAAGGAAAATAACATATCCAAACTAATTTTATATTCAAATAGACGCTTAATACCCGCTATTCATTTGTATAAAAAATATGGTTTTGAAGAAATAGAATTAGAACATGGTATTTATGAAAGAGCGGATATCAAAATGCAGAAAATAATTTTTTGATTTTTGATATTTTATAAATTCACCCTTCCATCAAAACTATTGTATTCTTATATAAAACTTTTACGTAAATTGTACCTCTAATATAACGAGCTAATGCCAATTACCAACACACCTTTTACCAAACAGCAGCTTTTGCCTCAAGAAGAAAAACTTGAAGTGGCGAGACAAAAAAGCGAACTTTTTATTGGTATTCCAAAAGAAACCTGCCATCAAGAACGTCGCATTTGTTTAACACCCGATGCTGTAAATTCACTTACCTATCACGGGCATCGTGTAATGATTGAATCTGGTGCAGGACTAACCTCTAGTTATACTGATAAAGAATATTCTGATGCAGGGGCAGAAATCACGAACGACACTAAAAAAGTTTTTAGTTGCCCAATGATTCTTAAAGTAGAACCAGCAACAACCGCAGAAATAGCCATGATGAATCCTCAAACGATTTTAATCTCTGCTATTCAGTTAAAGACTCGAAAGAAAAAATATTTTGAAGCCTTAACAAAAAAGAAAATTACCGCATTAGCATTTGAATATATTAAAGATGAAGATGGCACGTATCCTGCCGTTAAATCCTTAAGCGAGATAGCAGGAACAGCCTCAATCCTTATTGCAGCTGAATTAATGATTACAAATGAGTTTGGAAAAGGATTGCTATTTGGCAATATTACCGGAGTTCCGCCTACAGATGTTGTAATATTAGGAGCAGGAACCGTAGGAGAATTTGCCGCAAAAACAGCAATTGGTTTGGGTGCAACAGTAAAGGTTTTTGATAATTCTATTACCAAACTACGACGTCTTCAAAACAATTTAAACCAACGCATTTTTACATCTACCATACAACCTAAATCTTTATTAAAAGCACTTAGACGCTGTGATGTTGCCATTGGCGCGATGCGCGGTAAAGAAAGATGTCCTGTAATTGTAACCGAAGCAATGGTAGAACACATGAAAAATGGTGCCGTAATTGTTGATGTTAGCATCGATACAGGTGGCTGTTTTGAGACTTCAGAAGTGACCTCGCATGAAAAACCGACTTTTGTCAAGAGTAATGTATTGCATTATTGTGTTCCCAACATCCCTTCTCGATATTCAAAAACGGCTTCGCTCTCCATCAGTAATATTATATCGCCTTACCTGTTACAAATCGCTGATGATGGCGGAATTGAAACTGCCATACGTTTTGACAAAGGACTTAAAAATGGAGTGTACATGTACCACGGAATTCTAACAAATGCTGCCATTGGCGACTGGTTTGATTTGCCCAATAACGACATCAATTTAATTGTTTTTTAAGGAAACTTTCAGCTACCTTTGCCAAAAATATAATTCATGAAATTTATACATCGTTTTGCTTACTATTTAGTAGGTTTAGTAATTGGAGTGTTTTTTGTCTCTTTAGTTTTTAGCGGTAAAGATACCCGTTGTAATTATTTTCCAAACGCAAGAGTTCTAAATGATCTACGAAATAAGCCCTTTCATTATTCCGAAAAAGCATCTCAAATACTAGCTGAAAAATGGATTGATACTACCGATATTAAAAATACTTTGCAATTTGGTGATGTCGTTTTTGATGAAAGTAATGTTATTGTAAAAAAAGGAAAATTATACGTAATTGAAGGTAAAACAGTCAAAAACCAAGAAATTATTTTAAAGGTCATCAACTATGAAAATAAAGCGGTTTTAGATGATATAATCAAAAAAGAAAAAGAGTAAATATAATGATTTCGTTCTAATTTGGGCGTGCCACCATAAAAAACAAGGGCTCCTTACATTGTTGTGAGGAGCCCTTATTTTTTATGCTGTCGGGCTTTACGCGCTACTTCGGTAGCTAGCTTCAATCCCTCACGCAATCTAGAATAAAACAGATACATCTACTTTCTAATATTACTACTCCGTAATCCAGTTAATTGTTTCTTTACCATTTTGCTTTAAATAAGAATTCGTTTTACTAAAATGTTTATTCCCAAACCACTTTCCTTGATTAGCGCTCATCGGCGACGGATGTCCAGACTCTAAAACTAAATGCTTGTTTCTATCTATCTTAAGTCCTTTTTTATGCGCAAAAGCGCCCCAAAGTAAGAACACTACATTTTCTTTTTTCGAAGAAATATGATCGATAACAGCATCGGTAAAAAGATTCCATTTTAAATGTTTGTGACTATTTGGAGTGTCTTTTCTTACCGTCAACGAAGCGTTCAAAAGCAAAATTCCTTGCTTCGCCCAATCTTCTAAATTGCCTGAAGTAGGCAAAAAAATCGTTCCCAAATCATCACTCAGTTCTCGATTGATATTTCTCAGAGAAGGCGGAATACGAACAGTATCATTTACTGAAAAGCACAATCCATTTGCTTCACCATTTCCATGATAGGGGTCTTGACCAATAATAACCACTTTTAAATCTTTAAAACTACAAGATTCAAAAGCCGAAAAAATTAATTCTTTTGGCGGAAAACAAATATTTGTCTTGTATTCTTCAGCCACACTTTCCATTAAGTCAGCAAAGTAAGGCTTCTGTATTTCATCTGACAAAATAGTTTGCCATTCTGGATTAAGATTCGTTTGCATAAATAATTGTTATGTTACAAAGATACACAGAGTAATGGCTGAGAAGTAATAAGAGAAGATAATATTTCACTTAAAAAAACCACAATAAACATTCTTTAATTCTTTGTGAATGACTGTTAATTAGTCTTAACTATTAACTATTTTTGTGTCGAAAAGAATTTTATAGATAAATGATATCCATCACCGAAAAGACATTACAAGATTTACAATTCCCAACCGTTCTCGAAACGATTTCGGCAATTTGTAATACCGATATAGGAAAACAAAAAGCACTTGAAATAACTCCTTTTAAAGACAAGGAAACTTTGATGAAGGCCTTAATGCAAACATCAGAATATGTGTCTTCTTTCCAAAACAACAATGCCATTCCAAATCATGGTTTTGATGCTATTACGCATGAAATAAGATTTCTTGCCATTGAAGATAGTTTTCTTGAAGTTGGAAGTTTTAGAAAAATAGCAACAATATCCTCTACCGTTAATTTTTTATTGAGTTATTTTAAAAAATTTGAAGACTATTATCCTAATTTAAATTCTCGGGCTTTACAAGTCGAATTTACAAAGGATATTATTACCATGACCGACGAAATCGTTGATAAATATGGTGAAATAAAAGACAACGCTTCACCCGATTTATTAAATATTCGCAGGAATATGAATACGGTTCGCGGTAAAGTAAATCAGAGTTTTGGTACAGCACTTACGCAATACAATGCTCTTGGATATTTAGATGATATTAAAGAAAGCTTTGTTCAAAATCGCAGAGTTTTAGCAGTTTTGTCTATGTATCGCCGCAAGGTAAAAGGATCTATTTTAGGAAGTTCTAAAACAGGAAGTATTGCCTATATCGAACCCGAAGCAACACTAAATTATTCGAGAGAACTGAGCAACTTAGAATACGAAGAAAAAGAAGAAATTACTAGAATTCTAAAGCAATTAACGAACCAAATTCGACCTTTTTTACAGTTGCTGATTGACTATCAAGATTTTTTGAGTGACATTGATGTAATTGCTGCGAAAGCTAAATATGCAAATCGCATTAATGGAATCCTGCCCAACATCACCGATAATAGACGTTTGTATTTCAGAGAAGCCTTCCATCCTATTTTGTATTTGAATAACAAACAAAAAAACGAAATTACCCATCCGCAAACTATTGAATTGGCTCAGGAAAATAGAATCATAGTTATTTCTGGACCTAATGCTGGTGGAAAAACGATATCGCTAAAAACGGTTGGATTGCTGCAATTGATGTTGCAATCGGGAATGCTAATTCCGGTTCACGAACGCAGTGAAACATTCTTGTTTGATAGAATATTAACAGATATTGGAGACAATCAATCTATTGAAAATCATTTAAGTACCTATAGTTATCGATTAAAGAACATGAACTACTTCTTAAAGAAGTGCAACAGGAAAACAATGTTCCTAATTGATGAATTTGGTACGGGTTCTGATCCTGAGTTAGGAGGCGCATTAGCCGAAATTTTCTTAGAAGAATTTTATCATAGAGAAGCTTTCGGGATTATAACGACCCATTATTCTAATCTAAAAATTTTAGCAAACGAATTGCCTTTTGCTACAAATGCCAACATGCTTTTTGATGAAAAGTCATTAGAACCAATGTACAAACTTGCATTAGGACAAGCGGGAAGCTCATTTACATTTGAAGTAGCTCTGAAAAATGGAATCCCTTTTGGCTTAATAAATCGCGCCAAAAAGAAGATTGAAGTAGGAAAAGTACGTTTTGACAAAACCATTGCTACTTTACAAAAAGAGCGTTCTAAAATGGAAAAAACTTCGCAAACGCTAAAGGAAGAAGAAACAAAAGCACGTGAAGAAGGCAAGAAAATGGAAACAATTAATGTCAAAATCAAACAAAAACTGGAAAGTTATCAGGAGTTGTATGACAGCAACCAAAAAACAATTTACATTGGTAATAAAATAGAAGATATAGCGGAGAAGTATTTTAATAATAAAAATAAAAAAGATCTTATCGCTGAATTTTTAAAAATTATCGAAATAGAAAATTCCAAAAGAAAAAAAGCAACTCCTAAAGAGGCCAAAGCTATTGTTGCCAAGAAAAAGGAAGTTATTGAGGAAGTGACTGTTCATGTAGAAGAAATTAGAAAAGAAAAAAAAGAAAAGAAACTTAAACCTGTTATTGAGAAAATTAGACACATTTTAAAAGTTGGTGATCGAGTACGTATGCTGGATGGTAAAGCAGTTGGAAGTATTGAAACTATCGAGAAAAATAAAGCAAATGTAAATTACGGAATGTTTATGTCTAAAGTAAGTTTGGACGAATTAGAATTAGTTGAAGCGGTTAAAAAGTAATTTAAATTAGAAAGAAATTTAAATTGATGATATGTATTTATTTTAAATCAGAAACAATTTAAAATAAGATTTTTATTACGTATTTTATATTAATTTAGCTTTGAGATTTTAAACCAAATTATTTATGAAAATTATAAATATTCTATTATTACTCTGTATTGGTATTACAAATGCACAAAATAACAAATTAGAGGAAGTTACAAATAATGCAAAGATTCTATTTTCTAAATTGCAAGAAAAAGAAAAAAATCCTCTATATATTGTAAATGGAATTACCATAGAGGATTACGCTGTGATTTCATCTATTAAACCTGAAGACATAGAAGGTATTGTAGTGCTTAAAAAACAATCCGAGATTGAAAAATATGGACAAAAAGGTGAAAATGGAATTGTAGAAATAACTCTTAAATATTCTGATAATAAGAAACTTGAACAATTAATTAAAAAAAATAGCGTAATTAAATTTGAAAAAAATAATTATAAAATTATAATTTCTGGTTTGATTTCTGATAAAGATGCCAATCCCTTGGCAACTGTAGTGATTTCAAATCTTACCAAAAAGGAAGCTTACCATTCAGATAGTAATGGAAATTACTTAATTAGAGCATCAAACGAAGACGTTTTAAATTTTACTCTTAGAGGTTATGAATCTCAACAAATTATTGTTAACAATCAAACAATTCAGAATGTAGTTTTAAAGAAAGTCAATACTAATTCTGAAATAATGATTAAGAAACCAGTTGTTTATCTATATCCAACTGCAAAAACAGATATTACCTTTTCATTTAATTTTAATGGTATTTTATCAACTACTTTTCCAAAATATGAATCAAATTGGCAATTAACGGCTTATCCAGATGGAAAAATTTTCGATAAAAAAACAAATCGTTTTTATTCTTCTCTCTTTTGGGATGGTAAACAAACTTTTTCTGAGGAACATTATAAGTATAAAACTGGATTTACAGTTTCAAAAAAAGATTTGACAAATTTTTTAATAGAAAAATTGGAAATTTTAGGTTTGAATACTTACGAAACAAACGATTTTGTCCAGTATTGGTTGCCTATTTTAGAAAAAAATGAAACTAATTTTGTTCATTTTTACAGCAATTCAGATTATGATGTTTTTTCAACCAATGCTGTAAATCCAAAACCAGAAACTTCTATTAGGGTTTTTATGGAATTTTATGCTGTAGAAAATAAGACTGAGATTCCAGAACAAAAACTTGTAAAAACGCAGCGCAAGGGTTTTACTCTTGTAGAATGGGGCGGTGCTGATGTTACACAAGCGGTGCAAAATTTAAATTATAAATCAAATGCAAAACCTTCCTCAAAATAAAAAAATCATTCTCTTTGATGGCGTTTGCAATCTTTGTGACTCAGCGGTACAGTTTATTATTAAGCACGATAAGAAGGATGTATTTAGATTTGTATCACTGCAATCTGATACGGGAAAAGAAATAAGTAATTATCTCGGAATTAGTAGTGAAAAGTTAAGTAGCATTATATTATACCAACCAGGATATGCCTATTACCATAAATCACAAGCTGTTTTTGAAATTGCAAAAGAATTGGGTGGACTATTTTCTATAATCCCAATATTTTCTTTTTTACCCACATCACTTACTGATTCTTTATACGATTATGTTGCAAAAAATCGTTATAAATGGTATGGAAAAAAAGAGGCTTGTATGATTCCAACTCCATCGTTAAAGTCAAAATTTTTGTAATAAATGAATTTATGATAAATATCATTACTTTTATATTTTAAGTAGTATATATTTGACCAATCTTTAAATTCACTTACACATGAAAGACACTTCACTTTTTACTTGGGATAACGGAACATTTATAATGATTGTCGTATTTGGTTTGGTTATAGTAGGACTGGTTGCGGCAGTTTTAATTATGATGAATTCTGACAAAAAAAAATAAAGCATAAAAAAAGAGGATGTCTATTAAGACATCCTCTTTGCTGTTCGAAAATGATTGAATTTTAGCTTCTAATCAATTTTCTATATTTCAATCGTTTTGGAGTTAAATCACCACCAAGACGTTTTTTCTTATTCTCTTCATATTCAGAGAAACCACCTTCAAAACAATACACTTCAGAGTTTCCTTCAAAAGCTAAAATATGAGTACATATTCTATCTAAGAACCATCTGTCGTGAGAAATAACTACTGCACAACCAGCAAAACTCTCTAAACCTTCTTCTAGTGCACGAAGCGTATTAATATCCAAGTCATTCGTAGGCTCATCTAGTAACAATACGTTTCCTTCTTCTTTTAAAGTCATGGCAAGATGCAAACGGTTGCGTTCTCCACCAGATAACATAGAGACTTTCTTGTTTTGTTCTCCACCACCAAAATTAAAACGAGATAAATATGCTCTAGAATTCACTTGCTTGCCTCCCATCATTATCAATTCCTGACCATCTGCAAAGTTCTCCCAAATTGATTTGTCAGGATTAATGTTAGAGTGCGCTTGATCTACATAAGCAATTTTCACTGTATCACCAATCAAAAATTCACCAGAATCTGGTTTTTCTTCACCCATAATCATTTTGAAAATAGTCGATTTACCAGCACCATTTGGTCCAATAATTCCAACAATTCCAGCCTGTGGTAAAGTAAAATTCAAATTATCATATAATAATTTTTCACCAAAACCTTTAGCTACATTTTTAGCTTCAATAACATTGGTACCTAAACGTGGACCATTTGGAATGTAAATTTCTAAATTTTCATCCAATTGTTTTTGATCTTCGTTTAGTAATTTATCGTAGTTCTGTAAACGCGCTTTTTGTTTGGTTTGACGTCCTTTTGCTCCCTGACGTACCCAATCCAACTCACGTTCCAAATTTTTTCTACGTTTTGAAGCTACTTTTTCTTCAAGCGCCATTCTGCTCGATTTTTGGTCTAACCAAGAGCTATAATTCCCTTTCCACGGAATTCCTTCTCCTCTGTCTAACTCTAAAATCCAACCAGCAACATTATCCAAGAAGTATCTATCGTGCGTTACAGCGATTACAGTTCCCGCATATTGTGCTAAGTGTTGCTCTAACCAAAGTACACTTTCTGCATCCAAGTGATTCGTAGGTTCATCTAAAAGCAATACATCAGGTTGTTGCAATAACAAACGACATAAAGCGACACGACGGCGCTCACCACCTGATAAATTTTTAATTGGAGTATCACCTTCTGGAGTACGTAAAGCATCCATGGCAATTTCTAATTTAGTATCGATTTCCCAAGCTCCTAATGCATCAATTTTATCTTGCAAAAGTGCCTGACGATCCATCAACTGCTCCATTTTATCAGCATCTTCATACACTTCTGGCAAACCAAAACTGTCATTTATTTTGTTGAACTCATCCAGAACTGCCATAGTTTCAGCAACTCCTTCACGTACAATCTCTATAACCGTTTTAGTATCATCTAAAATTGGCTCTTGCTCTAAATATCCTACTGTATATCCTGGTGCAAAAACAACATCACCTTGATAATTTTTGTCAACACCAGCAATAATTTTTAGTAAAGAAGATTTTCCAGAACCATTTAAACCTAAAATACCAATCTTAGCTCCATAAAAGAAACTCAAGTAGATGTTTTTTAGTACAGGTTTATCTGCACCTTGATAGGTTTTACTCAATTTTGACATTGAGAATATCACTTTTTTATCGTCTGCCATAATTCTTATTTAAAGTTTTTTTTGTTTATTTTTAAAGTTACCTCAATTTAGACAAGGAAACAAATCTGTACTACAGTCTTCCTTTAAGAGAACTAAAAACCCAAGCATTAGCTAAAAAGCCAACTCCTACGGCCACAAATCCCCATCCAGAAACTTCCCTGTAGCGAAAAGCTCCTAAACCAATTAATAGTAATCCCATTAAAATCATTATTAAGGTTGCCCAACCTAATATCGTATTCTTATTCATTCCCATAAATGTGGTATTTTAATTTTATCCAAATTTCGATACTTCGAAACGGATTTGCAAATATCGGTAATTTTTACCCTTTAATTAAATATTTTATAAAGCATTTCTCTTAATAAATCAGATTGAGACAATGCGTTAGCACCTACTCCTTTACTCTTTATGTCGATATCTCTCAATGCAGTTACAATCTGGCTGACTTTTTTCATTGGATAATTCTTTAAAGCCACATCATATTCTTTTAAAAAAAAGGGATTAACACCAATTACAGACGCTACATTCTTGGGGTTTCGATCTTTTAATCCATGGTACTTTAGCAGTTGAATAAAAAAGCCAAAAACTAAACTGGTTGTTACTACCAATGGATTATCTTTTGGATTTTGAGCAAAATTTTCAGCTATGGTATAGGCTTTTAGTTGGTTTTTTTCTCCTAAAGCTTTGCGTAATTCAAAAACATTAAAATCCTTACTAAAGCCAATGTTCTCTTCTATATCCTTTGGAGAAATAGTACTTCCGACTGGCAAAATAATTTGTAGTTTTTGAAGTTCATTATTTATTTTACTTAAATCTGTTCCTAAGAACTCTACTAACATTGCAGTTGCTTTAGGCTCAATGGCGTATTTTTTGCTTGACAAAACACGTTTGATCCAATCTCCTACTTGATTTTCATAGAGTTTTTTACTTTCAAAAACAACACCTGTTTTGGCTAAAACCTTAGTTAATTTTTTTCTCTTATCTAAGGTTTTATATTTATAGCAAAATACTAAAACCGTTGATGCCATAGGATTTTCGGCATAAGCTTCTAGCTTGTCAATAGTTCTAATTAAATCCTGCGCTTCTTTGACAATTACCACTTGTCTCTCGGCCATCATTGGATAGCGTTTAGCTGTCGAAATAATATCTTCTATTGACACATCTCGTCCGTATAAAACAGTTTGATTAAAGCCTTTTTCTTCTTCAGTAAGTACTTTTTCCTCGATATAATCAGATAATTTATCAATATAATAGGGCTCTTCTCCCATTAAGAAATAAATGGGCTTGATGTTCCCACTTTTTATATCATTTACAATTTTTAGTACTTCATCCATTTTTTTTTCTTTCAATTTCCAATTTTCATCTGCTTTGAACCTTGGCAAAGATTAAACTTTAATCTTTAAATCTTATTTTATACTTTTGCTTAATGCAGCAATTAAATTTTTCCAGTTATAAATTTCGTTTCAAAAATAGCGAAAATAAAGTGTCTATTTTTGATGAAATCAGGAAAAAATTTATCATACTCACTCCCGAAGAATGGGTACGTCAGCATGTAATCCAATTTTTATTGGAGGAGAAAAAATATCCAAAATCGCTCATCAATGTCGAGAAGGTTTTAAAGGTCAATGGCTTACGCAAAAGATACGATGTTGTAGTTTTTAATTCTGATGGTTCTATTTTCATTTTAATTGAATGTAAAGCGCCAGAAATTAAAATTGCTCAGGCTACTTTTGACCAAATTGCTCGCTATAACATGACAATGAAAGCTCAGTTTTTGATGGTGACTAACGGATTGAATCATTACTTTTGTCAAATGGATTTTGAAAATGAAAAATATCAGTTTCTTACTGAATTACCAATTTATCAAATCCAATAATCAAATTTTGAAATGAAAATAGCAGTTGTTATACTAAATTGGAATGGAATGTTGTTGCTGGAAAAATTTCTTCCATCCATAGTTGAATATTCTCCTGAAGCAACAATATACGTGGTTGACAATGCCTCTACTGATGATTCTAATTCTTATGTAAAAGCTTTTTATCCCTCGATTAAAATTGTAAAAAACGAAAGCAACTTAGGCTTTGCCAGTGGTTATAATGAAGCATTAAAATGTATTGATGCAGATGTTTATGCTTTAGTAAACTCTGATATTGAAGTAACTAAAAACTGGCTTGATCCCATTATTAAAACTTTTGAAGCCGAATTGAATACGGCTATAATTCAGCCTAAAATTCTTGATTATAAAAGTAAAGAATATTTTGAATATGCAGGAGCAGCAGGTGGTTTTATTGATCAATATGGATATCCTTTTTGCCGTGGTAGAATTTTTGATACTTTAGAAAAAGACAACGGACAATACGATGACAATTGTGAGATTTTCTGGGCTTCTGGAGCCTGTTTTTTTATTAGAAGTCAAGTTTACAAAAAATTAAATGGTTTTGATGGTCAGTTTTTTGCACATCAAGAAGAAATAGATTTATGCTGGCGTGCTATAAATGAAGGGTATAAAATAAAATACAATTCAGAATCTGTCGTTTATCACGTTGGAGGTGCTACATTACAACAAGGAAACCCGATGAAGACTTTTTTGAACTTTAGGAATTCCTTACTAATGCTGACAAAAAACCTTCCAAAAGAGAAATTATATACCATTTTATTAGTACGTATGCTGTTAGACGGAGTTGCAGGCTTGCAATTTTTATGCAAAGGAAAACCAAAACATTTATGGGCAATACTAAAAGCGCATTGGTCTTTTTATGGTTTTTTTGCTGTCTATTATAAAAAAAGAAATAATTTTCAACAACAGCAATACTATAAAGTGCAAAGTATCGTTTACTCTTACTACATTAGGAAAGTTATTTCATTTAACGATTTATTTAGAATTAAATAGAATATAAAAAAGTAACTTTGTAATTAACACTATAAACTAAATTTATGAAAAAAATCGTAATCGCCTTATCAGTTATGGCTCTTTTAACTTCGTGTGTTTCCAAGAAGAAATATACTGATTTAGAAGCTAGAAATAAAGAAACTCAAGACTTACTTAATACAGCTACTGTAAAATTAAATTCTTGCTTAGAAGAAAAAGCAGGTCTTGCAGCTAGAGTTGATGGATTGAAAGAACAAAATCAAACCTTAATTAGTACTTCTAAAGATATGACTATCTTAACTACAAAAGGTGCTGAAAATATTGAAAAAGCTTTAGAATCAATCAAAGAGAAAGATTTAAAAATTAGTAGAATGCAAGACGCATTAACTAAAAAAGATAGTGTCACTCTTGCCTTAGTTACAAGTTTAAAAAGCTCAGTAGGTATTTCTGATCCAGATATCGAAATAAATGTTGAAAAAGGAGTTGTTTTTATCTCAATTGCTGACAAATTACTGTTTAAAACAGGAAGTTATGATGTAACAGATAAAGCAAAAGCTGTTTTAGCTAAAGTTGCAAAAGTAGTAAATGACAAACCTGATTTTGAATGTATGGTTGAAGGACACACGGATAATGTTCCTTACAATGGATCAGGAATTTTATTAGACAACTGGGATTTAAGTGTAAAACGTTCTACTTCTATTATTCGTGTATTAACGAATCAATTAGGTGTTAAACCAGAACAATTAATCGCAGCTGGAAGAAGTTCTTACATTCCTTTAGTATCTAATGATACTGCAGAAAACAGAGCACGTAACAGAAGAACTCGTATTGTTGTATTACCTAAAATCGATCAATTTTACGATATGATTGAAAAAGAAATGAAAAAACAACAAAAATAATCTTCGGATATAGATAAAAAAACGCCTCATATTTGAGGCGTTTTTTTTTTATCTATGAATTTTATCCTTTTTGGTTAAGAAAATATATGACTCTATACTCAGGGAGAAAAAAAAAAGCAGGTCAAATGACCTGCTTTTACCTATCCTTAATTTTTCTTTAACAACCAATTAAATACAATTAAGAATAAGATACTACTATTTTTAACTTACTAAGTAAATATTTATTGGTAAACATACTAAATCTTAGTTGATTTTAATAGTTTATTTGCCAAATAATGCTATTTATAAAACGTCTAAATCTCCTTTACCTTCTCTCACTACAATTGGCTCATCACCTGACAGATCAATTATGGTAGATCCTACATTATCTCCATAACCACCATCAATGACAAGATCTACAAGATTCTGCCATTTTTCAAATATAAGCTCAGGATCAGTGGTGTATTCTATTACATCATCCTCATCACGTATTGATGTAGAAACAATCGGATTTCCTAACAACTTAACGATCTCTAGCGCTATTGAATTATTTGGAACCCTGATACCAACAGTAGTCTTCTTTTTAAATTCTTTAGGTAAATTATTATTCCCTGGTAAAATAAACGTGTAAGGTCCTGGCAAAGCTCTTTTTAATATCTTAAAAGTAGCAGTATCTATTTGCCTTACATAATCAGATAAATTACTAAGATCGTGACAAATAAAAGAGAAATTTGCCTTCTCTAGTTTAATTCCTTTGATTTTAGCAATGCGCTCTAATGCTTTAGTATTTGTAATATCACACCCTAAACCATATACTGTATCGGTTGGATAAATAATTAAACCACCATCTTTTAAAACCTTTACTACTTTAGCTATAGCCGCTTCATTGGGTTTGTTTTCGTATATTTTTATAAATTCTGCCATTTTATTTTTTCTTTAATGTTTTATTTACCATTCAAATTATTCTATTTAAGAAGCTTGAGAGGTTATAACAAAACTGATTTTTATCCAATAATATCTAACTTTGCAAAACGCAACAACAATTTTTTGATACCTCCCACTTCAAATTTAATTTCTGCTTTTTTATCTGCTCCTACTCCTTCCAAATTCACAACTTGGCCTTTGCCAAATCGCTCGTGCATAACAATATTACCTGCAACCAATTTATTGTCAAATAAATTAGCACTTCCAGCTGCAGCATTACTTGAAACAGGCTTTAACTTGCGTACATTTATTTCTGATTTTTGCTCAATACTTGTAGGTGCCTTTGGTGGTGTCCCTCCGATTGGTTTTGCTAAACGCAATTTAGACTTATCTACGTCTCCAAAAATATCACTATCAATCATGGGCTTGTATCGATAATTATTTTCAGGAGGCGTCATGTATTCTAAATATTGACTGTCAATTTCTTCGATAAAACGAGACGGTTCACTATCCGTTAGTTTTCCCCAGCGGTAACGCGATTGTGAATAGGTTAAATACGCTTGATGTTCAGCACGAGTCAATGCCACGTAAAATAATCTACGCTCTTCTTCTAATTCGCTTCTTGTACTCATACTCATTGCACTAGGAAACAAATCTTCCTCCATACCTACAACAAAAACATGAGGAAATTCTAAACCTTTAGCCAAGTGAATAGTCATTAATGCCACACGATCTTCATCGCTAGTATCTTTATCTAAATCAGTAGCTAAAGCCACATCTTCCATAAACTCTGACAAGGCTCCTCTTGCACCATCCACTTCGATTTGACCTTCTGTAAAGTCCTTAATTCCATTTAGTAATTCTTCAATATTTTGAATTTTTGCCATTCCCTCAGGAGTTGCATCCTTTTTTAATTCTTGAACCAAACCTGTCTTCTTAGCTACATGATCGGCTAGATAAAAAGCATCTTGATTTTCATTAATGGCCTGAAAACTCTGAATCATAGTTACAAAATCCAATAATTTTTGCTTGGTTCCTGAGTTTAATTTTAAATCAATTCGTTCGATATTTTGCATTACTTCAAACATAGATCGTTTGTAGTGATTGGCGGCAATGGTCAATTTTTCGATCGTTGTATTTCCAATTCCACGTGCTGGATAATTGATCACACGCATTAAAGCTTCCTCATCTTTCGGATTAATGACTAGCCTTAAATAGCACAAGACATCTTTTACTTCTTTTCTTTGATAAAAAGAAAGTCCACCGTAAATTCGATAAGGAATATCTCTTTTCCTTAAGGCATCTTCCATAGCTCGCGATTGAGCATTGGTACGATATAAAATAGCAAAAGCACCATTATGCAATTGATTTTGCATTTTTTGTTCCCAAATGGTGCTGGCTACAAAACGTCCTTCTTCATTATCGGTTAAACTGCGATGAACTTTTATTTTTGGTCCAAAATCATTGGCTGTCCAAACAATTTTATCCAATTTGACTTTATTTTTATCAATAATTGTATTAGCTGCTTCTACTATATTTTTTGTAGAACGATAATTTTGTTCTAATCTATAGGTTTGTACGCCTTCATAATCTTTTTGGAAATTCAATATGTTATTAATATTGGCGCCACGAAAAGCATAAATACTTTGCGCATCATCTCCTACCACGCATATATTCTGAAATTTATCAGATAAAGCACGAACTATAAGGTATTGAGAATGATTTGTATCTTGGTACTCATCAACTAAAATATAGCGGAAACGGTTTTGATATTTGGCTAAAACTTCTGGAAATCGAGTTAACAATTCGTTCGTTTTCAATAATAAATCATCAAAATCCATAGCGCCCGATTTAAAACAGCGGTCTACATAATTTTGATAAATTTCACCCATGCGAGGTTTTTTAGACATCGCATCGGCTTCTTGCAATTCTGGATCGTTAAAATAAGCCTTTACAGTAATCAAACTATTTTTAAAATTAGAGATTCTGCTTAAAACTTGTTTGGGTTTATACACATCTCTATCCAGCTGCATTTCTTTGATAATACCAGAAATAGCACGCAGAGAATCTTGTGAATCATAGATAGTAAAATTGGAAGGATAGCCTAAATGTTCTGCTTCTGAACGAAGTATTCGGGCAAAAACAGAGTGAAATGTACCCATCCACAAATTTTTAGCCTCGCTTGCACCAACAATATCAGAGATACGCTTTTTCATTTCTCGTGCCGCCTTATTGGTAAATGTTAGCGATAAAATACTAAAAGCATCTATGCCTTGATGCATTAAATAAGCAATTCTAATTGTCAACACTCGAGTTTTTCCAGAACCTGCTCCTGCAATAATTATCATAGGACCGTCTTTTTGTAAAACGGGTTCACGTTGTGCTTCGTTAAGTTGATCGATATATTTATGCATGTGGAATTTTAATTTTGTTATACAAAAATAGCGATTTTGATTGAGGTTTTAAGTATCAAAAAGGAACAATGACTCCTTACAAAATTTCACTACTTTAAAAGAAATATTTCTTACTAATTATTTAAAAAAGACATCGTAGGCAAAACGAATTAAAGTACCAATTACAACCACTAAAAAGAAAATTCGGATAAAACTGTTGCCTTTGTTTATAGCTAATTTTGCTCCAATCCAACCTCCTACTGCATTACTTGCTGCCATGGGTAAAGCAATAGACCAAATAATTTTTCCTTTTAAGATAAAAAGACAAATAGAACCAAAATTGGTCGATAAATTAACCATTTTAGCATTTGCTGAAGCATTTAAAAAGTCAAATCCCATGATGGCGATAAAAGCAACTACAAGAAAACTACCCGTTCCTGGGCCAATAAAACCATCATACAAACCAACTATAAAACTAATTGCGACTGCATTAAAGATTTGTGTTCTAGGCGTGTGATGCTTTTCTACATGTTGACCAAAGTTCTTTTTTGCATAAGTATAAATCACCAAAAATGACAGCACAATTAATAGTAATGGTTTCATGAAATCATTGCTCACATACGTTAATAAAGTAGATCCTAAAAATGCTGATGGAAATGCTAAAATCATCATAATACTCAGTAATTTCCAATTCATATCGACCTTTTTCAAATATTGATAAGCAGCAACTGAAGTTCCGCTAAAAGCCGGAATTTTTAAAGTTCCAATTACAGTAGATACAGGAAGATTAGGCAATAAAATTAATCCCATTGGAGTTTGTATGAGTCCGCCTCCGCCAACAATCGCATCTATAAAACCAGCAGCAAAAGCGGCTAAACACAGTAAAACCAATACGTAAGTTTCCATTTAGATAGTAAATATTATTATTTTTTAATACAAAACGTAAAATTACTATTCGAATTCATTTATTGCTAATTAAATCAACTTGATTTATAATCTAAAAAGTATATTTTTGCTCCTTAAAATTATAAAAGCATGGATTCTACAAAAATCATTGAAATAATCGCCTATTCTTTACCATCAATAATAACAGGTGCTGTAGCCTATTTTTTATTAAATTCATATTTTAAAGAACAACAAAACACCAAACGATGGCTGCTACAAAAAGACAATCAACCATCAATTTTACCGCTAAGATTACAAGCTTATGAAAGGTTAACTTTACTTATGGAACGCGTAAACCCTTCTCAATTAATGGTCAGAATCAATCCAATTTCTGAAGATAAAACAGATTATCAAAATTTTGTTATAGCACAAATTGAACAAGAATTTGAGCATAATTTATCCCAACAGATTTATGTATCTGAAGAATGTTGGTCTATTGTAATTACAGCAAAAAATGCCACAATACAAATGATTCGGTTGACTACAAAAAATGAAAAAGTAACAAATGCAGATACTTTAAGAGAAATGGTTATTGGTGATCTAATGGAAAAACATGCTCCAAGTACTACAGCACTATCATTCTTAAAAAATGAAGTAAGTCAACTTTGGTAAATATTAGAAAATCATTTAATTATAAAAATTAATGTTTATTTATAGCATACAATTGGCGGCCTAACTCAGCTAAAAAAGGCAAACTAATACTATCATATTCATAAATATTATCATTATAAATACCATTTTTATTGGCTAAAATTGTGGCAGATAACATGAATTCGACCTTGTTTTCTGGATCTGTAATATAAGCACAATCAATCATAGTTCCATAGGCATTGCCTACTTTATTATAAATTTTTATTGAGGAAGGAATATCTTCTTTTGTATCACCAAACATAAAAATTTGCAATATCCATCAAAGAATTCATTAGGATCAAATCCTGCATTTTTTGGCAAATTTTGCATGGAATAAAGAATAAATTGCCTGTCTTTTTCAGATATTATAAAGCGTTCCTCTTTTTTAAATACTTCTGGAAAAACAATTCTTTTTAACGTATTATGTAAAGTTTCTAATGGGTAATAGTTTTTTTTAGAAAAATCAAAAGGTTCGTTTATTAGTTTATTTTTAGAATCTCGATATGCGTTTCCTTTCTGAATGCCATTTAGAGATAGCACTTCAGGAATTTGATTCCGTTTTGAAGGAATGTTGACTAATGTATTATCCGATTTATATAGTGTTATTGCAGGAAACTCAGGATTAGTAGCATCTGTACCAGAAAGCCGATGGCTAAGAATAAATGGGTATAATCCTTTTTCTTTCAATTTTAAATTTACATAATCAAAACCTAGAAAATCAAGCAGATTGGTACTTGCCACATTATCACTCACTGCAAAAACTTTCGTTATCTCTTCAGAAAATTGTAATTTTTCAGCACTTCCTTCAATAGTATAAGTTGTATTAAGATCAGTATTTGGAATTGTATTCAGTTTTTCTAAAGCTAATACGGCAATAGGAAATTTGACAGTACTAGCCGGATAAAAATAATTTTTGGAATTTAAATTATAGCTAAAATCCTTAAAAGAAACTTTACCTTCTTTATCCCTCAAAATTTCGGTATAAATAATCTGAATTTCATGTGGTTCTGGATTATTCATAACAGTTTTTATTTTTGGATTTTCAGATGCTAATGCAATTTGCAAAGCGTTTTTCTTGGTAGAACAACTGCTTACTAAAAGTATAAAAACATAAGAAATATATTTTTTTATTGAAAACATAATAGATTAATTTAATTAAAATTATCTCTTTACATAAAATATTAAATCCTAATTGATGTAAATATTATTATCTATTATCGCTCATTAATTGCGACTTGTTTTGTGCGTATTCATACCCTTGATTCCACCACTCTTTCATAACTTTTTTATTAAAAATAAGCGCATTGTTGGTTAGTTTAATGGGAGTATAATATAAATTAAGTTTTACATTATTATTGTTTGCCATCAGTTTTCCTATTGCTATATCATGTTTTTCTACTTGGTCTAAAGCAATTCTAAATAAGTCGATCATCAATGAAAACGGATTTTTACCAACAATTGCTTTTTCTAAATTAATTTCAGTTTCTAGAATTACTACATCAATTTCTGTAGCACCGCGATTAATAGCTTCTCGAATAGGTACTAAACTTGAAAAACCACCATCTCCATATTCATCATTATTCTTAGTAACCAAACTCATAAAAGGAATGTAATTGCTAGAAATCCAAACCCATTCACAAAACTCCTCATAAGTACATTCCTGAATTGATTTGTATTCCGCAGCATTTTTAGAAAGATTAGTAACAGTTATTACAACATCTGTTTTCAAAAGCTTTAATTCGTTAAAATCTGAAACACTGAAATTTTTCTTTATATAACCCAACAACCTCTTGCTTTCACCAAAGGTTCGCTTCCCCTTAAGATATTGCCAAATGACATTAAAATGATTGATGGTAACAATGTCTTTGCCCTTTTTTCTTTTTATTACAAATGGATTTACATTAAAGATTTTCTTCATATCAACATTGGTATAAATCCGATGAATTTTATCAATATTTCCCAATGCTAAGTGCGGAATTAGTAAACTTCCAGTAGACGTTCCTATAAAAATATCATATTTATTTTTTTCTATTTCTAATAAATATTGCGCCACTCCACCTGCAAATGCACCTTTACTTCCGCCTCCTGAAATCACTAATGCTCTCATAAATTAAATTTTATAACCAATCCTATTTGTTACTACTCAATTAACAATCTTTTCAACTGAAATTGTTCACTTTCGTTTAAATTGGGTAAAATTCTTTCAAAAGAGAGCCTCATTTCTTTATTTTTTAATAATTTTCTAATAGTATCACGTCCAAATTTAGAAAATTGCCACATGTGATGTGTGGTTGCATTTACTAAATTTTGCAAAACGGTATCATTTACTAAATTGAAAGCGATCAGATTTTGTAATGCATTTTGTCGAGTAGTAGCCTCAAAGTTCAGAGATGAATATCCTATTAATTCCTTAATTAATTCTTCTTTATTTGAAAGATAATTTGGAGTTGTTAAGGCCAAAGACAACCACAAATTTCTTAAATTGTAATTATTAAATCCAACCCAATCTTTTGATAGATCTAAATATTTAAAACGCTGTTCCGGAAAATTATTCCATAATCTGAATAATGCAATTTCCTGAGTTTGATAGGATTTATCAGTTAGTAAACTTTCATATTCTTGTCTGAAATCTTCTGGAATTTTATTTAAATTAACCGCTACTGCTTGACGAATTTGTACAATATTAGACTGTAAAGCCAACTGAAGCAATTGCTTTTTAGCATCAAAATTTTCATTTTTAATTTGGTTTAAAATAGCTTCTTTTACTGCAAAATAAACGTCCGATTGCATAACTTGAACAAAGAAATCATTTTTTTCTGCTAGAGATTTACTTCTTAACTGATCGACTTGTAAAAATAATTTAGCTGCCTTATTTTTTTCTAATAAAGCATTGGCTTCAAGCGTATTAAAAGTACTTGATTCAAGCCAAACTTTACTAAAATTATTTAAATCAAAAGACGATACTTTTTTTATTTCAGCAAAAAAATCTTCCGTATTTACAGATTTAAAAGAATGCTTTTTCAAATAGGCTTTAACAGCTTTTTTAAAGTTTTTTTCACCGATGGATTCTTTCAAAACAAATAATGCCCAAGCGCCCTTTTCATAGAAAGTTAAGGAACTTGCTTTGGCATTCAAAACTGGAATGGTATCGGTACGAGAAGCAAATTTAAGTTGTTGAGCAGATTCGTATAATTTGCAATAAAAATAATCATCGCCATAAACTTCTTTCTCTGCTAATAAAGCATAATAAGTTGCAAAACCTTCTTGTAGCCAATGTTGCTTACTACTTTCTGCCGTAACCAAATCACCAAACCATTGATGTGCCAATTCATGCCCATTTACATTGGTGTAACTTCTGTCTTCAAAACCTATCGAATCGACTACATAGCGCGTCGAAAACAAAGTAGCTGATGTATTTTCCATTCCTGCATATAAAAAATCTCGAACCGGAGTCTGCTTGTAAATTTTCCAAGGATACTTTACTCCTATTTCTTTTTCAAGGAAATCAAACATCGTTTTAGAATGACGATAAGTAGGTTCAATTTTAGATTTATCTGCAGGTTCGTAGTACATTTCTAAAGGTATTCCAGAATTAGAAAATTGTATTTGTTTTTCATATTTTCCGATAGCCAGCATCAACAAATAAGAACTCATTGGTTTTTGCATTCGATATTTCCAAATAGTATTTCCCATTGATTTCGCCCTAGTTTCTAATTCTCCATTAGAAATCACTTGAAAATCATTTCTAAATACAATATTCAAATTAAAAATCACTTTTTCATTCACATCATCAAAACTAGGAAACCAATGACTGGTATACTTTCCTTGACCTTGTGTCCAAATTTGCAGATTGTCTTTATCTGTCGATCCAACAAAATAGAGCGTTTGCTTTGGCATTGCCGAATACGTAAAATTTAAGCTATTTTTTCCTTTTTTAAATGGGAAAATAATTTGTAATTCCTTTTGAGTATTTCTAAAATTAACTTCTTTTCCATTGAGTTTTAAATTAGAAAAAGTCATGTTTTGTGCATCAATTTTAATAGTATCAATTGTTTTTAATACTACAAAATCATATTGCACTTCCCCTAAAACAATTCTCTCTGTTGGATTTATGTGAATTTTTCCTAAAACCGATTTAAAATCAACAAATTGAGTTTGTTGCGAAAAAATAAAAGAAGTGAAGAGAAGAAAAAAGTATTTCATAAAGGTAATTTTATACTAAAAAATCAAAGTTACAATGATTTAATTAAATAATAAATGGAATAACGTAAGTTTACCAATCAAAAAACCACAATACATTTATATTGAAAACAAAAGCTGTATTTAATTGGAGTAGCGGAAAAGATTCTGCTTTAGCATTGTACAAAGTACTACAAAATTCTGAATTTGAAATCACTTGTTTACTCACAAGTGTCAACCAAGAGTTTCAGCGTATTTCTATGCATGGTGTGCGTGTTGAACTGCTAAAACAACAAGCAGAAAGTCTAGAATTACCGCTAGAAATTATGCAAATTCCAGAAATGCCGACAATGGAAGTGTATGAAAATGTAATGACTGAAACATTAACCAAGTTAAAAAACCAAGGGGTCACACATTCCATTTTTGGAGATATTTTGTTAGAAGATTTACGCAAATACAGAGAAGATCAGTTAGCCAAAATAGGTTTTGAGGCTGTTTTTCCGCTTTGGCAAATTCCTACAACCACCTTAATTCAAGAATTTATTGCATTAAATTTTAAAACTATTGTTGTTTGTGTGAACGAACGTTATTTAGATAAAAGTTTTGTGGGTCGTGTGATTGATCAGGATTTCATTAATGATTTACCAGAAAATTTAGATGTCTGTGGCGAAAATGGAGAGTTTCATACCTTTACTTTTGATGGACCTATTTTTTCTAAACCAATTAATTTTGAGATCGGAGAAATCGTATATCGTAAATATGAAAAACCAAAACAACAAGATTCTTCAAATACAGCTTGCGATACCAATACATCTGATGCTTTTGATTATGGATTTTGGTATTGTGATTTACTTCCAAAATAAGTTTAAATTATGCGGTGTCAATAATTTTAAAACTTTTCGTTACTACTTTTTCACGCTTGTAGCTTACCAACTTTCTAGAGCAAAGTAATTGATGCACTTCCATTGTGAAAAAGTATCATAAAAGAAAAAGAATTTTTATCTCTCCTCATACATTTTAAGCAACTGCGTAACCGTATTCCAATTTCGAATAGTAGCGATTACATTTAACTTTTTCTCGATGTATTTCTGATCAAAACGTGTTTTACCTGCTCCAACAGCATATTTAATGAAAATTTTATTGCCATCAATACTGGCTTCATCGGGTTTAAATTGACTAATTCTCAAATCATTTATACTAGTACTAGACAAAGTAGTCGAAATAAAAGCCACATATAATTTTTTAGAATCTAAATCTTTCTCTTTCAAGAAAAGATTATTTTTAAAACAAGCTTCCAAATCTTCTTTACCAATAACAACAACTGGCACTTCATGACCGAAAATTTTGAAAATTTCTTGCTTTATTTTAAATCCAACTGCGGCAGAATTTTCTTCTTCTGTATCTACAAAAACATTTCCAGACTGAATATAGGTAACTACATTCTGAAAACCTATAGCTTCTAAAGTTGTTTTTAATGCTTCCATTTTTATCATACTGTGACCAGAAACATTGATACCACGAAGTAAAGCCAGATGAGTTTTCATTTTATAAATTTTATTGCTGCAAAGATATTGTGTTTCTTGGCAAAATACTAAGCAATTCTAAGTGCTATTTTAATATTTATTTAGAATTCTCTTGTTTTAAAAAATAGGAATTATGAAATCTATTTACTTTTGTTGTTATACAGTTTTAACAAATCTAAGGTATGATCTAAAACTCTTAAACTTGTCCAATCATGGTGCCCGGTGATAATGTAGTTCGGATTTTGAAATTTCGACTGTACCTTGCGAATCGTTTTGGGCCATTCTTTAATATTAGCTTCGCCTACATATTCTAAATCGGGAGCGTCAATACTTTTGACTAAGCACCCACCGTACAAAATTTTCTCTTTATTAAACCAAATCACAATGTTGTCCTTTGTATGTCCTGCACCAGCAAAATAGGTTTCGAAACTTGTATCACCAACATTAAAAATGGTGTCTTTACTCATTAAAAATTGAGCTCTCGGTTGCTTTTTCTTTATTGAAATCTTATCAGTTAATTTGGTTGTGTAAGTTTTAATTCCGTTTTGTTTATAAAAATCAAATCCAGAAGTTCTGTCTTCATGAGAATGTGTTGCAATTGCCAGAATTACTTTTTTATGATGTCGCAATTCAATACTGTCCAACAACGATTGATATGGAAAATCATCCCAAGGAGAATCAAAAATAACGACACCTTTGGAAGTCACTACGTACATTGCATTTGCATCTTGTTTCTTTGTTCCAAACATTTTATAACTACTATACACATAAAAATTAGGAGTAATTTGTGTTATTTTAAGTTCATTTTTGATGGTTTGTCCAATTGCAATTGTACTTAAAAGCAAAAAAATAATAAGTTTACTAATTTTTATTTTCATATTTATTTAGAATTCTCTTGTTTTAAAATAATGTTTTTTATTTCATTTCCGAAATAATATGCCAATTCAATTTTATCATTCATTTGATTCTCTAATACAATCACGCTAATTTTACTTTTAGGAAAATAAACATTTAAAGAAGCAAAACCATCACCTAAACCTGTGTGACCTATATATTTTGTTTTGCCATTATTGTTAATACGGATCCCATAACCATAGCCACATTTTTCTTTTCCAAAGGAATCGTGCTGAGCTAAAACTGTTTCAGATACCATCAAATTATAGGTTTCTGGCTTTAGAATTTTTCCTTTATGCAAATTAGAATTCCAAATGACTAAATCGCTTGCAGTAGTAATTATACCATCCGCTGGTGTTGAATCAGTTGTAATTTGTGAAGTTTCTACAGCTTTAAAAACACCTTCCTTATTGGTATAACCGTTAACAATTGCTCTTTTATTATCTTTTGAATAAGCAAAAGTATGTTTCATTTTTAATGACGCAAAAAGGGAATCTGCCATTTGATTGTATGTCTTTTTACTAGAAAATTCGATGATTTTACCTAAAAGCACATTAGAAATATTCCCATATTTAAAATTAGTTCCTGGTTTAAATAATAATGGTTTATCTAAAGCCAAAATACCATGGGTATGATTTAATAATTGATGAACCGTAACCGAATCTGCCCAAGATTCCGTCAAAAAAGGTAAGTATTTTTTTATGGGTGATTGTAAATCAATTTTTCCTTTATCTACTTCTCGTAACAACAATGCAGCTGTAATTTGTTTCGAATTAGACATAATTTCAAAATAATCTTGTGCTTGAAAAGGTGTTTTTTTTTCGAAATTAGCAAAACCATAAGCTTTTGTATATTTTGCAACGCCATTCTCTGCAATCACAATTACTCCATTAAACTTTCGAATGTTAGTCGTTTTAATTAAGCTGTCAATGGATGAAATATAATCGTTAGTTTTTTGAGCAAAGGAATTACTGTTTACAAACAATAGTGCTGCATAAATAAAGTAAATGGTCTGTTTTTTAATTTTCATCTTCTATTTCTGAATTATTTTAATTGTAGTAAAGTATTCTTATTCATTTGGTTGATCCTCTTTTCTACTATCCAAATAAGATTTCATAAATACTACGGCAATTACCAATCTAAAAATACGATAGGCCCAAATATTCGTTTCCCAAAATAGTATTTTATGAGTTGTTTCTGTATTAAATAACGAAAAAATAAAAGAGATTAGAAATAGAATAGCTAGAATTAAATAGATTTTTTTCGAAACTTTCATAAAAGAGTAATGTTATAAATTTAGTATTTTGGAATTATTGAAATTTTATCGGTATTTCTATAATTCATTATTTTAGATAATAATTGAGTAAAATTATTTTAAATATTCTAACTAAAAAAATTTTAACGAAAATTTTCTTAATTATATATCATAACAATTCCGAAGTTCTTTTATATATCATAATTTTTATGAAAATCAATTAGGCTAATTGCAATACTTCATAACTATTAGGACAGAAAATAAAAAAAGCCTAAACCAAAACTGTGTTTGATCTAGGCTTTTTGAAGTAGGATATAACAAAATTAAAATGTTATATTAATATTTAAAGATTATTTGAACTCTATTAAAAAATCTTCTTTTGGTGTTCTTACTTTTTTCATAGGAGCAATCCAATCCAATGGTGTATTGGCATAACCTACATACATTAAAGAAACACTTTTTAATCCTAATTTTTCTAATTCTAATATTTCATCAATCACATTGTTATCAAATCCCTCTACAGGTGTACTATCTACTTTTAATTCTGCAGCTTGAGCCAAAGCAAGTCCCAAAGCAATATAGGTTTGTCTTGCAATGTGAGCAAAATTTTCTTCAGCAGGTTGATTTAGATAGATTTTTTTCAACATATCAGTATAACTACCAAAACGACCTCTTTCTAGACCACGCTCATCTGTTGTGTAATCATAAACATTATCAATGCGATCTTCGGTATATCGGTCCCAAGCAGCGAAAATCACTACATGAGAACAATCTCTCATACATTCTGGATTTAAAGCGCCTTTTACTAATTTCTCTTTTAATTCTTGATTTTCAACTACAAGTACTTTAAAAGGTTGTAAACCTGAAGAAGTGGGAGCCAAACGGGCCGCTTCTACAATTTTATCAATATTTTCTTTACTTACTTTTTTAGTTGCATCGTATGCTTTTACAGCATGTCTCCAATTTAAATCTTCTAATAAAGCCATTTTTTATCTATCTTTTTATATAATTATATTAATTGTTTGAAACCGTCAATTCTACTGGCATGTTTCCTCTCGTAGCATTAGAATAGGGACAAACTTGATGTGCTTTTTCGATCAAAGATTGTGCAACCTCAATAGTTACTCCAGGAATATTAGCATGTAGTTCAGCTGCTAATCCGAATCCTCCAGCATCATTTTGTCCGATACTCACTTTTGCTGTTACCGTTGTTTCGCCCGTTTGGATATTTTCTTTTTTTATAACCAAATTCAAAGCACTATCAAAACAAGCAGAATAGCCTGCTGCAAATAGCATTTCTGGATTTGCATAATCTTCATTAGCTCCGCCTAGAGCTTTTGGATGTCTCACTTCAATAGCTAAAACTCCATTTTCGCTCCTTACTTGGCCGTTTCTACCTCCTGTTGTGGTAGCTTTTGTGGTGTACATTGTTTTCATGCTTATTTATCTAATATTTTAGTAATTATATTTTTTAAAACTGCTAATTCCTCTACTGTTACATTCATAGATTGCATTAACTTTTCGGGAATACAAGTTGCTTTTTCTTTAAGCAATTTACCTTTTTTGGTCAATGTGATATTGACAATTCTCTGATCAACTGTGCTTCTAATTCGGGTTATAAATGCCTTGTGTTCCATTCGTTTTAATAATGGAGTAAGTGTACCACTGTCTAGTTTTAGCTTTTCGCCAAGCTGATTCACTGTTTGAGTTTCCTGCTCCCACAAAACAAGCATTACTAGGTATTGCGGATAGGTTAATTCTAGTTCCTCTAAAAAAGGTCGATACTGATTGATTATTTCCTTTGCAAACAAATAAACTGGAAAACAAACTTGCTCGCTAATATTAAGTTGATTTGTCATGGATTCAATTTGGAGTGACAAAGGTAAATATAATTAAGTTGTGTACAATTTAATTGTGTAAAATTAATATTAATTTAACTGTTATTATATTTCATCAAGAGACTTAAACATTTAATTTTTCTGCACTACTCTATTTTTTTTTAGCCTTGATAGCAGTGGAAAGCCTTTACGAGGTGATAACCATTTTTTCTAGTTGTAGTAGAGCGACCGCAGGAAGCTCCTACCGCAACATAGAAAAAAGGTTTGAGACCGAAAAGCTTGTAACGAATAGCGAGAACAGCTTCTTGTAAAAAATAGTGCTTTTTAGATTTAAAATTTAATTGAATTTCAATCTGTTTGCGAAACAAATTGCTCAATACATATTGATTGGTGCATTTTTAAGTTTCCGAACAAAAAACTATCTTCGCACAATGCAACAAAATCTATTACTTAATCCCATTGAATTCTTAAAAGGTGTTGGACCTAATCGGGCTGAATTGCTGCGTAAAGAGTTGGGAATTCATAAGTATTTTGATTTGGTTAATTTTTTTCCCAATAGATATATAGATCGAACGCGCTATTATAAAATAAATGAACTTCAAAATAATGGTGCCGAAGTACAGATTATTGGAAAAATAATAAACATTAAAACGGTTGAATTTGGTAAAAACCAAAAACGACTTGTTGCAACCTTTGTTGATGATACGGGACAAATGGAACTCGTTTGGTTTCAAGGGCATAAATGGATTCGCGAAAGCTTAAAAGTGAATGAAGTTTGCGTGATTTTTGGAAAATGTACTTCCTTTGGGAATACCTTTAATATGGCACATCCAGAAATTGAATTAATGAGCGAGCATAAACAAAGTCTTCGTTCTGCCATGCAACCCGTGTATCCATCTACAGAAACCTTAACGAATCGAGGTGTTTCAAATAAAGTCATCAATAAAATGATGCAACAATTGTTTGTAGAAACACAAAATTTATTTACCGAAACATTGCCTGAATATTTGATTGCTGAATTAAAACTGATTTCTAAAAAAGAAGCTTTATTCAATATTCACTTCCCCAAAAGTACCGAAGCTTTAGCGAAAGCAAAATTCCGGTTAGTTTTTGAAGAATTGTTTTTTATACAATTGCAATTAATTACAAAAAACCTCATTCAAAAACACAAAATAAAAGGACATCCTTTTACCAAAGTAGGTGACTATTTTAATGATTTTTATCAGAATCATTTGCCTTTTGAACTCACCAATGCGCAAAAAAGGGTTGTCAAGGAAATAAGAAATGACATGGGCAGCAATGCTCAAATGAACCGATTGTTACAAGGAGATGTAGGATCTGGTAAAACTATTGTGGCATTTATGAGTATGCTTTTGGCACTAGATAATGGTTTTCAGGCGTGCTTAATGGCTCCCACTGAAATCTTGGCCAATCAGCATTTTATGGGTTTATCTGAATTGGCAGCAACTGTAAATATTAATATTCGAATTCTTACGGGCTCGACTAGAATTGCACAACGCCGAATAATTCATGAAGAATTAGAAAACGGAACTTTAGATATTCTTATTGGCACTCACGCTTTAATAGAAGATAAAGTAAAGTTTAAAAACTTAGGTCTTGCCGTAATTGACGAGCAACACCGTTTTGGAGTAGAACAGCGTTCTAAATTGTGGAAGAAAAACACGATTCCACCACATGTTTTAGTCATGACCGCCACTCCTATTCCCAGAACTTTAGCAATGAGTTTATATGGTGATTTAGACATTTCTGTGATAGACGAATTGCCTCCAGGAAGAAAACCCATCCAGACAGTACATCGTTTTGACAGCAATCGTTTAAAAGTTTGGAAGTTTCTTAGAGATGAAATTGCTTTAGGTCGCCAAATCTATATTGTTTATCCTTTGATTCAAGAATCGGAAAAAATGGATTATAAGGATTTAATGGATGGTTACGAAAGTATTTCAAGAGATTTTCCTTTACCACACTATTCTATTTCTATTTTGCACGGAAAAATGAAACCAGCGGACAAAGATGCTGAAATGAAACGCTTTTCTGAAGGGAAAACAAATATAATGGTTGCAACAACTGTCATTGAAGTGGGTGTAAATGTTCCCAATGCGAGTGTAATGATTATTGAAAGTGCCGAGCGTTTTGGATTATCACAACTCCACCAGCTTCGAGGTCGCGTAGGACGAGGTGCAGAACAAAGTTATTGCATACTAATGACAAGCCATAAAATGAGTGCTGATAGTAAAACCCGAATGGAAACTATGGTACGTACTAATGATGGTTTTGAAATTGCCGAAGTAGATTTAAAACTTCGTGGTCCTGGTAATTTAATGGGAACCCAACAAAGCGGTGTGCTTAACTTACAGATTGCTGATTTAGTTCGGGATCGAGATACTTTGGCTCTAGCCAGAAATTACGCCATGAAATTACTAAAAGAAGATCCAGCGATGGAAAAACCAGAACATCACTCATTACGAGCCGTTTACATCGAAATGACCAAAAAGAAAAATATTTGGAATTATATTAGTTAAAATAAAATTTTCTTTTTTTTTAAATCTTTGATTAAACCTTTAATCTATTGTAGAGTCTTGTATAATTAGCTTTAGTCTATTCTAAAATAATTATTTTTATGATAGTATTAATATTTGTATGTACAAACGTTAAATAATATTTAACATATTGATTATTTTGAATTCTAAAACCTAAATTTGTTTCCGACTAATATTTTTGATACCAAAAACTGATTTATACTTTAAAAAATGAAAATAAAACACCTCGTTTACGCCCTTTTAGCCATTGGATTAATTGGATTTATAGGATATAGAATTAATTCTAACAGTGCAAAAAAAGGAGATTCTAAAGATCCAAAAGCAAAAGGAAAATCACTAACTGTAAGCGGAATTGTTGTTAAATACCAAACTTTTGACAATAATTTATCTCTTTCTGGTTCTATTGAAGCCAATGAACAAGTAGAAATTCGTAGCGAAGTTTCGGGTATTGTAGAAGGAATTTATTTTCAAGAAGGAAGCAATGTTACCAAAGGACAAGTACTTTTTAAGGTAAATGATATTGAATTAAGAGCGCAATTGAGACAAACTTCAACTAAAGAAGGATTGGCTTCTGAAAATGAAAGAAGAGCCAAGTTATTGTTACAAAAAGAAGCTATTAGTCAAGAAGAATATGATTTAGCAAGAGCTGATTTAAAATCAGCACAAGCACAAAGTCAACTAATTCAGGCACAAATTGCAAAAACATCCGTAAGAGCTCCGTTTTCTGGGAAAATTGGTTTGCGCTCTATTTCTCCAGGAACTTATATAACTCCAGCAATCTTAGTAACAAAATTAGTGAATACAGGAAAATTAAAAATTACTTTTTCAATTCCTGAAAAATATGCTAATCAAGTCAAATCTAATACTACATTAACCTTCAAAGTGGCTGGTTCTGAAGATCGTTATACGGCTAAAGTATATGCAATCGAGCCAGAAATAGCAGTTGCTACAAGAACATTACAGGTTCGTGCCATCGCTGAAAATAAAGACGGGAAATTGTTACCAGGAACTTTTGCTGACGTAGAATTGCCGCTTGATATTATAAAAAATGCTATTGTAGTTCCTACCGAAGCTATTGTACCAGTACAAAACGGAAAGAAAATTTTTATTTCTAGTAATGGTTTAGCAAAAGAATTGATGATAGAAACTGCTACAAGAACAGAAACTTCTGTTTTGGTACTTTCTGGATTAAAAGAAGGCGATACCGTTATTACTAATGGTGTAATGGCTCTAAAGAATGACGATCCCGTTATTGTAAAAGTAAAATAATACGTTGTGAATTATAGTTATTTGGTACTTTATCAAACTTATAATTCGGCTTTACTAATTCATAACTCCTAATTTATATTATAACAAAATGAGTTTATCAACTACAAGTATAAGAAGACCCGTAATGACCATAGTGATGAACTTGGCCATTGTGTTATTCGGATTAATAGGGTACACATTCCTGGGAGTTCGAGAATTTCCATCAATTGATCCGGCACAAGTCTCTATCAGAACTAACTATGCTGGAGCAAATGCTGATATTATTGAATCACAAATTACAGAACCTTTAGAAAAAGCAATAAACTCTATTGATGGTATTCGTAATGTAACCTCTTCTAGTGCTCAGGGAAGTAGTAACATTACAATAGAATTTAACTTAGATAAAAATTTAGAAGATGCTGCAAATGATGTTCGTGACAAAGTTTCGCAAGCCGTAAGAAACCTTCCACAAGATATAGATTCTCCTCCGGTTGTATCGAAAGCAGATGCTAATGGTGATGCTATTATTTCGATGACTGTTCAAAGTGATACCAGAAGTGCATTAGAACTAAGCGATTATGCTGAAAACGTAATTTCGCAACGACTAGAAACTATTCCTGGCGTAAGTGGCGTTCAGATTTGGGGACAAAAAAGATACGCAATGCGTTTGTGGATTGATCCTATAAAATTAGCATCGTATGGTTGTACAGTTGCTGAAGTTAGAAATGCATTAAACAAACAAAATGTAGAATTACCATCAGGTAAACTTACAGGCGCTAATACTGAACTAACAGTAAAAACAGTAGGAAATCTTTCTACTGCCGAAGAATTTAATAATATTATTATACGTTCCGATGGAGAAAAAATAGTTCGATTAAGTGATATTGGAAGTGCGAGCATAGGACCGGAAAATTTAGAAACCAAAATGACACAATCTGGAACACCGCTTGTTGGTGTAGCAATTGTTCCATTGCCGGGTGCTAATTACTTAGATATTTCTAAAGAATTTTATAAAGTTTTTGAAGCCTTAAAAAAAGATTTACCAAAAGATATTAAGTTAAACATAGCAATCGACAATACCATTTTCGTTAAGAAATCGGTTATTGAAGTAGCGGAAACGCTAGGAATTTCTATTGTTTTAGTAATCTTAATTATCTTTTTATTTTTTAGGGATTGGGCAATCGCCTTTAGACCTTTAATTGATATTCCGGTATCCTTGATTGCTACTTTCTTTATTATGTGGCTTTTTGGATTTTCTATAAATGTATTGACTTTACTCGCAATTGTATTGGCAACAGGGCTTGTTGTGGATGATGGAATTGTTGTTACCGAGAATATTTTTAAGAAAGTAGAGGAAGGAATGACGCCTATTGAAGCAGCAATCAAAGGATCTAATGAAATCTTTTTTGCTGTAATTTCTATCTCTATAACTCTAGCGGCGGTATTTTTGCCAGTAATATTTTTAGAAGGATTTGTCGGTCGACTGTTTCGGGAATTTGGAGTCGTTATTGGTGCGGCAGTACTAATTTCTGCTTTTGTATCCTTGACTTTAACTCCAATGCTTAACGCCTATTTGATGAAAGGTGGTGAACAAAAAAAATCTAACTTTTATTTAAAAACAGAACCTTATTTTCAAAAATTAAATAAAGGATATGCGGATGCACTAACCAATTTCATGAAAAGAAAATGGCTTAGTTTTCCTATTTTATTCGCTTGTTTTGGGTTGATCTATTTATTCTTTAATTTATTGCAAAAAGAGACTGCACCTTATGATGATCGAAGTAGTTTTGTGATGCGAATGACTACTCCCGAAGGTTCCTCTTATGAGTATACAGATCGTTTCATGCAAGAGATTTCAAAACTAGTTGATGATTCAATTCCTGGTAAAAAAGTGAGTTTGGTTATCACATCACCTGGTTTTGGTTCTTCTTCTGTCAATAGTGGTTTTATTCGAGTTTCATTAGTAGAACCTGGAGAAAGAACAGAATCACAGAAAGAAATTGCGGAGAAATTGACAAAATGGACCAAGCGTTATCCAGAAGCTAAAACATCTATTATCGAGCAGCCTACTATTGCTGTAAATAGACGAGGTGGTTTGCCGATTCAATACATTATTCAGGCACCCAATTTTGAAAAACTGCGAGAAAAAATTCCTGTTTTTATGGATGAAGCGGCAAAAAACGAAACCTTTTCTATTACTGATGTGAATCTTAAATTTAACAAACCTGAGATTAATGTAACAATAGACCGTGAAAAAGCTGAGAGTTTAGGAATTTCAGTAATTGATATTGCTCAAACATTACAGCTTTCTTTAAGTGGACAGCGTTTTGGTTACTTTATGAGAAACGGAAAACAATATCAAGTAATTGGACAATTTGATCAAAAAGATCGTTCTAAACCTTTGGACTTAACGTCGATGTTTGTTAAAAATAATAAAGGAGAACTGATACAAATGGATAATGTTGTAAACGTAGAAGAACAAAGTAATCCACCGCAGTTGTATCACAATAATAGATATTTGTCTGCTACAGTATCTGCTGGTTTAGCTCCTGGAAAAAGTATCAGTGACGGAATTGATGCGATGAACGAAATTAAAGCTAAAGTGCTAGACGATACATTTACCACTGATTTAGGCGGTGAATCTAGAGATTTTGTCGAAAGTAGCTCGAATACCGCTTTTGCATTTGGATTGGCTTTATTATTAATTTTCTTAATTCTTTCTGCTCAATTTGAAAGTTTTATTGATCCTTTTATAATTATACTTACAGTTCCAATGGCGGTTGCTGGAGCTTTATTCTCCTTATGGTTATTCAATCAAACATGGAATATTTTTAGCCAAATTGGAACGGTAATGCTTATTGGTTTGGTAACCAAAAATGGAATTCTAATTGTAGAATTTGCCAATCAATTGCGGGAACAAGGTAAACCAAAACTAGAAGCCATTTTAGAAGCTTCAGAAGCCAGATTACGTCCTATTTTGATGACCAGTTTAGCCATTTCATTAGGTGCATTACCTATCGCTATGTCATTTGGAGCAGCTTCTACTAGTAGAATGGGAATGGGTGTGGTGATTGTTGGAGGTACTATTTTCTCTTTGGTTTTAACATTATTTGTTATTCCAGCCATGTATTTAATGTGGTCTAAAGCTAGAAAACATTATCCTGAATTTGATCGTATTGAAGAATATGAAAAAGAAGTTAAACATTAGTAATAAAACAGCCAATGCGAGTAAATTAACTTGATAGTAGTCAGAAAAATTTATTCGTTTTCTAAAAATACAATTATGATAATTACTAAAATACTGTTTCGAAGTTTGATTTTGTTACTTTTTTGTGTAATCAAAACCAATGCTCAAGAGGTATTAACTATTGAAAATGCAGTTAAAATTGCATTAGAAAATAATTATGAAATCAAGATTGAATCCAATAATTCTTTAGTCAATAAAGCAAATGCTACTTCTGGTAATGCAGGAATGTTACCTAAAGCAACCGCTACTATAGTAGATAATAATGGTATTCAAAACCTTTCGCAAACACGTTCTGACGGAACAGTTACGAAACTGAACAATGCTAAAAGTAGCAATTTAAATTATGGAGTTGGTTTAGACTGGACCATTTTTGACGGGTTTAAAATGTTCGCAAAGTTGGATCAATTAAAAGAATTGCAAAAATTAGGAGAAGCCCAACTAAAGCTTACTATAATAACAAAAATTAGTGATGTTAATAATACCTATTTTGATTTAGTACAACAGCAACAGCAATTAGCCGCTTTAGACACCACGATTGTGATATCAAACCAACGATTGAATTTGGCTCAAAACCGATTTTCAATTGGAAAAGCATCTAAATTAGAAGTATTGAACGCTCAAGTAGATTTAAACACTGACAAAGTTGCTCTTTTAAGACAAAAAGAATTATATGCTAATACCAAGATTGTACTTAATCAAATTTTAGCAAGAGATGCTAAAACAGATTTTATTGTGGTAGATTCAATAACAGTAGATTCGCAATTACTGCTTCCTGAACTTACTGAGTTGGCAGAAAAACAAAATCCGCAATTAGAATCTCAAATTATCAATAAAAGGGTTGCTGAGCTACAATTAAAACAAATTAAAGGTACCCGCTACCCTACTGTAAAACTAAATACGGGATATAATTTTTCTGATAGTCAGTCTGGTCTTGGTTTTACAACTCAATCGTCAGCCAGAGGTTTAAATTATGGTTTTAGTGCTTCACTAAATTTATTTGACGGATTTGCACAAAACAGAAATGAACAAATTGCTAAAATTCAAATTGAAAACTCAAAATTAGAATTCGATCAACAAAATCAGCAATTGTATTCGCAATTAGCAACATCGTATCAAACGTATTTAACCAACTTAGAACTGATTGATTTAGAAGAAAAAAATGAAGCTATCGCTAACCAAAACTTGAATATTACTTTAGATAAATTCAGAATTGGTACCATTACTACTCTCGAATTTAGAACAGCACAATTAAATTATGTAAATGCTAAAGTGCGCTATAGTAATGCTCAATTTCAGGCTAAATTATCTGAAATTGCATTAAAAGAATTAGCAGGAACTATAGCATTGTAACTATAGTTTTGTCACCTTATAAAATCTATATTTTTAGTACACTATTTCTATCCAAGCAAATATATCCTGAAAATCGTAATTCAATAAAAGGTCAACTAGTGATGCTTATTGACGAACTAATCTCGTCAATACATACTCCTAAGTGGATATCTTTGTTGAATTACGATTTTTTGAATTATTGCAATTGAAAAGAAATAGAAACAATTACAGGAATTATTTCTGCTTTTAAAACTCTTACATCAGCAATGTTTTCCCATTATTAGATAATTGTTTAATTAATTTTTATCTCATGCCCTTCTGTTAACAAACTGACTTTTCCATAAATAACAAATATTGAATTTTATATCTCATTAATATCTTTTTTGAAAACTCGATTTTGTTTCAATTCTATTATAGCATCTATAGCTATTGTTTGAAAAGAGTTAGAAAAAACAAAAAATTTTGTTTCTTTCTACAGTCTGCAATCCTTATATTTGCAATCTCATTAAAATTGACAGATGAAAATATCGTACAACTGGTTAAAACAATTTATTAAAGTAGATTCTAATTCTGAAGAAACAGCAGCTTTACTAACAGATTTAGGTCTTGAAGTAGAGATTGTTGAAAAATACCAATCGGTTAAAGGGGGATTAGAAGGGATTGTTATAGGACATGTTCTTACTTGTATTCAACATCCAGATGCAGACCGTTTAAAAATAACCACAGTAGATTTAGGTACTGGAACACCAGTACAAATTGTATGCGGTGCCAGCAATGTTGCAGCTGGACAAAAAGTACCCGTTGCTACTATCGGGACGGTTTTATATGATAAAGAAGGTGTTGCTTTTACCATAAAAAAAGGAAAAATTCGTGGTCAGGAAAGTCACGGAATGATTTGCGCAGAAGATGAATTAGGATTAGGTGAAAGTCATGATGGAATAATGGTTCTTGATGATGAATTAATTCCAGGAACTCCAGCAGCAACTGTTTTTAAAATTGAAAATGATGAAGTTTTTGAAATTGGTTTAACACCCAATCGCGCAGATGCCATGAGTCATTTAGGAACTGCACGTGATTTAAGAGCTGGTATGTTGCAAAAAGGAATCAATGTAGAATTGATTACGCCATCTGTAAGTAATTTTAGAGTTGATAAAAGAACTTTAAAAATTGATATTGATGTAAAAGATCCAAAACTTGCTCCAAGATATTGTGGAGTAACAATTTCTGGTATCGAGGTGAAACCCTCACCTGCTTGGTTGCAAAATAGGTTAAAAGCAATCGGTTTGAATCCAAAAAATAATATTGTTGATGTTACCAACTATGTTCTACACGAATTAGGCCAACCATTACATGCTTTTGATGCTTCAAAAATTAATGGAAAAATTATAGTACAAACTCTTCCCACAGGAACTAAGTTTATTACTTTAGATGATATCGAAAGAACTTTACACGAAGAAGATTTAATGATTTGTGATGAGAAAGGTCCTTTATGTATTGCAGGTGTTTTTGGTGGAAAAAAATCTGGAGTTTCGGAGACAACTACTTCTATTTTCTTAGAAAGTGCTTACTTTAATCCAGTAAGTGTTAGAAAATCAGCTAAAAGACACCAATTGAATACTGATTCTTCTTTTAGATTTGAGAGAGGTATTGATCCAACTATAACTGAATATGCATTAAAAAGAGCCGCTTTATTAATACAAGAGGTTGCTGGTGGAGAAATAACATCAGATGTAATTAATGTTTATCCAAAGAAAATTGAAGATTTTACAGTTTTTTTAAACTTTAGTAAAGTAGCGAAAATTATTGGTGAAGTTTTACCAAACGATACTATAAAAAAAATATTAGTTTCTCTAGATATTAAAGTTAATAGTGTTTCTGATGCAGGATTAGGATTAACAATTCCTTCCTATCGAGTTGATGTTCAAAGAGAGATTGATGTAATAGAAGAAATTTTAAGAGTTTATGGCTACAACAACATCAATTTTTCTGAAAAAGTTAATGCCACTGTAGCGAATTCTCCAAGAAATGAAGATTATAAAATTCAAAATATAATAGCTACTCAATTAAATTCACAAGGTTTTAATGAAATGATGGCTAATTCATTAACAACGGCCTCTTATGTTGAACTTTCAGAGGAACTCAAAGCTTCTCATAATGTGACCATGCTAAATCCTTTAAGTGCCGATTTAGCTACAATGAGACAATCATTATTATTTTCTGGTCTTGAAGCAGTATCTTATAATATTAATCGCAAAAATGCTGATTTAAAATTATTTGAATTCGGAAAAACCTATCATAACTACCTTGCAGGTTACGAAGAAAAAAAGCATTTAAGTTTATTTCAAACTGGAAATAGAAATCAAGAAAATTGGACTCAGACAAATAAACCATCTGATTTCTTTTTATTCAAAGGGTATGTGAGCTTAATTCTCTCTAGATTAGGATTGACTAAATCTCAAAATGTTCCTGCAACTTCAGACGTTTTTTCTGAAGGAATTGCAATTGCTTATGGTAACGATACAATTGTTGAATTAGGAGTGGTAAAAAAATCAATACTAAAACATTTTGGAATCAAACAAGAAGTTTTTTATGCAGATTTTAACTGGGCGTTAATTTTAAAATTAATTTCTACAAAAATAAAGTATACTGAAATTCCGAAATATCCTGAAGTACGTCGTGATTTAGCGTTACTAATTGATCAAAGTATAAATTATCAAACTATTTATTCATTAGCAAAACAAACTGAAAAAGTTTTATTGAAAGACATAAATTTATTTGACGTTTATGAAGGAGAAAATCTACCAGAAGGTAAAAAGTCATACGCACTAAGATTTACGATACAAGATAATGCGAAGACTTTGACAGATGTACAAATTGATAAAATCATGAGCAAATTACAAACCGCTTTTGAAACTGAACTTGGTGCAAGCTTAAGATAATTTTTTTTTTTTGAAATCCCATTTGTTTCGATAAATGGGATTTTTTTATATAAAAAAGGTTCTGCAAAATGCAGAACCTTTTTCCTAAACAAAAAACAAACCTATTATCAAAAATTAACTTTTTGGCAAAACAACATCATCAACTACGTGAATTACACCATTTGATTGATCTACATCTGCAATTGTTACTTTAGCACTTTTTCCATTTTCATCTGTTATGTACAAGTTTTTCCCTTTCATCCAAGCAGTTAATGTACCACCACTTACTGTTTTAAGAGTAGCTTTTCCATTACCCATTTTAATAGCTTTAGCTATATCAGAAGAATTCATTTTTCCTGCAACAACATGATAGGTTAAAATTGTTTGTAGCATTTTAAGATTCTCTGGCTTCAATAATGTCTCCACAGTACCTTTTGGTAATTTATTAAACGCTGCATTTGTTGGGGCAAAAACGGTGAATGGTCCTTTACTTTGTAATGTTTCAACTAATCCTGCTGCTTTAACTGCTGCAACAAGTGTAGTGTGATCTTTTGAGTTTACTGCATTTTCAACAATATTTTTAGTTGGATACATAGCTGCTCCACCGACCATAACTGTTTTTTGAGCGAATGAGGTAGCTCCAAATACTAATGCGATAAATGCAATTGATAAAATTTTTCTAGTTTTCATAAAATCTATTTTTTTAAGTTATATAAAGTCATTTACGCAGATCAATTCGTTTTGGTTTTAAAAAAGAGAATTTTATTTTAATTTTGTTTTTGTAAAAAACATATTAAACTTATAATCAGCACTTTAACTTAAAATAAAAAAAAAGCAATAAAGTTTAAAACTCTATTGCTTTCTATCTCAAAATTTTAGTTGGTATTTAAAAAACTATAAATCCTTAATTACAAACTCACTTCTTCTATTCAATTCATGTTGTTCTTCGTCACATGAATTTTCTGGAATGCACTTAATTATAGGAACAGATTCTCCATAACCTTTAGATATTAGTCTATTTTTTTTAATTCCTTGCTCTAATATATAATTTTTAGTAGCATCGGCTCTTTTTTGAGAGAGATCTGCATTAAATTTTGCATTTCCTCTATTATCTGTATGAGAACCAATTTCTACAACCATATCTGGATATTTATTCATCAACTCTACAATGCGATTCAAAATTCTTTTTGATTCTTTACGAATGTACCACATATTGTAATCAAAATAAATAGGATCCGTTTTAATAATCAATCTATTTTTATCTTTAATAACATCATTTTCTGCCGCCATAATAGAAGCTGTCTTTTCTTTTTTCTTAGAAATTTCAAGCTCTGATGCTTTCTTATCTGCAATTATTTTTTCGGTTTTTAGTTGTTGTGCAGCCAAAACATCTGCCATTTTTTTAGATTTAAGTGCAATAGCATCCTCTTTTTTCTTTTGAGTTAAAGCAATACTTTCTTCTTTTTTTCTTTGTTGAATTTCAATAGCATCAGATTTCCTTTTTTGTTCAATAGCAATTAATTCAGCTTCTTTTAATTGTTGTGCTACTAATAAATCTTTAGCTTTTTGCTGTTCATCCGCTAATTCTTGCTCTTTTTTAATAATTTCTAAAGATCTAATTCGCATAGAACCATCATTCATTTGATCTCTTTCGGAATTGATTTGTAATTTTTTACTATTGTCAGTATAATTTTCTTTGCTAACAAATAAAGAATACTTTACATCACAGGGAACTTTAAAACTAAATTTACCATCTAATGAAGTAACCATTTTATCAATCTCTTGATTTAAATCATTTTTCAAAATAAGGACAGCATTCTCTAAAACTAAATTTGAATCAACATCTGTTATTGTACCAGCAATATATTGTTTACAATTTTCAATTATTAAATCTTTAATTTCTTTCAACGAATAAATATCATCTTTACCCTTGCCTCCTATTCTATCAGATGAGAAATAACCTAGTTTAGAATCAGAGTCTATATAAAATGCAAAATCATCAAAACCTGAATTTACAGGTAATCCGACGTTTTCTGGTTTAGAATAAGAACCACTTTCTAATTTCGAAACAAAAATATCCAATGCACCAAAACCCTCATGTCCATTTGATGAGAAATATAATTTGTTGTCTTTGGAAATAAAAGGAAATTGTTCTCTTTTTGAAGTGTTTATTTGATCTCCCAAATTGATTGGTTTTCCATAATTTGATCCATTTATAGAAACGCTAAAAATATCAAATGATCCCAAAGTTCCCGGCATATCTGAAGCGAAATATAATGTTTTTTCATCTGTGCTTAACGCAGGATGTTCTACTGAATAATTAGCGTTATTAAATGGCAATGAAACGATATTTGTCCATTTATTATTAACTAATTCAGCTTTAAAAATTTGAATTGTTGAAATTTTATCTTCATTTTTAGCTCTTCTGCCATTGTTTGAATTGTTTCTGGTAAAATACATTGTTTTACCATCTTTTGTAAAAACAGCATTTGACTCATGCATTCCAGATTTCAAATCATTCGAAAAATTTGTAACAATTGAATCTGTAACGACACTATTTTTTAAAGGAATACTAACTAAATTTAAATAAGATTCATTGTTCCACTTGTAAGTTTTATTAAATAAATTTGGATTCTTTTTTACAGCAGCAAATACTAAATGATCTCCATAAGTAACAGCACCAAATTCTGAATTAATTGTATTAAAGGGCATATTCTTAATTTCAAACCGATCGCCAATTGCTAAAACATTTTTTAATGTTATGATTTCTTTATCTAATTTCTCTATCGCTTTTGTATTGTTAGATTCTAAATAGAAATTTCTTAGGACAGTGTTTGCTTCTGTGTATTTTCCTTTTGCTTTTAAGGTTTGCGCATATCGGAAATAAAAATCTTCGTCTAAATCTTTTTTGTTACTTAAAAGAGAATATTGTGTGAATGCTTTATCGTATTGATTTGTATAATAATAACAGTCTCCTAAATTTTTGATTAGTGTAGCATTATTATTTTTTAAACTCAATTTTTCATAAATAGGAATTGCATCGCTATAATATGTTTTTTCGAACAAACGATTTGCCCTTTGTAAATCCTGTTGTTGCGCCTGCATAAATTGCATTGAAAATAGGATTAGAAGTATATATATTGTTTTCATATGAAGAGACTTGTTTGTTAAGAAAGTTACTGGTGTTTTATTATTGGTTTAATAAACACATAAGTATATAATTTTAAAAAAATCTTGGTGATTTGTCGTAGCCTTTTCCTAGAAAATCTAAATTATACAATAGTACAATTTCATGAGAACCAGAATTAAATTGACTTAAATTAGAAATCGTGTAATCATAAGAATAACCAATTCTTAGATTACGAGTTACATTAACATTCATTAACACACTTACAGCGTCATTAAATCGGTATGCTGCACCAAGCTCAAACTTCTCATTATACAATATGTTTGCTGTCAAATCAATTGATAATGGCGCACCTTTTACAAATATTGCCATGAATGCTGGTTTAAATTTAAAGTCTTGATTAATATCAAAAACATAACCTCCAGTAAAATAAGTATGAATTTCTTCTGGACCGAAAGAATTAATAGCTTTAGTTGATTTTATGTCTTTTGAGGAAAGTAAATTAGGTGCTGATATTCCTAGATAATAATTATCAGTAAAATAAAAAGCTCCAGCACCGATATTTGGTACTGTTTCATTAACATTATTCATAAATGCAATGTCAGTAGATACATCACCACTATTTAAAACAAAACCATTAAAATTGGTGCTTATCGTTCTGAATCCTGCTTTCAAACCAAATGAAAGTTTTTCCTTTTTACTTAGTCGAATTGAATAAGCAAAATCAGCAAAAAAATTGGTTTCTTTCTTAGCGCCATCACCTATATCATCTGAAATTAATGAAAAGCCACCTTCTATCTTATCATTTAGAGGAGTGTGAGCAAATAAACTAAAAGTTTTCGGTGCTCCCTTTATGCCTGACCATTGGTATCTGTACATACTTCCTAAATTAAGAATTAGAGGAGTAGCCGTCGAATAGGCAGGATTTATCACACTCATATTATTCATATATTGTGTAAAATGAGGATCCTGTTGTGCGTTTGCCTTAAAAATAGTAAGGAAAAAAAATACAAAAAATATTGTTTTCTTCATTAGAATAGATTTTAAAAATAAAGGATTATCGATTTAAATAAAGTTGACCTTGTCTTGGAGATAAGTTGTCTTTATTATAATTAATAATATAAAAATAGACTCCTGTTGGTGCATCGCCATTTATAAAACTTGAATTAGAGTTTTTTCCATCCCATGCAGGTTTACTACTATTCCCTTTGAATAGCACATTACCATATCTATTATAAATTTCTAAGGAGAAATTAGGAAATAAATATTCGATATCTCTAATTTCAAAAGTATCATTAATACCATCTCCATTTGGAGAAAATCCATCAGGAATAATTAATCCATCAGGAGTTATATTACATGAGCTTAGAGAAACAATTACTTCTAAAGGAAGTGAAACGCATTTTGTAGTATTGTTATAATCTACACCATAATAAGTTACTCCTTCTACAAGCAAATCAGTGTTGCTTAAAGCATTAACTTTATTGGAAGAATTATACCAAGTTAATGTTCCAGTGAAATTGGTATTGTCGGTCAAATTTTGAATCGTAGGTTTGTCAGCTCCACAAAACAACTGACCATTTGAATTTAAAATTGGTATAGGGACGCTATTTATTAGTACATTAATTGAGGTAGCGTTTGATTGACAACCTGTAATTCCATTTACTTCTCTTAAAAAATAAGTACCCGTTACTAAAGGAGTTGTTGGTAATAATGATTGGGTACTAGTGGCAGAATTATACCATTTATACTGTAATCCATTAGGTACCAAATTAGCAACAGTATTTAAGTTTTCCTTACAAAACGCTTGATCTAAAGCTGTTGGAGTAGCAGGAATAGGCAGTACATTAAAGTTTTGACTCAAAGAAATTGTTGTTTTAGAACAATTTGTTACTCCATTTGTAATATCATTTAGAGTGAAAGTATAGGCACCCGTAGTGCTTAGTTCAGATCCTAATATCGCAAAAGTAGTATTTCCCCCCACTACATTTAACGATTGCGTTTGAAAATTAGTAGATTTAGAAGGAGACAAAAGTGTATAATCAAACAAAACTTTTGTCAAAAGCCCTAATCCAGAAACTTCTACAATCATAGGTTGATTTGGACAAACATCTTTTACTACAAATCTCAGTGAAGAGATATCTGGAGTATCATTAACAGTAAAATTGGTTATTTTATTCATTAAAAGTGTACAACCACTTATGCTATTAGTGATTGCAGAAATAGTAAAATTACTTACACCAGCAGTAGTAAGATTGGTTGGTGAAATAGTAAAATTTACCTTTCCGTTTACAACATCCAAAGAAATCGTTTGAAGATTAACAGTATTTTTACCTGTAATAGTATAACTAAGATCAATTTTATTTAATGATTGCAAACCTTCTAATTCTATAGTAGCACCTTGTCCAAGACATACATCTTTAATAATTACAACCAAATTTAATGCATCTGGTAAAGGTTTTACATCAAAAAATTGACTTAATATGGGTGCAGTAAAACAGTTAGTAACAGCATTAGTAATTCTATTAATTACCAATGTTGTAGAGCCAGAATTAGGAATAAGAGTAGAAGGAATTTTAAAGAAACCTACTCCATTTGTAATGCGAAGCAAATCTGAAATTCCACTAGCCGTGTTTGTACCATTCAAACTGTAAAGAATGTTGTAATCACCATCTGCTAAGTTTGAAGGACCTTCAAAGTTTACAATTACATCTGAAGAAGGACAAACAGCGTCAATTCTTAATACTGAATTGTTAATTTCTGGTGATATATAAACTTGTACGTTTGCTGGTTTTAAAACTGATTCACAACTAGTAGTTAGATTTTTTTCTTTTACAAAATAAGTTCCTGTATTTAATAAGGTTGTATTAGGTAAAGGTGTAGTGCTTGTATTAGAATCAAACCACTGATATTGGTTACCTTGAGGTATTAATTGAGCAACAGTTGCATTTTCAGATTCACAAAATTTCAAATCAGTAGTTGTAGGATCTGGAAGAGCATAAACAGTAAAGATTTTTGTTTTATTTAAACTAATCATACAACCAGTAATTGCATTAGTTACACTTAGAATAGTAAAAGTAGTATCACCTGATAAAGAAATTTTACTAGAAGGAATTGAAAATGTACCTTTTCCTAAAGCTACAGGAAAAGTTACCAGCGTAGTTCCGGCAATATTGCTTCCTGACAAATCATAACTAACGGTAACAGAAGTTAAATTTCCTAAACCAGTTACATTTACTTCTGTTTCTTGATTTATACAAACATTTTCAACTGTAATATTTAAACTAGGTAGTTCTAAACGAGGATTTATAATAAGATCACCATTAAGAGTAGCTGTATTAATACAACCAGTAGTTGAGTTTATTATTTTAGAAATTGTAATTTTTGTTGTCCCAGTTTTACCTATAAATGCAGCAGGAATAACAAAGGAAGAAATTCCTCCAACAACATCTATGGTTGCAGGTACTCCGTTTAAAATATTACTTCCACTTAGGTTATAAACAATATCATACAATCCATCAGAAAGATTTGATGTTCCAGAGAATTGAACTATAGCTTCATTATCTTGGCAAATTGGAGCAAGTGTTAATGTTGCGTTATCAATTTTTGGAATCGGAGTGATCTTAATAATTGCTGAAAAATTAGGAATAATATTGTTACAAATACCTAGAGTATTTGCACTAACAATATTAGTAACAGTTATGGTATAATCTCCAACTGATGAAAAATTATTAGGAGCAATTGGAAAAATTAAAACATTATTTACAAAATCTTGTGTCGTTGTCATTGAATTTGCTGCTCCTGATACCGTATAGGTTATTGTATAACGACCATCTGGGATATTGACAACATCACTAATACGTGCCTGAACTAATGTTCTACCTATATCACTTTCGCAAATTGAAGAGTTGACGGTTAAAACAGCTCCTGTATAATCTAATAATCGCTCAATTGTAATATCGACATTTGAAGTTTGATTTTGACATACATTATTATCTGTGAAGGCGGTATAAGTAAATCGATAGGTTCCTGGTCCTCTAGTATTGTAAATATTTTGTACATCAATAAAAGAATCATTCGGATCAGTATTATCAATTTCATTCGTTGTATTTTCTGTCCACATTCCTCCAGCATCTTCTCCTTGTAATCTATCGTTTAAATTTAAATTAGTGTAGGCACTTAATTGATTAGAACATACCAATAAATCATTAGGAATACCAGATTGCGGAGATCTAAAAACGGTAATATATACTTTTACATCTGGTGGAGCTGGACATGAACCAATGGCACTTATAGAATAGGTATATTCGTAAGTTACTCCATCACTCAAGTTTATTGCATTCAATAAATTACCGCTCAATCCAGTATTAGTAGTATTTCCAAACCAAGTACCGCCTCTTTGAGGTTCTAAAAAATTTCCATTAAAAGCTTCAAATAAATTATAGGCAGATTTAGTTGTACAAATAGAAACGTTAGGTCCTGCTACTCCTGTATATCCACCAATTGTTACGGTTACAACAGCAGTATTATCAGCACAACCTGGTACACCACTCACTGTATAGGTGTAATTATAAATACCGCTTTTCTTTATTAGTTGTGCGTTTAAGATTCCGGTGTTCTTATCCAGACCTCCTGATTTATTAGTATCAGTCCAGATACCACCAGTAAGAGGACTACCTCCCAAACCAGCAAAAAGATTAATTGTTTTACTACTGGGATTGGCTATATCACAAACATCACTTAGTACTCCATCATCACCAGCACATTGTGCAGTTGTATTTATGGAAAACAGTAATAGAAACAAAAGTGTTAAAAAGCCATTAAATTTTGAAGAGAAAAGTAATTTTCGAGTCATAATTTGTTATTATTTACTCAAAAATATACTTTTTTTATTTAATTATACGTTTAATATTACTTTTATATTAATTTTTTGTTAAAATAAAAAAAATTAAATAAACAAAAAAAGCCTCACATTGCTGTGAGGCTTTCTATATTCAAAAAATTTCAAGAAATTATTTTTTCTCTGATTTTTCCATTTTAGCTTTCAATGCTGCTAATACATCATTGTTATCACCTAAAGTTGCAGCTGGTGCATTTGTAGATGAAGATGCAGAAGAAGTATTTTCAGTAGCTGTTTTCACATTTTTCTCTTCTTCTTCACGGAAGATAGCAGTGTGAGAGGCAACTACTCTTTTGAATTCTTTATTGAATTCGATTACTTTGAAATCAGCTGAATCACCTTTTTTCAATTTCTTACCATCTTCTTTTTCAAGGTGACGAGTAGGAATGAAAGCAACGATATCATCTCCGAATTCTACAGTAGCTCCTTTGTCAACAATTTCAGAGATCTCTCCGTTGTGGATAGTTCCAACAGCGAATGAATCTTCATACTGATCCCAAGGATTAGCAGTAGTTTGTTTGTGACCTAAAGATAATTTACGTCCATCAACATCTAATTCTAATACTACTACATCAAGTTTTTCACCAACATTTACAAATTCAGATGGGTGTTTGATTTTCTTAGTCCAAGATAAGTCAGAGATGTAAATTAATCCATCAATTCCTTCTTCTAATTCTACGAAAATACCAAAGTTTGTAAAGTTTCTAACGATACCTGTATGTTTAGAACCTACTGGGTATTTAGAAGTAATGTCAGTCCAAGGATCTTGAGTCAATTGTTTGATACCTAATGACATTTTACGGTCATCTCTATCTAAAGTTAAGATAACAGCCTCAACAACATCTCCAACTTTTACGAAATCTTGAGCAGAACGTAAATGAGTAGACCATGACATTTCAGAAACGTGGATCAAACCTTCAACACCTTCAGCAACTTCAATAAATGCACCGTAATCAGCGATTACAACTACTTTACCTTTTACTTTATCTCCAATTGCTAATTTAGCATCAAGAGCATCCCAAGGGTGAGCGTTTAATTGTTTCAATCCTAATTGAATTCTTGTTTTCTCATCATCGAAATCAAGGATTACAACGTTTAATTTTTGATCTAATTCAAGAACTTCAGATGGGTGGTTGATTCTTGACCAAGAAAGGTCAGTAATGTGAATCAATCCATCAACTCCACCTAAGTCAATAAAGACACCATAAGAAGTAATGTTTTTAACAACACCTTCTAATACTTGACCTTTTTGTAATTGACCGATGATTTCTTTTTTCTGAATTTCGATATCCGCTTCAATAAGCGCTTTATGCGAAACAACAACGTTTTTGAATTCGTGGTTGATTTTCACAACTTTAAATTCCATCATTTTGTTTACGTAAACATCATAATCTCTAATTGGTTTAACATCAATTTGAGATCCTGGTAAAAACGCTTCAATTCCGAAAACGTCAACGATCATACCACCTTTAGTTCTGCATTTTACAAAACCATTAACGATTTCTCCTGTTTCGTTAGCCGAAATAACTCTATCCCAAGATTTGATAGTACGTGCTTTTCTATGAGATAAAACTAATTGACCAGTTTTGTCTTCACGGATGTCGATTAATACTTCAACAGTATCACCTACTTTTAATGCTGGGTTGTAACGGAATTCGTTTAATGAAATAACACCTTCCGATTTTGCGTTGATATCAACGATAACGTCTCTATCTGTAATTCTAACAACAGTTCCATCTACCACTTCTTCTTGATCAGTAGCGATAAAAGTTTTTGAAACTAGTTCTTCGAATTCTAATAAGTTTTTCTCATCAACAGCATCAATACCTTCTTCGAAATTGTGCCAGTTAAAATTTGCTAAAAACTCTTCTTGTGATTTTACTTGTTCAGACATGCTGATTAAAAATTTGTATTCTGTATTCTCTCGAGTTTCTTAAAGCGTTAGAAAACAGCAGAAGTTGTTTGTATAATTAGTTGAACCCTAAAGGAAACTCTTATTCACCAAAAGGTTTGCAAAAGTAACACTTTTATATTTATCCGCAAAATATTTAATCAATCATAATTTACAAGAAATCAAAATTTAACTCCTTGACTATCAATACCAAATATAAAAAGAATTAGAAGCGAATTATCGAGGCTTTTTCAGGTCTTAAAATTCCCGCTTTTCACTGTATCTTTTTTCTAGTTTCCAGCCCTCGAAAGGCTGTAAACTAGAAAAAAGGATGCCGTTTCAATCGGGGCTAAATCAGGTTTTATTATTCTATGTTTTAGAAAATTCCTCAATTAAAAATTATAATAGAACGCTTCCAGCCTTCAAAAGGCTGGTTGGTTTTGTAATACGCATCATTAAGACATAAAAAAACCGATAACTACTTTAAGTTATCGGTTTTTTAAATTTTTAATGTGTAAAACTTTCCAGCGCTTTTGGATCGTGTTTATGTTTGAACAAAACGGCAAACGCAATGGCGATAATCAAAGCATAAATAGCAAAAGTCAACCAGATCGTGTGCCAATCTTTCATGAAAATTTCTTTGCTTAATAGTCCATCAGTAGTAATTGCATTTCCTTGGCTTTTTATAAACTCTACCATTTTGGGATTAGTAGTTTCTGTCTGAAGAAAACTGGCTAAGTCTGTAGTGTTAGTAAATGATTTTGTGAAAAATTTATCAATAGCCCATCCAGAGGTTAAACTACCAAAAATAGCTCCTACTCCATTGGTCATCATCATAAATAATCCTTGAGCCGAAGAACGGTTTTTTGCATCAGTATTACTTTCTACAAATAAAGATCCTGAGATATTAAAAAAGTCAAACGCCATTCCATAAACCACACACGACATAACGATCATCCATAAACCAGTTGTCGGGTTTCCATAAGCAAATAATCCGAAACGCAATACCCAAGCCAACATACTGATCAACATCACTTGTTTAATTCCGAATCGTCTTAAAAAGAAAGGAATTGCCAATATAAATAAGGTCTCAGAAACCTGAGATATAGACATGATAATTGTAGAATAAGTAACAACAAAGGAATCTGCATATTTAGGAAAATGCTTAAATTCATCCAAGAAAACATCACCATAAGCATTCGTCAACTGCAAGGCTCCTCCTAAAAACATAGAGAAAACAAAAAACAACGCCATTTTATAATCGGCAAAAAACTTAAATGATTCTAACCCTAATGTTTCCATTAGCGAAGCATTTTCTTTAGATAATTTTTGTGGTTTACATTTTGGTAATGTAAAGGAATAAATACCTAAAATAAATGCGGCTAATCCAGCAATATAAAACTGGTACTCAGTAGCTTTATTACCACTTAAATTGGTTATCCACATCGCAGCTATAAATCCTATTGTTCCCCAGACTCTTATAGGAGGAAAATTACTGACAATATCTTTGTTATTGAGCTTGAGTGCAGTATAAGAAATAGAATTACTTAAAGCAATCGTTGGCATATAAAAACACATAGCCAAAAGCATAATGTAAATAAAAGTCTCCGGAGTTGAAACTTGCGGTATGTAAAATAGAACTACCCCATATAAAACATGAAGAATACCGTATAATTTCTCGGCATTGATCCATCTATCAGCCATTATTCCTGTTAAGGTTGGCATGAATAAAGAAGCAATTCCCATTGTTCCAAACACAAGGCCAAATTGTGTTCCGTCCCAATTCTTAGTACCAAACCAATAATTTGCAATTGTAATCAACCAAGCTCCCCAAACAAAAAACTGAAGAAAACTCATTATTATCAATCTATTTTTAATTCCCATGTGATGAATTGTTTTTTATTTTAAAAAAATAACAGGGCGTAAATCTACTATTTAAAATGAAATCTACAACTATTTATATCGATTTAGTGGTATCATTTACCAATTCTAAAACAACATCAAATTGCTCTTTACGATTCAGATAGGAATTATCAATCTCTACAGCATCATTAGCCATAACCAAAGGAGAATCTTCACGATTGGTATCGATATAATCACGCTCTTCTACATTTTTTAGCACTTCTTCAAATGTAACATCATCTCCTTTTGCAACAAGTTCATCGTAACGTCTTTTTGCTCTGGTTGTTGCGCTCGATGTCATGAATATTTTAAGCTCTGCCTCAGGAAAAACTACCGTACCAATATCTCTTCCATCCATAACAATCGCTTTGTCTTTTCCCATTTCTTTTTGCTGTTCTACTAGTTTAGCACGAACCTCAGAAACTTCGGCTACTTTACTCACAAAACGAGAAACTTCTATCGTTCTGATTTCAGTTTCAACATTTACGTCATTCAAATACATTTCGGCAAAACCTAAATCAGCGTTAAATTTGAATTGTAATTTAATAGATGGTAAGCTTTTTATCAAGGATTCTTTATCGAAAAATTCAGTACTGATTAATTCATTTTGCATAGCAAAAAAAGCTACAGCACGATACATCGCTCCTGTATCTACATAAACATATCCTAAGTAATTAGCCAGTTGCTTTGCTAAAGTACTTTTTCCAGTTGATGAAAATCCATCAATAGCGATAGTGATTTTTTTATCCAAAATTTAAATTTTAAAGTTTTATGTTATAAGAGAATATTTATTGAAAATTAATGGTCAATCCAAAAAGACTTGTATTTCCAGCTAATGTATACTTAGAATAGGAATAATTAAATTTAAGCTTATTCAATTTAAGTCCAAATCCCAATGATACTCCAGAAAAGTTACGCTGCTCTAAAATACGCAATTCTTCAGCTCTTCTAAAATTATATCCAAGACGCAAATTTAATGTTTTTTTAGGAAAAAGTTCAATCCCCATAATTACATGACGTAATGCGTTATTAAAAAATGACACTTTTTCAGGTGTTACTTTTCCGTCAATTGCGGCTTCTGCTCTTTCTGGATTTGCAAAAGCAATTTTCCATTGTTGCAAATTTTCCAATGTGAGATGCCATCGAATAGGCACATTTTCTAATTCCTGAGATACACCTGCAATAATTTCGAGTGGTAGTTTTTCATTGACATCATTGTAAGTAGAAAATTGTGTTCCAATATTTCGGATAGCTAAAGCCCAATTTATGTCATTTGCTTCATCAACATACAAAGCGCCAATATCTAGTGCTCCACCAAAAGAGTGATAGCTTTCTAAATTAGAGGAAATCAATTTAGCACTCGCTCCAAGATGAATAGCTGTAAAAGGAATATTATAAGCATAACCAAAAGAAACTGCTATTTCACTTCCTGTAAATGTATTTGTAGACAGCCCATTTTCATCATACCCATCAAAACTACCATAATTTACATAATTTATACCTGCCTGAAAAGTTTGTAAATGCTGATCGTAAGTATAAGCATAAGACGCTGTACCATAAGTAACTTCCTTAAAATAGCTTCCGTAATTTAAGGCCAAATGATTATGCATTTCTGTATTTATAGTTGCCGGATTAAACTGTGCTTGATTTACATCTTCATCATAGATGGTAATTACTTTACCTCCCAATGAAGCTTGTCTTGGCGAGGTAATTAAATTCAAAAACTGATAAGTATACTTACCTCCTATTTGACTGTAAGAAACAGTACAAATAAAAAGTAAAACGTATAATAAAGTTTTTTTTAGCATGCTTTAAAAGGAGCATTTTAGGATAGGAAAACGCATTTGCGAAGATAAAATTATAAATCTAAACTAAATCAAAAAAAAACTCTAAATTCCAATCCTTAAAATTAAGTTTGGAATTTAGAGTTTGAAAATTAAGATTACTTTAGCTATAAATCTTTAGCATTTTTTACATTCTGATCGGTTAGCGCAAACTGTAATACTTCGCTCATTTCCTTTACATAATGAAAAGTTAATCCTTCAAGATATTCTGCTTTTATTTCATCAATATCACTTTTATTTTCATGACACAAAATAATTTCTTTAATATTTGCTCTCTTAGCAGCTAATATTTTTTCTTTAATACCACCAACAGGTAAAACCTTTCCACGTAAAGTAATTTCGCCAGTCATAGCTAAGTTTTTCTTTACTCTTTTTTGAGTAAAAAGAGAAACAAGAGATGTCAACATCGCAATTCCGGCACTTGGTCCATCTTTTGGAGTGGCTCCCTCTGGAACATGGAGGTGAATGTTATACTTAGCAATTTTTTCTGAATCTAGTCCTAAAAGTTTCGTATTTGCTTTGATATATTCTAGAGCAATAGTGGCCGATTCTTTCATTACATTTCCTAAATTCCCTGTAATTGTCATCGTACCTTTTCCTGGCGAAAGTAGTGATTCTATAAAAAGTATATCCCCACCAACTGAAGTCCATGCCAATCCAGTTACAACACCAGCAACATCATTACTTTCGTATTTATCTCTTCCTAATCTTGGAACTCCTAATACTTTTAAGATATCTTCATCAGTAACTTTTTTATTATACTCTTCTTCCATTGCAAGAGATTTGGCAGCATTTCGGATCACTTGTGCAATTTTAGCTTCAAGACCACGAACACCCGATTCCCGAGTATAACCTTCAACGATTTTTTCTAATTGTTTTTTTCCAATAGTTAAATCTTTTAAAGTCATTCCGTGTTCTTTCAATTGTCTTGGAAACAAATGCTGACGCGCAATTTCTACTTTTTCTTCAATGGTATAACCAGACATTCTAATGATTTCCATTCTGTCTTGCAAAGCAGGCTGAATGGCTGCCATATTATTAGCAGTGGCAATAAACATTACTTTAGATAAATCATAACCCATTTCTAGGAAATTGTCATAAAAAGAATTGTTTTGCTCTGGGTCTAAAACTTCAAGCAATGCCGATGATGGATCACCACTGTGACTATTTGATAGTTTATCGATTTCATCTAAAACAAAAACCGGATTTGATGTTCCCGCTTTTTTCAAACTTTGTATTATTCTTCCAGGCATTGCCCCAATATAAGTCTTTCTATGACCTCTAATCTCCGACTCATCGCGCAAACCACCTAGAGAAATACGAACATATTCTCTTCCTAAGGCTTCAGCAATAGAACGACCAATTGAAGTTTTACCAACACCTGGAGGTCCTGTCAAACAAATAATTGGTGATTTCATATCATTTCGCAGTTTTAAAACGGCTAAATGTTCAATCATTCTTTTCTTTACATCTTCTAGACCAAAATGATCTTTGTCTAGAATTTTTTGAGCTCTTTTTAAATCAAAATTATCTTTAGAAAATTCATTCCATGGCAACTCTAAAAATAATTCTAAATAATTTCTTTGAATTCCAAAATCTGGTGCCTGCGGATTCATACGACGCATTTTTGACAATTCCTTTTCAAAATGCTTTTTCGTTTTCTCATCCCATTTCTTAGACAATGACTTCTGCAACATTTCGTCCATTTCCTCATCCTGAGATACACCACCTAATTCCTCTTGAATGGTTTTCATTTGTTGGTGAAGAAAATATTCGCGTTGTTGTTGGTCTAAATCAAAACGCACTTTAGATTGAATATCGTTTTTAAGTTCCAATTTTTGCAACTCAATATTCATATGTCTTAAAGTTTCTAGCGCCCTATCCTTAAGATGATTTATTGCTAATAACTCCTGTTTTTCTTTAACAGACAAATTCATGTTTGAAGTAACAAAATTGATCAAAAAAGATTGACTCTCAATATTCTTGATTGCAAAAGTTGCTTCGCTTGGAATGTTAGGACTTTCTTTAATAATCTGAATTGCTAATTCTTTGACGGAGTCGAGTATTGCTATAAATTCAGTATCATTTTTCTTAGGTCTTTTTTCTGGAACTTCCTTAATTTTGGCAGTGAGATAGGGTAATTCTTCAACAACAGATTCGATTTCAAATCGTTTTTTCCCTTGAAGTATCACCGTAACATTTCCGTCAGGCATTTTTAGAACTCTCAAAATACGAGCAACTGTTCCTATTCTATGAATATCATTTTTTGTTGGGTCTTCGTCATCCTCATTAATTTGAGCCACAACACCAATCGTTTTACCTGCTGCATTTGCATCGTTTATCAATTTAATTGATTTATCACGTCCTGCTGTAATTGGAATAACTACTCCAGGAAATAAAACCATATTACGCAGTGGTAAAATAGCCAACAATTCAGGTAAAGCTTCGTTATTCATTTCCTCCTCGTCTTCTGGAGTTAATAGTGGAATTAAATCTGCTTCCGAATCAAATTCTTGAAGTGACAGATTGTCAATAGTAAGTATTTTATGATTTGACATATATTGTTTTAAGTCTTTTTGTCATTAAAAAAAATCAATCTTTAAGCAAATATAAGATTTCAAAGTAGTCTAATATAATAAAATCTTAGTTTAACACTCATTATTTGCTAATGGCTAAAAGAGACAATCTCTATGCCAAAATATTATCCTTATCAACTATTTAAAATAGTGCAAACAATTATTAATGTTAGCATCAAGTAAATATATTAATCCCTTGAAAATCTGATAAAAGAAAATTAAAAGTTTAATTTTATAAACTGTAACAAACAATAAAAAAGTGCGTCTTTATAATAAATTACAACTAACTGTTTGAGTTTAGAACAAGAGAATATCGAAAAACTGATTTTGCTTTGTAAGCAAAAAAACCAAAAAGCACAATGCGAAGTTTATAATCGCTATGCTAAGGCTATGTACAATGTTTCCTATAGAATTGTAAAAGACGCCCATTTTGCTGAAGATGTAATGCAAGAAGGTTTTTTGAAAGCTTTTAATAAAATAAGCGATTTTAAACAAGAGGTTAGTTTTGGCGCATGGCTGAAAAGAATTATTGTTAACTCGAGTATTGATTTTTATAAAAAAAATAATCAATTTAAAACGGAAGATTTTGATACTGCCCTTTATAAAAAAGAAGAAAATGAAATTGATATTTCAGATGATGATTCCTTCAATAATTTAAAAGTACAACAGATTTTAGAAACTATTAATTCATTAAAATACAGTTACAGAATGATTTTGACACTGTTTTACATAGAAGGATATGATTCTGAAGAAATTAGTGAAATATTAAATATTAGCTATGCCAATTGCCGAACTACATTAAGTAGAGCAAAAGATTGTTTAAGAAAAAAATTAGGTGAGATATGAAAAAGGAAAATAAAAAAATAGACAACTTATTTCAAAAACTGGAGCATCAATGGGATATCGCAGAACTAGAGAAAGATCATAGCGAGAGATTTTTAAATAAATTAAACACTAAAAAACAATCAAAAAAATATTTTTTTCCACTTGCAATTGCTGCTTCAATAGCCATTTTATTAGGAATATTTGTTTTCTACACAAGCGAAGTGAAATCTAAAGAGTTTCAATTTGCATCAAAAGAAACAAGACAGACCGATTCTATTTTTAGTGTAATCATACAAAAAGAATTAAATAAAATAAAAGAAAAAAAATCTCCCGAAAATAAAAAAATCATTACTGATGCATTAAAACAAATGAAGGTTTTAGATAAGGATTATGATAAAATACTTCAAGAATTAAAAACCAATGGTGAAAGTAAGCAAATCATTTATGCCATGATTAGCAATCTTCAAACAAGAATTTCCTTCTTGCAAACAGTTTTACAACATATTGAAGAAAATGAACAATCTAAACAAATTCATGATGAAAAAACAATATAAAATACTGCTCTTGTTTATCATGTTTCCTTTTGTTGCATTTTCTACAGAAAATGATTTTAACTATTCAAAACAAAAAAATATTAACAAAGCTTATTATGTAAACTCAGATGCTACACTATATATCGATAATTCTTATGGTAATATTTCTGTTACAACTTGGAACGAAAATATAATAGAACTTGACATTAGTATTAAAGTAAGCGGTGATAATGAAAATTGGGTAAACCAACGCATAAATGATATAAATATTGATATAAATGCATTAAAAGGTATAATTTCAGCCAAAACTATACTAGGAAATTCTAGTTCGAAAAATAAAGGTAGAAATAATAGTTTTGAAATTAACTACACATTGAAAATCCCTAAAAACGCAAGTGTAAAACTCAATAATAAATACGGAAATATAAGTACCACTGATTTATACTCCTTAGCAGAAATTAATTGTAAATATGGCAAAATAAATTTAGGAAAGTTATTCAGTACTAGTGCAATACAAATTGATTATTGTTCTAATTCTAGTATTGATTTTTTTAAATATGGTTCGATAAATGCAAAATATTCTAATTTGAAAATTAATCAAGTTGGAAAAATAGATTTGATTTCAGACTATACCGATGTTGAAATAATTGAAAGTGATGTTGTAAAATACAACAGTAAATATGGTAAAATTAAAATTAAAAATGTGCAATCATTAGATGCCTCCGGAAATTATTTGACAATTAGAATAGGAGAAGTATTTAATCAATTGAAATTAAACACAAAATACAGCTCTTTAAAAATTGAAACTATAAATGATAAAGCAAATAGCATAAATATTATTTCTGGATATACAGGAATAGATATAGGATATGATAGCAATTTTGCTTTTGATTTTACTATCGATTTAAAATATGCAAATTTTAATCATAGTAATGAACTAGAAATTAATTCAAAAGAAGAAATTTCTAATTCAAAAAAATATATGGGATTTTACAAGAAAAAAGGAATCAATAATATTACTATAATCTCCGATTATGGGAACGTATCATTAACAAATAATCATTAATCAATAATCACAAAATCATGAAAAAATCAATTTATTTACTAGTTGCATGTACACTTTTAGCAACAACAATGGTTCAAGCTCAATGGAAGTCAAATCAAGGAATTAAAGGAAATGGAAATGTTATTTCTGAAAAGAGAACCACTTCCTCTTACGATAAAATTTCTGTAATAGGTTTTTTTGATGTCGAATTAGTTTCTGGAAAAGAAGGAGACATTACAATAAAGGGAGAAGAAAATTTGCTACCGCACATTATAATTGAAGTAGTAAATCAAGAGTTAAAAATTACCACAGAGAAAAACAAGAACATCAATACAAGTAAAGGAAAAAAAATTGAGATAAAAGTTCCTATAGAAACTATGAATCAAGTTTCATTGACTGGCTCTGGTGATATTACATCAAAAAAACTTATAAAATCAGACTCGTTTGTTGTTATATTAACCGGCTCAGGTGATATAAAATTAAGCGTTGAATCACAAAACGTCGACCTAAATCTTACTGGATCAGGCGACATTGTACTCAATGGTAAGACAGAAAATATAACTAGCAACTTAAACGGATCTGGAGATATCAAAGCAAGTAGTCTATCAGCAAAGAATGCTAAAGTTACAGTTTCTGGTTCAGGTGATAGTTCAGTTTCTTGTTCAGAAAGTATTCATGCTAGAGTAAATGGATCAGGTGATATCAAATATATAGGAGATCCACAAAACAAGGACACTAAAGTAAGTGGTTCTGGAAGCATAAAAAAAGTATAAATATAAATTAGAATGGAGATTTTAAAAAAGGTGTTTTATTAATTTAAAACACCTTTTTTTGGTACTCTATTTAGTAAAACTACAGCAATTACAAAAAACACAGCTAAAGACGCTATTCCAAATCTTGGACTTCCTGTTGTTTGATCAATTATACCATAAACCAACATTCCTATTACAATTCCAATCTTTTCAGCTACATCATAAAAACTAAAAAAGGAAGCGGTATCTTCTGTCTCAGGTAACAATTTCGAATAGGTAGAACGAGATAGCGATTGTATTCCTCCCATAACAAAACCAACAACTGTTGCCATAACATAAAATTCTAGCGGTTGGCTTATAAAGAATGCTCCCACACAAATTAATACCCAAAATCCATTTATAAATATCAAAGTAGGTATGTTTCCAAATTTTTCTGAAGCTTTTGAAGTAACCAAAGCTCCAATAATAGCTACTAATTGAATTAATAAAATACATATTATTAATCCTATGGTACTTTCTTCTTTAGAGGACCAAGCAATTTCTTGAGCTCCAAAATAAGTAGCCACTAACATAGCCGTTTGTACAGCCATACTCGACACAAAAAAGCTTCCTAAATAACACTTTAAAACAAGATTAGCTTTCAAAATAGACCATACTTTTTTTAACTCTTTAAATCCATTAAAGATAACATGATGAGTCACTTTTTGATTCTTATTTTTATTCCCTTTAGGCAAAAAATAGTAAGAATATTGGCTAAAAAGAATCCACCACACTCCCACCATTACAAACGAATAGCGCATCGCCTTCATAGCAGCTTCCCCATCAGTACCTGTTATATTAAAAAGTTTTGGTTTCATTATCATTGCTAAATTAATAACTAATAAAATGACACTTCCAATATATCCCATAGAATAACCTTTGGCGCTAATTTTATCCTGCTGTTCAACAAAAGCAATATCTGGTAAATAAGAATTATAAAAAACTAAACTTCCCCAATAGCCAATTAAACCAAAAAAATAAAATACTAGTCCAACGTAAATATTATCTAAATCAAACCAATATAATCCCATACAGGATAAAGCTCCTAAATAACAGAAGAATTTCATGAAAGCTTTTTTATTACCCACATAATCTGCAATACCAGATAATAGTGGAGATAGAAAAGCTACTAGCAAAAATGCAGCGGCAGTAACAAAGCTAATTAAAGCAGAATTCTTTAAACTAAAACCAAATACAGTGATATAATGACTTCTATCAGAAAAAAGAGCTTCATAAAAAATAGGAAAAACTGCTGACACAATTGTCAGTGTATAAACTGAATTTGCCCAATCGTAAAAAGCCCAAGCATTTAATAATTTCTTATTCCCTTTTGGTAAATCTGCCATATCATTATTTTTTTTGCGAATTTATCCAATATTATTTAAAAAACTAATTTTTAAGTATTAACAAATTCTTTCTAATTATTATTTACTTTAAATAAAAAAAGGCTACTCTCATTTGAGAATAGCCTTTTAAAATTTTATACAGAATATTATTTTATAATTCCAACCTTAGCCGCAGTTGCTTTTGCTTCTGGAATTAATGCTTGTAAGTTTGCAATTCTGGTCGCATCTGATGGGTGAGTACTCATAAATTCTGGTGGAGCTTGACCTGAAGACTGTGCTGCCATTCTAGACCAAAAAGTAATTGATTCCTCTGGGTTGTATCCTGCAATAGCCATTAAAGTTAAACCTATTTTGTCTGCTTCTGTTTCATGATTTCTACTAAAGGGTAACATCACTCCAACTTGAGAACCAATACCATAAGCTTGACTCCAAATTTGTTGTGTTTGTTGACTTTTTCCAGAAGTTGCAACTGAAACTCCAGCTCCAACAATTTCTTGTAATTGTGAAGCACTCATACGTTGTGCTCCGTGGTTTGCCAATGCGTGAGAAACCTCATGTCCCATTACAGTTGCTAAACCAGCATCATTCTTAGTCACAGGCAAAATCCCTGAATACACCACAATTTTTCCTCCTGGCATACACCAAGCATTTACTTCCTTACTATCAATTAATTTATATTCCCAACGATAGTCTTTTAAATATTCACCTTGACCTAAATATTTCAAATATTTTTCAGCTGCTGCTTTAATTTTCATTCCAACAACTTCCACTTTTTTAGCGTCAGCAGTACCACTAATAACTTTATTTTCTTTCAAAAAAGTTCCATATTGTTGAAAAGCAGACGGAAACAGCTCACTATTGGAAACTAAATTTAAAACTTTTTTACCTGTAATAGGGTTAGTTGCGCAAGAATACACTAAGACTAGCATCAGTATCCCTAAAAATATATTTTTTTTCATAATCTAATTTTTATTATTAAAGCAAATATACTAGTATTATAAATTTAATTATTTACATAATTAAAAAAAAAAATTTCAAAATTATAGTTATTTTAAGAGTGAAAGAGAACATTATAAAGTATTTTAATAGAACTAATAAAAACAATCTAGATAAAAAAAATTTTACTAATCATTTTTTTAAATGATTAGTATTTTATAATCATATAGTTAAAATGAGTATTTATTTTGAGTAAAATTAATAATAAATAAAATTCTAAAGTAAGAATCTAAGTAACTTATATCTGTTAAATTGCAAATTCAATTAATAATATTATTTGTACTTTAAAATATAATTTCGGATAAAAACTCAAAATATATTTTGTAAATAATCATTTAGATTAAATTTTATTTTTCTGGTAAAATGTTAAGAATGATTAGAAAAACTGATAAAAACAGTACTTTTATATTTTTTAAGAATTATAAAAATATAAAATCGCATAAATAAATCTTATGACAAAGAAATCTTCCGTTCATACTCAAGCTTTAAAAATTCCCAAAATAATTTTAGTAACCAGTAAAATAATTGCTTCTATATCACCCAAACTAATTACACTATTTGCAGCAAGACTCTTTACTTCTCCTATAAAACATAAAGTGCCAAAGAGAGAATTAGAAATGGAGCTTAAAAGTCATCAAAAAACAATTTTAATACCATCAATTAACAAAGAAGTTGTTTTGTATCAATATGGAGAAAGTCAAAAAAAAGTTTTATTAGTACATGGATGGTCAGGCCGTGGTACTCAATTATTTAAAATTGCTGATGAACTGCAAAAAGTTGGTTATTCTACTGTTAGTTTTGATGCTCCAGCACATGGAAAATCTCCTGGGAAAATGACCATAATGACTGATTTTATAGAAACAATTTTAGAAATCGATAATCAATTAGGCCATTTTGAAGCCGCAATTGGTCACTCTTTAGGAGGAATGTCAGTTCTTAACGCAATAAAAAAAGGATTGAAAGTAAATCATGCAGTTGTAATTGGTAGTGGAGATATTGTAGAAGATATAATGGATGATTTCGTGGCTAAATTAGAGTTAAATCCGAAAATAAGTAAATTGATACAATTGCATTTTGAAAATAAATATGGCATTGAAATGAATAGTTATTCGGCATATTTAGCTGCTGCTAAAACTGACATTCCAGTTTTAGTAATCCATGATCAAAATGACCCTGAAGTACCAGTAAAAGCTGGAATTCATATTCATGAAAATTTAAAAAATGGAGAATTAATGCTTACAGAAGGATTAGGTCACCGAAAAATTCTTGGAAATACAGCTGTAATTGAAAAAACAATTCAGTTTATTAATTCATGAAGATTATAATTAAAAAACTTTAACGCAAAAAAGATGAAATATCAAATTGAAAAATCAGAAGATGAATGGAAATCAGAACTTGGAGAAGAACGCTATAGAATTCTTCGTAAAAAAGGAACTGAATATCCACATACAGGAAAATATAATTTAAACTTTGAAAAAGGAACTTACTGCTGTGGAGCATGTGGAGAACCTTTATTTGAAAGTAATACTAAGTTTGATGCGCATTGTGGATGGCCTTCATTTGACGAATCAATTCCTGAAAAAGTAGAATACATTTCTGATGTAACTCATGGGATGAAACGCACCGAAATACTATGTGCAAATTGCGGAAGCCATTTAGGTCATGTTTTTGATGATGGACCTACAAAAACCGGTCAACGTTATTGTGTTAACTCTCTATCTGTTGATTTTAAAGAGGAATAATCGTGGATTTATTTGGAAATTCAAATGATTGGGATAAAAAACTTTATCCAATTCTAAAAAAATATAAAGGCAAAAAGCATCCATTAGAGTATCAAAATTTATATCAGTTAGTGGTGATGGTAGTGTTATCTGCTCAAGATTCTGATGCAAATATAAACACCATCGCTCCTCCATTATTTAAAGTTTACCCTAATATGGAAAGTTTAGCTATTTCCAATGTAGAAGCGATAATTCCGTATATATCGAAAGTTAAAAATTTTGGAAATAAAGCGCGTTGGTTAATAGAAATTTCAAAAATAATTAAGAAAGACAGCAATATTCCTCTAACAATGGATGGTTTGATCGCGCTAAAAGGGATTGGAAGAAAATCAGCCAATGTCATTATGAGAGAAGCAAAAATGCCAGCAGTAGGTGTCATAGCTGATTTACACGTAATACGTGTTGCACCCAGAATTGGATTAATAACAGAAACCAAAGATGGCATTAAAGCTGAGAAACAATTAATGCAAGTGCTTCCACAAGAAATTTGGGGCAAAATTGGGATGGCTATTTCTTTCCTCGGAAGAGAAATTTGTAGACCAATACCCAAATGTATAGAATGCCCAATTAAGGAAATTTGTCTTTATTATTCAAAAATTATAAAGTAACAAATAGGCCTAAGCTTAAATTCTAAAATAAATCCTCTTATATAAAAGAAGATTTAAATTCTGGTTTTACTCTTTTTTTAGAAGCTTGTTCATAAGCGTAACCAATTGCTATTAATGTATTTTCAGTATAGGGTGTTCCAAAAAAAGAGAGACCTACTGGTAAATTATAAACAGTACCGCAAGGAACGGTAATATGAGTAAAACCACTAATTGCAGCTGGTGTAGTTAATGAATACTCTCCCCAGCGATCTCCGTAAATAGTATCTATGCTACAAGTTGGCCCCATGGTTATACCACAAATAGCATCTAATTTTTTCTCTCTAAAAATAGCATTTAAAATATTTTTACTAGTAAAATGACTTTTTTCTAAAGCTTCTAAATATTTTTTATCATCCAAATCAGTTTTCGCATTTGAACTTTCTAATAATTCTTGTTTAAAATATGGCATTGCTTTATCTTCATTATCATTATTAAACTTAATGACATCATTCAAATTTTTTACTTTTGAATTTGCAGAAGCTAAATAACCATTTAATCCCTCCTTAAATTCAAATTGTAAAACCTCAAATTCAGAATTACTTAAAGAATTAATTTCATCTAAATAATCAATTTCAATTATTAAAGCACCTTGTTTTTTTAAAAGTTCTAAAGTCTCTTCAAAAAGAGCGTTAACATATTTGTTAGTTCCTTGTTTTTTTTTCTCTACCCCAATTCTCTTTCCATTTAAAGCATTTATATCTAAAAATTTAGTATAATCGGTAAAACTTTTCCCTCTGCTTTCTTCGGTAACTGTATCATTTGAATCTATAGCTGCTAATACTCCTAATAAAATGGCGGCATCATGAACCGTTCTAGCCATAGGACCTGCCGTATCTTGTGTTTTTGAAATAGGTATTATTCCCGTTCTACTCACTAAACCAACATTTGGTTTAATACCTACAACACCGTTTACAGATGCAGGACAAACTATAGAACCGTCTGTTTCAGTTCCTACTGAAACTACACACAAATTTGCAGATACAGCTGCACCTGAACCTGCACTTGAACCGCAAGGATTATGATCTAAAAAATATGGGTTTTTAGTTTGACCACCTCTACTACTCCACCCTGAACAAGACTTTGTGGAACGAAAATTAGCCCATTCACTTAAGTTAGTTTTTCCTAGTATTATAGCTCCAGCTTCTCGCAACTTAGTAACAATAAAAGCATCTTTTAAAGCAATATTTCCTACTAAAGCTAATGATCCTGCTGTAGTTTGCATTTTATCAGCTGTATCAATATTATCTTTTATTAAAACTGGAATACCGTGTAAAGGACCTCTTTTTTTATTAGATTTCAATTCTGAATCCATAGTTTTTGCAATGGATATTGCATCAGGATTCAATTCAATTACAGAATTTAATTTTGCTCCTTTATTGTCAATACCTTCAATACGTTGCAAATACAACTTAACCAATTGTTCAGAACTATATGTACCAGAACTCAACTTTTCTGTTAAACTACTTATTGTTTCTTCATCTAACTCAAAAGGTTCGTATGATTGAAATATATTATCCGTGTTATTATCTCTATTTTTATTTTCACATCCAGAAATTAAAAATGTAGATAAACCTGCTGATGCTAAAGTAGCGGTAGTTAAAAAAGCTCTTCTTTTCATAAATAAAATATAGACTATATTAATAATTTAAACAATTAATCAAATCTAGTTTATATTTAGTAATTTTTAAAATTTATAATTAAAAAATCGCTTTAATTAGTTAGTTTATTAATAAGTAAATTTTAATAATAATTAAAACATTCTATAATACTTTTAATTACAAATAAAATAGAAGATTAAAATGGGGATTTGATATAAAACAAAAAACCCC